>NZ_JBALTL010000001.1:0-966305 GCF_036964545.1 Hyphomonas oceanitis
TCTCCGTTGCGACAGACTCTCTATTCAAATGCGGGACCAAATGGGTCTCAGGTCAGCTTGATAAAATCACCAAACGTTACCCGATGCGTTACCCCAACAAGAAAAGCGGCCTAATCAGACCGCCCCGCTAACCCATAAGTCCTTGTTTTATAATGGTGCCGGTTGAGAGACTCGAACTCCCGACCCTCTGATTACAAATCAGATGCTCTACCAGCTGAGCTAAACCGGCGGCTGGAACGGGTCTCACTACTTCGATCAGCGCGCGGGCGCAAGTCAGGTTTGTGCGACGCGCTGACTTAGCCCGCCAAACGAGGCTTGTAGGCATTGAAACGGTCAAAAGCGTGGAAAACATCGTTCACGGCTTCGGGAATGTCGACGCCGTGGATCAGCTCGTCCATCTTGGCGACATCAAGCGTATAGGTCAGGTAAGCACCGTCTGAATGGGTGCAGACACCCCCAAATGTCTTGAACAGCGCACGCGCCTTCTTGTTCTCCGCGAGCACATTCGCTTGCATCGTCTCAATCCCCGCCTGCAAGCAATCGCAGATGATGACGGCCATCAGGATACGCGCCAAGCCGGTATTATGAAACGCATCCAGGGTGGCGATGGCAAGCTCCGCAACGCCCGATTTGGGGTCGCGCACGACACGAATCACACCGATGGCGGGCAGGTCATGCTCTCCAAGGTCGAGCGCACCCCAGGCAAGATGATTAACGCCGTCGACAGCCACAAGGCGCTCCAGCACAGGCTCCGGCACCTTCTTCATCCCTGAAAAGAAACGATAATAGCGTGACCGCTCCGACAAGTTCGCGATTGTTTCGCGTATGCGCAGACTGTCCTGAGGCCGAATAGGCCTCAGGTAAATGCGCTTGCCCGTCTTGAGGCTCGTATAAATCGCACGGTTGTCCATGCGCTATATGTTGCACTGCAGCAAAAGAAAGCAATGACCCTGCGGCAGTCTGACCGCATTTTTGATTGCGCTACCATTTCGGCAAATGCCCAAATTCTCGCAATCACCTTGCAACCGCCCCATTCGCCCAACGGCTTGCACCTTTCAGCCTCATTTCATGCGTAGGTCCAGTATCAACAACGATAAGTGCATGAAGGAATACACCATGAAACGCTCGATGATCGCCCTCGCCGGTTTGACTGTCGCCGCCGTTATGCAGGCCCCGGCATTTGCCGAAGTGCCCCCTGCCCCGCCGACCCAACCGGCTGACATATCCCACGCCAAGTCCTGTGAGGATGTCAGCATGTCCGTTTATTTCTCGGCCTATGAATCCATGCTGTCCTCGTATTCGATGCGTGCCGTGAATGCAGCCAGTGAGCGGCTTGCTGGGTGCGCTGTGACCGAAATCAACGCGGAAGTGGTCTCTGAGGAAGCCCATGACGACGAAGATCTCGCAGACTTGTCCCAAGCCCGCGCAGCGGCCGTTCTCGAAGCGTTCAACGCCCGCGGGATCCAGGCACGTGAAGTTCACACCGATATTTCGCCCAAGGTAGATGTCGCCATGCCTGTCGGCACCAACGCACCGCTGGCCCGCCGTGTAGATATCTTGCTGACGGCTCAGCCAGGCTACGGCCTCTAATACCCATTCATTTGGCTGGCACGGAGGGTGGTTCACCGCTCCCCTCCGTCCAAACACTGCCCCGGACTGGTCCCACGACCTTCCGGGGCTTTTTTGGAACTGGCGACATTCCCGACAGTGGCAACTGTCCAATTCCGCCCAAGTTTCTTTCTTTTCCGGCCCATCGCGCTAAAAGTCCCGTTCCAGCGGGCAAACAGCCCGAATCACGCCTCCCCGAAGGCAAAACCGGAAAGAAATACCTTCATGTCGCGACCCCGGCGCATCCTGATTACGTCCGCCCTGCCCTATATCAACGGCATCAAGCACCTCGGCAACCTCGCTGGCTCCATGCTGCCGGCAGATGTCTATGCCCGCGTGATGCGCCTGATGGGCCACGAAGTGACCTATATCTGCGCCACCGACGAACATGGCACGCCCGCCGAACTGGCCGCCCAGGCCGTGGGCATGAGCGTGCAAGCCTATTGCGACGAACAATTCGAAATCCAGCGCAAGGCGGGGGAAGGCTTCAACCTGTCCTTTGACTGGTTCGGCCGCTCCTCCCGTCCGGCCAATCACGCCCTGACACAGCATTTCGCGCAGGCAATTGAAGCTCGAGGCCTGATGGAGGAACGCACATCTAAACAGGTCTATTCGGTAGATGATGGCCGCTTCCTGCCAGACCGCTACGTCGAAGGCACCTGCCCCCATTGCGGCTTCGAAAAAGCGCGTGGCGACCAGTGCGACAATTGCGGAAACCTGCTCGACCCCGTCGACCTGATTAATCCTTATTCCGCCGTCTCAGGTGGTACGAATATCGAGATCCGCGACACCAATCACCTCTACCTGCTGCAGGAAAAGTCGCAGGACGAAATCCGCGCATGGGTGAACAAAAAGGGCGCCAACTGGCCAAGCCTCGCTGTCTCGATTGCCAACAAATGGCTGGACGAAGGACTCATCGACCGGTCCATCACGCGCGACCTCTCGTGGGGTATCAAGGTGCTGGGCCAAGACGGTGCGCCTCGCCCCGGCTATGAGGACAAGGTCTTCTATGTCTGGTTCGATGCACCGATCGAATATATCGCCGCCACGCAGGAATGGGCCGAGGCCACCGGCGGCGACTGGGAAGCCCTCTGGCGCACCGATAAGGGCGCCGACGAAACCGAATACGTCCAGTTCATGGGTAAGGACAATGTCGCCTTCCACACGGTCAGTTTCCCCGTCACGCTGCTTGGTAGCGGCGAGCCGTGGAAGACCGTCGACAAACTCAAGGCGTTCAATTGGGTCACCTGGTATGGTGGCAAGTTCTCGACCAGCAACAAGCGCGGCGTCTTCATGGACCAGGCGCTTGAGCTGCTGCCGTCAGACTATTGGCGCTGGTACCTGATCGCCAACTCACCGGAAGGCTCCGACGCGGCCTTCACATGGGAAGGCTTCCAGGCGGCGGTAAACTCAGACCTTGCCAACGTGCTTGGCAACTTCATCAACCGCATCACCAAATATGCCGCAAGCAAGTTCGACGGTCAGGTGCCCGCTGCAGGCGAGCGAGGCGAGGCAGAAGCGTGGATGACCGCCGAACTCGCCGAACGCCTGCCCCGCCTCATCGAACATTATGAAGCCATGGAGTTCCGCAAGGCCGCCGCCGAGACGCGCGCCATTTGGGCTGCGGGCAACGAATATCTCACCAAGGCCGAGCCGTGGGTGAAATACAAGAATGATGTCGATGCAGCAGCCGTGGGCGTGCGCGCAGGCCTGAACCTCGCGGCCCTGTTCGGCATCCTCGCCCTGCCGATCATCCCGGATGCTGGTAAGAAAATCCTCGATGCCCTAGGCATCCCGGAAGAGCACCGCAACCTGCCGGGCGCCAAACCGAATACGGATTTCGCGAAGCTGCTGGACGCCCTGCCCCACGGCATGCCGATCACGCCACCAGACGTGCTCTTCCAGAAAATCGAGGACGAGCAGGTCGCCGCATGGACCGAGCAGTTCGGCGGCGGCAACTAAGCCTTAGTTGGCGGCGGGCAGTTCGCTCGCCGCTGATGGCGCCCAGTGCGTTGCCTCAGGATAGATGTCGTCGAAGTCGCCCCGGATCGACGGACCGTAGACCGGGTTTGGCAACACGAACCAGCCATTGCCCCAGAGGCCTGAAATTGCAGGTGCCTCTGTCAGCACTTTCCGGTCCAACACACCCAGGTTTTTCGCATTGAAGGGATCCGCGATATCGCCCAGCTGGTCACCGACCAACGCGATCACGCAGTAATTCTCCGAGATCATCATGCGACGCCCATCCTTGCCGGTCCCGTCCGGCGCGTCGCCACGCAGGAACAGCGTCGAGCCGTGCGAGAACTCGCCAATGCCGGCGGCCTCCAATGTCGCTTCAGTCCCGGCGGCATTCTCAGCCGCACGGTTCGTATTCACGATCACCGTAACACCAGCCTCGCGGATGCGCGCCAGCGCCTCCAAAGCGCCGGGAATGGCCACCGCCTTGCCTGCGCCTGTCTTTTCCCACTCGTCCCAGATGGCCGGATCAAAACCGATGCCCATGCGCTCGAAAGCCGCCATGGAGCCGAGGTTCCATATCAGCGTCTCATCCGCATCAAACACCGCCGCGAGCGGCCTGCCCTCGCACGCGAGGAAACCCGGCTGTACGGGCGAACTGTCTGGCGTAAGAACAACACCATAAGTCGGCGCCTCCGCAGCCTTGGCCTCAACATAATCCGCAATAGTTTCCCATGTCTGGCGCATGATAACGCTCGCCTCGGCGGAGCCGAACAGCCATTGCTGGCCCGCTGAAGGCTTCACCACTGCGGCAGCCCCGACAGGCGCGTCAGCGGCAGGCGTTTGAACGGGCGCCGTCTGGCAAGCGGCCAGCAGCGCTACGAAGGCAACACTCATGATCTGTTTCATGGCGCGTATTTCAAACGGGATTGCCGGAAAGTCCACCCGCTAGATTGTCGCCCACGCCTGCTTCATGACGCGCTCAAAATTGCGCCCCATCACCTTGTCGACCACACCGGACTTATAGCCCAGTAGTGCGAGCTTGTCGGCAATCACAGACATGCGCTGCGGGCCGTTCAGCCCGTCCACGAAGGGCATCGGCCCCTCCCCGGGCGCCGCAACCCCTGCTTCTCGACGCGCAACAATGGACTCGTCCCACGCCGCCTTGCTCTCAGGACTCGTATCGAACACCAGCATCAGCGCATCGCTGCCAATCCCGACATGGTCCTCCCCGCACGTATTCAGCGCATGCTCCAGGTGCGCCATATAGGCCGAGAGGGGTGTCTGCGTCAGCTCGGGTGTGAGGTAGCTCAGCTCATAAAGCCCAACCACGCCACCTTTGTCGGCAAGTGCGCGAAGAACATCATCCGTCTTGTTGCGCGGATGCGCATTCACGGCAGCACAGCCCGCATGCGTGATCGCTGGAGCGTGGATTGAAATCTTTATGGCTTCCAGCGTCGTCTCGCGGTCCGAGTGGCTGAGATCGAGTAGCACCCTGTTTGCTTCCATGACGGCAATTGCTTCGCGGCCAAGTTCGGTCAGCCCCTTTGGAACTTCCGTCACCATCACCCCCGTACCGAAGGGAGAAGCCACATTGTAGGAAAGCTGCATCACACATACGCCGCGGCCTGCAAACTCTGCAATTCGCTCGGTCTTGCCGTCATGCATCGTGGAGGCCTCAAAACCGAGAATGATGCCAACACGCTGCATCGCAAACGCGGTCTCGATATCCGCTACAGAGTCGATGCTCATGAACATGTCGGGATTATTCGCGAAGACCTTCGCGTAGGACGCCAGCTCTTCCAGCGTCTCTTCATATGTACCCTGGCTGCCGCCAGCCGTAATCTTGAGCGCTGAAATGTCCGTAGCGCGTATGAGCGCCTTGTCCTCATCGCTCAGCGGCTCATCGGAATTGCCCGGAATGACCATGTTGCCATTGATCATCAAGCGACGCTGTTCGACTGGCGCACCTGACTGAGGTCCGCGACCCGCACAGGCGCCGAGAAGGCCGACGGCAGATAACCCTGCCCCGACGCCAAGAACATTCCGTCTCGAAAAAGTCATGTCAGCTTACCTGTCTGTCTGGTGTCGCTCATGTAAGTTCCGCGCCGCCGTGCCTGTCAATCAGCGCAGCAGAGTTCAGTCAGGTCCGCTCGAACACAACAGCCAGATTGTTGGCGGGCATCTCGATGATGTCCTGAAGGATCAGGTC
The DNA here is from genome assembly GCF_036964545.1 of Hyphomonas oceanitis. Taxonomy (NCBI): domain Bacteria; kingdom Pseudomonadati; phylum Pseudomonadota; class Alphaproteobacteria; order Hyphomonadales; family Hyphomonadaceae; genus Hyphomonas; species Hyphomonas oceanitis. Next base: position 5,777 of record NZ_JBALTL010000001.1, read on the forward strand.
TGCCAGCGAGGCGAGCGGAAGCAGCTCCATATCGAGATCTCGCACACCCCATTCCAGGTCACGCCGTTTCAGGTCTTCGCTGAAACGTGCATTGGAGGGCGCCATGATCCCATCTCGGCCAAACGGTCCGTAAAGAAACAGACGCCCTTGGGGCTTCAGCAGTCTTCCAGCGCCAGCAATGAGGCCTTCCACCGCGCTCATCGGCGCAATGTGAACCATGTTGATCGAGACAACGACATCCCACGGCCGCGCGGCTTCCGCCTCGCCCCAGTCAGCAAGGCTTGCATCGAGTGTCAGCGGCCCATGTAGCCGATCATGCGTCGCCGCAGCCACCCAGGCAGCCTGGCTGACCCGGCTATCCGCATCCACGTCCGAATATGTCCACTCAAGACCAGTCAATTCATCGGTAAGAAAGGCGCCATGTTCGCCCGTGCCGGAAGCAACCTCCAGCACACGCCCTTCGCGCGCGACATGCTTGGCAAACACGCCCCGGATCGGCTCCCGATTACGCGCCACCGAGGGCGAAAAGCGCCGCCCGTCCTCGCCGGCCTCGCGAGCTTCGAGCGCGACCGACTTGGGAGGCGTCTCGCTCACGCGCGGGCCGTGAATCGGCTACGCAGTTCGGGCTTCAGGATCTTGCCATTGGCATTGCGCGGCAGCGGCTCGTCCTGGAACTGGATCTCGACCGGCACTTTAAACGCCGCCAATATTCCGGCCACATGCGCCCGCAGCTCATCCTGCGTCACCGTCTTGCCCGGCTTCAGCTGCACCACCGCGCCAACTTCCTCTCCCAGCACCTTGTGCGGAATGCCGACCACAGCCGCGTCCATCACTGCCGGATGGTAATAGAGTGCGCTCTCGACCTCGATACAGTAGATGTTCTCGCCACCTCGGATCAGCATGTCCTTGGCGCGGTCAACGAGGAAGAGGAAACCCTCTTCATCAATGCGCGCCAGGTCACCCGTCACGACCCAGCCTTCGCGGAACGTCTCCGCAGTGGCTTCAGGCCGGTTCCAGTAGCGCTTGCAGTTCGAGGGGCTCTTGCACCAGAGCTCGCCGACCTCACCATCAGGCAACGTGTTGCCATCCGGATCGCAAATCTTGAGTTCCACTGCGCCGGGAGGCGCGCCAGCGCTGGATGGCCGGTTCACATAATCCTCGCCGATATTCAGCGTTGCCGTGGCGCACGTCTCGGTCATACCCCAGCCATTGCCGGGCGCCGCATCGGGAAAGCGCTTCTTGATCGTGCTGACCAGTTCCGGCGCAGACGGTGCACCGCCATACGAGATTGCCTGAATCGACGACAGGTCAAACTTGTCCCGATCCGGATGCTCCAGCAATTGCCATGCAATAGCCGGCACACCGCCCACAGCCGTGATCTTCTCTCGCTCGATAATCGGCAGCGCCTCGCCAGCATCCCACTTGTACATCGCGACAATCTTGTCACCGCGCAGCATTGACGGAATCAGGATCGCGAACGAGCCGGTCGCATGGAAGAACGGAATGGCCAGAAGTGTCGCCTTCTGCTCGTTGGGGTCTGGCTCCGGAATGGCCTCACCACGACGCAGCAGCATGCGCGCCTGGCAGGTCGATGAATTGAACATGTTGGAAATGACAGCACGGTTTGTCGCCAACGCGCCCTTCGGTTTTCCGGTAGTGCCCGACGTATACATGATCGTTGCATCGTCCTCCGGACCGATCTCGACAGCAGGAAGGCCGATATCGTCCAGCGCGCTCCAGCTATTGGCGTCGCCAATATAAGTCTCAAGACCTTTCACACGCGGATCAGCATGATCCTCACCCTTGTCCCGGGCGATAATGACATGCTCCAGTTCCGGCAGCTTCTTCATATGCTCGCGCATGCGCTCATAGATCTGGCCGTCGACAACGGCGAGCTTCACGCCCGCAAAGGAGAGGCCGTACTCCAGTTCGTCGCCCGTCCACCATGAGTTCATCGGTGTCGCGATGGCGCCGATGCTGCAAGCCGCAAAGAAGGCTACCGGCCATTGCGGATAGTTGCGCATGATGATGGCAACCCGGTCGCCCTTCTGGATGCCATAGGTCTCACGCAGCACTTTCGCGAAATGCTGAACTGCCCGCATTAACGCCTTGAAAGTCACGCGCTCGTCTTCGTAGACGATATAATCGCGCTCGGGCCATGTGGCGGCGGCCATTTCAAGGATGGAGCGGATTGTCGGGGGCGCGTTGACATAAACCTTCAGCTTCACGCCATCGACTTCGCCATCCTTGATCTCGAGGGGCGAACCCGGCCCACCAAGCGCGGCATTGGCATCCGCTATCGACATGACAGGCCAGGCTGGCGCAGCGCTATCTGCAGGCATTCGGTATCCTCCGGTGATTTCTTCTCTGAAACACAGAAACCACGCCGCTTCAGGGGTTTAAAGTACCCCATGTGTGGAAACGCCGCTTTCAGGGCAAAAAAATACCCCGCAGTGTCTGCTGCAGGGTATTTTCGGCAATATTGTCGCCGAAACTTATTTGCCGAAGTCGCAGAACCGCAATTCGCGTGTCGTGCCATCAGCCTCCACAGCTTCATAACTCCGGCCCGTGAGTTCGTCTCCCTCACAGAGATAGCCGATGTCATACATGGCGATCAGGGCTTCATTGCTCGGCAGAAGGTCATTCGCGATCATAAGGTCAATCGCATCCTGATGCATGCCAAGTTCCATCAGGAAATTGAACTTCTGCATCTTGCTTGTCTCGGGCTGGGCAAGCTGGGTTTCCAGCGTCGTCACCTTGCCGCGCGCGGAATCCAGCATCGGAACAGCCGCCGTGTACCACTCCGTATCGCTATAGGAATCAACAATCTCTTCGAAATCCTCGACCGCACCGACAGCGTCATAGCCTCCCGGCCCAAAACGGATCTCACCGCGACGGAACAGCGCCTCGGCATATTCATCCTTCGTCAGCGTCGGGCTGCCCAGCAGTTGGGTGATACGGTCCACTGCAGCCTGGGTGTTGCCGGCATCAACGAGGTTCTCGACCGTCTGCATGGCGAGTTCAAAAGCGCTATCAGGCGCCGTGCTGGATGCTTCTGCGTAGATGCCGCCGGGCACCTTCGCCGTTTCGGGGGCCGAAGCGCAACCCGCCAGCATGAGAGCCGAAGCTGCGGCGAGGAGGGAAATACGGATCATGTGTCGGGCTCCATGGGGACAGTCTGTGGGCGTGTGATAACCTTCCCTAACCGCCCAAGGCGAGCGGAGACAGGGCGGCATTGTGGAGAAAGTGTGTTTCTTACGATTGCGCCGATTTTTCAGGCGCCCCGCTACCACACCAATACGTGTTTTCAAGATCCGGTCGCGTATCGCCCACCGTGTAGACGGGCGCGCCGCCATCCTCATCTTCGCAAAGATAGCCGGCGGCTTTCAGCTTGCTAACCTGCGCTTCATTCGGGCTGATCCCAGATTTGCGATAGCGCGCTGCCGCCTCGTCATGTTCGCCGAGCACCCATTTGCTGTCGAACCACTGGGACAGGGTCAGCATGCGCTTGAGTCCGGCCTCGACCGTCTCGACATCAGCTTCGGCAAAAGCCAGTTCTTCTTTCGCATTCGGCGCCAGCGGATGATCAGGCGCCAGCTTCAGCATCGCCTCGAAATCCTTCACCGCACCGGGGCGGTCATCGCTTGCCTGCCGACGAAGGCTACCGCGGGCATAAAGCGCGCGGGCGCGCTGATCAGTCGAAAGGTCACTACGCTCCAGAAGGGTAGTCAGCGTCTTGTCGGCCTCATAGGGATTTGAGTCGGATTTAGCTTCCGACATTGCGACATCAAAGGCCGGGCCCATGTCAGCGGGAGGCGCAGTGGCACAGCCTGCCAGGAAGACGGCCACAACAAGTGCGCGAAGAGGAATCAGTTTGGGAGTCATGCAGGCACCCTACTCCGGGTCAGACTCGCCGAACAAATTGCATTTCCGTCATGTCTGCTAAGCGCGAGCGAGACGGTCGATTTCTGCAATGTCTCCGCGTCCCAGCGCTTCGATGGCACGGGCCGCGATATGACGCGCCGTCAGGCCTGCTTCCTCGTACATGGCGTCAGGCGTATCATGGTTCTGGAATTCATCCGGCAGCGTCATCGGCCGAATGCGCAGACCACGATCCAGCGCGCCAACGCGGGCCAGGTGCTCCAGAACGAAGCTGCCAAAGCCACCCGTCGAGCCCTCTTCAAGCGTAATCAGCACTTCATGATTCTTCGCAAGCCGCTCGACAAGGTCAGTATCCAGAGGCTTGGCAAAGCGTGCATCCGCAACCGTCACGGACAAGCCCTGCGCCGAAAGCATTTCGGCCGCCTTGAGTGCTTCTTGCAGACGCGTACCATAGGAAAGCAGCGCAATCGTCGTGCCTTCGCGCAGGATACGCCCTTTGCCAATTTCCAGCGGCAGAAGCACGTCCGGGATCGCAATACCCGTACCCTCGCCGCGTGGGTAGCGGAAAGCGCTCGGTCGGTCATCAATCTGCGCAGCGGTCACGACCATACGCGCAAGCTCCGCCTCATCAGCGGCGGCCATGCAGACCATGCCAGGCAGGGCGCCCATAAAGCCTATATCGAAACTGCCCGCATGCGTCGGACCGTCAGCGCCGACAAGGCCAGCGCGGTCGATCGCAAAGCGGACCGGCAAACGCTGGATCGCCACATCGTGGACCACCTGATCATAGCCGCGCTGCAGGAAGGTCGAATAGATCGCGCAGAACGGGCGCATTCCATCCGCCGCAAGGCCAGCGGCAAATGTCACCGCGTGCTGCTCGGCAATGCCCACATCGAAGCTGCGCTCAGGGAACGACTTCTCGAAAATATCCGTGCTGGTGCCCGAAGGCATCGCCGCCGTAATCGTGCAAATCTTGGGATCGGTCTCGGCCAGCTTGGTAAGCGTCTGGCCAAACACTTTCTGATAGGCTGGCGCCTTTGGCTTGGCCTTGGCCTGTTCGCCGGTAATGACCGAAAACTTCGACACGCCATGATACTTGTCGGCCGACTTCTCGGCATGGCTATAGCCCTTGCCCTTCTGCGTGACCGCATGGATCAGGATCGGCCCCTCGCGCATCGCCTTCACGTTCTCGAGAATCGGGATCAGCGTATCGAGGTCATGCCCATCAATCGGCCCAATATAATAGAAGCCCAGTTCCTCGAACATGGTGCCGCCCATGGCAAAGCCGCGCAGGTATTCCTCTGCGCGTCGCGCCGGCGACTCCAGCCCCATTGGGCTCACCATCTTCTTCGCGATCTTGCGCAGGCCCCGATAAGGCCGCGACGAAACCAGCTTCGACAGGTAATTGCTCATCGCGCCAACCGGCGGGGCAATCGACATGTCATTATCGTTGAGAATCACGATAAGGCGCGACTTGTCGGCGCCGGCATTGTTCATCGCTTCATAAGCCATGCCGGCGGTCATGGCGCCGTCGCCAATCACACAGATGACGTCATTGTCCTTGCCTTGCAGGTCGCGCGCCTTGGCAAAGCCGAAGCCCGCCGAAATCGAGGTCGAAGCATGCGCCGCGCCGAACGGGTCATACTCGCTCTCGTCGCGTTTGGTGAAACCGGAGAGACCACCGCCCTGACGCAGTGAGCGCATACGGTCGCGCCGTCCCGTCAGGATCTTGTGGGGGTAGCACTGGTGACCAACATCGAAGATCAGCTTGTCGTCTGGCGCATCGAACACGGCATGGATCGCCACGGTCAGCTCAACCACGCCAAGCCCGGACCCAAGGTGCCCACCAGTCACCGACACAACATCAATGACTTCCTCACGGACCTCTTGCGCAATCTGCTTCAGTTCCGCCCGCGACCGGCCTTTCAGGTCGTCGGGCGAATTGATCGCGTCGAGAAGCCGGTTCGGGCTGAGTTCGGTCATCTTTCTGTGGACCCTTGAATAGTCGCAGTCTGTCTTAAGACGTATTGTAAGTGTTTATACTATGGCACGCCTTACTTAACGTGTTCTATCCAGTACAAAATCAACGGATTGCAGCAGAATATCGGCCTTATTACGAAATATTGCGAGGTGTTCCTTCGCTTGAGCGGCGAGTAGCCGCACTCTCTGTCGGGCGCCGTCCACCCCCAGAAGGGTCACAAAATTCGCTTTTCCGGCAATTTCGTCGGTCCGAAGCGGCTTGCCAACGGCGGTTTCATCGCCCGTCGCATCCAGCAAATCATCTGCAATCTGGTAGGCGAGACCAAGATCATTCGAGAATCCGGCCAGCGCGTTGCGCTCCAGTTCCCGTGCCCGACCGATAATCCCCGCCGCTTCCGTGGCGTAGGAGATAAGCGCACCCGTTTTCAGCCGCTGCATCCGCGTAATCGTATTCAGGTCGCGCGGGCTGTCTTCTTCCAGCATGTCGATCATCTGGCCGCCCACCATACCCCGCGCGCCTGCGGCATCCGCAAGCCTTTCGATCAACATCACGCGAACAGAGGCATCATCGTGGGTTTCGGCAGACGCCAGAATCTTGAAAGCCAGCGTCAGCAGACCATCACCGGCCAGCACAGCCGTCGCCTCGTTGAAGGCTTTGTGCACTGTCGGCTGCCCCCGCCGGAAATCATCATTGTCCATGCAGGGCAGGTCATCATGCACCAGCGAATATGTATGGATGCACTCAAGCGCGGCAGCTGTGCGCAGCAGGGTCTTTTCCGGCGCTTCAAACATGGCGCCGGTTTCCAGCAGGAAGAAGGGGCGCATCCGCTTGCCATTGGCGAGCGCGGCATGGCGCATGGCTCGCATAAGGTCCGCTTCCGGTCCGCTGGCAGGCGGGATCAGCTGGTCAAGCGCGACGGTCACCTTGTCGGCAACCTCCTTCAGGCGCAGCTCGAAGTCAGCCTCATCCCCCATAGGTGCATCGGCCCTAGTCAAAGCTTGCAGGCTCGGTCGTAACGCCGCCTGCGCCCTGGACGATCTGCTCCACTTTCAGCTCGGCTGATTTGAGGCGAGATTCGCAATGCGCCTTCAGCGCCGCACCGCGCTCATAAATAGCGATGGATTTTTCCAGCTCGACTTCACCGGCTTCCAGCTGTTTGACGATGCCTTCCAGCTCGGCGAGTGCGTCCTCAAAGCTCATCTTCTCGACGGATTTGTCTTTTGCATCAGCCATAGTGTTCTGCCCGTTGGTCATATTGGGTGACTCTAGAGCGCTCACATGGGCTCCACAACCACCTAAGCGGTTACTTGCCGGTGTATTCGTAGATGCGATGGCTCCAGTAACTGTCACCGCCATCATGCACACAGCGCCAGCCGAGCTTCTTCAACTCCGGCCGCAGCATGCGATTGAACCAGCCATGCGCGGCCAGGTAGACTTTTTGCCCTTCAGACGCGGCATGCAGTTTCGCGGCGGCTTCAGCCGCCCGCACACGCGCTTCCGAAACGCTCTCGCCATCCAGCGCATGGCCGCTCAGCCAGGCTGCGCGCGCAAGGATATTCCATGTCTTGGGAAGGTATTTCACGCCCACAAGGCGCGGCGGCGGCAATGGCGCCTCATTGAAAACCGGGTCATGCACAGCCGTCATATGAGGCGCCGCGCGTTCAGCCGTCTGCTGTGCCCGGATACGCGCCGATGCAAACACGAGTGTGGAATCGGCAACAAGGCCTTTCAGGACTTCCGGCGCATTCTGGTCGTCGCGCAGAGGGCTTTCCTCGTAGCGAGCCCACCAATCCTTGTAATCGCGCCATCCAAGACGCGGGCCAGCTGTCCGGTCAAGCTGTGGCCGGCCATGGCGCGAGACCACGATCGGGCCGCGCCGGGTTTCTGTCGATGTCGTATCTGGCATCGCCAATCAGCCTGTCTTCAAACCTGCTCAGGGCCCCGCGAGCCCGGTCTAGGAATTGCCACTAGCGGTGTTGGCGGCATGCGGCAAGGCGTCAATCGCCCGCTCGCGCGGCAACCTGTTGATGAATACAAGCCTACAGCCCGCGCCACACGCGTTTCTTGCAAGGCTCGCTGTCTTCGAACTTGCAGCGATAAAGCGACATGATCACCGTTTCGGTCCGTCCGACCAAGTGGTCCATCGGCACGAAACCAACGGATGCCTGGTCAGATTCAACGCTGAGCGGACAGCCAACACGGTCCACTACGCCATCAATCGGTGGACAATGGCCCGACAGGAACCGGCTATCGAGCGAATTGTCCCGGTTGTCGCCCATCAGGAACAGGTGCCCCTCCGGAACAACGAACAGGACCGTATTGTCGCCCCGATCACCCTTTTCCTGACGGTGCGTCAGCCAGGACGTTCCATCTTCCGCCGTCTCGCGCCATTCATACGCGGTCACGGCACGGCTCCGTCCATGGGGCACATAGCGCACAGTGCGAATAAACTCGCTGTCGATGGGATTGCCGTTGATGTAGACGGTCTCGCCGATCATCTGGATCCGATCGCCCGGCAGGCCGATCACGCGCTTTATCATCACACGCGCCGTATGCGGGTGTTCGAACACCACGACATCGCCGCGTTTGGGCGTACGGGCAAAAATCCGCCCCTCTGGAATAGGCAGGTAACGGCCAAGGCTGAACGGCAATGAGTACCGGTCATAGCCATAGGCAAACTTGGACACGGCCACGCGGTCACTGACCTGCAGCGTCGGCACCATGCTCTCGGACGGGATAACCCGTTGCTCATACAGCAGGCCCGAGAAAATCATGAAGACCGGAATGAAGACTGCGAGCGTGACCGCCCATTCGTGGAGTTCCCGCTTAACCTTCTGGCCGAAAGTTAGGGATTCGTCCTCATCCACGGAGTGGGCCTTTTCGCCGTCGTCTGCCATTGAGGCCTCACCTGATCTGTGTCTCTCAGGAATCTACTTAGACGAAACACGCTTCTCTTGCGAAGGTGTAAACTGTTCCGGCACTGCAAATTGCCCGTCATGACAAGGGCTTCAGCAGCAGGTGTCAGGCCAGGGCGTAGCGATCAACGCCGTCTTCGCCAGCAATCCGGACAACTTCGCCGCGATGAATCATGCAGTTCAGGTGGGCAATGGCCTCGCCGCTCGCCATGCCGACTTCGTCAGGCTGTATGGCCCGGCCGAAAAGACTCGTGAACGTGTCCATCACGGTCAGGGCCCCCTTCTGCATCCGGCCCTTAAGGCGCGAGAGCGCCGTCTCATGCCCGTCAATCAAGTGGCGCAACCGCGCATGCGCGCCCCGGAAAGGCTCATTGTGCGCGGGCAGAACCAGCACATTCTCCGGCAAGTGCGCCAGCAGCTTCTCGCAGCTCATCATCCAGTCCAGCAGCGGATCGGCCTCCGGCTCTGTCGGGTGCACCGACACATTGGACGATATGCGCGGCAGCAGCTGGTCGCCCGAGATCACCACGTTCAGCGCCGGGCAATACAGACACGAATGCTCCGGTGAGTGGCCATTTCCCATGACCACTTCCCACGTCTCGCCGGCCATCTGCAACGTGTCGCCATCCGCCAGCCTGCGAAAGGAATCAGGCATCTGGCTGACACCGCGGCCAAAGCCGCCGAACCGCTCCTTGTAATTGTCAATCTGGGCATCGTTCCAGCCCGCCCGGCGATAGAAGTCGATTCCCGCCTGCGGTGCCTCGCGCCCCGTGTCCGACACCAGCATGCGGCACGTCGTATATTCCAGCCGGCTCATCCACAGCTCGGCGCCGTATTTATAGCAGAGCCAGCCCGCACAACCGACATGGTCCGGGTGCATATGGGTTACCATCACACGCTTCAGCGGCTTCTCCGGCGTTACCCGTGCATCAAGCAGCGCTTTCCACGCCTCGCGCGTTTCCTTCAGCGGCATGCCTGTGTCGACAATCGTCCAGCTGTCACCGTCATCAATCAGCCAGAGATTGATGAACTTGAGGGAGAAAGGCAGCGGCATGCTGACCCATTCAATCCCCGGCGCAACCTCAATCGCTTCGGCCAGCTCGGGCCGCACATCGCCGTGCGGATAGTCGAGATTGGGCCGCTTCGGTGTTTTTGTCTGAAATCCGTCCATGACCCAGCATATGCCAAGCTTGCCATGCGTCGAGCCATCACGCTGGGTCAGGCGACGGCAAGGCTTCCTGTAGCATCTGAACCAGCTCGCTCACCGGGCGCATGGCATTTATCCGCTCTGCGCTATCAGGCACATCCAGCGCCGCCAGCTGGCTATCCAGCAGGCTCACCGGCATGAAATGCCCTGCCCGCGACGCCATGCGCGCCCGCAAGGCGTCCGCTGGCACATCCAGCCAGACAAAGCGGCATACACGCCCGCTATCGCGCACCAGGCGCGCCTGCACGAACCGCGTCAGCGCTGAACAGGCCAGCACCATGCGCGGCGCGTCGCTCTGCGCCACATGCGCAGTGATAGCGCTGATCCAGCCAGCGCGGTCTTCATCAGTCAGCGGTGTCCCCGACGCCATCTTCTTGCGATTGGCATCAGGGTGAAACGCATCGGCCTCGACGAAAGGCCAACCCGCCGCCTCTGCCAGTCCGGCGCCCACCGTGGTCTTGCCGCTGCCTGCGACACCCATCACGATGACGAGGTCTCTCATTTTATCGGCGTCCGTTTGCGAGGCGTTAGTTTCGTCCGCTTGAACTTCGGCTCATTGGGCTTCGGCTTGGACGATGGCGGCGCGTCGCTGCGGGGCTTGCCCAATGGTTTCTTGCCAGCGGCGGGCGGGCGTTCGCCCCCGGCAGGTGGTCGCTTGCCAGCCGGCGCCGGGCGCCGCACCGGTTCAGCGATCACGGGCGCCGTCGGCTCAGCCGAAAAGCCCTTGGCTTCCCAGCGCAGCAGCTCATCGCGTTCCCGCGCACTGATCGGGCGCCACTTGCCCTCCGGTAGCCCCGCTAGCGATAGCGGCCCGATCCGCACCCGCATAAGGTCCAGCACGCGCAGGTCCACCAGGTCGCACATCCGTCGGATTTGCCGATTACGGCCCTCGCGTAGCAGGAATTTCAGCTCATTGCCCTTGATGACCGTGACCGCTGCCGGTCGCAATTGGCGTCCATCCAGCTCCAACCCGTGGCGCAACAGCTTCAGCTTTTCCTCCGTCACGTCGCCGCGCACTTTGACGTGGTATTCCTTCTCCAGCTTGCTTTCCGGACCGATCAGCGCCTTCGCCAGCACGCCATCTTCGGACATGATCAGCAGGCCGCGCGAATCCTTGTCCAGCCGTCCCAATGGTGCCAGCTTGTTGTTTCGGCCCGGAATGGCATGCGCCCGGCCCGACAGGCTTTCCTCGTTGATCAGGCGCACGGCGGGTATCTCGCCCGGCTCCGGCGTGCCCGACACAATGCCGATCGGCTTGTGGAACATCAGCGACAGCTGGTTATCCAGCCGCCGCGCCGCCTTCTCGGTCAGGCTGAGCGTCTGCCCATCCTCGATCTTGTAGCCAGCCTCGGTCAGCACTTCGCCATTGATCTTGACGAGGCCCTTCTCGATCAGCGCATCGGCCTCGCGCCGCGAGCATACGCCCTCGGTCGCCAGCCACTTGTTGACGCGCATCGGCTCACTGCCGGAATATGTCTTGGTCCACGCCATGGCCGAATGATGCCTCCTGCGGCGGTTTCGCCCGTCATATAGGCAGGCCCGGCCCCTCGCAACCTGATGTCGACACGCTGGGCGATTCCGGCCATATGCCCGCTCCCATGTCTCAAACGCCCGCCCCCCTGTCCGCGCCTGCCTTGGCGTTTGCGCTGCTCATTCTGGGCACGACGCTCGGCATTGCGGGAACAGACCTTATCCTGCCTGCAATCCCTACGCTTCCGGAGACGCTCGGCGGCAGCCAGGCCATGGCCCAGCTGGTGCTGGCCGCTTTCGTGGCGGGCGGCTGCGTCGGGCTCATCCTTTACGGCGAACTCGGTGCGCATTTCGACCAGAGAAACCTCCTTGTCTGGTCTTTCATGGCCTACGCCCTGATCTCGCTGGGGTGCATCCTTGCCCATTCCCTGACCGTTCTGGTGGGCTTGCGCTTCCTTCAAGGGCTCACAGGCTCGGCCGCAGCAGTCTTCGCGCCGGGCATGATCCGCGCCATGTTCAGCGAGGCGCGCGCCGTCCGGGCCCTCGGCTTCATGGGCAGCGTCGAATCCCTCGTCCCGGCGCTCGCGCCGGTGGTCGGCGTCTGGCTGCTCGTCGCCTTTGGCTGGAAAAGCTCGTTCATCGTGATCGGCGTCCTCAGCGTCGTCGTCGCAGCTTTGGTCGGCGTCCTGCGTCACCGCCTGCCCGCGCCAGACCCGACGCGCGGGGCTGGCGGCTATCTCCGCCTCGCGCTGAACCCCGTGTTCCTGCGCTATGCTCTCAGCCAGGCCTTCACGCTCGGCGGCCTGCTCATCTTTGTGTTCGGGGCACCGGCCATGATCACGAAAGGCCTCGGCGGCACGCTGAATGATTTCATCATCATGCAGGTCGCAGGCATTGCGGTCTTCATCATCGCCTCAAACCTTTCCGGTCGCCTCGTCGACAGGTTCGGCGCTGAACCAATGATCTGGTTCGGCACGGCCCTATCGGCAGCGGGCGTTGTATCACTGCTGGTCTATGGCCTGCTCGGCGGCAGCGGCCCAATCGCGCTCGCCATCCTGTTTGCGCCCGTCAACGCCGGGCTCGGCTTTCGGGGGCCGCCCGGATTCTACCGCGCGATTGTTGCATCCGGCGGCGATGACGCCCGTGGCGCCGCGCTTGTCCTTCTGGCAATCCTGATGACGACCGCCATTGGCACCGCCGCTGCGGCGCCCTTCGTGACGCTCGGCATTACGCCGCTCGCCGCGATTGCCGCCGCCGTATCGTGCGGCTCGCTGCTCTGCCTTGCTGTCCTGCCGAAACTGAAGGCCTGAGCCGGCATCAGACCCCGAACAGCGCTTCGCTATTCTCGAGGAACCGGCTGCCGCCTTCAGTAATGCTGGCCACCTTGCCCGGCGCTGCGGCCAAGGCCGTCTCGGCGAAGAAGCCTGCCAATGCCAGCCGGCGCGCCCGCGCGGCGCCGTCGCTGGTGCGGGCTGCCACGGCCGCCTTGGTCAGGAAATGTCCGCCTATCACGTCCCCTGCGAGTTCCAGATAGGCCGTCGCCCCGGCCAGCGCCTTGTCCTGATTGCGGCTTTTCATCTGCTCCAGCATCCAGTCACTGGCGGTGCGCAGTGCATCGGCGCCCGCTTTCAGCCTGTCAGCGATCTGGACCAGTTGCGGGTCATTCGTCGCCCGCGCCGCTGCCGCCGAAGCTTCGACCTCGCCCAGCATCACCCGCATCGACTCGCCATTCGTCCCGCTCAGCTTGCGCCCGACAAGATCGATCGCCTGAATGCCGTTCGTGCCTTCATAGATCGGCGCAATCCGCGCATCGCGGTAAAGCTGCGCCGCCAGCGTCTCATTCATGAAGCCCATGCCGCCATGCACCTGCACGCCCATGCTCGCCACTTCGACGCCCATGTCGGACGACCACGCCTTCGCAATCGGTGTCAGCAGGTCTTCGCGCAGCTTGGCAGCCTGGCGCGTTTCCGCGTCTGGCGCTGCCTCGGCAAGGTCGGCCGCCACGGCACAGGCATAACAGATGGAGCGCGCCGCAGCGACGCGGGCCCGCATCGTGGTCAGCGTGCGGCGCACATCGGCATGGTGCAAGATCGGCACCGGGCCATCGACGCCCTTGATCATGCCCTGCTTGCGCTCCTGCGCGTAGGCAAAGGCCGTCTGGTAGGCCGCTTCGCCGACAGCAACGCCCTGCAGGCCGACATTCAGGCGCGCTGCGTTCATCATCGTGAACATGCAGGCGAGGCCCTTGTTCGGCTCGCCGATCAGCCAGCCCTTGGCATTGTCATATTCCATCACGCAGGTTGGCGAAGCGTGGATGCCCATCTTCTTCTCAAGGCCGATACACTTGGCGCCGTTGCGCGCGCCCGGCGTGCCATCCTCCTTGAGCAGGAATTTCGGCACCAGGAACAGCGACACACCGCGTGAACCCGCCGGCGCATCCGGCAGGCGTGCCAGCACGAGGTGCACGATATTCTCCGCCACATCATGGTCGCCCCAGGTGATGTAGATTTTCTGGCCGCTGATCGCATAGCTGCCGTCTTCCTGCGGCACGGCCTTCGTCTTCAGCGCGCCGACATCGCTGCCCGCCTGTGGCTCGGTCAGGTTCATCGTGCCGGTCCATGTGCCGGACACGAGATTCGGCAAATAGGCTGCCTTCAGCTCATCCGTGCCGTGCGCCAGTAGTGCCTCGATTGCGCCAAAGCTCAACAGAGGGCAGAGGCCGAACGCCATATTGGCCGCATGAAACATTTCCATCACCGCCAGCGACAGGGCTTTCGGCAGGCCTTGGCCGCCCCACTCTTCCGGCGCGGTCAAGCCCATCCAGCCACCATCGCGGAAGGCGGCATAAGCCTCGGCAAAGCCCGGCGCAGCCTTCACACCGTCCTCTGTAAGCGTCGCGCCTTGCGAATCGCCGGTCTGGTTCAGCGGTGCCAGCACGTCGCGCGCGAGTTTGGCTGCTTCGTCCAGGATTGGCGCAAGCAGTTCCGGGTCATAGGCCTCCAGCCCGGCAAGGCCCTCTAGGCGCTTCAAGCCTGCAACAGCTTCAAGGGTGAAAGCCATTTCGTCGAGAGGCGCATCATAGGCCATCTGGGGTGTCTCCGGATTGTGAATAGATGTTATTCGCGATAAGCAGTTACCGCGCCTACGGCCAAGGTCCAAGTGCAGTCCAGAATTACCGTTCTGCAATTTTCAGCCATCAGGAGTTATCCCCATGCGCCTTTTTCTAGCCTCCGTATCCGCCATCGCGCTCGTTGCGTGCAGCGGCCCAGCCTCGACCCCAGCCGAAACGGCTGAAACACCTGCCGCCGCTCCCGTCGAAGCGACACCAACCGCTGCACCAGCCGAGGCACCCGCTGCCGAAGTGAAATACGGCAAAACAGCCACCTACAAGCTCGACCCCACACACGCATCTCTGACCTGGCGCGTGAAGCACATGGGTCTGTCGAACTACACAGCCCGCTTCACGAATTTTGACGCCACGCTGGATTTCAATTCCGATGATGCGTCTGCCACGTCGCTGACCGCCACGATCGACCCGACATCTGTCGAAACCGATTACCCTGGCGACTTCAAGGCCGGTCACCCCGACAGCCCGTACAACTCGTTCGACGAAGAACTCAGCCAGAGCCCTGACTATTACAATGCCGGCGCGTTCCCGGAGATCACGTTCAAGTCCACCGATATCACCACAACAGGCCCTGACACCGGCACCGTGACCGGCGACCTGACCTTCCTCGGCGTGACCAAGCCCGTGACACTCGACGTGAAGTACAACGGCGTCGCCAACTTCCCTTGGGCGCCTGAAGAAGACCATATCGGCTTCTCCGCCACGGGCACACTGACACGCTCGGAATTCGGCCTGTCGGCTGGCACGCCTTATGTCGGCGACGAAGTCGAAATCGTCATCGAAGCCGAGTTCGCCGAAGTCGGCGCTCCGGCCGAATAAGGAACAACCCGACTTCATGTCCGCTACACATACATCACGTTACACAGCCGTCGCGATCGCCCTTCACTGGGCGATCGCGATACTCATCCTCTTCATGATCTGGCTCGGCTGGAACATGGAAGACAACGAGGCGCGCTACCAACTGCACAAGTCGATCGGCATCTCGATCCTCATCCTCTCCGTTGCGCGTGTGGCATGGCGCGTGATGAATCCGCCGCCGCCCCTCCCGGCGGACATGAAGCCACTCGAGAAGACGGCATCGCACTATGTTCACATGGGCCTCTATGTCCTGATAATCGCCATGCCCCTGCTCGGCTGGGCCCTGGTCTCGACCTCGAAATTCCAGGTTCCGACCGTTCTCTTCGGCACGGTCAGCTGGCCCAACCTGCCTTTCCTGAATGGCCTGCGCGGAAACGAAATCGTCCACGCCGTTCTCGAAACGCTTCATTCCAAAGGCGCCTGGGTCATCATCGGCCTGCTGGTCCTGCATGTGGCTGGCGCCATCAAGCATGAATTCTCCGGCGAGGAAGGCGTTCTCAAACGCATGATCCCCGGCCTGTTCGGCAGCACCGCGCCGCCGAAACCGCCAGCGCGCGGTTTCCTTGTTGCTCTGGGTGGCTCCACGCTGCTGTTCGCGCTGATTGCCGCTGTGCCGGTCATCGGCCAGTCTGCGGGCGCTGTTGCGCCGATGCCACCTGCGCCGGAAGGTGAAGCGCAAGCTGCAGCGCCTGCCGCCATCGAGGCGAACTGGGTTGTCGACTATGATGTCTCCGAAATCAGTTTCTCGGGCGTACATGACGGCAATGACTTCACCGGCACGTTCAAGGACTGGACGGCGGATGTTGCCTTCTATCCCGACGATCTGGCCAACTCGGCCGTGCTGGTCACGATCCAGACAGGAACGGCGACGACGCCCAAGAAGCTCTATAATGACAGCCTGCGCGCCCCGGAATGGTTTGACGTCAAGACCTATCCTGCCGCCACGGTTCGCCTGTCCGACTTTGCCAAAACAGATACGGGCTATACAGCGACCGCCACGTTGCAGTTGAAACAGCGCAGCGTCAGCACGCCGCTCGCCTTCACGCTCGATATCAATGGCGATGTGGCGACGCTCAATGGCGAAGCGACGTTCGACCGCAAGGAACTCGATCTTGGCCAGACGTCAGACCCGAACGCCCAATGGGTGAAGGATGCGGTCAAGGTGACCGTCACCGGTCAGGCAACGCGCAAATAGGTTCCGCCGCTCGCATCGCAATGCTATGGCCGCGCGCATGACCGCGAAGATCGTAACCCCGACGCCAGAAATGCTGGCCCGTGCTGCAGATGTGCTGCGGACGGGCGGGCTCGTCGCCATGCCGACCGAGACCGTCTACGGGCTGGCCTGTGATGCGGCCAATCCGGAAGCGGTGGCAGGCCTCTACGAGGCCAAGGGTCGCCCGCGCTTCAACCCGCTGATTGCTCATGTCGCCTCTCAGGCCATGGCCGAACGCGAAGCCGTGTTCACTCCCCTCGCGCGCAAGGCAGCGGAAGCTTTCTGGCCCGGTCCGCTCACCATGGTCCTTCCTGTCGCCGCGACAGGCCGGACCTGCGACCTCGCCCGCTCCGGCCTCGATACGATTGCCCTGCGCCGTCCGGCCCACCCGGTGGCGCAAGCATTGCTTGATGCATTCGGCGGCCCGCTTGTTGCCCCCTCAGCGAACCGATCCGGCCATGTCAGCCCGACCACGCCGGAGCACGTCCGCAGCGATCTCGCCGACAAGGTTGCCTACATTCTCGACGGCGGCCCGTGCGAGCGCGGCATAGAGTCCACCATCGTCGCCTTTACCGGCGAGACGCCCGTTCTGCTCCGCGCGGGCGCCCTCGAAACGGCCGAGATCGAGGCCGTGCTTGGCCTCACGCTGGCCCGCCCCGGCGACGCTTCCGGCATCACTGCGCCCGGTCAACTGAAGAGCCACTATGCGCCCCGCGCCACGCTCCGCCTTGATGCAGCAACACCCATGTCCGGCGAGGGCTATCTCGGCTTTGGCGATCATTGCCCGCTTGAAGGTAATCTCTCGCCCACCGGCAACCTGACTGAGGCCGCCGCCAACCTGTTCGCCATGCTGCGCGCTTTCGACCTGCGCTATGAGCGGATCGCCGTCGCCCCCATTCCGCACACAGGCCTTGGCGAAGCCATCAATGACCGCCTCGCCCGCGCTGCCCATCGCGACTGATCCTCTCGCGCCGTCACACCACTCCTGCTAAGTCACACGCATGCACCCAGCCCGCTCCTTCCACGAGACCGATATCGCCACGCTCGTCGCGCGGGCCCGCGCCTATTCGTTCGCCCTTGTCTGCGCCACACAGGGTGGCCGCGTCATGGCTGCGCATGCCCCCGTCCTGATCGACCATGAAGACGGCAAGGTCGCCCTGCGCTTCCATCTCTCGGCCAATAATGCCGTCACCGCCGCGCTGCAGTCCGGCAGCCGGGCCCTGATCGTGTTCACGGGCCCTGACGCCTACATCTCGCCCGACTGGTATGGCATGGACGATCAGGTGCCTACCTGGAACTACCTGTCAGTCGAGGCCGAGGGCCCCGTCACGCTGATGGACGATGCAGGCGCAACACAGGTGCTCGACGACCTCTCACATCTCCATGAAACCCCGCTCGCGCCCAAGCCCGAATGGACGCGCCACAAGATGACGCCTGGACGTTTCGAGGCCATGCTGCGTGGCATCCGCGCCTTCACCCTCGCGCCTGAACGCTTCGAAGGCACAACCAAGCTCGGCCAGAACAAATCCGCAGAACCGCGCGCGGGTGTGATCGCTGGCCTGTCCACCCACCAGGGCGGTATCGCCATCGCCGAAGAAATGCGAAAACACACATCATGACAAAACCTCCCGTCGCCTTCCTCGCCGCTGCCAAGGACCTGCTCGGCCCAAAGGGCTGGAGCGAGGATCCCGAACAGCTGGGCAAGGTCGCAACGCCGTGGCGCGGCTCCTTTACAGGCGAAACGCCTTTCCTGGCCCGCCCCGCCAGCACTGAGGAGGCCGCAGCGCTCGTGAAGCTCTGCGCCGCCCACCACGTCGCCCTCACACCGCAGGGCGGCAATACGGGCCTCGTCGATGCCGGCACGCCACATGGCGAGATTGTTGTCTCGATGACGCGCATGCATGCCGTGCGCAGTGTCGACCCCTTCAACAATTCCCTCGTCATTGAAGCAGGTGCGCCGCTCGTCACCGCGCAACAGGCGGCCGAAGATGCAGGGCGTCTCTTTCCCCTCTCCCTCGGTTCGGAAGGCACCGCCACGATCGGCGGCCTGATCTCCACCAATGCCGGCGGCGTCGCCGTGCTACGCTATGGCATGATGCGCGACCTGATCCTCGGGCTCGAAGTGGTCCTGCCCTCCGGCGAGGTCTGGAATGGCCTCTCGGGCTTGCGCAAGAACAATACAGGCTATGACCTCAAACACCTGTTCGCCGGCGCCGAAGGCACACTTGGCCTGATCACCGCCGCGACGCTCAAGCTCTTCCCGCAGGTCCAGCGCGCCAGCGCCTGGGTCTGCTGCTCCAGCACGGAAGACGTTATCTCCCTCCTCGCCCTCGTGCGGCAGCATGCCGGCGACACGGTCACCAGTTTCGAGATCATCCCGTCCGGTGCCATCGACATGGTACTGGAAGATGTGCCCGGCACCCGCGACCCGCTGCCGTCCGATCTGCCATGGCGCGTGCTCATGGAAGTCTCCATGGTGGACGAAGCCCACGCCCGCGACGCGCTTGAGAAAGCCCTCGAAGCCGCCTTTGAACAGGATCTCGTGAAAGACGGCGTCGTTGCCGCCAGCAAGGCGCAGGCGCAAAGCTTCTGGCACATCCGCGAAACGATCCCGCTGTCCAAGCGCGCCTATGGCACGTCCATCAACCAGGACATCGCCGTCCCCGTCAGCCGCATCCCGGCTTTCATCGAGAGCTGCAATGCCGCCGTCCTCGAAGTCGTGCCCAGCGCAGAATTCGTCATCTTCGGCCATGTCGGCGACGGCAACCTGCACTATTCGGTCTGCGAACCCGCTGGCGCCAATGCCCCCGTTCTCAAGGGTCACACACCTGCCGTCACACGCATCATCTATGACCAGACGATGGCTCATGACGGGTCGATCAGCGCAGAACACGGCGTTGGCCGTCTCAAACGCGACGAACTGGCCAACCTGCGCCCCCTCGCTGCCACCGAAACCATGCGCGCCATCAAACGCGCCATCGACCCCCTCGGCATCATGAATCCGGGGCGGGTCGTCTCGGTTTAACCCTTCAGTAACCAAACTTGACGAGATGCTAACCAGCGCAGAATGCGGAGCTGACGGGGCATGGCCTGGTATACGGACCTTCGGGACACACGGCTATTTTCGCTCTCCGAGCGCGACTGGACATCCCGGCGCCTGCTTGATCTGCGCGCCCGGCTGAAGTCTGCCCTGCCCGATGGCGTGCCCCGCAAGACCAAGGATGCCTCGATCATTATCGGCACCTGGAACCTGCGCGACTTCGACAATAACAAGTTCCGCCATGGCCCGCGCCGCCGCGAAAGCCTGTTCTACATTGCCGAAATCCTGTCGGCCTTCGACATCTGCGCCATCCAGGAAGTCAACGAAGACCTCTCGCCCATCAAGGATGTCATCCGCCTTATGGGCCCCGGCTGGGACTTTATCGCCACTGACGTGACCGTTGGCCCTTCCGGAAACCGTGAGCGCATGGCCTTCGTCTATGACAGCCGGAAGGTGCGCTTCCGCAACATCGCTGGCGAGATCGTTCTGCCCAAGCACGCATTGTTGCCGGACGAACAGCAATTCGCTCGAACGCCCTTCATGGTGTCGTTCCAGGCTGGCTGGTTCAAGTTTTCCCTCTGTACCGTGCACATCTATTTTGGTGACGATGGCAAGGAGAGCGAAGGCTACCAGCGCCGCGTCAAGGAAATCGAATATATCGCCAAGGAGATGGCGGGCCGCGCCGAACGCGAGAACGAGAACTTCATCCTACTGGGCGACTTCAATATCAAGAACACGGTCGATGAGACGATGCAGGCGCTGACCAAGGCCGGGTTCCAGCTGCCGCCAGACCTCTTCCCTTCCAACATTCTCGGCACGAAGTATTACGATCAGATCGCATTCCGCACGCGCAAGGATGAAGTCACGTTTCTGTCGGCCGGCGTCTTCAACTTCACCAAGACGCTGTTCACCCCTGAGCACTATGACCATTACGCACCGGTGCTGCCGACGCGCCACCGCGACCTCAATGGCGATGGCTCGCCCAAGGATCGCGCCAAGGACAAGGACTATTATTCCAAACGCTGGCTGACCTGGCAGATGTCAGATCACCTGCCCCTCTGGGTCGAACTGGCCATCGACTTCTCGGACGAACATCTCCTGCACAATCTCGAACCGCAATTCGAGAAGGGCGATGTGCCGGCCCAAGTGGAATATACGGATGCGGAGGAGGTGGAGACGATCACGTCGCCACCCGAACCCGCAGAGCCCGTCGGAAAGCGCCGGTCGCGCAAACGAAAGGCCCCCCGTATCGCGGCGAAAGAGAAGGTCGGCACGATCGCGCCGGCACCGCACATGACGCTCGGCGAGGCGTGGCGCATTTTCTGGTGGGTCGCATCGGGCAAGGCGGACGCGTTCAAACGCGAGCGCAAGAACCAACGCAAGGCGGAAAAAAGCAAGGCGTCGAAGCCCGCGCCAAAGCCGAAAAGCTAGCCTGAAATCCGCGCAAGACTGCTTTAATTTCAACCCTATAAATAATTAATGTTTCTACCTTGTTGCGAGCGGGAGCCCGTGCGAATCCCAATGGCTGCAGCAGTCATTAGGCGACCAATTTCGAGGCTTTGCCTGCGGCCCCCTGATATTCCTCAGATTTTGATGACATTAACTATTGCGCTTCTTGTCGGGGATGAGGCAATGAGCCCATCAGTTCAACTCCGGGCATGGACAGAATGTCACGAAAGCCCAATGGGGACAGCGGATTCTAACCAATCCTTCAGTTCACGAATGCCGGAGAAGCCGCAATACACGTTGAGCAAGTGTAGAGGGATTTTCAATGAAACAGCGGTCGCGCAAATATGTGCAGACAGTCGCCGCAAGCTTCGTGTTTGCGAGCCTCGTCGCGAGCTGCGGCGGTGGTGGCAGTGACGGTGGCACGGGCGGCGGCATAGATACGCCGAACCCGCCCACCACGCCGGGCTCGCCGCCTCCCCCTCCTCCTCCGCCACCACCTCCCCCCCCATCGCCACCTCCTCCGCCCACCACGGGCCCGACGCCGACCGGGACATATGACACGCGGATCGACAACAGGGTCGAGGCCCAGCAATGGCTGGGACGGGCAACCTTTGGTGGCGACTTTTCAAGCATCGTGTCGCTCGTCGGTACCGATGCGGAAGACTGGCTGCAGGCTGAGATCGACAAGCCGGCGTCGCTCTACCTGAGCGCCCTGCTCGCTCGCCGGGATAGTGGCGAGAATATCGACGGCTACAAGCATCGCGACATGCTCTGGGACAATATGATTGCCGGCAACGACCAGCTGCGCACACGCATGCTGTTTGCCTTGTCCCAATTGTTCGTCGTCTCGGATGACACGGCCAATAATGCGACGCCTCAAATTGCCTATTACATGGACGTGCTGTCGAAGAATGCCTTCGGCAACTTCCGCGACCTGCTTGAAGAAGTGACCTATTCCAGCGCCATGTCGCGCTACCTCACCTACTGGCGCAACGAAAAGGGCGATCCGGCAACGGGCCGCATGCCGGACGAGAACTATGCCCGCGAAGTGATGCAACTCTTCAGCATTGGTGTGGTCGAGCTGAATCAGGATGGCACACCGAAACTGGTCAATGGCAAGCAGGTCGAAACCTTCGACAATGATGATGTCGAAGGGCTCGCCAAGGTATTCACTGGCCTGAGCTGGGCGGGTCCCAATTTCTATCAGGAAGACGCAAACTCGCAGTACAAGCGACTCGTCATGTTCGATTACATGCATTCGTCTGAAGAGAAGCGTTTTCTTGGCGTGGTCATTCCTCCGAACACGGGTGGCGACGAGAGCATCAAGATTGCCCTCGACACGATCTTCGAGCATCCGAACACGGCGCCTTTCGTCTCCCGCCAGCTGATCCAGCGCTTCACCGCAAGTTCGCCCAGCCCGGAATATGTCAAACGCGTCGCGGACGTATTTGACGCCGGTACGTTCACCGCCCTCAACGGACGCGTCTTCGGCACCGGCAAGCGCGGCGACCTCGAAGCCACAGTGGCAGCCATCCTGCTCGACCCGAGCGTCAATGACGCCAACAATTATGAGAGCGAAGGCAAGATCCGCGAGCCTGTCCTGAAGTTCGTCAACTGGGCCCGCGCCTTTGATGTCAGAAACATAGATTCGTCTCGTGAAGGCATGCTCGATGATACGTCATCGCCATCCACAGGCCTTGGCCAGCAGCCCATGCGGTCTCCATCCGTGTTCAACTTCTACCGGCCCGGCTATGTCGCCCCGGGAACAGAGACAGGTGCACAGGGACTGACCGCGCCGGAGTTCCAGGTGGTGAACCAGGGCTCAATCGTCAGCTTCATGAACTTCATGACGGCGTTCATCTTCGACACCAGCGGACCTGCCGACAATTTCATCCCGGATTACAGCCCGGAAATCGCTATTGCCGACGATGCTCAGGCGCTAACCGACTATCTCGACCTCCTGCTCACCGGCAACACGATGACGGATGAAGCAAAGGCCGACATTGTCGAAGCCGTCTCCTCCATACCCGTTGCGTCTGATTCCGACCGCGAGAAACGTGCCAAGCTCGCCGCCTTCATGACGATCACCTCATCCGCTTACGCCATCCAGCGATAGCTCCAGATTCAGGGATAACCAGAATGGCTAAAATGAATCGCCGCCACTTTCTCCAGGCCGGAGCCGCGACAGGCTTTCTTGCCGGCACCGGCGTCCTCAGCACGCTGACCAGCGGCAAGGCCTTTGCTGCCAGCACGTCCGGATACAAGGCGCTTGTCTGCATCTTTCTAAAAGGCGGCATGGATCATGCGGATACAGTCTTCCCGCGCGATGTGGCCTCCTACGACCTGCTGGCCAAGGCCCGGCCTGGCTTGTTCGGCGCCTATGGACCGGGCGGTTCTCGCGACCGCAGCAACCTCCTGCCCATCAACCCAACCAACGCCGCCAATTTCGGCTCGCGCCAGTATGGATTGCCGTCGCAATTGGCAGGCTTCCAATCCATGTTTGAAGCGGGCGAAATGGCCATCGTCGGCAATGTCGGCCCATTGATACAACCGACGACCCGCCCCGATCTCGAGAAGGCAACCTTCAGCCTGCCGCCACGCCTTTTCTCGCACAACGACCAGCAATCCACATGGATGTCGCTTGGTGTGGAAGGCGCGCAGTATGGCTGGGGCGGCGCCTTTGCCGATGCCGCCATCCGGTCTGATTCCACGATGAACCCGCTCTATGCGATGGTCTCGGCAGGCCCCAATGACGTGTTCCTCTCGGGCACCGAAGCTAGTCAGTTCACAACCTCTTTTGCCGGGGCGCAACAGGTCAAGCTTGTCGACGATATCTACACGCTCGGCGGCGAGTCCAAGTATGATGCCGCGCGGCGCGCGCTCGACGACTATGTCGCCAAGGCCAGCTTCTCCGAAGACAATCTCTATGCCCGCGACTATATCAGTCAGTCCGGCAATGCGGTCATCAACAACAATGCCTATGACGCCGCCCTCAGCGGCAAGCCGGGGCTCACGGCCACGTTCCCGGCGAGCTACACAGCCCAGCAGCTTAGCAGCGTGGCACGCACCATCAGCATCCGTGATGCCCTCAACGTAAAGCGTCAGGTCTTCTATGTCTTCATGGGTGATTTCGACACGCACAGCGGACAGGCCGGTCAGATACCTTCGCGACACACCGAGCTTTCCGAGGCCGTTTCCGCCTTCCGCACAGAGATGATCAACCAGGGCGTCTGGAACGATGTCACCCTGTTCACCATGTCGGAATTCGGCCGCACGACGATCGACAATGGCGACGGCACCGACCATGGCTGGGGCGGTCACCACTTCGTTGCGGGCGGCTCTGTCGCCGGCAGGAAAATTTATGGTGACATTCCCACACCGGATCTTGGCTCCGATACGTTCACATCAACGCACGGCCGCCTCATCCCGAAAGTTTCGGTGGAGCAATATGCGGCAACGCTCGGTTCATGGTTTGGGCTCGACTCTGGCGAACTCTCTGCCGCCTTGCCCAACCTGTCGAACTTCACCGAGAAAAATCTCGGCTTCCTCACATAGGGCCCATCAGGGGCGGCACAGTCTCAGCAATGTGCCGTCCAGGTCCGCCACTTTCGGCACACCCAGCAGCGACAGGCCGCGCGTGACATCGGTTGCGAGTATGTCGAGCGCCCGCGTCACACCGGCTTCGCCGCCGGCCGCCAGGCCGTAGAGGTAAGCGCGTCCCAGCGCCACGCTATTGGCCCCGCGCGCCAGCAGCTTCAGGACATGCGCGCCCCGGCGCACGCCGCCGTCTGCAATAATCTCAACACCCGCACCGACCGCCGCGCGGATTTCCGGCAACAGGTCGATCACTGGCACGGATGTATCAATCTGCCGCCCGCCATGGTTCGACACCCAGACGGCACTTGCACCGCTATCCACTGCCCGGCGCGCATCCGCCGCCGTGCTGAGTCCTTTCACGGCAAACGGCCCGCCCCATTCATTGACGAACCATTCAAGGTCTTTCCAGCACATGGTCCGGTCGAAAAGGTCGTTGATCACGGCCATCACATCGCGCCCGCCCGTATCGACACTTTCGAAATTGGCCGGCCCAATGGGCGCCGAAGTGAACATATCGAACAGGTAGCCGGGCCGCCCCATCGCCTGCGTCGCCGTTTTCACATTGATGCTGGGCGGAATGGAGAACCCGTTACGCGGGTCGCGTTCGCGCAGGCCGGCAACCGTCGCATCCACCGTCAGTATACATCCGGTATAGCCCGCCGCCTTCGCACGTGCCATGAACTCGCGCACGATGCCCCGGTCTTTCCAGACATAGATCTGGATGAATTTCGGCACGTCGGGCGCCACCGCCGCGATGTCTTCCAGCGTCTGGCTGCCAAGCGTCGATACCGAATAGGCAATACCCGCTTTCTGCGCCGCTGCGGCCACCGCCAGCTCTCCCTTGCGCGGGTGGAACAGGCGCGAGGCGGCGGTGGGCGAAATGAAGAACGGCTGGGCAATCGTCTCGCCCAGCACAGTCGTGCTGGTATCGATTTGCGAACTATCGACCAGCGAATTCCATTGCCAGCCATAATCGGCAAACCGGTCGACGGAATGCCGCAAGGTCACTTCATCCTCGGCCCCGCCATCGATATAATCAAACACCATGCGCGGCAGGCGACGCTTCGCCAGCGTGCGCAAGTCACTGATACTGATCGCTTGTGAAACCCGGCTCATGGGCGGGACACTAGGCAGGATTTACCCCGCGCGCAATCACACGAAAGGGCACTTGCGCAACGTCAATGCCCCAGAAAATGCGCCCTGAAGGCAAGCCGATTTCCATGCGAATGTCGCAGCTCACGATGTGTCCGCCTGTGAACGCGTCGGCGCTGAAAGCTGACGCTAGCGCCGCCCGAACAGGCGCTCTACATCGGCGAGCTTCAGCTCGACATAGGTCGGTCGACCATGATTGCATTGGCCAGAATGGGGCGTCGCCTCCATCTGCCGCAGCAGCGCGTTCATCTCATCGCCATTCAGCCGCCGGCCCGCACGCACAGATCCGCGACAGGCCATGTTTCCCATGACTTCCTCGAACCGCTCCTTCAGCGCCAGCCCTGCTTCATACTCTGCAAAATCATCCGCCAGGTCGCGGATCAGGCCGATCGCGTCCATCTCGCCGAACAGCGCCGGCGTCGCCCGCACGCACACTGCGCCCGCCCCAAATGCCTCGATCTCGAGCCCCAGCTCGGCCAGCTCACCCGCCCGCTCCAGCACGCGCGCTGCCTCGTCCTCGGTCAGCTCCACCACGTCAGGGATGAGTAGCGCCTGTCGCTTCACGCCGCCCGCCGCCATCTGGCGCTTCATGTCCTCATAGACCAGGCGCTCATGCGCCGCATGCTGGTCAACAATCACAATGCCATCCGCCGTCTGCGACACGATATAGGTCTCGTGCAGCTGGGCCCGCGCCACGCCGAGTGGGAAATCCACCTGTGCAGGCGCTGGCACCGGCTCTATGCGCGCCGTCGGTGCATTCTCAGCATCATAAGGCTGTCTTGGCGGCTCCGCGAATACGCCCGGCTGATAGGCATCCGCCGGAGGCCGCGCCGCGCCGTAACCGTCATTCGCACCATAGGCGGGACGCGACGCAAACAGCGCCCCGCTCGGCATCGGCGCCTCGGCCTTCGCCTTGCCCAACGCAAAGCCCGCCACCGTCGTCGAGGCCCGGTGCCCCGCCGCCGCCAGCGAGTGCCGCAGCGCACCAATCATCAGCCCCCGCACATTGCCCGCATCGCGGAAGCGCACTTCCGTCTTTGCCGGGTGCACGTTCACGTCGACATATTCCGGGTCCAGCTCGACAAACAGCGCCGCCATCGGGTGGCGATCGCGCGCCAGGAAGTCTTGGTAGGCCGCGCGGATAACGCCGTTGAGCATCCGGTCCTTCACGGGACGCCCGTTGACGAACATGAACTGCATCTGCGCATTGCCGCGATTGAGCGTCGGCAGGCCTGCAAAGCCGGTCAGCCGCACGCCTTCCCGCTCCGCATCGATCGCCACGGCGTTGTCACGGAAGTCCCGTCCCATGATGGCGCCAAGGCGCGACAGCTGGCCATCCTCGCCTTCTGGTTCTGCCGCGTGTCGGAACAGGCTGCGCCCATTGCTTTCAAGGCTGAAGGCGACCGTCGGGTTCGCCATGGCGAGCCGCTTGACCACATCCGATACGGCCATCGTCTCGGACCGTTCGCCCTTCATGAATTTCAATCGCGCGGGCGTCGCATGGAACAGGTCGCGCACTTCAATGCGGGTGCCGGTATCGCCGCGCCCGGTAAATGCCGCCGGTCTTGGCCCCTCGATCCGTCCAGCCTCGACAAACACGTCCGCAGCGTCCTCACCAGTCGCGCGTGACGTGATGGTCATCCGGCTGACCGACGCAATCGAGGGCAGTGCCTCGCCGCGAAACCCCATCGTGTGGATGTTCAAGAGGTCCACCCGGCCGTCATCACCCGGCACCAGTTTCGAGGTCGCGTGGCGCTCCAGCGCCAGCAGCAAGTCATCCGATGACATGCCACAGCCATCGTCCTCGATCGTCATCCGCTTCAGGCCGCCATCCTCGATGGCAATGCTGATGCGGGTCGCCCCCGCATCCAGTGCATTCTCCGCCAGTTCCTTGACGGCGGCGGCGGGTCGCTCGACCACTTCACCCGCCGCGATGCGGTTGACCACATCATGGGGCAGTTTGCGTATTTGCGGCTGGGGACGAACGGAATCAGGCATGCGCAAACCCTAACCCAGCAGGCGGGTTTTGTCGCGGTCCCGCATCAGGCCATATATGTCAGCGCGAAGTGTCGCGTTTCAGGCGGTTGCAACCCGCAACGCTTCGGCTCACATTGGCCCTCGACTGTCTCAAGAGGATACAAAGACCATGCTGAAGCCCGTTGCCGCAATCGCCGCCCTTGCCATGATTGCCGCATGTGGCGGCTCTGGCGCCGACGAATCCACCCCGCCTGAAGTCACCGCAGCGCCTGCCGCAACCCCGGCGCCGGTCGCGGCGTCAACCCCGGCCCCCGCACCTGTTGCTGTAGCGCCCGGCGAACCCAGCCCTGAATTCGCGAGCCTCCCCGCCCCCTACAACGCGGCCAACTACGCGATCGGCAAGCGCACGTTCAAACTCTGCCAGTCATGCCACCTCACGGCTGAGGGTGCCGGCAATCTCGTCGGCCCCAACCTGCACGGCCTGTTTGGCCGCGAGGTCGGTTCGCTTCCGGGCTTTGCCTATTCCGATGCGCTGACTAATGCCGATTTCATCTGGGAGCCGCACCATCTCGACGAATGGCTGACCAATCCGCGCGCCTACCTGCCGGGTAACCGCATGAGTTTTGCCGGCGTCCGCAAGCCGGCAGACCGCGATGCCCTCATCGCCTACCTGATGCTTGAGACCGGCTACACGTCAGCTGAAGGCGACGCCCCGAACGAGGAAGCGCCTCAGCCTTAGCGCCGTGTGGTGAGCGCCACCAGCCAGGCGCTCTCCTCATACGCGCCGCCAAATTCCTCGCGATAGCCAACCGCCACATCGACATGCCCGAAGTGATAGCCGATCTGCGACTCGTACTTGTTCGAGTCCGCGCTGTCATTGCTGCGTTCCAGCCACACCTGCTGCGTCACGAAGATGCGGTCGCTGATATCGGCGCCATAACCGAACTCCGCCCGCTCGCGAACACAGCCGTCCTGGTGGCTGATCGCGGCGACATCGGCGAACAGGTAATAACCAAGGCTGCGCCGCACGCCTGAATAGCCGCTGCTAAGCCGCGCCTCAGCGCCCCACTCGTCGCAGCCATAAGTGCCCGCAATCGCGCTGCCATATACCGGACCACCCTCAACGCCGAACGTGAACCCCTTACGCGACCAGAGCTGACGCCGCGCTGTCAGCCGATATGACTGGCGGTCAATGCTGCCAATACTGTCTTGGTAGGCCACCGCTTCGCTCTTGCCCGTCAGCGTCCAGCGGTCGGTCAGACCATACTCGCCATAGACATCCGCCCGGTAGCCGTTGATCCCCTCGAGCGTCTCGCTGGAGACGAGGCCGCGCAGGTAAAAGCCGCCCAGATCACGCGCCCAAGGGCCCGCCTCAGCCGGACCTACGGCGACAATCGCACCGAGAAGAACTGCACCCCATCCCCGCATGGTTGCAAAGGTTAATGGAAAAACGCAGCGCCGCCCAGCAAAAAATGGCGCCCCGTATCCAGCCTTTATCAGGCACCCCAGGACGTATTCTGCAACACAACACGATAACCGTCAGGATCCTCGAACGTCACGCCTTTCGCGTCCCAATAGGCATTGAATGCCTTAACCGGACTGAACCCCGCCGCGCGCATACGCTCCACGGCCGCCGCGAACCGATCCGCTTCCGGCAGGTAGAACACAAGCAGGTTGTCTTCGGTCGGCGCACGCCCCGCAGCATGGCCGTGCGCGGTTGTGAACTCCATATGATAGGGCGCGCCGGGATGCCCCAGCATCACGCCATCAAAATCATCATGGTCGCGGAATTCATAAAGAACGCTGAAGCCCAGCCCGTCCCGGTAAAATGGAAGCAAGGCGTCCAGGTCATCCGTCGGACGGGCAATACGGATCGTCGCGTGCTCAAGGGTCATGTCTGTTCTCCAGTGGTTTCAAACATGGCCTTGTCGGACCTCAACCAAGGTTGAGGTCAATAACCTAACTGCCCCTCACAGCAAAAAGCCCCCGCCATGCGGCAGGGGCTTTTACTTGGAGACGCAGATTGCGGCGTTCGCCTAGAGGCGGAAGCGGATCTGGTCGGACCAGAAGCGCTCAAGGCGCGAAATGGTCTTGTTCAGCTGCGAGAGATCGTCATGACGCACGCTCGCCGTTGGTTCAAGAGCGGTAGCCTGCTTCTCGAACAGGTTAGCCACGCGGTCACGCACTTTCAGGCCACGCTCGGTCAGACGCAAGGTCACCGTACGCTTGTCATCCTCGGAACGCGTCTGGATCAGGTAGCCGCCTTCCTGGAGTTTCTTGACGTTGTACGACAGGCTGGTGCCGGCAAAGGCGCCACGGGCCCGCAGGACCGAAGCCGGAGCTTCGTCATCGCCAATCTCATAGATCAGCAGAGCCTGGACGCCGGTCAGCGACCGTTCACCACCGCGCTCGAGATCGTCCTTGACGACATCGTGAAGACGACGGTGCGCCTGTTCAAGAAGGGAGAGAGACTTGAGGAAAGACTCGCCGACGGAAAGGGGTGCAGTTTCCTGCATTTCAGAAATCATCATTAGTATCACCATCACTCAACTTTTGTTGTAGTTTGAGTATATTTACGCTGGCATTCCTAATGAATTGATAAGCATAGGTCTTTTTCAAGTGAAGAGAGTTAACATTTGGCCGAATGCATTAACCGTTACTGCGACGAAACGGCTTTTTGCCCCAAAACACCCCTAAAACTCCCGCATCACGCGAAAAAATGGCCGCGTCCCGAAGGAGGCGGCCATCTATTCATCATCAATACTTGGTTAAGCAGACTTATACAGCGTCAGGCGAATGTATCGGCTGTCATGGCACCAGCATACTTCGGGCTCGGCCCATGCTTGTTGGTGGCCGACTTGCTGTCCATGAACATGAAGACCAGAAGAATGAACCCACCGACATAGGGCACGAGGTTGAGCAGGACGAGCCAGCCGCTCAGGTCCTGGTCATGCAACCGCCTCACGCTGATCGATAGGCCTGGAAGTATATTATAGAGCCAGAACAGGATGGTCAGGACCGGAACGATGTTCGGGTCGCCATATTCACTCGTTCCATAGAATGACAGGCTCAGAACGACATCAATAATAAAGAAGACGAAGTAGGTGATCAGCACGAACAGGAAATAGCCCCAGTATTCCGCTCGGCGGGCCCGGCCATTGAACTGGGCAAAGTTCTTCGTCAACGCCCTTATGAAATAGGTCCACAGGCCGTCGCTCGGCTGCGGAACAGGTGCAGCATAGGCAGGCGCCGACATGCTCGGAGCCGCCGGATAAGGCGCCGCCGCCGCCGCTTGTGCGGCCGCGGGCGCAGCGCCCAGCGCATAGATGTCCCGCGCCTCCTCGCCCATGCTGACGAAATCGACGGTTTGGCCCGCCTGCAGCACCGAGCCATTGCGCACCTGAACCTGCGAGAACTGGTAACGCTGCCCATCCTCACCCAGGATCAAGCCTGCCCCGTCAGGGCTATCTGCCTTCAAAACCTCACCACGCATTGAATCGCTCCATCAGCTGCCGCGTCGTTCTTGACCGAGGGAGCAGCCGGTTGTCCACCCCAAACCGCTCGATCAGTCGAATTCGAGTTCGTCCGCCCCAAGCGGCTCGAAATAGCGCGCCACATCCGCCACGCCGACATCCTCCAGCCGCGCGGGCGACCATTTGGGCGCATTATCCTTGTCCACGATCACCGCCCGCACGCCCTCAAGGAAGTCGGCGCTCTGCACCTTGCGCCAGCCAATGCGGTATTCCATCCGCATATTGTCCTCGAACGTCTCCGCCGCAGCGCCCTCGCGCAGCTGGCGCAGGGCCACTTTCATGGTCTCGGGCGACTTGGTCTCCATCACAGCCAGCTGCTCGCGCGCCCACTCGCCTCCATCGGCCTCCAGCGCTGCCACGATCGCCTCCACTGTATCCAGCGCAAAGCAGCGATCCATCACGTCGACATGCGGGCTATAGGTCGCGTCCGTCACGGCATGCGTCAGCGTCCGCAGGATCTCGTTCAGCAGGTTCGCTGCGTCCACCGAGAAGTCAGCGCCTTCAATCTGCTTCCTCAAATTGCCGATCAGTTCTGACGGTATGAAATGCGTCGCCACCCGCGCCGCTGCGACGTCACTGCCCTTCAGCCGCGCGCCTGTCAGCGCCAGCCATGTGCCGAGCGCCCCGCTGAGGCGCGGCAGGAACCAGCCACCGCCCACATCCGGGAACAGGCCAATCCCCGTCTCCGGCATGGCGAACAGCGTCCGCTCCGTCGCCACCCGGTGCGAGCCGTGCACCGAAAGGCCCACGCCCCCGCCCATTGTCACGCCGTCCATGATCGCCAGCACAGGCTTCGGGAATGTCTTCAGCGCGGCATTCATCCGGTACTCGACATTGAAAAAGGCACGCGCCTCGCTGGCATCCCCCGCGCCGCTTTCCGCAAGCATGCGTATGTCGCCGCCGGCGCAGAAGCCGCGCGTGCCCTCTTCATGCTCCACCATGACCAGATGAACCGTGGGATCCTCCGCCCAGCGCTCCAGCGCCGACAGGATGCTCTCGCACATGGGCGCATTCAGCGCGTGCAGCGCAGATGGCCGGGTCAGTGTAATACGGCCCAAGCCTTTGTAAACTTCGATCCTGACGTCTTCAGTCATCTGGCTTTCCTTTTTCTTCTCTTATGCGAATGCTTTAAAACGACCATCAATACAGGACAATCTGTTTACCAGTTTCTGGCATATATACTTGTGGACGCACCAATACAGGCACGCGGCGTCCCCGAGGAGCCGTCATGGACACGACACCAAATCGCAGGGGCGGCCGAAAGCCGATTACCGGAACCGGCGTCATCAAACTAGGCCTGTTCAAGCGCCTGAGTTGCGAAATCCGCGATGTCTCGCCCGGCGGCGCCCGTATCGTCACGCCCGAAGGCGCTGACCTGCCCGAACGCTTCACCATGCGCATGCCGCACTTCAAGACCCCCCGCACCTGCATTCGCCGCTGGCAGAGCGGCAGCGAGACCGGGGTCGAGTTCGCCAACGTCGTCCCCATAGAAGATTAGTTCAGCGCGCAGCCTTCCAGCGTGATGCGGTGCATGATGCGCCGCTGGCCGTGATAATCATTCAGCGCCCAGTGCCAGGTTGAGCGGTTGTCCCAGAAAGCCACCGATCCCGGCTTCCAGCTGAACCGGTACGCATTCTCCATATTCATCGCATGCGCATACAGTTTCGCCAGCAATGGCATTGCCGCCTCCTGCGTCCGCCCCGCAATGCCCATCGTGAAAGCCGGGTTCACATAAAGTGCCTTCTTGCCACTCAACGGGTGCGTGATCACCATCGGGTGCACCACATCGTCCAGCACGTCAGCCGCCGCCGCATTGCCGATCCGCTCGCCGCCCGCATCTGTCTTGTTGTAATAAGTCTGCCCCTGGGAGCCGAAAATCTGCTTCGCCGAATGTAAGGCGCGCTGGCCCTCGATCTCGGCCTTGGTCTCATCGTCCAGAGTTTCATAGGCGCGGTACATGCTGGCAAAGAACGTATCGCCGCCGCTCTCCGGCAACACGCGCGCCACAAGGATCGATCCCATCGCCGGGATCGCGTCATAGGAATGGTCGGTATGCCAGCCACCGCCAATATTGTCCTTCTGGTCGGCCTCCTTGGCCACCATGGCAATCTGCGGATAGTTCGGATGCGCCGCAAAGAACCGGTTCACATTGATCGGTGCCCAGCGCTCGGCAAAGGCGATATGGTCTTCCTCGCTGAGGTCCTGATCGCGAAAGAAGATCACGCCATGATCGGCATAGGCCTGCCGGAGCGCATCAAACTCCCCGTCCGTCACCTTGCGCAGGTCCACGCCCGTAATCTCCGCGCCCACGCCGGGCAATGTCTCGATATGCATAGGTCTCTCCCGATCCGCCGACTTCACCCGGTCTCATGGGATCAGCCTACTCCAGACGCGGCTTCAGGCAAGCGCGCAATTCGCCTACCCGCCCGCCGCCAGCAGCGCCGTATCGCAATGCCAGCATTCCTCAGAACTGCCGCCGCCAATCGGGCTGCCCGGCGGCACATCCGTGCCTTTCGCGCCCGGCATATGGGCTTCGGCTGGCCGCGCCAGATGCGCCGCAATCCGCCGCACCAGATCGGTCCGCGTCGCCGTATCCGTTCCCGCCACCGGCTTCTCCAGCTTCTGGCCCAGCGCCATCAGATAGCCATTCGTCTCGGCCACCACTTCCGGCGTCGCCTTGCCGCCCGCCGCCAGATCTATCAGCGTCGACACATAGCGCACCTGCTCGCGGTGCAGGATCGTGGCCTGCCGCGGCGCTCCCGTCGCCATGAACACCGCGCCTTCAATTGCGCCCAGCACCTCGCCATAGGTCAGCGCGCCGGGCTCACGCCGCGCCGTCTCCACCAGCCGCGCCGCCCGCGCCGGATGCAGCAGCGCGCCCAGCGTCGTTGACGCCGCCGTATCCGCCGCCGCCAGCAGGTCGAACATCGCGCCCGTCTCCCCGTTGAAATATTCCGCGCCGCTATCCGTCCCGAAGAAGGAATCGAGCGGCGTGTTCAACAGGTTCAATGTCGCATCTGGCAGGTCGAGCGCAGCCGGGTCCAGCGTCGCTACCAGCGCAGCCAGGGCCTCGCGTTGCCGATCAGCAGGCACCGGCATGCCGCGTCCGCCGCCATCCCCATTCACCGCATACTGGAAGTCATACCCGCCAACGGACTTCGCCGCTGCCGCCACTTCATACCGGTGATAAAGATAAACCGGCACCAGCACCGCGCGCAGGTCAAACGTCGGCTGGCCCGGCCGAATGTCGCCCAACCCGAATTTCGCGAGCGCTATTTTCCGCACACGCATCGTCTCGCCCAGCGCCGCAATCGGATCGTTTCCATTGTCCCACACGCTCGCATAGGGGTGGCTCGTGCCCGTGCCCCGCGCCTGTGGATCATCCACGAAGCGCAATCCGCTCGCATAGGCCGCGCTCAGCACCTTGCTGCCTTCGGCGACCGCATCAGCGCCCGGTGCATATTGCCCATACAGCCAGCGCGCCGCCACCTTGTCCCACGCGCCAATGCCCACGGCATAGGCCTGCGAAAAGTCCAGCGTGCCATCCGCCTTCGCCGTCACCAGTGGAGCCGGATAATCCATCACCGACGCGCGGTCATTCGCCGAGGCCGCAAAATTGTGCGCAAAGCCCAGCGTGTGGCCTACTTCATGCGCGGCCAGCTGGCGAATACGGTCAAGCGCCAGCTCCACCGGATCGTCCGCCTCGCCCGTGCCCGTCTTCGCCGTGCCGCCGAGGCCTTCAAAAATCATTCGGTCCTGCCGCACGCGCTGGCTACCAAGGATGACATTCGCCTTCAGCATCTCACCCGTACGCGGATCATACACGCCGCCGCCATAGCTCCAGCCCCGCGTCTGCCGGTGCGTCCACTGGATCACATTATAGCGCACATCGAGCGGGCTCACGCCTTCCGGCAAAACCTTCACCTCGAACGAATCCGGAAAGCCCGCCGCCGTAAAGGCATCCGCCCACCAGGACGTGCCCTCCATCAGCGCGTTGCGGATCTCCTCCGGCGCGCCGCTGTCCACATAGAACACAAGCGGCGTCTTCGCCGGGCTGCTCGCCGCTGTCGGATCCTGCTTCTCCAGTCGGAAACGCCGGGCGAAAGACTGGCGCACCTGCCCGGAAAGCGGCGCCGAGAAATCATAGAAGCCGACATCAATCGCCCCGCTGCGCGGATCAAACGGGCGCGGCGTATAGCCATCGTCCGGCAGGCGCACCAGCGACTGGTGCTGCACCAGCGTGAAGGCCCGCGCATCCGCTGCGGTCGCCCGCACCTGAGATTTCGGGTCGTCACTCATCAGCGTCAGGAAGGCATCGAATTCCACATTGTCCGGAAAGGCAAAGGCCGCGCCCGTGTCCGGCATCGTGCGGTCCTCGGCAATCGCAAAAGTGCCGCCATCTTCATTGGCTTTCAGCGCCCCGCGCACATCCAATGCGTCCCGCGTCAGGAAGCCCGACAGGTCCACCAGCAGCGCGCCGTCCGCACCTTCCGCAATGATATCGCCCGACCAGAGGAAAGACCGCGCAAAGGATTCCCGCACCGCCTTGCGCTCCAGCGGATTGTCCGCGCTCGCCCGATAGGTCCAGTTCTCCTTCTCCGCGACCAGCTTCTTGCCGACACGCCGGAACGCAAGAATGCCGCCCTCGTCAAAATAGCCCCGGTCGAGCCCGATGGGATTGGAACCAAGCCCCGCCGTAAGCCCTGCCGAATGGATCGCCCGCAGCGACAGCCCGTCCCCGTCCGGCGCCGGAAACGCCGCCAGCACGCGCCCACCCTTGGCGTCGACATAGAGATCAAGAAACCCCTCGCTCCGCGTCAGCCCCTTCGTCGCCGCGCCCCAGTCGCCCGCAACCGGCGCCTCAGCCGCCACAGACGCCTTCGGCTGCGCCGCACAGGCAGGCGGCAAGAATGAAAGGGCAGCAATGGCGAGGGCGGCAACAAGGCGCATAGGGCAACTCCGGTAATGTCAGGCTGCCCGCAAGCTGCCGCATCACCCGAAGGAGTTCAAACCCTTTCGCCCAAATAGGTCACAAAAGCCTATCGCAGCCGCATCACCCATCACACGCCTGCGAATCCCGCTGAATGCCCACATCCTTCACCTTGCCCGACACATTATCCACGTCGAAATAGATGTCTCCATAGCCATACAGCGTGACATCATCCTGCGTCACCACGCATTTCGGCTTGCCATAGGCGCCGCGCGCCAGGATCTGCTCGGCGCCGGGGCCAACGCCCACATCGGTGCGATAGCTCGGATCGTCCGCGATGATCCAGTACACATTGTCGTCGGCGGCCACCGTCAGCCCGTCATAGAAATAGGTCGTCGCCCGCGTATTCGGTATCGGCGTCGTCTTGCGCGGATTGCCCTTCGCCGCGAACAGCTCGAACAGCGTCATGCCCAGTTTGACATCGCCCACCCGCTCGCCCGGCACAATCAGATTGTCGTTGAGGCTCCGCGGCGCACTCGCACAGGCCCCAAGACCCAGCACCATCGCCGCCACACATATATTCCGGACCACATTCATCGCGGGCCCTCCATCATCACACGCTACAAGGACGCACAGCTCACCGCATCGCCGCCCTTATGTCGAGGCGCGAACAGCACGAAATCATCATTATACGCGCAAACCAGCCACAATTTTTCGTAATGTATACTGATCTGTAATGTGCGAAAATCAGCGCACCACAAGCGCCGCCAACCTCTGAAATTAAAAAGGGGCGCATCATGGCCAATGGCCTCGATGCGCCCCAATCATGTAACAGGCACGGATCGGCCCTCTGGTTCTATTGTTTCGGCCAGAGCGTCTGGTTGCTCTGGTCAAGCACCTTCAGCTGGCGGTTCTCGATCGCAAGAACGGCTTGTGGATTCTCGACACCGGTTTGCCAAATGATATTATCCCGCGCATCCAGAAGAACAAAATTGCCGGACATCTGAAGCTCGGCGCTCTTGCCGTTGAGAGGCGCCTGCGCGTCATTATGGCTTCCCCATACGAACGCGTCACCCTTGTCATAAACAACGAGGTTCCCGTCATCCTGCAGCACCACGTAGTAATTCTTGGCCTTCGTGAAATACTTCTTGTTGACCTCCAACGCCGAACCGCGCGTGATTGACGGGATCGCCGCACTGTTGCGCGTCACGGCGTTCTTGATCACCTTCGTATCAGTCTCGACCTCAGCGAACATATCGACGGTGATTGTACCGTTGCGTGTGTAGGCATTCGCTTCCGTTTTACTGCCTTCGGGGCGGTAGTGATAGCGCGGGTAAAATGTCTTTGTGTTCTTGCGCCCCATAACCGAGGCCTTGATTTCCTCGCCCGGCAGAACCGTCACTTCCTGGGATGCGGTGATCGCCTTGGACGTCTCTTCACCCTTGCTGGAATCGGTACCAAACGACTGCGCCAATTCAGTACTCACTGTCAGCTCGCTACCGGCGGCACCGACACCCGGCACTTCGACGGATGCGCTGGAGGCCAGCGAAACGCCCACGGTCACCGACGTATTCTGGTTCCATGAAAAGGAGCTGCTCTTCGTTTCTGAATACGAAATCTCGAGGGTACACGTAATTGGGTTCGTTGCGTTCACATCGTTTTTGCAGACGTTCGAACCGCCGATCATTTCCTTGTCAGAGCCTGCGTTCGTCTCGGCTTCTTTCCAGGTATCCACCTTGTACATCTCATAGCCCAGGCGTTCGACTTTCAGGCTCGATACCCGGTCATCCCAGCCCTCCTTCAGCAAGTTCACATCAAGGCCATTGCTACCGCCATCAAAGACCTCATTCTGGCTTTCGAAATTGTGACCGTCATAAAGCGTAACCTTCACGCCCGCCGGAATACGGATGGAAGACATCAGGTCGGCCAGTAGCAGCTCATGCTTTTTTTGGGCTCTGATTATAGTTGCCAAGGCCAACAGTGTGAATCGTCTGGTTCGGCTTGGTATTTTCAGTCTGCGGATGCTCATACATGGTAATAGTCGGGCCATCTCCGGCCGCAGAAATCTCAAGCGAGCTGATCGCGTCGCCGAACCATTGCATGTGCGGATAATTCCCGCCCCATAGCGTCGCGGAATCAGCCTTTGGCCCCAGGTCACGGTCAATGTAGATTGTGACCTTCACGTTCCGACCGACCTTCATCGACGATATCTCGTCGCTCCAGCCCTCGAGACGCGCATGGCGTCCCAACTTGTATGTCTCTTTCGGACCTGTGCATTCAGCGTCGCCAAAAACGATGATCTCGGTTGCGGC
The DNA here is from genome assembly GCF_036964545.1 of Hyphomonas oceanitis. Lineage (NCBI taxonomy): Bacteria > Pseudomonadati > Pseudomonadota > Alphaproteobacteria > Hyphomonadales > Hyphomonadaceae > Hyphomonas > Hyphomonas oceanitis. The sequence continues at coordinate 44,420 of NZ_JBALTL010000001.1, forward strand.
GGGGGCACCTACCCTCGTGCAATCTGCGGCGGCAACGCCCGGAAATGCCACGGCACCCAGAATCGCGAGCACACTGCCCGCGCTGGCAAATCTATTCATTATGTTCCCTACCCTTGTTGATTGGAATTATCTTCCACAACGGGGAGGATTCCCGCGCCCAGGATAAGACGTTCCAATTTTTATTGGTGGCAGATTACGAAATCCGGACAAGATCGCAATGCTACTTCTGGGAATTATTTCTGTTGGTCTAAACTTTGGCGCTAACCCCTAGCCCTTCAGCATGTCCCGCGAGATGATCACCCGCATGATCTCGTTCGTGCCCTCGAGAATCTGGTGCACGCGCAGGTCGCGCACGATGCGCTCCACGCCATAGTCCGCGAGATAGCCATAGCCGCCATGCACCTGCAGCGCGTCATTGGCCACTTTGAACGCCGTGTCCGTCACGAACCGTTTCGCCATCGCGCACCAGCGCGTCGCGTCCGGCGTCTTGCCGTCCAGCCGCCCGGCCGCTTCGTACAGCATCACGCGCGCCGCCTGCAGCTCGGTCTCCATGTCGGCCAGCTTGAACTGCATCGACTGGAATTCCGCCAGCGCCTTGCCGAACTGCATCCGCTCCTTGGCGTAGGCCACCGCCTTGTCCAGCGCCAGCTGCGCGCCGCCGAGGGCACAGGCCGCAATGTTCAGCCGGCCGCCGTCCAGCCCCGCCATCGCGAAGCGGAAGCCATGCCCCTCTTCGCCGATCCGGTTCGCTGCCGGCACGCGCACGCCATCGAGGATCACCTGCGCCGTCGGCTGGCTCTTCCAGCCCATCTTGCGCTCGTTCGCGCCGAACGACAGCCCCGGCGTGCCCTTCTCGATAATGAAGGCCGACACGCCCTTGGCACCATCATCAGACGTGCGCGCCATCAGCACGTAAACGTCCGATGTGCCCGCGCCCGAGATGAACTGTTTCGTGCCGGTGATGACATAGTCATCGCCATCCTTCACGGCCTTCGTCTTCAGGCTCGCCGCATCCGATCCCGCGCCCGGCTCGGTCAGGCAATAGCTCGCGATCAGCTCCATTGAGGTCAGCCGCGGCACCCAAGCCAGGCGCTGCTCCTCTGACCCGAACGTGTCGATCATCCAGCTCGCCATGTTGTGGATCGAGATGAACGCCGCCGTCGACACGTCGCCATAGGAGAGCTGCTCGAAGATCAGCGCCGCATCGGTCCGCGTCAGGCCGGACCCGCCCACATCGTCCTTCACATAGATGCCCGCAAAGCCCAGTTCCGCCGTGCGCTTGATCACATCGACCGGGAAATGGCTCTCCTGATCCCATTTCTCCGAATGCGGCAGCAGCTGCTCCACGGCAAACTTCTGCGCCATATCGCGGATCATGACCTGCTCGTCTGTAAACATGGCGCTCATTGGCATTTTGTCCCTTATTCATTACACTCGCCAGCAATGACAAACTGCCGCCACGAGAGTCAATGCGCCGTTTACCCGACGATTATTCGATCACGCGCGCCGCTCGCGATGAAATACCTGCCCTGATCCGCGTGGATCTGGCGGCCAGCACGCTATTTGCCGAAACCGGTCTCCTCTCGGCAGAGGCCCTGAATGACCATGTCCCGGAAGAGGTTTTCGAGCAGGCCATCGCCAATGACGACCTCCTCGTCGCCCGCGATCACAAGGGCCGCGCCGTCGGATTCGCGCTCACCTCCCAGCGCGGCGGCACACTCTATCTCGACCAGATCAGCGTGCATCCCGATCATGGCCGCAAGGGCCTCGGCCGCGCCCTGATCGCCCGTCTCGCCAGCGAGGCCAAGGCCCGCAAGCTGAAATACATCACGCTCTCCACCTTCCGCGATCTCGCCTGGAACGGCCCCTTTTACCGCCGTCTCGGCTTCCGCGAGATTGCCGCCACCAAGAAGGCCGACTGGATGGTCGACCTTGAAAAGGTGCAGGCCACCAGCCTCGACCTGTCCAAGCGCTGCTTCATGATGCGTCGCATTGGCTGGTTGTAGATCGCCCCGATCTGCCGCATCTATCCGCGCATGACCCAGTTTCCCCAATCCTTCCCCGCCACCCGCATGCGCCGCCTGCGCCAGTCCCCCTGGATCCGCAGCCTCGTCGCCGAAAACACGCTCACGCCCGCCGACCTCGTGTGGGCCATTTTCGTGCATGATGGCGAAGGCCGCGTGCCCGTCGGCAGCCTGCCCGGCATCGACCGGCTCAGCGTCAGGGAAGCCGCCCTCGCCGCCAAGCGCGCCAGCGAGCTGGGCATCCCCGCCATCGCCATCTTCCCCTATATCGGCCCAGAGGGGAAAGACGAGACAGGCTCCGGCGCCCTAAACCCCGACGGCCTCGTCCCCCGTGCCCTGCGCGCCATGAAGGATGCCGCCCCCGAGATCGGCCTCATCACCGATGTCGCCCTCGACGCCTACACAACCCACGGCCATGACGGCCTGCTCGATGCCGACGGCACCATCCCGAACGATGCCACCGTCGAAAAGCTCATCACGCAGGCCCTCGCCCATGCCGCCGCCGGCGCCGACATCGTCGCCCCGTCAGACATGATGGACGGCCGCATCGGCGCCATCCGCCAGGCCTTCGACGACGAGGGCTTCACCAACATGATGATCCTCGCCTATGCCGCCAAATATGCGAGCGGCTTCTACGGCCCCTATCGCGACGCCATCGGCTCGGCCAAGTCCCTCAAGGGCGACAAGAAAACCTACCAGCAGGACCCCGCCAACAGCGAGGAAGCCCTGCGCGAAGTCGCGCTCGACCTCGCCGAGGGCGCCGACATGGTCATGGTCAAACCGGGTCTTCCGTATCTGGACATTGTCCACCGCGTCGCCACCACATTCGGCGTCCCCACCCTCGCCTACCAGGTCTCCGGCGAATACGCACAGATAAAAGCCGCCGCCCTGAACGGCTGGATCGACGGCGACCGCGTCATGATGGAGTCACTAATGTGCTTCAAACGCGCTGGCGCGAGCGGCATAATCACGTACTTCGCGGAAGAAGCTGCGGAGAAGCTCGGCGGTTAAACTGCCTAAGAGATTAACTTCAGGATACAGCGATGACCGCAACATCAGAACAACTTCATTCTGCATTGATCTACTGCTTGGATTTTGCCAAACTCATGCTCGAAAAAGCAGGGGAGTTCTATCCCTTTGGTGCAACCATAGATCAGCAGGGCGAACTCAGCGCGAGCGGCGCCTGGATGGGAGAAGAGCACCCGGACAAACAAGAGGCTTTCTCATTCCTGAACAATGCACTTCGGACTAAACTTTCTGATGGAACAGTGATCGCTATAGCAGTCGCCGCTGACGTAAATATTCCGAGCCAATTTTCACCTGCATTTCCAGATGGTGTCAGAATATCCCTTGAGAGCGCGGACTACGCAAGACATGCCTATACTCCTTACCGGATCAAACGGCAGGGATTTTTGAAATCGAAACGCGTTGTTGAATTTGCCGAACCATTCTCTGTCGAAACAGGCTCTCCGGATTGAATCGTCACAAGACGGAAAAACAAAGTAGGGTGTATTAGGGCCGCAGGTCGCAATGCACCGCTTTCGTGGCACGTACTGAAAAGTACATCGCGCTTCGCTTAATCCGCCTTACGCGCTCTCCCCATCGCCCCAAGAACAGGCTCATCCTGAGCGAAGTCGAAGGATGGCGTTCCCGCACCAAAAACCCTATACGCTCGCGCTCAATCCTTCGACTTCGCTCAGGATGAGCGCTAAAAGAAGGTGATGCAATTCTGGGTCTATCTTCTGCTGTGTTCAGACGGGAAATACTATGTCGGCTCCCACAGGGGAGAGGACGTGGAAAACCGCGTCTGGACTCACAATGAAGGCGTCGATCCGAAAGCCTTCACGTTCAGGCGAAGGCCTGTCGAGCTGATCTGGGCGGGCGCGTTCCCGGACCCGACCAGCATGGTCAATTTCGAACGCCAAATAAAAGGCTGGAGCCGAGCGAAGAAGGAAGCCTTCGTTCGCGGCGATTGGGCCGGCCTCAAGGCCTTGTCGAAATCGCAGTCAGCACCACCCATCAGGGAGTTGGGAAAGTTCTACAAACTCACCCATCCGGACTCCCAAGACGAACCAGACTGATCCCGCCACCACACACCGAACTCATCCTGAGCGAAGTCGAAGGATGAAGAAGTTGAGCACCTCCGCCCGCGCTCGTGCTTCGACTTCGCTCAGCATGAGCGCTATTAAATAGCCATGCGCTTACCACCCTAACGCAACCGTAACCTCCCCTGCGCAGCTCCACCCCATTCCTGCCACGATCCGCGCCTATCCCTCGGCGGTCAAATTCAGGAGTCCTCCCATGATCCGCACGCTTTGCCTTGCACTTGCCGTCACCAGCCTTGCCGCCGCCCCGGCCCTTGCCGAGGACCGGGCCGATGAGGTCGCCGCATGCATGGTCGCCAATGCGACAGAGGCCGACATCGCCCAGATGAAACAGCTGATGCTGCTGGCCCTGCAGGAGAAGAAGCAGGAGGCCACCGGCGTGCTCGGCTCGCTGATGATGACGGCCGGCATGAGCGCCGCCGGCAATTGCGGCGTCGGCTTCAACGAGGTCGGCTCGCCCATGTTCGAATACGCCATGCGCGTCTACGGCGAACACCTCGGCACCGTCGTCATGGAGCGCTCGCTCGACTTCCTCGAACTGCCGATGGAATAGGCGCCGAGCCCTAAGCCGACAGGCTCTGCAGGTACGCCAGCAACATCTGCAGCGTCAGCTCGCGCGCCCGCTCCGGCGGCTTGCCGATCAGCGTACTGAGCGAGGGCCCGAACAGGCCGACGCCCACGGCCAGCGTCACGCTCAGCAGGATCAGCTCCTCGGCCATCTCCGTCGGCACGCCCGTATTGGCAATCTTCTTCTGCGCCACTTCCTGCACCGCTTCGCGCACCAGCGTCAGCCGGCTCGTCTCGTCGGTCAGCTCCAGCCACGCCGCCAGCCGCGCCGCGCCGCGCGTCTCGAACGCGTCGAACAGCGTGCGCAGCGCCACGCCGCGCGCTTCCGCAGGCGCATCCGCAGACACGTCGACCGCCATGATTGCGTCCACCAGGTCGCCAATCATGCGCTCCATCAGCGCCTTCTGCACGGCATCGATCGAGCCGAAATGGTGCAGCACGGTGGCATTGGCCACGCCCGCCGCTTTTGCCACGTCCGCCAGCCGCAGCGATTGCGGCCCCTGTTCCACCAACAGCGATTCCGCCGCCGACAGGATATTGCTGCGCGACTCCTCCGGAGAGCGGCGCACACGCGGGGACGGTTTATTGTTTATTGACATTTTTGTCAGTAGTATCCATCTTGGCTACATGTTCAGTAACGGTTCCGCTCTAAAAAGGCACTAATAACGATGACGAACAAGCGCACACCTGACGATGTAACGATTCTCCCCCGGGATATCCATTTCAACATGGACGCGGCAGACACCGGCCCCTGGCTCGATGGCGACCCCGTTGCCACGGCCATTTTCAACGTCATGTCGCTCACCTTCCCGGATGGCGAGCGCCTCTTCATTGATGCCGTCAAAGCCTATCGCGGCGAAGTCAGCGGCAAGCTGGCGCAGGACGTGAAAGACTTCATCGCCCAGGAAGCCATCCATTCGCGCGAACATCACCTCCTGAACAACAAGATCGACCGCACGAAATACCCGGTCGCCGAGATTGAATCCGAGATCAATACGAACATAGAATTCGGCCGCGCCGGTGGCCGCTTCCGTATGCTGATGGCCACGATCTGCCTTGAGCATTTCACCTCGATGATGGCCGACCTGATGATCGATCTCGAAATCGACGGTGCGCCCCTGTTCAGCAAGACGGATCCCGCGCTGGAGCGCCTGTGGCGCTGGCACGCCATGGAAGAGACCGAGCACAAGGCCGTCGCCTATGACGTCTTCCTTGAGGCAACGAAAGACTGGGCGCCGATCAAGCGCTATTTCCGCCGCTGCCTGTCCATGCTGCTCATCACCCAGAATTTCACGTCGAATATCGCCGACTACGCCGCCAGGATGCTCGTCATCGACGGCTATACCCAGAAGGATGCCGAACGCGCCGTAAAGGAATTTCTTTGGAAGAAGCCCGCCCTATTCGGCAAGGGCTGGAAGGTCTGGCTCTCATGGTTCAAGCCCGGCTTCCACCCATGGGACCACGACAACCGCGATGTCATGGCCCAATGGAAAGAAGAGTTCACGCTGGTCGCCGCCGAATAGGCACCGGTCAGGGCCACTGCGGCCCTAGGCTCGTAGGGTGGGTTGAGCGCAGCGATACCCACCACTCGCCCTCACACCACACCACCCTCAGCCTGAGCGAAGTCGAAGGAGGAACGCAACACCACGCTCCGGGTGGCCCCGCCATGCCGGTCGCCCGTGCTGCAAAGCGCGCGCCTGCCTGCCCTTGAGGCGCACAGCGCTTTCGGCCACCGCCTCGCGCGGCAGAGATTGCGCCTGTCACACGGATTGCCTACGACTGGCTCCAGACCAAGAACGGAGAGCCTCATGACGATTCGCCAGACCCGCTTCACCCTTGCTGCCCTCGCCGGCCTCGCTTTGCTCGGCGCCTGCGGCTCCGGCGATGCCCCGGCTGCGCCTGAGGCGTCCGAAACCGCCACTGTTCTCGACAATGGCATGACCGTCACCGAAGTCGTCGACGCCCGCCAGACCCACCTCAAAGCCGTCGGCAAGGCTTTCAAGACGATCAGCGACAATCTCAAGGCCGGCGAGCCTGACATGGCCGCCATCCAGGCCGCCGCTGCCAGCGTGCCCACCGAGACCGCAGACATGGGCGACTGGTTCCCCGAAGGCTCCGGCCCGGCCTCCGGCGTGAAGACAGATGCCCTCCCCGCCATCTGGGAAAACAAGGCGGACTTCGATTCCAAGATCGCTGATTTCCAGGCCGCCGCCGCCACGCTCGCCTCCACCGCCGAGGCTGGCGACATCGCCGCCATCAGCGAGGCCTTCAAAGCCACCGGCGCCACCTGCAAATCCTGCCACGAAACCTATCGCGCAGACGACTAGATCCTGATGCCGGAACCGCAAAAGCACGTCCTTGTCTGGGACTGGACGATCCGTCTGTTCCACTGGCTCATCGTGCTTGGCGTCGCGACCATGTGGTGGACGGCCGAACAGGGCATGATGGACTGGCACAGGCGGGTCGGCCTCGTCCTGCTCGGCCTCCTCACCTATCGCCTTGTCTGGGGCCTGATTGGTCCGGGAACGGCCCGGCTTTACCGCCTCGTGTCCTCTCCGCGGTCACTCATGACCTATGGGCGTGACCTGCTCGCCCGGCGCCACACCCCGCACGCAGGCCACAATCCCGTCGGTTCGCTCAGCGTCATCGCCATGCTGCTGGCCCTTGCCACGCAGGTCACCACCGGCCTCTTCTTGGTCGATGTGGATGGTCTGGAATCCGGCCCGCTCGCCACCAAGGTCTCCTTCGAAACCGGCCGCTTCTTTGCCGAAATCCACGAGACCAGCTTTAACGTCCTGCTCGCCCTGATCGCGCTCCACGTCGTGGCGATCGCGGCCTACTACCTTGTCTTCCGTGACAATCTCGTCCGCCCCATGCTCACCGGCCGGCGCAGCGAGGCAGACTTCGCGCCCCACAATCCCACCGATGCCCGCGCCTCCTGGCTCCGCGTCCTTATCTCTGCCGCGCTCGCCTTCGGGGCCGTCAGCGCCGTCTGGTTTGCCAGCGCCTGAAATGTATCGAAGGGGCGCCCTTGCGAGCGCCCCTTCTTTTCGGGCCGGAACAATTGAGGTCGGGTTGGAGAACCCTAGTTCCGGCTTGCGAGCTCAAGTTTTGTTTCTAGCAGGGTGCGCCCCTCGTGATGGGCGATCAGCGCGTCCATCTTCGTGGCGGCAACCGCGTCGGTCATCAGCTGCTCGCGGCAGAGTTTCTCGATCTGCACACGGGCTGCGACACCGCCCACCATGCGGCTTTCGACGCGGCAGGCTTTCTTCGCCCTTTTCTCGAAGTTCGCATAAGTGACATCAACGGGTGCGTCGGGTGAGAATTCAAAATCGGCAATGAATGAGTCGTCTGCTGCGGCCGCGCCTGTCAGGACGACAAGGACGGAAGCGGCGACCAATGCTTTGAAGAGGCTGGACATGAGACAAGTTTCCTGAGTGCGTCTGGACAGCTCGTTTGCTGTCCCGCCAATCTCACGCATCCGTAAATCCTTGTCCGGAGGTCCGCCTGATTTCCATCTGATGGAAATATGACGGCCTTGTATTCAAAGGAGATGTTTCTTTCTTGTTGCGGCTCGCAGTGCGATTTTCGGCATCACAATTGATCCGCAGCCGTGTGATCCGCACGCTTTCCCACAGGTCCAGGCCCGTATCCTGCAACAACCACAGGCCTGCCTGAATACTTGTCCGCCCCCTACCGCGCCCGGCCTAGAATGTCCGCATGGATCTTCCCGCCCGCGCCCAACTCTATGCCTTCGTGCATCCGGTCTGCTGGCCATGGCTCTGGTTCCAGCTATGGCGCCTTGGAGCGTGGATCCAGTCCAACAAGCGCGACGTGCTCTTCCACGTTGATCGCTACGGCAATCTCCGTATCGACTTCATCAGCGACGCGCCGCGCGATCCCTCGCGCTACACGTACGAGGCCCCGGTCGTGCCCGCATGGGCCTCGCCGGGCCTCGCCTCCGACATGCCGGAAACCCTCGCGGCCACGGCCCGCCCCGCGCGGCCTGGGACCGTCCTGCCTCTGCGCGAATTGCACCTGATTTCAGCGCCTGATATGCTGGACACGTCCTGACGCCACCATGCCTGCCAAAACAAGACTCCACGCAACCGGATGGCCTCGCCATGCCGGCCGCACGTGCTGCTGATCATGTGCGCTTGAAAGCGAACGAAGCGAGCTGACCGCCGCGTATCATCGCAGCGGAGACTGTGGCGCAGGCGCGTCGGCCCAGTCCACAGCGGTGCGTCCCCTTCACCCAGCTCATTCCGTTCGGCGCTCACTCGCGCCTCCACTTCGCCTATCCCCGGGCGTTCTGGAGCAAGGAATCCCCCTTGCGAAACGCCTGTCCAGCCCGGCCTTGACGGCCACCGGAACCGGAATGGCGATCTCGGATTATTTCCGCAAATCCGAATCCGGGATTGTATAAATTCGCCATCCTGTTCAACTTGCATCAGAACGGAGACGGGCATGAGGCCTGCAACGGGGAGCGGAAAGCCATGATGCAGTTCGAATATGTCCTCCCCCGCGCCGATATCCGCGCCCTTGTCGGCAGCTATTATGACACCACCATCCCCGTCGGCTTCGACGATGTCATGCGCGCCGAAATCGCCAATGTCCGTTTCGTCGTCCGGGGCGCCGTCCGCACAAACATGAACGGCAAGGAGGAGACGTTTCCGGCCGGCTCGGCCCTGCTCTGTGGTCCGACCTATAAATGGTGCAGTGTCGGCTTTGACGATGACACGCTCATCTTCGGCGCGGCGATCACGCCGCTTGGCTGGGCCCGCATGCTGGGCATTCCCGCGAACACGCTGGCCGACCGCACTGTGCCATTCGCCGACCATGTGCCACCGGAATGCGCGCTACACATCCAGCCCATCTTCGACGCCACGGACGCCGCCAGCCGCGCCGCTGCCGCAGACACGCTCTTCGCCGCGCTGGACGATCCCGCCCGCCGCGTCCACGAGGATTTCCTCGCCCTCGCCACGCGCTGGATCACAGATCCCGAACCCAACGAACTGGAAGACCTCCTCGCCGCCACCGACATTTCGGCCCGTCAGGTCGAGCGGCTCTGCAAGCTCTATTTCGGCAGCGCGCCCAAGCGCCTCCACCGCAAGTTCCGCGCCCTCCATTCCGCCAACCGCCTGACCTGGCAGGAGCTGACAGACTGGCGAGACATCGCCACCACAGCCTATTTCGACCAGTCGCACTTCATTCGCGAGTTCAGGCATTTCAACGGGCGCACGCCCAGCGAGTTCATCAAGGGCGCCCACTTGCTCGTCCGCCAGACGCTGAAGGAACGCCTCCAGATCGCCCACGAATCCCCCTTCAGTCTGGTCGGGTAAGGCAGGCCGCGCAGTGCAAACCGAATACGATTACATCATCGTTGGCGCAGGGTCCGCCGGCTGCGTCGTCGCCAATCGCCTCTCGGCAACGGGCAAGCACAGCGTCCTCCTGTTGGAGGCGGGCGGCGCCGACAACTGGATCTGGTTCCACATCCCGGTCGGCTATCTCTTCGCCATCGGCAATCCACGCGCCGACTGGATGTTCGAAACCGTGGCCGAGCCCGGCCTGAATGGCCGCGCCCTCGCCTACCCCCGTGGCAAGGTGCTCGGCGGTTCGTCCGCGATCAACGCCATGATCTCCATGCGCGGTCAGGCTGCCGACTATGACCATTGGGCCAGCCTCGGCCTGCCCGGCTGGAGCTGGTCCGATGTCCTGCCCGTCTTCCGCCGCATCGAGGATCATTTCCTTGGCGACAGCGACCATCACGCCACCGGCGGCGAATGGCGCGTCGAGGCGCCCCGCGTCACCTGGCCCATCCTCGACGCCGTCCGCAGCGCCGCCAGTGACATGGGCGTGCCTCAAGTGCCGGACTTCAACACAGGCGACAATGAAGGCTCCTCCTATTTCCATGTGAACCAGAAACGGGGCTTGCGCTGGTCCGCCGCCCGCGGCTTCCTGAAGCCTGCCCGCAAACGGCCGAACCTCCGCGTCGAGACCGGCTGCCTCGCCGACCGCCTCGTCATGGATGGCACCCGCGCCGTCGGTATCGAATATGTCCGCAACGGCGCCCGCCACACCGCCCGATGTCGCGGGGAAGTCATCCTCTCATCCGGCGCCATTGGTTCAGTCCAGATCCTCCAGCGCTCCGGCATCGGCCCTGGCGCGGCGCTCCAGTCCGCAGGCATCGACACCCGCATCGACCGCCCCGGCATTGGCCGCAACCTGCAGGACCATCTCCAGCAGCGCGCCATCTATGGCGTCACCGGCGCTCGTACCCTCAACGAGACCTATCACTCCCTGCCCCGCCGCGCCGCGATGGGCCTCGACTATGCCCTGCGCCAGCGCGGCCCCCTCACCATGGCCCCGTCACAGCTCGGCATCTTCACACGGTCTGATCCCTCACAGGCCCGCGCCAATCTCGAATTCCACATCCAGCCCCTCTCGCTCGACACCTTCGGCTCACCCCTCCACCGCACGCCAGCCATCACCGTCAGCGCCTGCAACCTGCGCCCCAGTTCGCGCGGCGAGGTCCGCGTCCCCTCCGCTGACCCTCACGCCAAACCCATCATCGCCCCGAACTATCTCGCCACCGAAGACGACCGCCACGTCGCCGCCGACGCCATCCGCGTCACCCGCCGCCTGATGGCCCAGCCCTCGCTCGCCCCCTATGACCCCGCCGAAATCCTGCCCGGCCCCTCCGTCGGCGATGATGACGCCGCACTCGCCCGCGCCGCTGGCGACATCGGCACTACTATCTTCCACCCCGTCGGCACCGCCCGCATGGGCCGCACCGATGACCCGCTCGCCGTCACCGACAGCGACCTGCGTGTCATCGGCACCACGGGCCTGCGCGTCATCGATGCCTCGGTCATGCCGACCATCACCTCCGGCAACACGAACACGCCCACCATCATGATCGCCGACAAGGTCTCGCGGCAGATGGCCCGCTGATTGTCCCAACGGCAGGGTGGCGAGCCCGCCCCGATATGCCTAAACAGGCGCAAGAAAATAAGGGAGCTTCCAGATGGAATTCGATGACGTGATCATGGGTCGGCGCAGCATTCGCGGCTACCAGAAGAAACCTGTCCCAAAGGCCCTGATCCGCGAGATCCTTCAGCTCGCCATGCGCGCGCCCACCTCGCTCAACACCCAGCCCTGGAACTTCTACGTCGTCGCCGGTGAAGTCCTCGACAAGATCCGCGCAGGCAATGTCGAACGCAACCTCGCCGGTGTGCCGCACAGCCGCGAATTCCGCCTCGGCCCTGATTATGCAGGCGCCCACCGCGAACGCCAGATCGGCATCGCCATCCAGCTATTCGAAGCCATGGGCATCGAACGCCACGACAAGGAAGCCCGGCAGGACTGGATCCTGCGCGGCTTTCGCCAGTTCGACGCGCCGGTCTCCATCGTCATCACCTATGACAAGTCCATTCAGGGCAGCGACATCGCCCCCTTCGATTGCGGCGGCGTGGTCAACTGCCTGGTCAACGCCGCATGGTCCAAGGGCCTCGGCTGCGTCATCAACTCACAAGGCATCATGCAGAGTCCCGTCGTGCGCGAGCATGCCGGCATCCCGGACGATCAGGTCATCCAGACCTGCGTCGCCATGGGCTGGCCTGACGAAAGCTTCCCCGCCAACGCCGTCGTCTCCACCCGCAAATCCGTCGACGAAGCCGCCGTGTTCAGAGGCTTTGACGACTAGCGCAGCCCTATTTGCAGGATTGGCCCGAACCGCACATATAGCTGCCCGTATTGCCACTATTATAAGCGTCGCGGGAGCTCTGACGAGCCGCCTCCATGATGTCATACTGGCTGGTATCTGCCGATGCCGCCGAGCTGCCGGATGAACCTGAATAGGCGGGGCCGTACTGAACCGTGCGATTTGGTGCAGGTTTCAGCGTCCATATCCGATTGCCGCAATAGGACTGCTGCCAGGTATCGGCCCAGGCCATGCAGGATTCGGCCATGTCGAGGGTGACCATGTCCCCATACCCGGCCTTCATGACCGCCACGATGGCTTCGGGCAGGAAGCGCGTGTCGCCGCTATAGGCGAGGTCCAGCGCGCCGTAATAGTCACCCACTGCGAGTTTCCTTCTTACCTGATCATGCTTGGCTTCGAGAGCCTGTTCTTCCGCTTCCCGGCGCGCCACGATCGCCGCCTGTTCAGCTTCTTTCTTCCGGAGTTCCGACGCTGCCTTTCGGGCCTCATTGTCAGCAATGAGTTTGTTGAGGTGGGCATGGATCGCCCGGCGCCCCTCGACCGTCATGGACTCCGTCACGAATTCGCGCGCGGCGTCCATGTCCGCCAGCCGTTCCGGATTGGCTCGAAAGTACCAGCCCTCATTGTAACCAACCTGTGTGACGTTCACATCGACCGTTCCATCAGGGAACACGCAGTAAATGCCATTGTACACGGCAGTTTCTGGATTGGGGTCATTACGGACGTCTTCCGGTATGTAGACCGGATAGATTTCGGTGAAGGCGGCCGCCGCTTTCGATCCCACCGCGTGATGCGGCATCAGGTAATTGAAATAGTAATTCGATCTGTCCGGGTAATACGTAATGCCCCAGGTATCGATCGAATACATATAGCTTTTCCAGTCAGGCTTTATCGGCGCAAGGCGCAGGCCATTCGACGTGTTCCACACGGCGACCATGAAGCCATCGGCGTAAGCTTCCAGCGGGTGTTCCTTGAGGCCGGTCGTGACGCCGCGACCAACGGGCCGCACGCCGAGATAGCCAGGATCTTCGCCATGGACGCCGCCCATTGATCTGGCGGACCAGTTGTCCTCAACCGGAACATAGAGCTGCTTTTCCGCATCCAGCACATACATCGCCTGCTTGAACGGGTAGGTCACTTCCAGCGTGGAGACGGTACCCGGTTGGGGCGTAGACTTTACAGCTGGATCCTTCTCAACCACGAGATCATAGACCGAGCCGTCCACCTTGTAGCGGCGCACAAAGAAATCCTGTTTGAGCGTCACCTTGACCGGAGACTCTCCAAGCGTCGCGGCCGGCACGACATTGTCGATTGCGGGGCGTAGAGAGTATTCCTGCGCGAACGAATTCCAGCTCAGCAGGTGGATCGTCTGGCGCGTGCCATCATCGGCGGTGATAAGATAATAGAGTTCATCTCCATAGAGATTGACGAGGTCTGTCACCTCCTCATCCACGACATGGGTCATGCCGATCTGCCCGTCGCCGAGCTTCTTGAGCTTGCCGTTCGACAGGCGCAGGACATACCAGGTCTCAGTCCCAGGTGCCCGCACCAGCATCTGGTCGGTATTGATCGGAAAAACCCCAGACCATTCCGGTTTGACGACCCAGTCGCCATCCTTTTTCGCCGCGCCGTTCGCGCTGTTGTAATAGATTCCGTAAAGGTCGGTCCCGGCGCGGGCGGTGCCCTTCTTGACCTTGGTATCGGCGCTCACCGTGTAGCGCGCATAATGGAAGGGCACCGCGTCGCCGCGCTCCAGCCCCCACTTCTTCTTCGCTTCCCACCCGACCAGCATTTTGGGGATTGGTGACAGGGCGCTCAATGTACCACTCTTCGGCGCTTTCAATGCCACACCGGGATCAAGCGTCGCTGCGGTTTCGGAAGGCGCCACAGGTTCCTGCGCAAGCGCCGTTGCGAATACGCCCACTACGAGCGCCATCCACATTGCCCCAATCATCCGGATCATGCGGATCTCCATTTTCAGAAATTCCCGCGATAATGTTTCATCGCCGTCGCCCGCGACATGCAGGTCCGGTAGGTCGAGTTGCCTTCGCCATAGACCGTGCCACAGACCTCGCCGCCCTCGGCTTCTTTCCGCTCTTCCTGGCGCTTGTAATACTGGTCCCACGCGCTCTGCACGGTCTGGCGGTCCATGTTGTCGCGCGACTGGATGTTCTGCCGGTGCATCGCCTGAATGGCCGCGATCTGCGCATCGGTCCGCGCCTGCTTTTCATCCTCCGGCATGTCGTAGGCACCAAAGAACGAGGCCTTGCCAAGTGTTTGAAGAATCGATTTCCAGGCCTGCGACATCGTGCGTTTCCCCGTCATGGTTTCTTTGACGCCATGCTGCGCCCACAAGCTGCGGGGGGATTGTACATTCTCGCCATTGGCCGGATTGCCTATCCCGCACGTTTCGTTTTATGACGCGGAGATGGCGCAGCTTCTCATCGTCTGGCACTCACGCACTGGTGGCACCCTGCAAATGGCAGAGGCGGCCGCCGAAGCCGCGCGCGCCGAAACAGAGACCGTCCTCAAGCGCGCCGAAGACACGACCCCGTTCGACATGTTCGCCGCCAGCGGATTCCTCTTCGCCGCGCCGGAAAACCTTGCAGGCCTCTCCGGCGAGATGAAGGAATTCTTCGACCGCTGCTATTATCCGATGCTCGGCCAGGTCGAGGGGCGCCCCTATGCCCAGATGGTCTGCGCCGGTAGCGATGGCGAGAATGCCGCCCGCCAGATTCGCCGCATCGCGATGGGCTGGCGCCTGAAGGAAGCCCAGCCACCCATCATCGTCTGCACGAATACGAAGACGCAGGAAGACATCCTCGCGCCAAAGACCATTCCGGAGGCGAGCCTGACACGCTGCGCCAATCTCGGCCAGGCCCTCGGCGCCGGCCTCGCCATGGGCGCGCTCTAAAGCGCCTTGCGCATGTGGATGACGGTCTTCACCTGACCGTTCGCCGCAACCTGTTCCTCGCGGTGAAATGGCTCATAGCCGCGCGCCAGATAAAGCGGATAGCCCGGCACGGTGGAGCCCAGCTCGATCGTCCTGAACCCGGCCTCCCGGGCCGCACTCTCGCCAAGGTCCAGCAGCAGCGTGCCGATGCCCCGCCGCGTCCAGTCCGGGTGGGTGTACATCGCGCGGATGCGGGCTGCATGTACCGCCGGGTCGGCCAGCGAGTCGTCGCGCCCTGCCGTCTGGTCGCCGCCATAGAGCGTACGCCGTTTGCCCCAGCCGCCGCACGCCGCCATGACGGTCTCGCCGTCCACGTCGGTCTCGATCACGAAATAAGTGCCATCATTGATCAGCGAGCGGTCGAGCCCCATCGTTTCCTGCGCCGCAATGATTTCCTCGGCCGACAGGAAGGCCTTCATGTTCTCGGCAATCGATGCCTTCATCACGTTCATTATGGCCGGTATGTCGGCCTCCGTCGCAACGCGGTGACGGAAAGCAAAAGGCTCGCTCATGTCGGGTTAGGTCCACTGGCTGGTTCAGCCCTGTCTTCTCCTATCAAACGCGCCGCGTCCATGCCGCACGCGCAAACCAGGGCGCGGCATGACGACGTGCTGAATTGGCAGGCACATGCCCGCCCCTGATCAGCTCTCGCTTGTCGTGAAATTCTTCTCGGTCGACGCCATGCCGAGGCGCACCAGTTCTTCCAGCGCGCCGAGGTTTACATCCTTCAGCGCCTTGATGAAGATGCAGGACTTGCCCTTCTCATGCTTGCCGAGGATTTCCAGTTGCGCCGTGAAGTCTTCGAAGTCCGGCGACAGGTAGACGATCATGTGCTTCTTGGCGGGCTCGAACCCGGCAATCATGAACTCGCTGCTGCGGCCACCGTCCAGCGTATAGGCATAACGGCCATAGCCCACCTTGTGCGTGCCCCAGATCATGGCTGGCAGGTCCGTTACACGGGCGAAAAGCGCCAGCAGCTCTTCCGATTCCGCCTTGCGCTGCGGGTCATCGAGATTGGAAATATAGCGTTCAACACGGGATTTGGAGGCAGCGGCAACAGGTTCTACAAACGTCATGGGGGTGTGACACAGTCCTTTGAAGTGGAAGTTTGTGTCACCTTACAGCCACAGGCCCAAAAAGTCCAAAATATCCTGCACTTAGCCGATTTCGACCTTGGCCCCGAGGTCAAGCAGCACGATCAGCGTAGCCGCGACGATCAGGAAAAATGCTGAAAGCCCCGCATTCAGCCACACCGCCCAGGTCGCATTCTTCTGCTCGATCCACTTGCGCGGCCGTATCTTGCGCAGCCGGAACACGATCAACGCCGACAGGATGAGGCTCGCCACGTTCAGCGCCAGCAGCAGGGCCGCGCGCAAGGCGAGGTCATACTCGCCACCGCCTGCAAACAGGCCCAGCGCCGCGCCCGGTGGCAACAGGGCCGCCGCCACCATCACGCCCACCAGCGCCTCGGCTTGCCCGCGCGTCAGCGACAACGCCGCCGCGCCGCCCGCCGCCATGGCCAGCGCCAGCCCGTCCACCCGCACTTCGGCGCGCGACATCAGCTCGTGGCTCTGCAGGTTCAGCGGCAACATGAACGAGATCGCGAAGGAGACGGCCAGCGCCGTGACGATGCCCACGGCCAGCGTCGTGCCGCCCCGTTTCAAGAGGTCGAAATCGCCAAGCGCGGCGCCCATCGAAAAGCCGAGGATCGGGCCCAGCAGAGGCGCAATCACCATGGCCCCGATCACAGCCGCGATCCCGTCAGAGTTCAGGCCTATCGCTGCCACGATGGTCGACAGGATAACCATGATGACGAAATGCCGGTCCATCCGCGCACCATCTGAAATGTCCGAAAACAATTCCTCGCGGGTCGACTGATCGGCATTCTTCGCCTTCTCGCCCTTGGCCTCTTCCAGCTTCGGCGCTGTCGCCTCGATCGGCAGCACGGCAATGCGCCAGTCATCGCGGCCCTCCAGCGCCATCTGGATATTGTCCATCAGAGTCTGGTTGGTGCCATCGCGCATGAACACCGCAATCATGCAGCGGTCTTTTTGCTCGGTCTCCATGACGACATAGTCAATCGGGTCCGCCGCCTTGATGGCGCTGATCACCGTATCGCAGGCGGCATCCTTTGCGAGGTGGATGTCCAGGCGCCGCACGCGCCTAGGTCTCCCGCGTCAGGCGGGCGATCAGGCTGCTCGTATCCCAGCGCGCGCCGCCCATGGCCTGCACGTCGGCATAATACTGGTCCACTGTTGCCGTGGTCGGCAGGCTCGCGCCATTGTCGCGCGCCGCCTCCAGTGTGATCCGCAAATCCTTGCGCATCCAGTCGACCGCGAAGCCATGTTCGAAATGCCCCTCGACCATCGTCTTCCAGCGATTTTCCATCTGCCAGCTCTGGGCCGCGCCGCCGCTGATCGCCTCGATCACCTTGGCCGCGTCCAGTCCCGCCTTCTCGGCAAAGTGAAGCCCTTCCGCGAGGCCCTGCACGATGCCCGCGATGCAGATCTGGTTGACAGACTTGGCCAGTTGCCCCGCGCCACTCTCGCCAATCAGCGTCATCTTCTTGCCGAAGGCCGCCATAACCGGCTCAGCCGCCGCGAAGGCGCTCGCCTCGCCACCACACATGATGGTCAGCTTGCCATTGATCGCGCCTGCTTCACCGCCAGAGATCGGCGCATCGATGAAATGCGCGCCCTTGGCCTTGCAGCGTTCGTACAGTTCGCGCGCGAGGCCCGCCGAGGCCGTCGTATGATCCACCACGATCATGCCAGCGCCGAGGCTCGGCTCCAGCGCGTCGAACACGGTGCGCACGTCCGGGTCGTCGCCGAGGCAGAGGAACACGAACTCGGCGCCAAAGGCCGCCGTTGCCGGGTCTTTCGCCACTTCGCCCTTGTGGTCTTTCTTCCACTTGGCGGCCTTGGCGCCTGTCCGGTTCCACACGCTGACCTGATGGCCGGCCCGGGCGAGGTGGCCCGCCATGTGAAAGCCCATCACGCCCAGTCCAAGAAATGCCGTCCGCGCCATACATGAGTCTCCTGTGTCTTTGCCATCAGTGACGCCTTAGCCGAATGACTTCAAGGCGTTCTGCGTGGACAAGCTGCCCAGCGCGCCAATCCGGCCATCAATCCGCCCCTGAATTCGTTGAAATTTCATCGAAATCCGCCGTTCCACCTAGACCCGGCCTTCACCAAGCCCTGCTATGACTGCGAGTGTTGATCAGAAGGATCGGTTTCGAGCGCATGGCGACTGCCACTCACTCTCGGCGATATGCGGGCAGAATGCCCGTCGCGCCCGCCCGTAAAACGGGCACATGGAAGATGGCCTATGCCGACTTCCTGACCGCGCTCATGGCCTTCTTCCTGATCATGTGGCTGATCAGCGGCGTGTCCGCTGATGACCGCGCAGAGATCGCCGCCACTTTCCACAACAAAGCTGCCCCCACGCTGACGATGACGGCTGTCCTGCCCGATTCGACCGCCAGCCAGCTGATATCCACCCTTCAGGCCCAGTCGGACCTCGCGAATGCGGGTGAAAGTGTTCTCCTCACCCGTGAAGCTGATGGCGTGCGTATCGATCTCGTCGATAGCGAAAGCCGCCCCCTGTTTGATTCGGGCAGCGGCGCCTTCACCGCCCAGGGCCTCGCCCTTGCGACGGCCGCCGGCGAGGCACTTTCCCCGTTTTCACAGACGATTTCCATTGAAGGCCATACGGATGCCTTCAGTGCCACGAGCAGTGCCTATTCCAACTGGGAACTCTCGGCAGACCGGGCCAACGAGGCGCGCCGCGCCCTGATTGCCGCCGGTCTGGACGCTTCCCGTATCCGCGCCGTGACCGGCCTCGCCGACACGCGCCCCCTCGATGCCGGTCAGCCGCACTTGTCAGCGAACCGCCGGGTCAGCATATTGGTTCACACAAACGACTGATAACCTGTAGAGGGATCAGGACGGACGGATGAACCGGAGCCTTGATGATCGCTGATTTCCTGGCCCACTGGCCCATGTGGGCAAGCCTCGCGGTTATTGTTGCTGCAATTGGTTTCTACATGTCGGACCGCTGGCCGATGGAGCTTGTCTCTGTCGGCGTCATTGCGGCTTTGCTCCTGCTGTTCACCATTCCCGGCGCCTATGGCGCTGATGGCACGCCTGTCAGCGCGGCTGAACTTCTCTCGGGCTTCGGCAATCCGGCGCTGATCACCATCATGGCGCTGCTCGTGGTGGGTCAGGGCCTGTTCCAGACCGGCGCGCTCGATGGCCCGACCAAGGCGCTTGTCGGCGGCTACGAGAAACGCCCAGTCACCACGCTCGTGCTCGCTTTCCTTGCCGTCTTTGTCACCAGCGCCTTCGTCAACAATACGCCCATCGTCATCATGTTCCTGCCGGTGATGAGCGCCATCGCCAAGCGGATGAACGCCTCTCAGTCCAAGCTGATGATGCCGCTCAGCTTCGCGTCCATCTTCGCCGGCATGACCACGCTGATCGGTACATCGACCAACCTGCTCGCCGCCGAGGCCTTCCAGCGTATCGACGGGCGCACGCTCGGCTTCTTCGACCAGACGCCCATGGGCCTGATCCTCGCCGGCACCGGCCTCGTCTACATCGCCATCTTCTCGAAATTCCTGCTGCCCAACCGCCGCGGCCTCAGCGACGAGCTGGCCCAGCCCTCCGGCAAACAGTTCGTCGCCCAGATCGAGGTTACTTTCGGCCACTTCCTGAAGGGCAAAAAGCCCGTCGCCGGCATGTTCGCCGACCTGCCCGACATGACCGTCCGCATGATCCAGCGCGGCGAGCGCGCCTTCCTGCCCCCCTATGAAGACATCACGCTCCAGCCCGGCGACCTTGTCATCGTCGCGGCCACCCGCGCCGCCCTGCAGAACGTGCTCGCCCGCCAGCCGGACTTCCTCCAGCAGGTCTGGGAATCAGCCGGCGGCGACCTCGAAGAGAACAGCCGATCCGGTGCCCTCGCCCTCACTGAAGCCGTCATCGCGCCCGGCTCGCGCATGGTCGGCCGCACGGTCGAGATGCTCGGTTTCCGCCGCCTTACCCGCGCCGTGACGCTCGGCATCCAGCGCCGCAGCCGGATGATTCG
This sequence comes from Hyphomonas oceanitis, assembly GCF_036964545.1. Lineage (NCBI taxonomy): Bacteria > Pseudomonadati > Pseudomonadota > Alphaproteobacteria > Hyphomonadales > Hyphomonadaceae > Hyphomonas > Hyphomonas oceanitis. The sequence goes on from NZ_JBALTL010000001.1 coordinate 64,880, forward strand.
CACCAAGCTCGGCGAAATCCGCCTCGAATCCGGCGACACGCTGCTCCTCTGCGGCCCGGTCGATGCCTTTGTCGACCTGCGCTCCAGCCGCGACATCATCCTGCTCGAATGGTCCCAGACCGAAATCCCGCTGACCACGCGCGCCGTCGCTGCCCGCGTCATCGCGCTCGCCATGGTCGGCCTAGCCGCGACAGGGCTTGTCTCCATCCTGCACGCCTCCGTGCTGGCCGCCGTGGCCATGCTCGTCGTCGGCTGCGTCAACACGCGCCAGGCGAGCCGCTCGCTCGACCTGCGCATTTTCCTCGTCATCGGCGCCGCCCTCGCAATGGGCATGGCGCTGGAGAAAACCGGCGCAGCTGCTGCGATTGCGCATGCTGTGGTCAACTATGCGGCGCCCTATGGCACGCTCGCGGTCCTGTCGGCCCTGTTCATCAGCGTCGCCATCCTGACCAATCTGCTGACCAATGCCGCCACCGCCATCCTGTTCTCGCCCATCGCCCTATCGGCGGCCACGGAACTCGGCGTCAGCGACCCGCTGCCCTTCCTTCTGGCGGTCATTTACGGGGCCAATTGCAGCTTCGCGACCCCCTTCGCCTATCAGACAAACATGCTCGTCATGGGCCCCGGACACTACAAGTTCGGCGATTTCATGAAATTTGGCGTGCCGCTCGTTTTATTGCTTTGGTGTGTCTTTACGCTGTTCGCCCCTTGGCGGTTCGATCTGTAAGTGTATCGTCGCACATCATGAAGTTCATGGACTCCCAGATACTGCCTCCAGGGCTCGAAAGGTCGCTCCGTTTCTACGTGACGAACCCTGCGCCGTGCCCGTATCTGCCGGGAATGCGCGAGCGCAAGGCGTTCACCAATCTCTCGGTGCCCGAGTCCGATTCCATCCACAATTCGCTCAGCCAGGCCGGTTTCCGCCGCAGCCAGACGATCGCCTACCGGCCCGCCTGCCCGCGCTGCAATGCCTGCCGCAGTGTGCGCGTGCCAACACGCGAATTCGTCCAGTCGCGCAATGACCGCCGCGCCATTGCCCGCAATGCAGGCCTCATCCGCACCCCGGTCAAGGCCGAGGCGACCCGCGAACAGTTCCGCCTGCTTAAAACGTACGTCCAGACCCGCCACGACAAGGGCGGGATGTCCGAGATGACCTATCGCGACTATGCCACCATGGTCGGCGGCAGCCCGGTACAGAGCCTGATCTTCGAATACCGCGACGGCCCTGACGAAGACTCGCCCCTTGTGGCAGTCTCGATCACCGACGTGCTGCGCGACGGTTTCTCGATGGTCTACACCTTCTTCGATCCCGAGCAGGAATCGCGCGGCCTCGGCCATTACATGATCCTCGACCATATCCAGCATGCCCAGGATCGCGGCCTGCCGCACGTCTATCTCGGCTATTGGGTCAAAGGCAGTCCGAAAATGGACTATAAACGGCGCTACAAGCCCCTCGAAGTGCTGGACGGCGACCAGTGGCGGACGCTAAGAGACGACGAATAGACCCTGACGGAGTGCAGGGCGGGGCTCTCTGGGAGGACATCTGATGATCAACCGACGCAATATCGTCGGCGCCGGCCTCCTCGGCGCAGCTGGCGCAGCCGCCGCCTTTGCCAATCCGGAAGTCGCGCAGGTCCTCGCGCCCGCCAAGATCAATCGCAACCGCCGCAAGTTCAACATGGTCACCACATGGCCCAAGGGCCTGCCCGGCCTCGGCCGCGCCGCCGAGCGCGTGTCGGAACGTGTCTACGCCATGTCCGACGGCCTGATGGAGATCAAGGTCTTCGCGGCCGGTGAACTCGTCCCCGCCTTCGAAAGCTTCGACGCCGTCGCAAACGGCTCGGCCGACATGTACCACGGCGCCGAATATTACTGGACCGCCAAGTCCCCCGCCTTCCCCTTCTTCACCGCCGTGCCCTTCGGCATGACCGCCCAGGAAATCATGGGCTGGATCGATTTCGGCGGCGGTCAGGAACTCTGGGACGAACTCTCCGGCCAGTTCGGCGTGAAAGCCATCCAGGGCGCCAATACCGGCCACCAGATGGGCGGCTGGTTCCGCAAGGAAATCAACAGCCTCGACGATCTGGTCGGCCTCAAGATGCGCATTCCGGGGCAAGGCGGCGACGTGCTGCGCGCGCTTGGCGGCTCGGCTATCGCGCTCTCCGGCGGCGAGATCTATCAGGCCCTGCAGACCGGCTCCATCGACGCCACCGAATGGGTCGGTCCGTGGAACGACTACTCCCTCGGCTTCCACCGCGAGGCGCCCTATTATTACGGCCCCGGCTTCCACGAGCCCGGCGCAAGCCTCGCCGTCGGCATGAACCTGAAAGTGTGGGAAAGCCTCACGGCTGGCGAGCAGGCCATCATCAAGGCCGCCTGCGAATCCACCAACCACACATCGCTCGGCGAGTTCACCTACCAGAACTCCGTCTACCTCGACCTGCTCGTCCGAGAACATGGCACACAGCTGCGCTCTTTCCCGCCGGAAGTGGTGAAAGCCATGTCGGAAGCCGCCTATGACGTGCGCGCCGCCAGCGGCAAGGACGGCATCGAGAAGCGCATCTATGAGAGCTTCGAGGCCAGCCTCAAACTGATGCGCGGCTGGGCCAAGGTTTCTGACGGCGCCTATTATCCCGCCCGCGAACTCGGCAAATAGGCTGGCTGGGGGCACCATGGATCCGACGTTTTACCTCTACCTCGGCGCCTGGCTGAAAGTCCTCGGCATCCTCTGCCTGCCCCTCTTTGCCGTCCCGCTTGTCACCCTCGCCTTTCCAGGCCTGATCGACCGGTTCGCCAAGCGCATGATCGCCTTCCTCGACGTGCTGTCGGGCGGCGCGCTGGGCCTCGCCATTGCCAGCGCGCTGATCCTCGTACTCGCCCAGCTCGCGGTCGTCATCTTGCGCTATGCCTTTGGCCTCTCCTTCACCTGGCTCAGCGAAATCGTCATCTATGCCTTCGCCGCCATGTTCATGCTCGGCTCGGCCGCCGCCCTGCGCGATGACGCCCATGTCCGCGTCGACATACTGCGCCCCCGCTTCGGCGAAGCAGGCCGCAACTGGATCGAACTTGTCGGCACATACCTCTTCCTCTTCCCGATCTGCCTGCGCCTCATCACCAATGGCGAACAGGGCCTGACACGCTCGTGGAGCCTGCTCGAAGGCTCGCGCGAATCCGACGGCTTGCCGATCCTCTTCCTGTTCAAGACACTCGTACCGGTCTTCGCTGTCCTCTTGATGACCGCCGGTCTCTCCGTCGCCCTGAAGGCTGCGCTCCGCCTCACCGGCAAGCTGCTGCCCGCCGCCACACCCATTGAGGGCGAAACCGGGGGAGGCCATGATGGAGTTTGAGATCATCCTCGCTGTCGCCATGTTCGCCTGCGCCATTCTCGGCCTGCTGGCGGGCTATTCCGTGGCGCTCACACTCGGCGGCGTCGCGCTCCTGTTTGCGCTGCTCGGTATCGCCACCGGCACCTTTTCGCCCTCCTTCCTGATCGCCTTCCCGAGCCGTATCCAGGGCGCCTCGATCATGCAGAGCCAGACGCTGGTGGCTGTGCCCCTCTTTGTGCTGATGGGCGTGATCCTCGAACGCTCCCGCGTGGCAGAAGACCTGTTGCACATTGCCAGCCGCCTGCTCGCGAAAGTTCGTGGCGGACTTGGTTACGCCGTCGTCCTCGTCGGCGCGCTGCTCGCTGCTTCCACCGGCATTGTGGGCGCCACCGTCATCACAATGACGCTGATCGCCCTGCCCACAATGCTGCGTCAGGGCTATGATCCCAAGCTCGCCACCGGCACCATCGCCGCCTCCGGCACGCTCGGCCAGATCATCCCGCCCTCCATCGTGCTGATCCTGCTCGCCGATGCCGTCTCAAATGCCGCCAGCCAGGCCAGCCTCAAGGGCGCGGGCTCCGGCGTCGTCTCGGTCGGAGACCTGTTCGCTGGCGCGCTGATCCCCGGTGTCCTGCTCGTCGTGTTCTACCTGCTTTATATCGCAGCCATGGCCATCTTCCGCCCGGCCACATGCCCACCTGTTACACTCACGGAAGACACAGAGCCGCTGACCGTAAAAGAGGTCGCCTTCGGTCTTGGCGCGCCGCTCCTGCTGATCATCGCCGTACTGGGCGCAATCCTCGGCGGCGTTGCCCCGCCCACGGAAGCCGCCGCCATTGGCGCAGCCGGCGCGGTCCTCCTCGCAGGCATACGCCTTGCCGACGAAGCCAAGAGCCGCCTCGCGCCGCTCATCCTTGCGGGCCTTGGAAGCATCATCGCCATCCTCGTCCTGCGAAACACGATGGACCTGCGCGCGGGCGTCGCCAGTATCAGCGGCGCCAACTCCATCGGCATCATCCTCACCGTGCTCGCCAGCCTGGTCTTTTTCGCTGGCGTCGCAGCGGGCCTCCTCGTGCTGCGCAAGATGCGCCAGCTATTGCCCGCGCTCACCAGCGCCACACATATCACCAGCATGGTCTTCCTCATCCTGATCGGCGCCTCGCTATTCAGCCTGGTCTTCCGCGGCTATGGCGGCGACGAGATGGTGGCCGCAATGCTGCACCAGGCGCCCGGCGGCAAATGGGGCGCCCTCGCCATGACCATGCTCGTCATGTTCGTGCTCGGCTTCTTCCTCGACTTCATCGAGATCGTCTTCGTCGTCGTCCCGCTCGTCGCACCGCCGCTCATCATGCTGGGCTTTGATCCCATCTGGCTGGCCATCCTGATGGCGCTCAACCTGCAGACCAGCTTCCTGACGCCGCCCTTCGGCTTCGCCCTCTTCTACCTGCGCGGCGCGGCCCCGGACGAGATCAAAACCATGGACATCTGGCGTGGCGCTGTGCCCTTCATCGGGCTACAGATCGCCATGATCATTCTCGTCGGCTTCGTTCCCGCCCTCGCCACATGGCTGCCGAGCCTCGCCGCCAATTGAGTAGCGACGTCTCCCCGTTTCAGGCCATCGCCGTCAGCCGTCTTGCGCACGAGCTGCAGGCGGCCGGGCGCTCTGTCATCCACATGGAATTCGGCCAGCCTTCGACCGGCGCCCCGAAACGCGCCGTCGAAACGGCGCATTCCGTGCTCGAGGCCGAATCCATGGGCTATTGGGAAAGTCCCCAGCTCAAGGCGCGCATCTGCCAGCACTATGGCGACACGTACGGCGTCGAGGTCACGCCCCGACGCCTTGCCATTACCTGCGGCGCCTCGCCCGCGCTCGTGCTGGCCCTGTCATCCGCCTTCAATCCCGGCGATCAGGTCGCGCTCGCCCGGCCCGGCTATGTCGCCTATCGCGGCACGCTGAAGGCACTGAAGCTTGTGCCCGTCGAAATCGAATGCGGCGAGGAAACGCGCTTCCAGCTGACTGCCGCCCAGATCGCCGCGCTCGATCCCGCCCCCGCCGGTCTCATCATCGCCAGCCCTGCGAACCCGACCGGCACCATCCTGCCCGCCGAGGAACTCGCGGCCATCGTGAAGGTCTGCGCCGCGCGGAATATCCGCATCATCTCCGACGAGATCTATCACGGTCTTTCCTACGGCCCGCACACCGCCTCGGTGCTGGAACACACGAGCGACGCCTACGTCATCAACTCCTTCTCGAAATACTTTTCCATGGCGGGCTGGCGTCTCGGCTGGATCGTGTCGCCCGACAGCATGGCCAGCCGCACGGCCGCCTATATCGGCAACATGTTCCTCACCGCGCCATCGCTTTCCCAGCACGCGGGCCTCGTCGCCATGGATTGCCGCGACGAGCTGGAAGGCCACCTCGACACATACCGCCGCAACCGCGACCTGATGCTCGCCGCCCTGCCCGCGCTCGGCCTCGAACGCATCGCCCCACCAGACGGCGCCTTCTACATCTATGCGGACATCTCGCGCTTCACCGATGACAGCCTCGGCTTCTGCATGCAGCTGCTGAAGGACACCGGCGTCGCCACCGCCCCCGGCGTCGACTTCGACCCGGTCAACGGCCACAAGTTCATGCGCTTCTCGTTCGCCGTCTCAACCCCGGAGCTGGAGGATGCGCTCGAGCGGATCACGCCATGGTTCAAGGCGCGCGGCGAGGCTCAATCCCTGTAATAACTCCGCATCCCCGGCGAACGCCGGGGTCTCTTGCGGCTGGCTTCCTGCTTCAATTGCCTGAGGTCCCGGCGTTCACCGGGACTGCGGATGAAGTTAGAGGCTCAACCTATTTACAATCGTAAGCGGCTTCCGCCCCGCCATCCGGCGTGCGTTCGAGCGACACGAACGTACAGCCATCCGGCGCCGCGACGATGGCCGCCTCTGTCAGCTGGTCATCCGTTGGCGGGCCCGCATTGGCGACACCAAAGCTGCCATCGGTCTTGATTGAGAGTTTCAGCTTGAAGCCCTGCCCCGCCATCGGCGCGGCCATGAAGGCATAATTCTGCGTCGCAATCGTCTGCGGCACGAGGCCGTCCCAGGTCGATGCGCTCCAGCTTGCGCCGGAACTGACGCACGCGCCCAGAAACAGGGCCGATACAAATAGATAAGGTTTCATCATGCGTCCTCCCACGACAGGCATGGGAGGCACACTACATGATAAACGCTCTGACTAGAACTTAACTTCCGGCGGCGTCGAGAGCGCCTCGCGGCCTTCCACGCCGACGTCGAAGAAGTCACGCGGCTCGAAGCTGAACATGCCAGCGATGACAGACCCCGGGAACTGTTCGCGCGACGTGTTGTAGTCCTGAACGGCCGAGTTGTAGAAGCGGCGCGCGGCGGCCAGCTTGTCTTCGATGGTCGACAGCTCGTTCTGCAACTGGATGAAGTTCTGGTTGGCTTTCAGGTCAGGATAGGCCTCGGCCAGTGCGAACAGCTTGCCCAATGCGCCGGTCAGCATGCCTTCGGCCTGGCTCATTTCGGCCGGGGTAGAGGCCGACTGGGCCGCCGCACGCGCCGCGATCACCTGCTGGAATGTCTCCTGCTCGTGCTTGGCATAGCCCTTCACGGTTTCGACCAGGTTCGGGATCAGGTTCTGGCGCTGCTTCAGCTGCACGTCCACGTCGGCAAAGGCCTGGTTGACCCGCTGGCGCTTCATCACCAGTCCGTTGTAGATCAGGATGATAAAGCCGACGATGGCGACTGCGACCGCAAGTACGATCAGAATGGGGCTCATGGGCCGTCCCTCCACAAAAACGATATATCAGGCGTAACCGCCATCTGCCGCAGAGGCAAGTGACGCCTCGGATGTCAGGCTTCCGCGTCTGGGCCCTGCGCGTCGGCGAGGCGGATAAAGGCCTGTTCCAGCCCCGTTTCATGGCGTTCCTTGTGGCGCAGGATATGGAAACTGCGCGGCGGCAGGCCGACCGCCACTTCGCACAATGTCCCGGCCATGATCGACGGCTCCGCCACCAGCATCGACAACAGGCTCGCGCCTGCGCCCGCCTGCACGGCGGACCGCACGGCCTCGTTCGAGGGCAGTTCAAGCGCCACATCGAGATCGCCAAGGGTGAGGCCATGGCCGGCCAGCAAGTCTTGCAGCATGGCCCGCGTGCCGGACCCCGGCTCGCGGAGCACCCAAGGCACAGCGCGGTAGTCCTTGCCCGTTCGCGGGGGCTTCCCGGTCCACTCATGGCCCTTCGGCACGATAATCGCTGTCCGGTCGCCGGTCACAGCCGTTTGCTTCAGGTCATTGCGCTGCGGTTTGCCCTCCACGATGCCGAGATCGACCGAGAGGTCGGCCACGGCTTCGGCGATCTGCTCCGTATTGCCGATCTGCAGGTCCAGCGTCACGCCGGGATGCGCCAGTCTGAAAGCCTGCATCAGCGGCGGCAGCCAATAGTTCGCCACGGTCTGGCTCGCACCAAGCCGCAGCACACCGCGGCGCAGGCCCGCCAGATCGTCCAGCGCCTGCACAGCCAGTGTTGCGCGGGCCAGCACGGCGCGGGCCTCGTCCAGGAAGGCATGCCCGGTCTGCGTCAGCACGATGCGCCGCCCAACCCGGTCAAACAGTTTCACGTCATGACGCTCTTCCAGCGCAGCAATCGCCGCGCTTGTCGCACTCTGGGTCAGGTTCAGCGCCTCGGCGGCGCGGGTCATGTGTTCCCGCTCGGCGACGGCGACGAAGATGCGGAGCTGTTCGAGCGTCATGTAAGTCTCATCCCGTCGTGAGCCGGATCAGCACGAGGCTGACAAGCGTAATGAAAATCCATCCGCCCGCTCCGACAATCGCCGGGCGAAAGCCCTCGGCCGCGAGCTTGCGCACGTCTGTCTCAAGGCCCATGGCGGCAAGCGCAATGGCGAGCAGGAATTGCGTGGCGGTGGAGACAGGCTGCAACACCGCGTGCGGAACAACATCCAGACTCGCCAAGCCGACCATGGCGATGAAGCCGAACACGAACCATGGCAGCGGCGGCGCCGTGCGGCTTGCCTCCCCGCCCGATGCCTTGAGGCGCCGCGCGGCCAGCATGCCGAGCCCGAGCACCATCGGCGCCAGCATCATGACGCGGGTCAGTTTGGCAATCGTGCCGAACTCCCCGGCCTCGGTGCCGCGCTGGTAAGCCGCCGCAACGACCTGCGCCACTTCATGGATCGACGCCCCGGCCCAAAGGCCAAAGGCGTGCGGGCCAAGGTCCATCAGGCCGCCCAGCACGGGGTAAAGCATCATGGACAGCGACCCGAAAACGGTCACGCAAGCCACCGCATAGGCGACATCCTCATCACGCGCCCGCGTCACCGTATTGGTGGCGATCACGGCCGACGCGCCGCAGATCGACGTGCCCGCCGCGATCAGTTCTGTCAGCCGCGCGTCCACTTTCAGCATGCGCCCAAGCCAGACCGTGAAGGCGAATGTCGAGGCCAGCGTCACCACAATCACCAGCACGCCTGTGCCGCCAACAGCCACGACTTGCGACAGCGTCAGCTGCAGTCCGAGCAGCACAATCCCGGCGCGAAGCACGCGCTTCAGACTGAACTTGACGCCCGCCTTGGCGCTGGCCGGTGTGCCGATCAGGTTGTGGAAGCCCATGCCGAGAAGGATGGCGAGGATCAGCGGGCTTAGCACATGGACGCCCGGCAGCATGCGCAGCGCAAAGGCCGCCGCCGCGATCAGCATTGCCAGCAACAGGCCCGGCAGGATGCTGGGTGCAGTGGAAGCGGCTGTTTTTGGCGCATGGGTTTGTGTGTGGAACAGGGTCAGCATCATCTCGGCCTTCATTGGAATGCCTTGGAGATACAGGGCCATGAACAATCATTCCAACGGTGTATAATTATATTATCAATCGATTTTATCGATTGAATTACACTGTGGCAAGCACGCTTACGCCTCTTCGTTGGCCGGGAGGTTTTCCATGTCGTCCTTCATGCGCGCCAGCAGGTCGACGGCGCCGGAGGCATAAGCGCCAATCCAGCGGTCATGGATCTGCTTGATCGGCAGGGCATTGAGATAGTTCCAGCGCTGGCGCCCCTGCTTGCGGGCGATCACGAGGCCCGCCTCCTCCAGCACGCCGAGGTGCTGCATGACCGTGCAGCGGTTCAGCCTGTCAAAGCGCGCGCACAGCTCGCCGGTGGTCTGCGGATTGTCCTTCAGGGCATCCATCAGGTCGCGCCTTATGGGCGCAGCGAGAGCCTTGAAGACGAGGTCGGTTTGATCATCACTTGACATGTTATATTTTTACAACATGATTGAGGCCAAGACAAGGAGTGATGTGATGGACCTGAAATTTGAAGTCAGCGGCCGTATCAACCGCCCGGTATCCGAAGTGTTCGAAGCTGTCGTGAACCCGGACAAACTGTCAGCCTATTTCACCACGGGCGGCGCGAAGGGGCGTATCGAGACAGGCGCCATTGTAACGTGGGATTTCAGCGACTTTCCCGGCGCCTTCCCGGTCCATGTCGTCGAGGTGGAAAAGGACAAGCGTATCATCCTCAAATGGGACGCGCACGATCCGGCGGCCTCCGCGCCCTATCAGACCACAGTCACGATGCGCTTCGAGCCCACAGATGACGGCCGCACCCTTGTCACCATTGCCGAGGAAGGCTGGCGCGAAACGCCTGCGGGCCTGAAATCCTCCTATGGCAATTGTTCGGGGTGGATGCAGATGCTCTGTGCCATGAAGGCTTATGTCGAGCACGGCATCAACCTGCGCGAGGGCATGTACAAATAACCCCTCACCTCCCATCGCTGTACGATGGGCCCCTCCTCTCCCAGAGGGAGAGGGGTTAAGTCACTCAGAGCGGCAACCCCTCTCCCTCTGGGAGAGGGGGGACCCGCACCCGAAGGGTGTAGGAGGTGAGGGAAAACAGAAAATCAGTGTCTGGCCTTCGCCGATAAGTCATGTAGCATCATATCCATGTCCGATGCTGCCACCCTTGCGCGCATGATCGACGCCGCCACCCGCGTGATGGTTTTCACGGGTGCGGGCATTTCCACGGAGAGCGGCATACCGGATTTTCGCAGCCCCGGCGGCGTGTGGTCCAAGATGGCCCCGATCTATTTCCAGGACTTCGTGTCCTCCGCCGAGAAGCGCCGCGAATCCTGGACCCGCGTCTTCAACCGCTCGGCCGGCTGGACCGATGCCAGCCCCAATGCCGGCCATGATGCGATCGCGAAACTCGTCACGACTGGCAAGGTCGGCGCGGTGGTGACGCAGAATGTCGACAATTTGCATCAGGATTCCGGCGTGCCAGCCGATAAGGTAATCGAGATCCATGGCAACGCCACCTATGCCCGCTGCCTCAATTGCGGAAAGCGCTACGAGATCGAAAAGCTCAAATCCCGCTGGGAGGCAGGCGAAGATCTCACCTGCATCTTCTGCAAGGGCCTCATCAAGACCGCGACCATCTCGTTTGGCCAAGCCATGCCGGAAGCCGAAATGGCCCATGCCGCCGAAGAGGCGCTGCTGTGCGACCTCTGCCTCGTGCTTGGCTCATCTCTCGTCGTCTACCCCGCCGCCGGCATACCGCTCGAAGCCAAGCGCAACGGCGCGAAACTCGTCATCGTCAACCGCGAGGCGACCGATCAGGACCAGATGGCAGACCTTGTGCTGCACACCGAGATCGGCCCGCTGATGAGCGACGTTGTGGAGCAGCTGGCATTATGATTCCACAAGAGCTGCACTCATCCTGAGCGAAGTCGAAGGATGGCAACACGCCCCGGCTCGTCCTTCGACTTCGCTCAGGATGAGCCTACCGCCCCGCGAGCCCTAGCCCACATTCACCGGCGCGCTGAACTTGCCTGCCTGATAGTCCGCATAGGCCTCGTGGATTTCCGCGACCGTGTTCATCACGAACGGGCCGTGCGAAACGACCGGTTCGTCAATCGGCTCGGCATGGCCGAACAGGACCACGGCGTCAGAACTGGCGACCAGTTCCACACTGTCGCCCGCGCCGAGTTCGGCGAGATTGAAGCCCTTCACCGACGTGCCGTTGATCGCCACCTCGCCGCGCGCGACATAGGCAAACACATCGCGGCCCGCCAGCGAATCAAACCCAATCCGGCTGCCCGCCTTCATCTCCAGCCAGGTCATGAACACGCCCGTCAGCGACTCGATCGCGCCGGTCTGGCCCTCCCATTCGCCAGATACGAGGTGCAGTTTCACGCCATCTTTTTCCACCACCGGAATCTGGTCGGCCTGAACGCCCACATAGCGCGGCTGGACCATTTTCAGCTTCGACGGCAGGTTCACCCAAAGCTGCAATATTTCCATCGGCCCGCCGCTGCGTTTGAACGCTTCCGGCGAGACCTCTTCATGCACGAGGCCGCTGCCGGCGGTCATCCATTGCACGCCGCCCTTGCTGATAATGCTTTCATGCCCGGCGCTGTCGCGGTGCGCGAGGTCGCCCTCGAGAATGAAGGTCACCGTCTCGAACCCGCGATGCGGATGCGGCCCGAAGGGCAGGCCGCGATTGCCCGGCTTGTAGGTCTGGGGCCCGTGATGATTGAGGAAGAGGAAGGCGCCGACATTGTTGATACCGCGCCCCGGCACAGGCCGCCGCGTTACCAGATCAGCGATATCGTCGCGCTCGGCAGGATGGATACGCAAAACGGGCTTGGGCTGGGACATGGCTGTCTCCTATTCAATAACACTGGCTACCATTTAGGGCCGGAGGGGCCATTGAGGAAGGTTAGAGGTTCAGTGCGCCTTTATAGTTGCCACCAGAGCCGCGCTCATCCTGAGCGAAGTCGAAGGATCGCAACACGCCCCAGCTCGTCCTTCGACTTCGCTCAGGATGAGCCGTTCGCCTGAATGTTGAACAGGACTACGGCCATTACGTCATCCTCAGCCTACCCATTAAACGTGCCCGACTTCGGGAAGCCTTTTGGCACGGTCTTGCCGGCCTGGGCGCGTTTGCCGATCCATTCCTGCCATTCCGGGAAGGCGCGGTGGCGACCGCCGGTCATCACAATCAGGCCGTCTTCCTTGTCGAAGGTCATCACGTCAGCCATCGCATCCTTGCCGCGATAGGCCTGCAGCTTGTTGCCCTTGCCGCGTGCCATTTCGGGCAGCTCGTCGAGCGGGAAGATCAGCATCTTCCGGTTCGTGCCGACCACAGCCAGCATGTCGCCCTCAACCGGGATACATACGTTCAGTGTGCCCTCGCCGGGGTTCACGGCCTGCTTGCCCGCCTTGCGGTTGGACTCCAGCTCTTTCTCGTCGACCACGAAACCATAACCGACCGTCGAGGCCATGACGCGTTTGCGGCCTTCCTCGTAGCGGAACATGGAGACGATATCGACATTGTCTTCCAGGTCGATGGACAGCCGGATCGGCTCGCCATGCCCGCGTCCGCCCGGCAACTTGTCGGCCATCAGCGTGAACGCGCGGCCATCGGATGCCATCAGGATGATCTTGTCCGTACTCATCACTTCTTCGGTCAGGTACAGCTCGTCGCCATCCTTGAACTTGGTCGAATCCGGGTCGAGCCCGTGGCCCTTCATGCCGCGTATCCAGCCTTGGGCGGAGAGAACCACCGTCAGCGGCTCCTTCGGCTTGGAGGCTTCCAATGCGGCAGCGAGGTCGACGTCCGGCGCGTCCTCGAATTGCGCGCGGCGGCGGCCAAGCTCGGTATCCGGGCCGAGCGTATCACGGGCGGCTTTCAGCTGTTTCGAAACCGTCGTCCACTGGCGCGCGGTTGATCCGATCAGCTTGACCAGCTCGTCGCGCTCTTCGACCAGCTTCGCGTGCTCGCCGCGAATTTCCATCTCTTCCAACTTGCGCAATGCACGCAGGCGGAGGTTGAGGATGGCTTCGGCCTGAATGTCCGTGATGCCAAACCGGGCGATCATCACCTGTTTCGGCTCGTCTTCCTCACGGATGATGCGGATCACTTCATCAATATTGAGGTAGGCGACCAGATAGCCATCGAGGAGGTGGAGGCGTTTCTCGATCTTGTCGAGGCGGAACTCGGCCCGGCGCACCACCACTTCGCGGCGATGCTCCAGATAGGCTTGCAGCACGGCCTTGAGGCCCATGACCTGCGGCGCGCCCTTGTGCAGCACGTTCATGTTCATGCTGAAACGCGTTTCCAGGTCGCACGACTTGAACAGGCTTTCCATCAGCACGTCCGGCTCAACCGTCTTGGCGCGCGGCACCAGCACGAGTCGGACATCTTCGGCGCTTTCGTCGCGCACATCGTCCAGCAGTGGCAGCTTCTTCTGCTCCAGCAGTTCGCCCAGCTTCTCCAGCAGGCGCGACTTCTGAACCTGATACGGAATCTGCGTCACGATGATCTGGTACGTGCCCCGGCCGGTGTCTTCGACTTCCCACTTGGCGCGCATGCGGAAACTGCCACGGCCCGTCTCGTAGGCGTCCAGCATGGCTTCCTGCGTCTCGACGATCACGCCGCCGGTCGGGAAGTCAGGCCCCTTCACGAAGCCCATCAGCTGTTCAGTCGTCGCTTTCGGCGTCTCGATCAGGAAGCGCGCCGCGTCGATCACTTCAGCCGCGTTGTGCGGCGGAATGCTGGTCGCCATGCCGACCGCGATGCCCGTCGCACCATTGCAGAGGAGGTTCGGGAATCCCGCCGGCAGGACGACCGGCTCTTCGTCATTCTCGGCATAGTTGGCGCGGAAATCGACCGCGTTCTCGTCGAGGCCTTCCAGCAGCAGCTCGGCCGCATGCGTCATCCGCGCTTCGGTGTAACGATAGGCAGCCGCGCTGTCCCCATCGATGTTACCAAAGTTGCCCTGGCCATCGACCAGCGGGTAGCGAACGTTGAAATCCTGCGCGAGGCGCACCAGAGTGTCATAGATCGAGCTGTCACCATGCGGGTGCCAGTTACCCATCACATCGCCAACGATCTTGGCGCACTTGCGGAAGCCGCCTTCGGGATCCAGCCGCAGTTCGCGCATGCCATACAGGATACGGCGCTGGACAGGCTTCAGCCCGTCGCGCACATCCGGCAGGGCGCGGGAGGTGATGGTCGAGAGCGCATAGGCGAGATAGCGCTTCGACAGCGCCTCGCTCATGGGTTCGTTTATGATCCGGTCTTCCGGGCCGTCATCTAGCAGGTCGGACATTCTGGCCTCTTTGCATCTCGTGCCACATTCTGGTGCAGGACCGAATCTATACCGACTCGGAGCCGCTGTGCAGCATTAACAAAGACGGGGGTTTGGTTAAGAAATGGGTAAATCGCAAGTACATGACTGAGTTTCGGGCCTGGCTCCTCCTTCTCGGCGTACCGCTCCTGCTGGTGGCCATGCTGGTATGGCTGGCCCCGCCCCGGCATAACCCGTTTGCGCCGATAGACCTGACCGATCGCATTGGCCTCGCTACCCACGCCAAGCTGCAGCGGGCCCGCGACCAGCGCGAAGTCTGCTTCAAGGCCCTGGACGATGCCGGCGTGCTCTACACGCCGCTGGAAGACGCGGAAAAGGGCGAAAAATGCGGCCTTTACAATGCCTTGACGCTTGACCGCACGCTAACGCCCTATTCCGCCACGCTCAGCATGACCTGCGCAGAGACCGCGGCCGTTTATACATGGGAGCGCCATGTCGCCCGGCCCGCAGCTGTGGAAATCTTCGGCTCTCCCATCGCCCGGATCGAGACCTATGGCAGCTTCTCCTGCCGCAACATCGCCGGCAGCAGCCGCCTCTCCCAGCATGCCCATGCCAATGCGGTCGATATTTCCGGATTCCGGCTGGAAGATGGCCGCCTGATCGACGTGAAAACCCATTGGAATCAGGGCGGCAAGGAGGAGAAATTCCTGAAACGCGTCCATGATGGCGGCTGCGATATCTTCTCGGTCACCCTCGGGCCCGACTATAACGCCGCCCACAAGGACCATTTCCACTTCGACATGGGGCCGGGCCGCGTCTGCCGCTAAAGCCTTGCCCCAGCGTCGCCCCTTCTGCGGGCGCTTTTCTTCGCTACACTGCTGAAAAACAAGAAGATCAGGGAGTTTCGAATGACCCATGCCATGCTTCTGCCCGTCGCGGTCCTCGCGGCCTGGTCACTGGTGATGTGGATATGGATGCTCGTCACGCGCGTCCCGGCCATGCAAAAGGCACGGATGCATCCTGAGAAGGCCAAGCATACACGCAGCGACGCCTTCAGCGCTCTGCCCTCGGAAGTCCGCCAGATTTCCGACAATTACAACCACCTGATGGAACAGCCGACCATCTTCTATGCGTTGGCGCTGGCCCTCGCCATCAGCGGCGCGGCTGGCATGGTGGATGTCGGCTTTGCATGGGCCTATGTCATCGTCAGGATCGGACACTCGCTCTGGCAGGCGACGGCCAACAAGGTGATGATCCGGTTCTACTTCTTCATCGCCTCGACACTGATGCTGTTCCCGCTGGCAGGACGAGCGATCTACATCCTCGCGACAAGCTAAAAACAATAATCATTCCAAAGGGAAGCGCCACATGAAACTCTACACATCCATCGGCCCCAACCCGCACGTCGTGCGCATGTACATGGCCGAGCGCGACATCACCCTGCCCACGCAGGACGTGGATATCGTGAAGGGCGAAAACCTCGGCGTGCCCTATCTGTCGGTCAATCCGGCCGCCCAGTCGCCCGCGCTGGAACTGGACGATGGCTCCATCATCACCGAGATCTGGCCGATCTGCGAGTACCTCGACGAGACGCATACCGGCGACAGCCTGTTCGGTGCCAATCCCGAGGAACGCGCGCAGACGCGCCGCTGGACCCGCTGGGTGGACCTCAATGTGCTCGAGCCCATGACCAACGGCTTTCGCTTCTCCGAAGGACTCGCCATGTTCAAGGATCGCACGCGCTGCCTGCCGGAAGCCGCACCGGGCCTGAAAGCCCGCGCGCAGGACAAGCTGAAATTCCTCGACGGCCAGCTCGCCAGCCGCGCCTATGTGGCCGGTGACAGCTTCAGTTTCGCTGACATCATGCTGTTCTGCTTCCTCGCCTTCGGCAACCAGGTCGGCCAGCCGCTGAACCCGGCCTTCCAGCATCTCACCGCATGGTTCGAGAAAGTCGGCGCCCGGCCAAGCGCCAGCGTCTAGACCCGCTTCAGGAGCCGCGCCACAAGCTGGGCCCTCTGGGCCGGTACGGCGCGGTTCATGCCGTTGAACACGCGCGCCTCGATGAAATAGCCCGTCAGCGCCAGCCCGTCGGCAATGTCATCCACACCCACCGGCGCGCCCGGCGTCACAAGGAAGCCCGGCAGGCGCAGCAGACGGCTGACATATTCTTCCGCCTCTGAGCCGCGCACAGCCCGGCCCGTCTTCGGCGATACATGGGTGAGTCCATCGTTCGCACCGCTCAGCGCGCATTCATCGAGATCAAGCCCAAAGCCCAAAGCCGACAGAAGACCCAGCTCCCACCGCACATAAAGCGCTGGCCAAACTTCGCGCGCCTCGATCTGGTCGAGCAGGATGGTGGTTGCCTCGTAGAGCGCCGAACCGGCGGCATCGCCCTCGTCCAGCGCACCGCGCAGAAGCGTCGTCACCGCCGATATGGCCGACAGCGCACCGGCATCGTCCAGCACGCGCGAGGCCCGCTCCCGGCTCGCCTCCGCCACGTCAAAGCGTCCGAGCTGTTCCTCCAGCCGGCCTGTCCACGATAATGAAACGGTATTCCCGGCCTCATACTGCGCCCGACGCGCCCGCGAGGCGCCGCCATAGACAAGGCCCGACCGGCGGCCCCTGGTCTTCGTCAGCACATCAATGATGAGACCGCCCTCACCAAACCGGCGACCGCCAAGGATCAGGCCTTCATCGGTCCAGTTCATGCTGAAGCCCCCTCTCCCTCTGGGAGAGGGGGTTGGGGGTGAGGGGTCACAGGCTTGCCCATTGGCATCTGGTTGCGGAGGCGAGCGGCATCATTCAGGCAATCCATCAAATCATGCTCCCGGGGGCACCACGGCGTCCCCTCACCCCAACCCCTCTCCCTGGGGAGAGGGGCTTCTAGACATCAAACTCCAGGCCGATGCCGGAATAGCTGTCGCGGCGCTCCTGCCATTTCTCGTCCACTTTCACGAACAGGAACAGGTGCACGGGCCGGTCGAGCATCTCCATCAGTTCCTTGCGGGCCATGCGGCCGATCTCCTTGATCGACGCGCCATTCTTGCCCAGCACCATAGCCTTGTGACCATCGCGCCCGACAATGATGACCTGCTGTACACGGACAGACCCGTCCTTGCGCTCTTCCCAGCTCTCGGTCTCCACCATCAGCTGGTAAGGCAGTTCCTGGTGCATGCGCAGCAACAGCTTCTCGCGCGTCACTTCAGCAGCCAGAAGGCGCATCGGCAGGTCGGCGGTCTGGTCTGGCGGATAGAGCGCCGTGCCCGCAGGCATGCGATCCGCCAGTGCCGCTGACAGCCGGTCCACGCCATCGCCATTCTCGGCCGAGATCATGAAGATCTCGTCGTAGACGCCCGTGTCATTCAGTTCGCCCATCACGGGGAGAACCTGATCGTGCGGGAAAAGGTCGATCTTGTTGAGCGCCAAGAAGGCGCGCTTCTCGGTCAGCTTCAGTTGCTCGATCACGCGCAGGTCGTCGGCAATCGACATCTTCTGCGCGCCGGTGGCATTGCCCGCCTTGTCGGCCACCCAGGCAGAACTGTCGATCAGGTGCACGATGGCATCCGCGTCCGCCGCGCCGCTCCAGGCCGCTTTCACCATGGCCCGGTCGAGCCGGCGCTTGGCCACGAAGATGCCCGGCGTATCGACCAGCACGATCTGCGCGTCGCCCACCTGCGCCACGCCCCGCACGGGGAAGCGCGTCGTCTGCACCTTGTGCGTCACGATGGCGACCTTGGCGCCGACGAGGCGGTTGGTAAGCGTGGACTTGCCCGCATTTGGCGCGCCGATAATGGCGGCAAAACCTGCGCGGGTGATTTCGGTTTCAGTCATTGTGTTCCAGTCAGGGTGTTCAGCAGCAAGGCGGCTGCATTGCGCTCGGCGTCGCGTTTGGAGGATCCGGTGGCAATTGCCTCGCCATGGGGCGCCACTTGTACTTCTATCTCATAAACAGGGGCGTGGTCAGGGCCCGAACGGCTGACGACGCTATATTTCGGCAGCGGAAGGCCTTGGCCCTGCGCCCATTCCTGCAACAGCGTCTTCGGATCGCGCGTTTCCACGGGGGCGGACTCAAATTGCTGTGCCCAGCCCCGCTCGATGAATTTGCGCGCGGCAGAGAGGCCGCCATCCTGATAGATCGCGCCAATCATGGCCTCGCAGGCATCGCCCAAGGTCGATTCCCGGTCGCGTCCGCCTGAGGCCACTTCGCCGTCCGACAGAATAATATAGTCCTGCAGGCCGAAATGGCGCACGGCCTCGGCGCAGGCGCCCTTCCTGACGAACCGGTTGAGGCGCGGGGCAAGATCGCCCTCACTCTCGGTCTTGCGGCGCTCGATCAGGCGTTCGGCAATGGTCAGATTCAGAACGCGGTCGCCAAGGAATTCCAGCCGCTGGTTCGACAGACGAACAGAGTCCGCCGCCGATACAGCGCTCGGATGGGTCAGCGCGCGCACCAGCAGGTCGCGGTCCTTGAAACTATAGCCGATCCGCTCCTGGATCGCCTTCACGTCCGCATCCGAGAGGCTCGGCACGTGTGCTTTCGCGGCGGCACGCAGGCGGGTGCGTTTGGGACGGGCGGCTTTCATCAGACGGCCGGAAGCGCTTCGATAATCACCTGGGCTTCCGCCCACGGATGGTCATCGGTGATGGTGAGATGGATGACGGCGGTGTGGCCTTCCGGCGTCATCGCCGCGAGACGTGCGGCCGCACCGCCGGTCAGCGCCACGGTCGGCTTGCCGCTCGGCAGGTTGACGACGCCCATATGTTGCCAGTGCACGCCCCGGCGCGGCACGCCGGTGCCCAGCGCCTTGGCGCAGGCCTCTTTCGCGGCAAAGCGCTTGGCATAGGTCTCGGCGGTCAGCTTGCGGCGGCGGGCCAGCGCAATCTCGGTCTCGGTGAAGACGCGCTTCTCGAACCGCTCACCGAAACGGGCCAGCGTTTTCTCGATCCGCTCGATATTGCAAAGGTCGTTGCCGATCCCGATGATCATGCGCGCGCCTCATCCATCAGGCGGCGCATCTCACCAATCGCGGCCGGCAGGCCAATGAAGATCGCCTCGCCGACAAGGAAGTGGCCAATGTTCAGCTCGGTAATCTGCGGAATGGCCGCGACCGGTTTAACCGTATCAAACGTCAGTCCGTGCCCGGCCTGCGGCTCGATGCCAATGCGCTGGGCCTCTTCGGCGCAATTGCGGATCCGGTCCAGCTCCAGCTCGGCCAGCTTGGCTTCGCCCGCCTGCACCAGCTCGACATAGCGACCCGTATGGAACTCGGTGATCTGCACGCCCAGTGCATGGGCGGCATGCAGCTGCACCATGTCCGGCTCGATGAAGAAGGAAACCCGGCTGCCATTCTTGTTCAGCTGGCGGACAAAGTTTGCGAGATGATTGTGCCCCCGCGCCGCATCAAGGCCGCCTTCGGTCGTCAGCTCAGCCCGCTCTTCCGGCACGAACATGGCCGTTTCCGGTTTGAACTTCAGCGCGATCTCGAGCATTTCCTCGGTCGCCGCCATTTCCATATTGATCGGCAGCGCCGTGGCCGTGCGGATCTCCGTCAGGTCGCCATCGCGAATATGCCGGCGATCCTCGCGCAGATGCAACGTGATGCCATCGGCGCCCGCTTCCGTCGCCATCAGTGCCGCGCGCATCGGGTCAGGGTGCGAGCCACCGCGCGCATTCCGGATCGTTGCCACATGGTCGATATTCACGCCGAGGCGTATCCGCTCCGCCATCAGGCAAGGCCCCGCGAACCGGGCTTCACCGCTTCCATCGCGGCGAGTTCCGGCGGCAGGTCATCTGCCGCATAATCCGGGAAGTCCACCGCCGCCAGCGATACCAGCTTGCAGCCGACATCCGCCTTGCCGTTGGAACGGTCGATGATGCACGCCCCGCCGACGACTTCGCCCGGCAGCTTGTCCAGCGCCTCGACCGTCTCGCGGAAGGAAAGCCCCGTCGTCACGATATCCTCAGCGATCAGCACGCGCTCGCCCTCGGCAATCGAAAAGCCGCGCCGGAACTGAAGCTTGCCATCCACGCGCTCGGCAAAGATCGCCCGCGCCTTCAGGTGCCGCGCCAGTTCATAGCCCGGAATGATGCCGCCAACGGCCGGCCCGGCCACCACGTCGATCTTGCCAAAGGCCGCCGTCAGCTTAGACGCCAGCGCCTTGCACAGCTTTTCCGACAGGTCAGGCTGCGAAAAGACGAGCGCCTTCTGCAGGAAGACGGGGCTGCGCCGTCCGGAGGAAAGGATAAAATGCCCCTCCAGGAGGGCACCTGCCTCGCGAAACACCGCGAGTACGTCTTCATTCGTCATATTCTAGCTCCTGGTCGCGCACGGCCCGGTCCACAACGGCCAGGGATCGCAGTGCGGCAAGTATCTGCGTCAGGCGCTTCAGGTCTTCAACCTCGATCTCCATCACCAGCTCGGTAAAATCGGTGCCGCGCTCGCTTGTGGCGATCCGGATGATATTGCCATTGGACTGGGCAACCGCCGTACAGAGCTTGGCCAGCACGCCTTTTTCGTTCGCGGCATTGATACGGATACGCCCCACGGCCACCGCGCCGGTCTTGGCCAGCTCGGTCCATTTCAGGTCCACCCAAAGCTCCGGATGGTCGTCATACTCGGCCAGTTTCGGACAGCTCGCGATATGCACGACGAGGCCTACGTCGGGCTCCTGCACACCCATGATCCGGTCACCCGGCAGCGGGCAGCAGCACTGGCCGAGGTGCAGGGTCACGCCCGGCGTCAGGTCCGTGCCGGACACCAGCAGCGGCGCATGCTCGCTGTCGAGGCGCAGCTTGTTGTCGGCGTCAAAGCGCTCGGCCCGATAGCCCGGGAAGGCCGCTTCCATAATGTCAGCCGAGGAGACGCGTCCGCGCCCGACGGCTTCGGCCATCTCCTCACGGTTTTCAAATCCGGCGAGCTGGGCCGTGTGCGTCATCTTCACATCAATCGGGTCGATGCCTGCGCGGCGCAGCGCCATATTGATCAGGCCAACGCCAAGGCGCCGGAACTCGATCTGGTCACGCTCGCGCACCAGTTTGCGGATGGCAGACCGCGCACGGCCCGTCAGTGTCATCGCTTCCCAGCCGATCACCGGCGCGGGCGTCTTGCCGCGCAGAATTTCCACCACGTCGCCATTCTTCAGCGGCCGGCGCAGCGACTTCACCTCGCCATTGATCTTGGCGCCAATTGTCGTGTCGCCCACGGCCGAGTGCACGGCATAGGCAAAATCCAGCGGCATGGCGCCCGCTGGCAGGATGATCAGCTTGCCCTTGGGGCTGAACGCGAACACGTGCTCGCGGTACATTTCCAGCTTCGCATGCTCGAGGAATTCGCTCGGCTCGGCGCCATCCTGTATCAGCTCGGCAAAGGCCTCGAGGTTGGCCGCCGGATCAAGACCCGCCGCCCGCGCCGAATCCACATCGAAGCCATAGGACTTGTTCTTGTAGCCCCAGTGCGCCGCCACGCCGAACTCGGCCGTGCGGTCCATCGCCCGTGTGCGGATCTGCAACTCAACGCGGCGGTTGCCAGCCGCGCGCACGGTCGTGTGCAGCGAGGCATAGCCGTTTGGCTTCGGCACCGAGATATAATCGCGGAAACGGTCAGGGATGCACGCCCACAGCGTGTGCACCTCGCCCAGCACGCGGTAGCATTCCTCCACCTCGTCGACGATGATGCGGAAGGCAAAGAGGTCAGCCACATCCAGGAACGAGATCGATTTGCGCTCAAGTTTCCGCCACAGCGAATAGGGCTGTTTCCGACGCCCTTTGATCTTGGCCTTGATGCCAGCCATTTCCATCAGCTGGCGCAGATCGCCATCTATCCGGTCGAGGTCATCGGCATTCTCGCGCGCCAGCTCTTCCTGCCGGTAGTGGATCGCGCGGCGCGCTTCCGGGTTCAGCTCCTGGAAGGCCAGGTCTTCCATCTCGGCAGCTAGCGTATAGAGGCCCACACGGCGGGCCAGCGGCGCATAGATGTCCATCGTTTCGCGGGCGGTGCGCTGGCGGCTTTCTGCCTTCTTGCGGTAATGCAGCGTGCGCATGTTGTGCAGCCGGTCGGCCAGCTTCACCAGCAGCACGCGCAGGTCGCTGGTCGTCGCGAGGATAAATTTCTGGAAGTTCTCGGCCTGCGCGGATTCCTTGGACGTGAATTCCAGCGCATCGAGCTTGGTCACGCCATCGACCAGTTCGGCCACATCGGCGCCGAAGCGCACTTCAATGTCGCCAATGTCGATTCCGGTGTCTTCGACCACATCGTGCAGCAAGCCTGCCACGATGGTCACTTCATCGAGGCGCACATCGGCCAGAAGGCTCGCGACCTCAACGGGATGGGAATAATAGGCGTCGCCGGAATCGCGCGTCTGCTCGCCATGGTGCAGCTTGGCGAAGTCATAGGCCGCGCCCAGCAGCTCGGATTTCACGCGCGGGTGATAGGCCCGCACCTTGGCGATCAATTCTTCGCGGGAAAGCACATGTGGAGATGCAAGTGGAGCGTCAGCCGAAACGGCTTTGCCAGCCGTGTCGCCAGCCCCTTTGTCCTCAGCGGAAAGGGCGCTGCCGTCCATAGAGCCTCCTAGAGTCGGTCGTCGCGTCCGGACTCGATTTCAGCCTGATAGGCACGCATCACGTCGTCTTCGGTCGCAGCCGGGCCGGACATGAGCGCGATACGGTCGGCTTCGCGTTCGCTTTCCTCGCTCGGGCGCACTTCCTGCAGGTTGGAAATCATGGCTTCCTTGACGACTTTCAGGTCGACAGACTCTTCAGCGATCTCGCGCAGCGACACGACAGGGTCTTTGTCATTGTCGCGGTCCACCGTAAGCGGCGAACCTTCACGGATCATGCGGGCACGATGTGCAGCGAGCAGGACGAGCTCGAAACGGTTCGGCACTTTCTGGATGCAGTCTTCGACAGTCACGCGGGCCATGGGCAGTCAATCTCCTTGAAGCCGACCCTTATATGCAGTGCAACAAGCTGGCGCAACCCGGCCTTGCGCCTGAAACGCAGCCTGAGTATGCCAGTTCTATAAGTATTTTCGGCGTTTTTATTAGCCTATACCCTATATTACCTTAGGAATTAAGCCAATGGCCTTTTACAAGGACGAGCGCCTGGCGCTGTTCATTGATGGCGCGAATCTCTATTCTGCGGCCCGCGCGGTCGATCTGGAGATCGATTTTCGCAAGCTCTTGAAGGAATTTCAGGGCAAAGGACGCCTCCTGCGCGCCAATTATTACACCGCTTTGGTCGAAACAGACGAATACAGCCCCATCCGCCCGCTGGTCGATTGGCTCGCCTATAATGGCTACAATGTCATCAAGAAGCCCGCCCGTGAGTTCACCGACCGGGAGGGCCGCAAGCGCGTCCGGGGCAGCATGGATGTGGAACTGGCCATCGACATGCTCGAAATGGCCGCCAATGTGGATCATATCGTGCTGTTCAGCGGCAATGGCGACTTCCGGCGGGCCGTGGAAGCCGTGAAAGCCCGGGGTGTGCGCGTCTCGGTCGTCTCCACCGTCGCCTCCAATCCGCCCATGATCGGCGACGAGCTGCGTCGCGAAGCCGACAATTTCATCGACCTCGAAGACCTCGGCGACCGCGTCGCCCGCCCAAGGCAGGGTTTCGAGGGTGATGCAGGCGGCGACGGCGAGGCCTGAGTCTCCCAAAGGCTCATCCTAAGCGAAGTCGAAGGACGAGCCGGGCGACATGTGCCCTCCTCCGCGCTTATCCTTCGACTTCGCTCAGGATGAGCGCTCTCTCCACTCCAAGACCTCAACGCAGACAGTTGATCCAGCCCATCTTCTCCTACCGGTGCCCGCCCGGCCTTATAATGGCCATGCTGCACGAGTTCCCAGCTCGTGTGGCTCGTTCACGACTGGCGCGGGATGGCAGGCCGAAGGTGCGCACCTTCTACCCTACCTGACCAACAGACTGACAACGCGCGCCCGGAGCTTTCCTCCCGCGCCCTTTTTGCCAAGGCAAACCGGATGGCCCCGCCAGTCCGGCTTTTGGCGCAGGCTCCAGGATCAGCCCATGTTCGCCCGCACGGCAGGCGCCAACCGCTCGGCCTCGGCCTGAAAACGCGCCCGCGTCGGCTCGGCCTCAGCACCGAAATAGACCTCCGCGACGCTATCCAGCCCAGCCATAAAGTCGGAAACAACCCGCGTCATGTCAGGCGAATCCGGTGCTTCAGCCAAGTCACGCGATGCCAGCGCCGTATATCCAGCGAGCAAAATCCGTTCGTGAACGGCTGAAGGCCATTCATTCGCGTAGGCGATAAGATACTGATTGCAGAAGTCCGCAAAGGCCGTCTCGCTGAACAGCCATTTCTCGTTCACGTCCCAAAAATAGTCCGCCGTGTTGACCAGTTCAGGATCGGCCCCGCGCGGCACAGTAGCCGCCGCCACGGCGCTCAGCCATTTCTTCCGGGATCGGGAGGGGATGGACGCCGTAATGATGTGGGCAACGGTATAGACCGGAACGTCATCCAGCTGATCGCGCGTATGGTCCTTGATATAATCGTCGAAGGCGTTCTGCGTGTTGGCAGCTGTCACGATTTTCGACATCAGCATGGCTGCCGTCACAGGATCAGGTGCAGTCTGGGAATCGGGAGGTGACGCCGTAATAGGCGCATTGCCGCTTGCATGGATGCGCCCCTTGGCAAAATTATAGATGATCGACAGCACAACAATCGCCACCACGGCAATCGCGGCGATCACGCCCCAGCTCATGTCTTCCATGGCCCGTCTCCTCTATCAGCCACTTTAGACAGCTAACGGAGGAATCTTAACAGAGGGAAAACCCTAGCGGCGCGAACGCTCGCGCACGTAAATCACGCCGGGATGGCGCCAGGCCTGCACAACCGTGGTGAGCGACCAGACCCAGTTGGCGATCAGGACGAGGAAGCCGAAGCCGCTGAACGGAATGAGAATCACGCCCACCGGGATCAGCATCAGCTGAATGATCGCTGTTCCGATACGGCCGACAAAGATCGTGCCCAGTCCCGGAACGAAGAAATTAAGGATAAAAGCGACGAACTTGAACGTACTGCGTGTTGCGCCAACCGCCACGCGGCCAGCCATTTGGCCGACGCCGGGCCTCTGCGGGATCAGGTGGTCGCGTTCATATTCGGAAGATGGATAAGTGCTCATGATTCCCATGTGGCCCCATTAACCACATCATTCAATAGCACTACGCATGCCTTATCGGGCAGGCACATGCGCTGCGATCAACTGCGGACCTTCCGCCGCAAAAGCCCGCTCCAGCGCCTGGTCGAACGCTTCCGCCGTATCGACCGCCACGGCCGGCACACCGAGGCTTTTCGACAGCGCCACCCAGTCAATCTCCGGCTGGTCCAGCTCCAGCATGCTCTTCGCTGTCGGCCCGGGATTGCCCGCGCCGGTGCGCGCCAGCTCGATATTCAGGATACGGTAGGAATGGTTGACGAACACGACCGTCACCACATTCGCCCCCTCGCGCGCCATGCTCCACAGCGCCTGATTGGTATACATGGCCGCACCGTCGCCCGTCAGGCACAGCACTTTCCGATCCTTCGCCGCCACAGCCGCGCCGAGCGCCAGCGGCATGCCCTGCCCGATCGCCCCGCCGGTCAGCTGCATCCAGTCATGCGGCTTGGCCTTTTGCGTCATCAGGAAGGTCGGCAGGCCGTTCGACACCGCATCATCCGACACAAACGTGCCTTCCGGCATGTGCCGCGCAATCGACTGGCCCATGGCCACCGCGTTCAGCCCGCCGCTCGGCAGGCCCGGCTGCTCCAGCGTCGCCATTGGCGCCGCCTCTTTCGCGCCGAGTTCATCGGCCAGCGCCTCAAGGATCGCCGCACTGTCGCTCTCCGGTCCGCCAAGGATCATCGGCGTGCAGCCTTCCGGCACCAGCACGCTCGGCTTGCCCGGATAGGCAAAGAACGCCACCGGCACCTGCGTGCCCGCCACCAGCATCAGGTCGCAGCCTTCAAGGTCGGTCATCGCGCCTTCGGCAAAATACTGCATCCGGTCCGGAATGAACCGTCCGGCACCCCGCGCCTGACGCGGGAAGAACGTGTCTGTCACCACGCGCACACCGGCCGCCTTCAGCCGCGCCGCTGTCGCGAGGCCCGCCTCGGTCAGCGCCGTACCATTGATCAGGATCATCGGTTTCGACGCGCCCTTGATGGCCTTCGCCGCCGCCTCGACACGCGCCGCATCCGGCGCCCGCAGCGACGGCCGCGCGCGCTTCTTGCCGGGCTTGCCGCCTTCCAGCCAGGCCGTATCCGCCGGCAGGATCAGCGCCGCTGGACCGGAGATCGGCGAGAGACTCGCCTCCCACGCTTCCGCTGCCAGCTCACCTGCCGACGCCGCCGTATCAGCCGATTTTATCCAGACAGCGTTCGGCCCCGCCATGCCGCGAATGTCGGACGCGAGCGGCGCGTCATAGCGCTGGTGTGGCACGGCATGGTCGCCGATCACATTGACCATCGGCGTCCACGCGCGGCGCGCATTATGGATGTTCGCGCCGCCATTCAGGTAACCCGCACCGAGGTGCAGCAACGTCATCGCCGGGCCACCCGACACCCGCGCATAACCATCGGCTGCGCCCGTCGCCACGCCCTCGAACAGGCACAGCACCGAGTTGATGCGCGGCTCATGGTCCAGCGCCGTCACGAGGTGCATTTCCGATGTGCCGGGATTGGCAAAACAGGCGCTCACGCCATGGTCGGCCAGGGTCGAGACGAGGGCTTCCGCACCAGTCATGTTGCGTTCAGGTTCACTCGCCATATTCGTATCCGTCCCTTGTGTGTTTGCGCATGTGTTTAGCGTGTTCGCGGGAGGGGTCAAAGCGGGACGGGCCGCAATCTACCGGACAGACTTGGCGTTAGCCTGGTAGTCTTGCGACCCGCCCGCAGCCAAAGGGGATCTGGCTGGAGCCGCGCAAAGGGTGGACGAGCGGCTCCAGCCTCAGCCTAAGTATAGATGAAATGAATTGCGACAGAAAAGACGGCCTCCGAAGAGGAAAATAACCGATTTTCTGTCTTCAGGCGCCTATATCTATTACGCCCTCAAATAGAGAATGCGAATACAGCTTCGAAACATCGGCTTTTCGCAAGTCCAGCGTCCGCGACTGGTTCATGTAGCCCTTTTCGGTAATCTCGCCCGCATCAGTTTGCGGCGGCGTTTCCTGCAGCAAAACGCGCGCAATCCGGGCCGACGGTTTCGGGTTCTTGGCATTATAGGCCTGAAGGCCTTCCTTCACCGCCGCGATGACTTTGGGATGATGCGCCAGCTCGGCCAGCGGCAACGCTTCGCCGACAAAGCGCTGGCACCAGGCCTCGTTGAGGAAGCCCAGCAAGCAGATCGCATCCTCGTTCAGGCCGCACACCACGGCGTCAGACAGCGCGCCGCCGGTGGCTGCCACGGCCTGCACGCGCACCGTGCCGGCTGACACCCATGTCCCGCTCGCCAGCTTGAATTCCTCTGCCGTGCGCCCGTCAAAGGCGAGGCCCTTTTCAGGATGGTCCGGATCGACAAAGCGCACCGCGTCGCCAAGCCGATAGAAGCCCTCATCGTCAAACGCCTCAAGCGTGCGCTCGGCATTGCGGAAATAGCCCGGCGTCACGTTCACGCCCTTCACGCGCAATTCCAGCTTCTGCGCATTCGGCACCAGCTTGAACGTATTGCCCGGCAGAGGCAGGCCGATCAGGCCCATAACATCATTCGGCCAGTGCACGTTCGAGGCGGTCGGCGATGTCTCCGTCGCGCCATAGCCAGCCGACAGCGAAATGCGCTCGCCGGTCACGCGCACGGCCACCGCCTGGATGCGCTCATAGATATCCTGCCCCATGGCTGCACCGCCATAGGCCATCGACACGAGCCGCTTGAAGAAGGTCTCAGCCAGCGCGTCATTGCGCTCCAGCTCCGTTGCCAGCGCCGCCCAGGCGGCGGGCACGGTCGTGTGCTGCGTCGTGGCAATTTCGGTCAGGCTGCGTATCATTTCCGGCAGGCGCGCAGGCGTCGGCGCGCCATTGTCGATATAGAGCGTGCCGCCCCAGTCCAGCATATTGTGCAGGATGGAATGGGCGCCATAGGTGTGGCTCCACGGCAGGAAGTTGCACATCACCTGCGGCCCGCCGCAGATCGCGTCGAGGCGCCCCTCGTCCCATACAGACCGGATCATCTTGGCGTTCGCCGCCACCATGCCGTGCAGGTTGATCACCGCTTTCGGCTCGCCGGTCGAACCGGACGTCAGCATGTATTTCGCGACCGTGTCCGGCGCCAGCGCGTCATACGCGTCATCCACCGCCTGCGTCGGCTCCTTGGCGAAGCGGCCAATGCTGACGCAGTCGCATCCCTTCGGCTCGCGGCGGCTATAGATCACCAGCCGGTCGCCCACGCCCATGCCATCAAGCCCGCGCTGGTAGGCCGCGCCATCCTCGACATAGATGATCTTCGGCTCGGTCAGCTGGTCGATATATTTCAGGCGCGCGAAGTCTTCGCTGAGCAGCGCATAGGCCGGCGTCACCGGCACAACAGGGCTGCCCGCCCACATGGCGGCATACATGATCAGCGCATTGTCGATGGAGTTCGACGCCAGGATCATCACCGGCGCATCGGGCCCAGCGCCTGCCTCGATGAAGGCCTGTGCCAGGCGGCGCACCCGCTCCAGCCCGTCGCCATAGGTCATCTCGCGCCAGCCATCGGAGGCCGGATCTTCCGGCACGCGCTCGGCCAGCCAGATCCGCTCGGGCGCTTCGGCGGCCCATTTCACCAGCGGCGCCAGCAAGTGCGGGGGGTGCGCCTTCAGGGGCTGGCCATTGTTCAGGTAGATCGTGCCGTCCGGCCGGCGGTCCACGTCCAGCTTCAGCGGCAGGTAGGGAACTTCGCGGAACGGAATGCCAGACGTACTCATACTTGCCCTCTTGTATCGATATGCATCACGCGCCCGCAATGCTTGCAGTGAACGGCGTCGCGGTCATGCAGCAACAGGCCGCAATCCTCGCATTCGCATTCCACCTTGTCACTCGGCTCGATGATCGCCCGCAGCAATTGCAGGAACATGGAAAGGCCCAGCACCATCACGAGAATGGCCACAAAGCGGCCCAGCTGCCCCTCGAGAATGACATCGCCATAGCCCGTCGTGGTCAGGCTGGTCACCGTGAAATAAAGCGCGTCGATATAGGTGTGCACGTCGGAGCCCGGACGCCCCACCTGCAGCGCATAGACCAAAGCCGCCGTGATGAACACGAACACGACAAGGTTCGTCACCTTGTCGATAATCCGCTCGTGCCGCTGGAAGAAAGGCGTCAGCACCCGGATGCGCTTCACGAATGTGAAAGCCCGCACCGCACGCACCGCCCGCAGCACCCGCAGGAACGCAAAGTTCGATACCAGCAGCGGCGCAAACATGGTCACCACGACAATCATGTCCGCCCAGTTGATCCATTTCATGAAAAAGAGATGCTTGTGCCGCGCGATATAGAGCCGGGCCAGCAGGTCGAGCAGGATCACCCCGCCAATCAGGTAATCGACAATGAAATGCGTCCGCCCCCGCGCTTCAAATGGCGCCCACAGGAAGTAGACGATCGTGACCATGTCGAAGATCAGCATCGCCCAGCGGAAAACGAACGGCCACGTTCCATGCCCCTCGTACAGCCAGAACAGCTGCCGGTTCAGCCCCTTGCGATCACTCATAGGGATGCCTCAAGCGCCGCCACCGACCGTGCGAGATTCGCGCGCGCCGCCTCTTCCCACTCCGCACGGCACGTATCGGTGAAATAGAGTCGGTCCCGCTTCAGGAAGCCTTGCAGGATCATCGACCGTCCGGCCCGAAACGCCATGTCCGGAACAGCAGCATATTCCGCGCGTACGTCGCGCTCATACTGGTCGAACACGTCCGGGCGCGCCGCGAGGATCGAAAGGTCCATGTCGAGGAAGAAGCAGAGATCGCTTTCGTCCTCCGGGCTCAGTCCTTCCGGAACGACATGCTTAGCCGTCGCCCGGATGATCTTGTCCGCAAGCGCAAGGTCATCCGGCGCAAGATGTGTGCCCGCCTCCGCCTGCAGCAGGTCGGCGCTCTCGTCCTCATTGTCCTTGGCCATCGGGTCATAGATCGCATCATGCCAGTAGAGCGCCCAGAGCACGGCCTCAGGCCGATTGAGGTGCGGCTTCAGTCGCCCGAAGTGACGCAGCAAAGCTTCGATATGCGCCCATGTATGATAGTGGCGCTGCGGCTCTGCGTAGCGCGTCTTGAGCGGCTCAAGAAGGTCGCTCGGTGGGATCAACCCGCAGGCTCCAGCGTCTCGTTGAAGCGGACGGGCTTGCCGCCGCCCTTTTGCGTGATCTCGCCGTCGCGCATCACGAAATTGCCACGGATGATTGTCGCCACGGGCCAGCCGGTGGCTTCCATGCCGTCATAGGGGGTCCAGCCGCATTTGGCCTTGGCCCATTCATTCGTGATGGTTTCCTTGCGCTTCAGATCGACGACGGTGAAGTCGGCGTCATAGCCTTCGGCGATGCGGCCCTTGTTGGCGATGCCGAACACGCGCTGCGGCCCGGCGCTCGTCAGCTCGACAAACCGGCGCAGGCTCAGCTTGCCATTGGCCACATGCGTCAACATCAGCGGCACGAACGTCTGCACGCCCGGCATGCCCGAAGGCGACGCGGGATAAGGCCGCTCTTTCTCTTCGCGTGTGTGCGGCGCGTGGTCGGTCGCCAGCACATCGACGATGCCCGCATTGAGCGCGCGCCAGAGCGCATCCTGATGGCGCTGTTCGCGCACCGGCGGGTTCTGCTGGGCAAAGCCCTTCAGCCGCTCATAGCAATCGGGCGCTGCCAAGGTCAGGTGGTTCGGCAGCACTTCGACTGACGCCACATCCTTGGCATCGCGCAGCAGCTCCATCTCTTCCGCCGTCGAGATATGCAGCACATGGATGCGCTTGCCGGTCTTGCGCGCCAGCCGCAGCAGGCGCCGCGTCGAGCTGACGGCCGCTTCCACGTCGCGCACCACGATATGGCTCTGCCAGTCACCCGGAACGGCCAGAGAACGGCGCTCTTCGAGGCGGTATTCGTCTTCCGAATGGAACGCCGCCCGGCGCTTGATCGCGCGCAGCACGGCTTCGACGCCCTCATCATCCTTGACCAGCAGGTCGCCGGTCGAGGCGCCCATGAACACTTTCACGCCGCAACAGCCCTGCATCTGCTCCATCTCGGCCAGCAGGTGCGGATTGTCATTGGTCGCGCCTGCATAGAAGGCGTGGTCGACATCCATGCGGCCCCTGGCGCGGTTCAGCTTGTCGGTCAGCGCGGCAGGCGTGATTGTCGACGGATTGGTGTTCGGCATTTCGAACACGGCGGTCACCCCGCCCAGCGCCGCCGAGCGCGCCTCGGTTTCCAAGTCGGCCTTGTATTCCAACCCCGGCTCGCGGAAGTGAACCTGGCTGTCGATCACGCCCGGCAATATGTGCAGGCCGGTCGCGTCATAGACTTCGCCCGCTTGCGAGGCGTCGAATTTGCCGATCGCGACGATCTTCTCGCCATTGATCGCCACATCCACGCGCTCTTCGCCTCCGGGCGACACCACGGTACCATTCTTCAGGATCAGGTCATACGTCTTGCTCATAGGCTCCTTATGCTCCCGTGGGCGAGGCCTGTCATCCCGTGACACTGCCGCAGTGCTTGACCTCGCCCCTGCTGCACCGCACAACCGCCCCTTATCAGCTACAGGACCACCCATGAAACACACTGCGACCGACGCTTTCGCCCATCCCGCCCTGCGCCCGCTGGCAATCGGCGCCCTCGGCGTCGCGGCGCTGACAGCCTCCTCCTACATTTCCGTGCCCATGTATCCGGTCCCGGTGACGCTGCAGACCATGACGGTCCTGCTGCTTGGCGCCCTGTTCGGCCCGCGCATGGGCGCCGCGATGGTCCTTTCCTGGCTTGCGCTTTCCTTTACCGGCGCCCCGGTGCTGGCGGATGGCAAATCCGGCCTTATCGCCTTTGCAGGCCCGACGGCGGGTTATCTGGCCGCCTTCCCCATTGCAGCATTCCTGGCCGGTTACCTGCCCAAGGGCGACAAGATCAGCGCCCACGCCCTGCGTCTGGCCGGTTTCCTCGGCCTTCACGGCCTCGTGCTTGGCCTTGGCGCAGCCTGGCTTTCGGGCTTTGTCGGCGCTGAAACCGCTGTCGTTGCAGGCATTGTGCCCTTCCTGATCGGTTCGGTCCTGAAAAGCGGCCTGGCGACGGGTCTCTACGCAGCATGGAAAGGCGCAGACAAAGCGGGCCGGGCACACTAGATTACCCACATGTCAAAACGCGCCCTGCCCGATCGCTCCATCATTCGCCTGTCCGGACCGGACATGCTGGCCTTGCTGGAGCGCACCGTCACCCATTCGGTCGACAACTGGAACACGGGCGAGATGCGCTATGGCGCGCTGCTCACCCCGCAGGGCAAGATCATCGCCGACTATCTGGCCATGCTGTCGCTCGAGAATATTTATCTGGATGTGCACAGCCACGCCGCCGACGAGCTGGAAAAGCGCCTGAAGCTGTTCCGCCTGCGCTCCGAAGTCGAGATCGAGCAGCTGACCGATGACGTTGTCACCGAAGGCAGCTGGGTCGACGTGCGCTCCACGCAGCTGCCGCACCGCGCCATTTCGCCTGCTGCCGAGATCGGTGTCGAAATGTCTTACGAGGAATGGCACAAGACGCGCATCGCCGCAGGCGTGCCCGAATGGGGCGCTGACTATCGCGGCTCCGAAGTGTTTCCCACCGACGTGAACCTCGATATTATGAACGGTATCGACTACAAGAAGGGCTGCTTTGTCGGCCAGGAAGTCGCCAGCCGCATGAAGCGCAAGGCCAAGGTGCGCAAGCGCACGCTGCCTGTGCGCGGCGAAGGCCTGAAGCGCGGCGCAGATATCCTTGCGGGCTCGTCCATCGGCAATGTCACCAGCGTATCCGGCGAAATGGGCCTTGCCCTGATCCGCACCGACCGCATGGTTCAGGCCGATGCGGCCGGCAAGGCCTTCACCTGTGGTGGCCGCCCGGTCACAATCGACCGGCCCGAATGGCTCAAGATGGAACTCATTGCACTCACGGCGGCCAATGACTGACGCACCCTATTGCGGCTGGGCGCCGCTGAACGACAAACTCTATCGCGACTATCATGACGAGGAATGGGGCGTGCCGGAGCGCGACAGCCGCGCCCTCTGGGAAAAGCTGCAACTCGACGGCATGCAGGCCGGCCTCTCGTGGATCACCATCCTGCGCAAGCGCGAGTCGATCCGTGAGGAATTTGACGGGTTCGATCCGGAAAGCCTCGTGCGCTGGACGCCTAAGCGTATCGAAAAAGCGCTGCAAAATCCGGGCATCATCCGCAGCCCCAAAAAGATCGAGGCGACGATTGGCAATGCCCGCGCCTATCTCGACATGGCCACAGCGGGCGAAGACTTTTCCGCCTATTGCTGGGACTGGGTGGGCGGCGAGCCGATCGTCAACAGCTGGAAGGATTTCCGCAAGGCGCCGACATTCACCGACTGGTCAACCGCCATGTCCAAGGATCTCAAGAAGCGCGGCTTCAAATTCGTCGGGCCAACGATTGTCTACGCATGGGCACAGGCCGTTGGCATGGTGAATGATCATGAGATACATTGCCCCCGACACAGCGCTGTACAGAGGACCTGAGAATGCGTTTGGCTATCCTGATCCTTCCGGCACTCCTGCTTTCGGCCTGCATCACGGAAGACGCGACGCAGAGCCAGGAAAGCACCGATTGCAGCCTGATCGATTCGCCGGCGGACGAGGATGCCTGCCGTGCCTATGAGAAGACGAAGGCGAAAGACGCCAAAGCCGCAAGCGACAGCAATCCGACGGACCTTGCGCCCAACAACTGAGCGGCCATTCCCGGCCTCTGTGACCCCAACACCGTGGAGCCAACATGAAGAACGCCCTCATCCTGACTGCCCTCCTGTCGGGCGCCCTGCTTCTTGGTGCATGCGCCTCCGACAAGATCGCAAAAGAACGTGAGCAGATTGCCTGGTCACGCTGCGCCAACTCTCCGGGCCCTGAAGCCCGCAAGTCCTGCGTGACGACCCAGATTGCCCTGCTTGAAGCGGCAGCCCGTGCCGAAGCCGAAAGCATCGCCGCGCGGCAGCGCAGCTACGAAAACCGCGAGGCCGATCGCGTAGCCAGCGGCGTTTCCCCTGAAATGGCCCGCGAATCGTCCGATCCCGGCATCGAGCTGCCCCGCTAGCGACCTGCACCTCTTCTCTCGACCAGCTGCGCAACGCGCGTTACAGCAAGTGCATCGAAATACATGAGGCGCGGATTCCGCCGCGCCCTTGCTGAGGGCAAGATGAAGACAGCAGTTATATCGGCGACAGGTCTCTGGACGCCCCCCGAATCGATTTCCAATGAAGAACTGGTCGCGAGCTACAACGCGTGGGCCGACAACTGGAACATCGCGTACGCCACCGACATCGCCGATGGCACCGTAGAGCCCAAGACCCATTCCTCGGTCGAGTTCATCGAGAAGGCATCGGGCATCAAGTCGCGCCACGTGATGGACAAGGAAGGCGTGCTGGATCCGGGCGTCATGGCCCCCCGCATTCCGGAACGCCCGAACGAGCAGATTTCCGTGATGGCCGAAATGGCCATTCATGCGGCCCGCCAAGCGCTCGAACGCGCTGGCCGCAAGCCGGAAGATGTCGACGCCGTCATCTGCGCCGCCTCAAACATGCAGCGCGCCTATCCGGCCATGGCCGTTGAAATCCAGGCCGCGCTTGGCTGCAGCGGCTTTGCCTTCGACATGAACGTCGCCTGCTCCTCCGCCACGTTCGGCATCCAGACAGCTGCTGACTTCATCCGCAGCGGCAGCGCGAAATCAGTGCTCATGGTCAATCCGGAAATATGTTCCGGCCACCTCAACTTCACCGACCGCGACAGCCATTTCATCTTCGGTGACGTCGCCACAGCCGTGCTCGTGGAAGAAGAGAGCATCGCACCGGCGGGTTACTGGAAAATCCTCGGCACGAAACTGAAGACCGAGTTCTCGAACAATATTCGCAACAATTTCGGCTTCCTGAACCGCGCTGCGCCGGAAGGCGTCGGTTCGCCGGACAAGCTGTTCGTGCAGGAAGGCCGCAAGGTTTTCCGCGAAGTCGTGCCCATGGTGGCGACAATGATCGGCGAACATCTCGGCGAGTTGAACATGTCAGGCGCAGACCTGCGCCGCATGTGGCTGCATCAGGCGAATGCCAACATGAACCGGCTGATCTCGTCAAAAGTGCTGGGTCGCGAAGCAACCGATGATGAAAGCCCGACCGTGCTCGACACCTATGCCAACACGTCGTCGGCCGGATCGATCATCGCTTTCCACAAGCATTCGGATGATTTCAAAGCAGGCGAGAAAGGCCTGATCTGCTCATTCGGCGCAGGCTATTCGGCAGGGACTGTATTGGTGGAAAAGACGGCCTGAGGCGCGAAGCCCCGGACGTACTATTCTTCCAGGTCTTCGGAGAACATGTCGCCCCAGAGGGCGCGGCGGCTGGCGCGAGCCGCTTCGACAACCATAATGATACAGCCCCCAAGCAGCACGCAGAATGGCAGTGTCTGGCCCGAAACGAACTGTGTCATCATGTCGATCATGTCTTGTCCTAGGTCTGGCCGCATCTGGCTGAGCGGTCTCTGTCCGGTGTGGTGCAACCCTTATGCCGGAAAGGCCTTAACACTGCATTCTTGGATCGAGGCGGAAATGGGGTCAGTTTGTAACCGTATCGCCTCCGTTTCTTTACCCTTGCTACCAATAGCTTAATGATGGCCCCGATGAGCACACCAGTGAAGCGTTCTGTTAAGCCTCCCCGCGTCTGGCAGCGCATGCTGTCAGGCCGCCGACTCGATCTTGCGCACCCCTCGCCGGTGGATGTGGAAATCGAGGACATTGCCCATGGCCTGGCCCGTGTTGCCCGCTGGAACGGTCAGACAAAGGGCGGACATGCCTTCTCCGTGGCCGAGCATTCCGTCATTGTGGAAAGCATCTGCCGCGAGCTGAACCCGGGCCTCAATCCGCGCGACTGCCTGACGGCCCTCTTGCATGACAGCCCGGAATACGTGATCGGCGACATGATCTCGCCCTTCAAGGCCCTGCTCGGCGAAAGCTACAAATCCATCGAAGCGCGCCTGCAGGAAGCCATCCACATCCGATTCGAACTCGTGCCTGTAACGCCGCAGCGCCTGAAGAAACTGATCAAGCGCGCCGACCTTATCTGCGCCTGGTTCGAGGCGGTCCAGCTCGCCGGTTTCTCCGAGGACGAATCAAACAAGCTGTTCGGCAAGCCGCCGGAAGGCATGCACCTGAAACTGAAGCCGCTCGCCGTGCCCGAAGCGCAGGAAGCTTTCCTTGCGCGCTACGACCAGTTGCATCATGACTTTGAAATGAGCCAGCGCCGATGACCCTTTCCGTCCTGATCGGCCTTTCTGCGGTCATGGTCGCCATTGATGATGGCAACCCACTTGTGCTGATCACAACCCGGGAGACGGGCGAAGACGCCCTGCCCTTCGGCCCGTTCGATCCTGAACGCCACCGCACGTTCGACCTGTCGCTGCGCGGCTGGGTGCGCGAGCAGACCGGCTTTGAACTCGGCTATGTCGAACAGCTCTATACGTTTGGCGACAAGGACCGTGACACGCCCGAGGCGACGCTGACAGATGCGCCCCCCGCCGCGCGGGTCATCTCCGTCGGCTATCTCGCGCTGATGCCGGATGCAGCGCCTACTGGCGCGGCGTTCGAGGCGCGCTGGCAGGGCTGGTATCGCTATTTCCCGTGGGAAGACCATCGCAATGGCCGCCCGTCCATGATCGATGGCGAGCTTGCGCCGCATCTTTACACATGGGCTGCCGGCAATCCGAAGCGGCTGGACCGTGCCCGTATCGCGTTCGGCCTCGATGGGGCCCGCTGGGTGGAAGAGCGCGTGCTGGAACGCTACGAGCTGCTTTATGAAGCCGGGCTGGTTGCCGAGTGCGCACGCGATGCCGGCCTGTCGAAGCCAGCCGTGACACTCGGCGCGCCGATGGCGTCAGACCATCGCCGCATCCTCGCCACGGCTCTGTCGCGCCTGCGGGGCAAGATCAAGTATCGGCCTGTCGTGTTTGAATTGCTGACGGAGCGGTTCACGCTGTCATCGCTGCAACGCGCCGTGGAAGGCATTCTTGGCCTCTCCCTGCACACGCAGAACTTCCGCCGCGCGCTGGACAAGACCGGGCTGGTTGAGGGCACAGGCCGTCTTGAGACCGGAACGGGCGGGCGCCCGGCGGAGCTTTACGCTTTCCGCCGGGACTATGTCAGGGGCATCGCCGCCCCGGGCCTCGCGACGCCGCGCAAGACACCGGACTGACTATTCCACGCCTTCCGGCTCGCCGACCACGACATAGATGAAGTTCTCGGGGGAGAGATATTCCTTCGCCACCCGGTTCACATCGTCCAGCGTCACGGCATTCATGTTCGCATTGCGCGTATCGAAATAGTCGATGCCGAGATCCTGCTGGCGCACCGACATGATCTGGTCAGCAATCTTCGCATTGGAATCGAAGCCGAGCGCATATGAACCAGTGAGATAAGCCTTGGCGTCAGAGAGTTCCTCTTCCGTCATGCCATCGGCGACGAAAAGGTTCAGCTCGTCATGGATACCTGCCAGGAATTCGCCCGCGCTCTCGTTCTTGGTCTGGCCACCGCCAGTCCACGTGTCGAGATGGTCTGACGTGGAAAGCCCCGTGCTGACACCATAGGTCAGGCCCTTGTCGACGCGCAGCGTCTTCATCAGGCGGCTCTCGAAACCACCACCGCCAACTGTGTAGTTCAGCACATAGGCGGCGAAGAAATCCGGGTCGTGGCGCTCAAGGCCGGGCGCGGAAAACATCACGAGGCTTTGCGGTTGTGGCAGGTCAACAACGATGGGCTCGGCCGGTGGTGTGGGCAGCGTGATATCGGCGACAGGCGGCAGCTCGCTCGTTTCCGGCAGGCCACCAAGGGCCATGTCGATCATCGGGGCGAGTTCTTCCGGCGTCACCGCACCCACGGCGGTTACCAGGAGCCGGTCCTTGACCATCAGCTTGCGCATCTGTTCGCGCGCCAGCTCCGGCGTCAGGGCAGCAATACTCTCGACGCTGGTCTGACGGGCATACGGATGGCCGGGATAGAGCGCGTCGGTCATGGCCTTGCGAGCCAGCCAGCCAGCGCTCGTTTCGCGCTGCTTGATGCCGATGAGGTTCTCGCGCTGGAAGCGCTCGAACGGGCCCTCATCGAAACGCGGCTCATCAAAGGCTGTCGCGATCAGGCCCATCGCTTCTGGCGCATTTTCCTTCAGCATGGACGCCGAACAGCTTGTCCAGTCATTGCCGGTGGAGCAGCCGAAGCTCATGTTCAGCTCTTCCATCCGCGTCTGGAAGCCGAGCGAATCAAGATCGCCCGCGCCTTCATTCATGTTGTACACGACCGCATCGGACAGGCCTTCAAGACCTTCCGGATCAGACGTCTCGCCGCCCTTCCACGCCATCTCGACCGAGACAATCGGAATGGACGGCTCGGAGACGAGCCAGACGGATACGCCGCCCGGCGTCACAAATTGCTGGATCTCGACAAAGTCGCCCTTGTGGACATCCACCTTCATGGCCGGTTCGGCAGCAGGTGCCTCGACCAGTGTTTCCGGGGCCGCCTCGGTGACAGGAGCAGAGGCGCAGGCGGTGAGCACGAGCGCACTGGCGGCGCCCATCATCAGCTTAAGGTAGGTCATCTTACTGGTCTCCTTCGGCTGGAATGAGTTCCGCTTCGATATAGTGCCGATCCTCGCCAAACACGGTGCGAACGGCGGCCAGCGCCTCTTCGGTCGTGATCGACTTGATCGTGTCGGGATAGTTCAGGATGTCATCGATCGTGCCACCCAGTGCCAGCGTGGAGCCAAACGTGTTGGCCATGTTGGACTGGCTGTCGCGGGCATAGATTGCTTCAGCGGCAAGCGAATTGCGGGCGCGCTCGACTTCCTCATCGGTGAAGCCTTCCGCGAGTACCTTGCGGACTTCTGCCATCACGGCCGTGTCAAGTTCGTCCAGTGAAACTCCGTCGACCGGGCTCGCGCTGATCACTGCCGGGCCCTCATCGTGCAACGTCGTCCAGGCAAATGTACTGACATTGATGGCGATCTGCTCGTCCTCCACCAGCGCCTGATAGAGCCTGCTGGTCATGCCACCGCCCAGCACCGACAGGCCTACATCCAGCGCATAGGATTCGCGACGCTGACGCGACTCCGACAGGCCGCTGTAATAGCGGCTCCAGCTTGGCTGGCGCACTTTTGGGTCGGAATGAACGAGCAGCTTGTTCTCGGTCAGCAGCGGCACTGGGGCCCATTTGCGGGTGCCGTCGACCGTGCCCGTGGGCTCGATCTGACCATAGGTTTCCTCAGCAAGCGTGCGGACTTCATCTGTCGTCACGTCACCGGCGACGACGAGGATCGCGTTCTCGGGCGAATAGTATTTGTGGTAAAAGGCCATGCCATCGGCGGGCGAGAGCTTTGCCACTTCATCCATCTTGCCGATGACGGTGATCTCGTAAGGGTGGCCCTTCCAGAGTTCGGAGAGGACCTGTTCCTGCAGGATGGAGCCCGGATCATTGTCGATCCGCTGGCGGCGCTCTTCCTTGACGACATCACGCTCGGAGATGAATGGGCCTTTGGGATCATCATTGATCTTGAGGTTGCGCATACGCTCGGCCTCAAGCTCCATCATGGTTTTCAGCTGCGGCTTGGCCACGCGCTCGAAATAGGCGGTGTAATCCCAGCTGGTGAAGGCGTTGAGCTGTCCGCCATTGCGCTGGACGATCGTGGTGAACTCTTCGGGACCGAGATTCTCGGTCTCCTTGAACATGACGTGCTCGAACAGGTGGGCGAGGCCCGATTTGCCCGGCTCCTCGTCAACGGCGCCGACCTTGTACCAGACCATGTGCGTGACGACGGGCGCGCGATGATCCGGCACGACCACGACCTGCATGCCATTGTCGAGCGTGAAGGTCTCTGGTGTCCAGGCGGCGTCTTCCGCCGACGCGCCTCCGCAGAATAGAGCGACCGCGAGCAGCCCTCCGGTGATTATCCGTTTCATGGGCTACTCCCTCTGGTCGTCTCTTGCGCGCATCTATCAGTCTTGGATCAGGTTCCTGGCAGCTTCAGGCGAGCGCCTGGCTTGGCCTTGACGATCTCGATATCGCCGCCGCCGGTCGCATTGTCGGTGCTGACGGCTTCGATGTCTTCAACATTGTCCTTGCGCCAGAAGAGGATCTTGTCGACCACGCCAGTGGATTTGCGGATCGTCTTGGTCTCTTCATAGTCGACCTGCGCACGAACCATCGGGTTCACAGCATTGGCGCCAGCCGAAGCCACGAGCGCGCGCTCAGACTTGCTGGCATCTTTGCCGACAGTCGTGCCGAACGTAGTTGCCACCTCGGCGCGGGCCGTATCGACTTCAGCGGGCAGCGAGCCACCGGCTGGAGGCGGACGCAGTGCATATTCCGGCGGCACGATCAGTGGCGCCTTGGTAACCACACGAAACTCGTCAGGCGTACGCGTGCCGCCACCGCCGGATGTGCAGGCCGTGGTGGCCGCAAGGGCCGCGCCGGCCGCAATCAAAAGAACTGGTTTCATCATGATAGGGCGTCCTCGCCTCCGGTTGGCATCGGTTTAATTCTCATTTGCGGGCTTAGCCTGCTTTCGGCCCGACAGTAAGAACTGATCGACAAACAGCAAGACCGCACCAACACTAATCGCAGCATCGGCCACATTGAAGACCCACGGGAAATGCAGTGCGCCGGCGTCGATAAAGTCGACAACAGCGCCGAAACGCACCCGGTCGATCAGGTTGCCGAAGGCCCCGCCGACAACCATGGCCAGCGACAGTTTCAGCAGGCGGCCCTCTGCGCGCAGCAGCCAGACAAGAAAACCCAGCGCAATCAACAGCATGGCGGCGCTCAGCACCCAGCGCATCAGGCCTTCGGACTGCAGGAAGCCATAGCTCATGCCCCGGTTCCACAGCATGCTGAAGTCGATCGGCCCCGGCAGCGGAATACGGCCACACGGCACAGGCGCGTTAAGGCAGGCGAGCGCATTGAATTGCGGCTCGGACAGGATCAGCCACTTCGACACCTGGTCAGCCAGAATGACGACGGGCACCAGGGCCAGCGCCCAGATATTAGCCGGATTGAACTTCATGCCGAGCAGATTGCAGACCCCGCCCGGGCGATCAAGCGATTCTGTACACTTGGACCCCTCACCTCCCACTGCCTTCGGCAGCGGGCCCCTCCTCTCCCGCAAGCGGGAGAGGGGTTAAGTGGTTCAGAGCCGTCAAACTCCTCTCCCTCTGGGAGAGGAGGGGCCCATCGCGAAGCGATGGGAGGTGAGGGCTCCTCTGATCAGTCGTGCATCGCGTCCCAGGCCTTCACGGCCAGGGCATCACGGGGCGTGATGTCCGGGAAAGCCGGGTCAGCTTTGGCTGGATCGAAGTATTTCCAGCTGCGGCGGCACTTCACGCCGCTCGCCTTGACCGGATGCACAACAACGCCCGGCGTATCGTCGAGCGTGAACCCGCCGCCTTCGCTGGTCGAGGAATGCACCAGCTCTGCGCCAGACGTGATGAACAGGTCGCCCGCATTCTCGCCTTCGAAGGCCTTGATGAGGGATTCGTCGGCGATCAGCACACGCGGCGTGGATTCGAGCGAGGCGCCGATACGCTTCTCGCGGCGTTCGACTTCCAGCGCGCCGGTGACGACGCGGCGAACGGTGAAGATCTTCTCCCAGCGTGCGGCGAGGTCGGCATCGCGCCAGCCGACCGGCGTGTCGGGGAATTGCAGCAGGTGGACAGAGGCGACACTGCCCTTCAGGTGGCTTTCGAGAAAGGCCTCTTCCATCGTGAACGGCATGACGGGGGCGAGCCATGTCAGCAGGCGCTCCAGCACAGCGGCCATGACGGTGCGGGCCGCGCGGCGGCGATTGCCGAAATTGGCCGTGTCGCCGTCCCAGACTTCCTCTGTCTCGAAACGCGGATCGCAATAGAGGCTGTCCTTGCGTACGTCGAAATAGACGGCCGAAAGGTCGACGCCGCAGAAATTGATGAGCAGGCTCATCACCTTCTTGAAGTCGTAGACATCATAGGCCGCGCGCACCTGTTCATCGAGTTCAGACAGGCGGTGCAGCACCCAGCGCTCAAGGCCGGGCATCTTGCGCGCTTCGATGGCCTCAGCCTCGGTCCAGCCGTCGAGGGCGCCAAGCATGTAGCGCACTGTGTTGCGTAGCTTGCGGTAGGATTCGACCGAGCCCTTGATGATCTCGTCGGAGATGCGCAGGTCTTCTGTATAGTCACCGCTGGCCGTCCAGATGCGC
The DNA here is from genome assembly GCF_036964545.1 of Hyphomonas oceanitis. NCBI lineage: Bacteria > Pseudomonadati > Pseudomonadota > Alphaproteobacteria > Hyphomonadales > Hyphomonadaceae > Hyphomonas > Hyphomonas oceanitis. The sequence continues at coordinate 107,713 of NZ_JBALTL010000001.1, forward strand.
AGGATCTCGATGCCGTATTGCTTGGCGATCTGTTCCGGCTCGATCGTGTTACCGATCGATTTCGACATTTTCTTGCCTTCGGAATCGACGATGAAGCCGTGCGTCAGCACCTGCTTGTAAGGCGCCATTCCGCGCGTTGCGCAGCATTCCAGCAGTGAGGACTGGAACCAGCCGCGGTGCTGGTCAGAGCCTTCCATGTAGAGGTCGGCCTGGCCGGTTTCGGCGTCGATGATGCCGCGCTCGCGCAGGGCGAAGGCGTGCGTCGTGCCGCTATCAAACCAGACGTCGAGAACGTCCGTCACCTTGTCCCAATCGTCGGCATTCAGGCCGTGCGCGCCGAGGAAACCCTCCTTCGGTGTGCTGAACCAGGCTTCGACGCCGCCAGCCGCGATGGCCGCCTTGATCGTCTCGTTGAGGGCCTGCGCCTGATCGGCAGGAAGCGCGGCCGTGTGCGGCTGGCCGCTCTTGTCGACGAAGATGGTGATCGGAACCCCCCAGTTGCGCTGACGGCTGATCAGCCAATCGGGCCGCCCTTCGACCATGGAGCGCAGGCGGTTACGGCCCACGGCGGGGAAGAATTCGGTCGCGTCGATGGCGGCGAGCGCGTTCTCGCGCAGCGACTTGCCGTTCGGGCCCGGCTTGTCCATCGAGATGAACCATTGCGGCGTGGCCCGGCGGATAACCGGCGCCTTGGAGCGCCACGAGTGCGCATCGCGGATTGTGGTGATGCCGCGCGCCAGCAGGTTGCCACTCTCGGCGAGTGCCGCGATGACTTCCTGATTGGCCTTACCTGGGTCGCCGCGCTTCTTGCCGCTGGTGCGGATGATATCCATGCCGCCAAAGCGCGGTACGTCCGGCGTGTAGCAGCCATCGGCATCGACGATCTGGCGGATGTCGGAGGCCTTGTGGCCGTTTGCCATGAAGACGTTGAAGTCATCCTCACCATGCGCCGGCGCCGTGTGCACGAAGCCCGTACCGGCATCGGCGGTGACATGGTCGCCAGCGAGCATCGGGATGGGGTGGTCGAAGAAGGGATCCATTTCAGAGAGCGGATGCGAAAGGCTTTCTACGGTTTCGGGCTTGAAAACAGACAATTCGCGCCATTCTTTGATCTTGGCTGCCTCTTTGACGTCTTCCGCCAAATTTTCCGCAATAATGAGTTTTTCCCCCACCCGCGCATACGGCGCAAAACCGAGTTCTTCCTCGGTCATAACGGACAATACCTCGTAGATATTGTAGGTAATACCGTAGCTAAAGCTCACGGCTTGGTTCGCTGGGATCGTCCAAGGTGTGGTCGTCCAGATCACAACGCTCGTATCATTCAGCAACTCGGAAAGTTGAGTATCCCTTGTTCCATCCGGGTTCCGCTTCTCAATGCCAAGCTTGTACGCCTTAACGGGAAACTTCACCCAGATCACCGGCACCTTACGGTCGTAATATTCCACTTCCGCTTCTGCGAGGGCTGTACGCTCGACCGGGCTCCACATGATCGGCTTGGCGCCGCGCACGAGGGCGCCCTGCATGGCCATGCGCAGGAATTCGGCAACGATGGTCGCCTCGCTCTCGAACTTCATGGTGAGGTAGGGATTGTCCCATTCGCCCTCAATGCCAAGCGCGCGGAATTCCTTGCCCTGGATCTCGACCCATTTTTCGGCATAGGCGCGGCAGGCGGCACGAAACTCGTCGCCCGGCACGTCATCCTTGCCGCGGTTTTTGGATCGGAATTCCTCTTCCACCTTCCACTCGATGGGCAGGCCATGGCAGTCCCAGCCCGGCAGATAGGCCGCGTCATGGCCCGTCATCTGGTGCGAACGCACGATGATGTCCTTGACGATCTTGTTCATCGCCGTGCCGAGGTGGATGTGGCCGTTCGCATAGGGCGGGCCGTCATGCAGGATCCACGGCTTGGCCCCGCGCGACTTCGCGTCGGCGCGCAGCCACTTGTAGAGGTTCATCTCGTCCCAGCGCTTGATCCATTCCGGTTCGCGCTGCGGCAGGCCGCCTCGCATCGGGAATTCGGTTGTCGGCAGGAACAGCGTGTCGCGGTAATCGCGGTCAGTCAGGGAATCGGTCATGGGATCAGTATGGCTTTTTGCGGTATCATAGGGGTTTGATACGGGTTTCCGATGGTTTTACCACGGGTTTCTGGATGGGTTCAGCAGCATGAATTCCCGGCTTCGCCCGCCCCGTCAAATCGGGTCAGTGCGCCGCCGGGCGTCTAATTCGAATGCTGTGTATCCGTGCCATGCTTTTCCGCCTAGCAGGCGGGGAAAGCCCTGTCACTATCGCAGGCCACCATAGGCGGAATCCGCCACCTGTGCAGAAGAGGTATCCGACAGTTCCTCTGTCAGTTTTTCGCACAGAACTTCAAAGACCTCGCCATTTTCCAGAAGGTTCGCCCAGGTCACGCCATGGTCAAGTATGACGTATCGCGAGACGTTCACCGTATCGGGAGCTGACTTGTAGATGGAAACGGCCGCATAGGCCTGGTCAATCGCGCTGACCTGCTCAACCGAGAGATCCGATTTGAAAACGGCAAGGAATTCAATGCCCCGGCAGTCCGTCCCGTCAGGATTGGCGCAGGCCGTGTAGACCCCAAACGACATGCCGTCCTTGCTGGTGGCGAACACATAAGGGGCCTGACGGTCATTGACGCCTGACGTCGTGTAATGCGCGCCCATATCATCCAGCAGCAGTTGAAGGTCACCTGTGCCCACCGAGCCGACGATCATATCGCGCGCGCGCACGCCAACAGTCGGCGCCTGCGCAACCGCAGCCAGCGGCACCGCAGCGCAAAGACATAGTGACAGGAGCGCTTTCTGCATATGAATCCCAACACCGGAGGGGTTTCAAAGTTCCGGAACAACTATCACTTATCCGGGTGAATCGGGCGCTAATTTGGCAGTGAGGAAGCCGCTTTCAGGCGAACGCGTGATTCGGCGGCGTCCTTGTGCATCTGGGCGATCATGTCATCGACACTGTCGAACTTCAGTTCCGGCCGCAGATAGGCCACCAGTTGGACCTCCAGCCACTTGCCATATAGGTCCTGATCGAAGTCGAAAATAAAGGTTTCCAGCAGTGGATCACGCAGGCCCGTGGTCGGCGTGCGGCCGAAATTGGCGACGCCGTCGCGCCAGTCCTGCTCGCCCTCGACGCGGGCCCGGACAGCATAGACGCCGTGGCGTGGGTGGATCAGGTCGTTGAGATGGATATTCGCCGTCGGGAAGCCGAATGTGCGGCCGTTCTTCTCGCCGGACTCGACAATGCCGTCAGCAATCCACCAGTCCCCAAGGATCTCAGCCGCCACTTGAGGCTCGCCGGCCATCAGGGCCTGACGGATGGCAGTGGAGGAGGCCTTGGCGCCAAATTCCAGCACTTCCTCGACCACGGAAACACCAAAGCCGAGGGCGCGGCCAAGGCTCGACAGGCGGGCCACATTGCCCATGCGGCCACGTCCAAAGCGGAAGTCAAAACCGACAGAGACGTGCGACACGCCCAGCCCCTCGACCAGGACCTGACGCACGAAGGCCTCGTCGGTCATCGCCGCCATCTCGCCATTGAAAGGCAGTTCGAAGACCGTATCGGCCCCTTCTGCGAGGATGAGCCTGTTACGACGCTCGGGCCTCAGGATGCGGAAAGGTGGGTCGTTGGGCCGGAAATAGGCGCGCGGTGGCGGCTCGAAGGTCGCCACTGACAGCTTGCCCTGGCCGGCCTTGCGCGCGGCTTCCATGACCGCGCGATGCCCGGCATGCAGACCATCGAAATTGCCCAGCGCCACGGACGCACCGCGCGCGCTGGCGGGCAACCCGCGATAGTCTGCAAAGATAGCCATCAGGCGTCTCGGCGCGGCGCAACCACTTCAGCTTCGCCGGTGATGACGCGCTTGTCGTCGACCGTGCATTCCACTTTCAGGGTCACCCGGTTGCCCCGGTCCTGCTTCTCCGCCACTTCGGCCCGCACGGTGACCGTATCGCCAATGTGCACAGGGCGTTTGAAGCGCATGGAGAGACCGATGAAGATCGCCCCAGGGCCCGGCAAATTGTTGCCGAGGATGCCGGAGATATAGCTCGCGGTCAGCGCGCCATGGGCAATGCGGCGACCGAACACGGTCTTGGCAGCGAACTCCTCGTTCATGTGCAGCGGGTTATAGTCGCCCGACACTTCCGCGAAACGCTGGATGTCGTTTTCGGAGATCGTGTGCACGGTTTCGTGCGACATGCCGATTTCCAGGTCTTCATACTTAAAGCCGGTGAATTCACTCATACGTCCGGATCTCCAATAATTGTCCGAGAAGTTCGATACACGGGGCAGATGCCCACGTCACCACCTTAGACCCGACATGGCGTAAGTGGCGTTTTCGCCATAGTCGGCGAGCAGGTCGGTGACTTCCTGCTGGAAGTCAGGTCCGTGTTCCTTGAGGCCCGTGCCGACATAGAGGCTGTCATAGCCCTGCCGGGTGGCGCCGCGAATGTCCGTGGCGGGGCTGTCGCCGATGCAGAGGATGCGCGAAGGCGTGTGGCCAAGCGCGTTCAGCCGCTCCAGCGCGAGGCGATAGATGCCCGCATGCGGCTTGCCGGGATAGACGACGGTGCCGCCCAAATCCTCGTAGATGTCGGCCAGCGCGCCAGCGCACCAGTAGAGCTTGCCGCCGACACGTACCTGCTTGTCCGGATTGGCGCAGATCATCGTCAGGCCGCGATCGACCCCTTCTTTCAGCTCGTCGCGGTATTCCTCGGGCTGGTCATTGTACATGTCGCGCAGGCCGATGCAGAGCAGCAGGTCGGCATTGGCGCTGTCTTCGAATTTCAGGTCGAGCCCCTCATAGAGGAAGCGGTCATGCTCCCAGCCCTCGTCGCCACCAAGACGCCAGATGGACTGGCCGCTGCGCAGCTTGAGTTCAGCGCGCGTGGCATCGCCTGAGGTCACGCAATCATCGAACGAATCCTTGGGCACGCCCAGTGGTTCGAAATAGCGGATGGCCTGCGCCTTGGGCACGGGCGCATTGGTAATCAGGCAAACGTGGCCGCCCTGTGCGCGGAACTTCACGAGCGCCTCGCAGGCCTCGGCGAAGATGGCGCGCCCATTGTGGATCACGCCCCACACATCGCAGAGGATCGAGTCATATTCGCCCGCAATCGCGGACAGGCCTTCGGGAAAACGCAGCTGTGTCATGCGCCGCGACCTAGGCCGCGCCGCACCCCCGGTCAATCCAGCGGTGCATTATTGCGTCAGGCCGCAGGCGCTCGCCGGTAGCGGGTTGAGCACGTACATCGCCGCTGTGGGGATCGAGTGATAGTTGGCTAGATAGCAGCCGCGCACCTTCACGACCTGGCCGATATTCTCGCCGATCTGCAGGCTGGGCATGTAATCGCACGACACGCTGTTGGCGGCGAATTGGCTGGGGTCGCCGGGACGGATGTTCAGCAGGAGATGGTTGGAACCTGTCGGCACGGACATCATGCGAACGCCCTCCATCGGCCCGAATTCGCAATCGCCATCCAGTGTCGAGTATGTGCCATCTGCGTTCTCGAAGGAGGGATAGGCTTCGACGGACATGGTGAGGTCGAGCAGGACGACCGAGTGGTCCTCGATCAGCTCAAGCGCGGGTGCAGGCTCCATCTCGTCGCCTTGCGGATCCGGCAGGATGGCCTCGACCTTGACCACTTCGGGCGCAGTCTGGGCCGATGCGGAAAGCCCCGCCGCGAACAGAAGGAAAGGCAAAGCCAGAATGCGCATGGGTCACTCCCGTCTCATGTACGGGGCCCATTTAGCGAAGCGATTGGGGCGAAATGATGCCGGAGGCGATCAGCCGAAATTCGACAGACGCTGCATCAGCTCGCTGGGGGGCGCCGTTTCTTCCATCAGCGACGCCTTGATTGGGCGGGGTGCACCGAAGATGTGGCCCTGACCATACGGGATGTCATATTCGAGGATTTCCACGACACTGGCTTCGTCTTCGATCTTCTCGGCGATCATGGTCACGCCATAGCGCGAGAGTATGGCGGTGACTTCCGCGCCATCGACGCGGCGGTTGATCGACGAGACAGGACGCGAGCCATGCGGGTCGCGCAGCTGTTCGATCAGCGTGTGGCCGTTCATCTTCACGAAGCGGACGCTCGACGCCTGAAGGCGCGGCAGGTCCAGTGACAGGTCGGACGCATGGTCGATCGAGAAGCGGAAACCGAGCGCGGTCAGCTTGGCCATGTTCTCGCGCATCGTGGCGGAGCTGGTTTCGAAACGGTCAGCGCGGATCTCGAAAATCACGGCGCCGGAGAGGTCGCGATTCTCGGTCATGAATTGCAGGAACATCGGGAAGAATGTGGTGTCTTCCAGCGACGACGCAGCGATGTTGCAGAACACACCAACGCGGCGGTCACGCTCGGCCAGACGGCGCACGATCTGCACGCAGCGGAAAAGTGTGAAATTGTCGATGATGCCCATCAGGTTGGCGCGGCGGGCCGCATCCAGGAATTCGGCAGGCAGAATCAGTGAGCCATCCGGACGGCGCAGGCGCGTGAAGCCTTCATAGAAGGCCACGCGGCGCTGCGGCAGCGACACGATGGGCTGGAGATGGAGGTCGACCCGGCCATCTTTCAGGGCATCGCGCACATCGCGCAGGATGGCATCATCCTGCGGCGCCACGGAGGAGACGACGGACGGTTCGGCGAGCTTGGCTTCGAAGCTGCGCGAGAGGCGGTCGATCAGACCTTCGAGCTGCTTCATCTCGGAGACGAGGGCGTCGCGGCGCTCGGTCAGTTCATGCTTAATGGTGGTCTCGACAGCCTCTGTACGCGCGCCGATGACGTCGACGCGCTCAGCCGTGTCGCGCGTCGTGCGCTCGACACGTTCGACGCGTTCGTCAATTTCGCGGTGGGAACGGCTGCTGGCGACGAGAACATGGATCTGCGCGAGAATCACCGTGGTGATCGCGCCGCTCGTGATCGACAGAGGCAGGCCGAGTCCTGCAAACGTATTTACACAATAGCCGACGCCGCCGCCTATTGCGATGTAGAGCAGGAACAAGACAAAAGTCATTCGGTCAGCACCCAGTTCTTTCCATCAACCTTAACAAATAGGCCCCATTGGTTAACGAATTGCGTGGAAATGGCGTAATTTGCCACCTTCCACAATCCCGCTCCAGCCACCGTTGCGTCAAAGTCACAGACCTTTTGAGTCACACTCATGACACGTCTTCAGCGACTAGACAAAGGTTAACCCCACCGATACCCACAGCCTATCCGAGTGCACTGGTCCGTGGCCATTTTATTGGCCGGAGCGGGGGCAATCTCGGGGGAGAGCGGGGCCTTGCAGAGATGCGGGGCCCCGTCGTCTTATGGTGATTCGGCGGCCTTCTTTGGCGCGACCAGAGGTACAAAAACCACGTCCGTAACGGGCCAGGACAGGTCTGCCCCTTCGCATGAAAGTGTCAGCCTTGCGGGGTCTGAGAAGTGCGAGGCCTGGGTCATGCCGCATGGCTCGATCACGACGCGAACACCATTATAATCAACCCAGTAACCGACCTGCTCCTTGTCATTCACAAGGTGCGTGACGACGAGATCGCCGGTGTTGAAGACGCGCGTCTTGGTGTCCCTCTCGCCGGGCAAAGGCTGGAGGACAGCGGCGTTGAAACCACCGGGTGGCGACTGTTCAACAAAGGTGAAAGCGTCAGAGGTTTCGTATGCCTTGTTGATGGCGGAGAGGACGGCGCTGGTGCCGACCGGACCGGACACGCGCAACGGCGTTTCATGGCCCGCGCGCCAGCTGGCATTGCGAATATCATCAAGGCCTTCAATGTCTTCCCCGCGCAGGGAAAAGAGCATCACGGCATCGAGATTTCGGAGGTCCGTCTCGGTCAGCCCCTGAACAGTGCCGGAAGGTGTGCCAAAGAGGACACGCTTTCCGCCCGCCATGACCAATACGCAGGCTTGCGGGACCGTTCCGGGGCCGCATGGCAGGAGTGCAAAGTCCGCTGAGGTGACTTTCCGAGGGACTTCCGGGACCATTCCCGGACCCTTCTCTGCGCTGCACCCGGCAACGAGCAGAAAAGCCAGCAGTATTCTTGCGCGCATGCCCCTCAGGCTCCGGTCTACCCGATCACGGTGTCGCCCGGTTCCCTTACGATTTCGTTTTCAGTGAAACCGAGGCAGTCGATTTCGACGCGCACCTTGTCACCGGCCTTCAGCCATTTCGGTGGCTCGTGCCCTGCCCCGACGCCGGCGGGTGTGCCGGTGAAGATGACGTCGCCCGGCTCCAGCGTGAAGGCCGCCGTGAGGTGGGCGATCTGGGCGGAGATGTCGTGGATCTGGTCGCGGATGTAACCGGTCTGGCGCTGCTCGCCATTCACGAAGGTGCGCAGTTCGAGATTTGGCAGGTCGTTGATCTCGTCCATCGTCACCATGGCCGGGCCGAAGACGGCATGCGTGTCGAAGCCCTTGCCCATGATCATGGTCTGGCTGGCGCGCTGCCAGTCGCGCACCGAATAGTCGCAGCCAACAGTCAGGCCGGCGACGATCTCGAAGGCGCGCTCGCGGGGCACATGGCGGCCGCGCTTGCCGATGATGACGACAAGCTCGCCTTCATAGTCGAGCTGTTCGGAGACCTTGGGCAGGTGGACCTGGGCGTAGGGCCCGTTCACGGCGGTAGACTGTTTGTTGAACCACTTTTGCACTTCCGGCTTCTTGGTGTCGATGAAGCTGACGCTCTCAGCCGCGTGCGCCGCGTAGTTGACGCCTATGCCAAGAATCTTGCCAGGCTTTTCCACAGGGGAAAGCAGCGCGACCTCGCCAAGAGGTGTGGATTCGCCCTGCGGGCTGGCCGTCAGCGCTTCGACGAATGTGTCCGCTGCAAGCGGCACTACACAGTCGGCTTGAAGGTGGCCGAAACGCACTTCATCACCCTGTTTGAATCTCACCAGACGCATACCGTTACTCTCCCGTCACACTTTTGCCCAAAGACCTTGAGAACCGTTCATCCCGCGTTGTGATGGTGTTTGGCAAGGGCTAGGGAAGAAGCCTGTATAGGGGAATTGTAATGGACCTTGGCGTACGGGCTCAGGAGAGCTCGCTTAGCGGTATTTTTGCACAAGGAGAACGCCTGTGCATGCCGCCCTACCAACGTAGTTATTCCTGGGGAGAGCGCGAGGCGCTCGACCTGCTCGGCGACCTTGCCGAGGCGACTGACAGCGACATCCCACACTTCATCGGCGCAGTCGTTCTCGTGAACGGCGCGGAGTCCGGAATGGTGGAGATTGTCGACGGTCAGCAGCGGCTGACGACGCTGACGATTCTCCTGGCCGTTCTGCGCGACCTTGAGACCGACAAGGACCGGTCCGCTGCACTGCACGCGATGATTGCCGACGAGGACCGCCCGATGCTGGGCGAAGCGGCCAGCTGGCGACTGACTTTGAACTATATGGATGGCGCGTTTTTCCGCGACACGATCCAACGCCCCGGCGCGACCCGCACACTCGAAAACGAACCCGGCGAGAGCGACAGCCAGCAACGTATGGTTGGGAATGCCAGGGCCATGCTGAAGGAACTGAAACAGGTGTCGGACGAGCGGCGACGCGCGCTGACCGACACTGTGGTCAATGGCTGCGCACTGGTGCGTGTCGTCGTGAATGACAAGGATCAGGGCTTCAAGGTGTTCCGCGTTCTCAACACCCGCGGCAAGGAACCGGACGCCCACGACATCATCAAGACGGAGCTGTTCCAGAAGGCCAAGTTCTCGGTGAAGGAAGCCAATGCCTATGCCGAGCGCTGGGCGGAACATGAGGCCGTGCTGGGCGGCGGCGCGTTCGACGACCTGCTGCGCCAGATCCGCGCCATCCATGACCGCTCGCCCAAGGGCGATCTCGTGGCCGGTTTCCAGAAGGCGGTTCTCTCCAAGATCGACCCGCGCAAATTCCTTGACGACATGCTGCCGAGCTACGTGGCCGCATACCGCCAGATCACAACGGCGAAAGTGGACGACGGCCCGCATGCAAAACTCGTCTCTGACAAGCTGAACCAGCTGCGTGCGCTTGAGCAGCAAAGCTGGCGCGCGCCGGCGCTGAAGTTCCTGGTGGAGCGCGGACTCGACTCGCCGCTCGCGCCGGAATTCTTCACGCGCCTCGAACGGCTTGGCTACATGATCCAGCTGATCATCCATGACAAGGACCAGCGCAACAAGCGCTTCAACAAGGTGAGCGACGCCATTTCCAATGAGCGCACGCTGATGGCCAAGAATGGCCCGTTCGCCATTTCCAAGGATGAGGCCCGCAAGGTGCGTGAGCGTCTGCTGGGGCGCTTTGCGACTTTTGGTCAACGCCGCGCGATGGCCCTTCGCCTGAACGCCGCGCTTGATGGCGGCTTCACGATCCCACCGGAATCCGATGCGACGGTTGAACACGTCCTGCCCCGCAACGTGCAGGAAGACAGTCACTGGATGATTACCTGGCCAGACCCTGCCAAGCGCCGCGAGCAATGCGACACGCTGGGCAATTTCGTGCTGCTGACCAACAAGGTGAACCAGAAGGCTGACCGGCTGGACTATCGCGCCAAGAAGGAAGTGTACTTCAATGGCGGCGGCGGGGCGGACTTTGCCCTGACCCGCGACCTTGTGGAGCAGGACGCCTGGACGCCGGAAGTCGTGCGCAAGCGGACCGAGGGCCTGGCCGAGATTCTCAACGCCGAATGGGATTTGCCCTGATAAGGCTCGCCTTTCCTAAGGATACCCCTAGCCCGAAGGCTGATCAGCCCTTACCGTCGCGCCAACATAAAACATGAGGGAGCGGCGCCATGAGCCTGTTTGATCTATCCGGAAAGTCAGCCATCATCACAGGATCGTCGCGCGGCATCGGCCGGGCGATTGCCGAGGCCATGGCCGACGCGGGCGCCAAGGTGACAATCTCGTCGCGCAAGCCCGGCCCGTGCCAGGAAGTGGCCGCCGGCATCAATGAAAAGCATGGCGACGGAACAGCCATTGCCGTGCCCGCGAACATCTCGTCGAAGGATGAACTCCAGGCCATGGTCGACGCCACGAACAAGGCGTTCGGCAAGGTCGACATTGTCGTGTGCAACGCGGCCGCCAACCCTTATTACGGGCCGATGGAAGGCATCTCGGACGACCAGTTCGAGAAGGTGCTGCAGAACAATATCATCTCGAACCACTGGCTGATCCAGATGTGCATGCCCCAGATGCGCGAGCGAAAGGACGGCGCCATCATCCTCGTCTCGTCGATTGGCGGCCTGCGCGGCTCGCCCATCATTGGCGCGTACAACATCTCCAAGGCGGCTGACTTCCAGCTGGCGCGCAACCTCGCCACCGAATACGGCAAGGACAATATCCGCGTGAACTGTATCGCCCCGGGCCTTATCCGCACCGACTTTGCCCGCGCCCTGTGGGAAGACCCGAAGAATTTGAAATCGGCCCTTTCCGGCACGCCCATGGCCCGCATTGGCGAGCCGGAAGAGATTGCCGGCGCGGCTGTCTATCTCGCCTCGAAGGCCGGTGCCTACATGACGGGCCAGATGATGGTCGTCGATGGCGGCGCCACCTGCTGAGGCATTCATGCACCTGACTGACGAACCTGACTCACCGCCCGGCGCGGAGACTGACTTTGCGACTTTTCGCGAGGTGGATATCCGTGTCGGCACGGTGCTGGAAGCGGCGCCGCTGGAGGGTGCGCGCAAACCTGCCCTGCGGCTGGTGATCGATTTCGGCGCCGGTGTGGGCGTGAAGAAGAGTTCGGCGCAGGTGACGGTGCACTACGAACCTGAAAAACTGATCGGCAAACAGGTTGCCGCTGTCGTCAATTTCCCACCGCGCCAGATCGGCAAGTTCATGTCGGAAGTGCTGACGCTCGGGTTTCCCGATGCCGACGGCGCCATCGTCATGTTCTCGCCCGACCTGCCGGTGCCCAATGGAGCCCGCCTCGCATGAGCCGTACCGAAATGTCTGCCCAGCAGACCGAATTCTTTGGCCGCCTGAAAGCGGGCACATGGGACTTTCCCCCCGGCATCAGGAATCTCGGTATCCGGCCTGATCTCTGGCTGAAGGACGTCTCGTATGGCCACACGCTGTATGAGTGGCCAAACACGGGCGACCGCGACATTGGCGACCAGCGCGTGTTCGGCGGATGGGTCGCGGGCCTGTCGGACCATATCGTGTCGATGACGATGGCGAGCGCGCTGGAAGACGGCGAATGGTTCACGACGATGGAATTGCAGACGCGGATCCTGCGCCCGGTGCCGCATGGCCTGATCACGATCGAGGGGCGGCTGGTCAGCCGGGGCCGCACGACGGGCCTCGTTGAGGCCGACTGGCGTGATGAGAAAGGCCGCCACCTGGCGCGTATCACGGCGGCGAAGGCCATCCGGTCGATGGAAGAGCTGCGTCCCGGGAACTGATCCATGAAGATCGAAATTGTGAAAGGGGTTCGCGAAGATACGCTCACGGCCACGCGCGATGATGGCAGTGTCGCCCGGTGCACGTTTCCGAAGAAGGGTCCCATTCCGCACGACGCCGTGCATTTTTATGTTGAGCGTACATTCGGGTTCCGCAGAGGTTTCTGGGGCATGGTGGCAGGTGGCGTGTCACCCGATGATGTTGGCGCCATTGCGTCTGCCGCCGGGCATGCCAGCGCGTCGAAGGCACATATGCCTGAAGAGGAGATCGTCGAGCTCCTGCAGGCGGAGCGGCTGGTGGAATGTTTCGAAGCCGAAATCTGGGGCGGCCCGGCTGAACTCGAAACATTGCAGGACGTCGCCGATGCCGGATTCGCCCAGTCCTTCGTCGCCTCTGTCCCGCTCGATCAGACGAGGGTCGATACGGTGCGCAGCGGGCTGTCTGACTTTTCTGCAGCCTGGATGTCCCTAAAGACGGGGCACTCCCTGACGCTCGATTGGAGAGAGGCTGGCTAGGCCCTTTCCTGAGGAACCCTCCTGTGGCTGAGCCGTTCTTTGGTTAAGCTACACAGGAGCTGACCATGATTAAGTCCTTGAAATACATCGCTGTAATTGGTGCCCTCGGGATCGGTTCGGCCGTTGCAACACTGCCCGCATCCGCCCAGCTGGGCCTTGGGGTCGGCGTGGACACGGATGTCAAAGTCGGCGTCCGCACGAGCGCCCCGCCGCCTGAGCGCGCCCATGCCCATGGCCATTATACCTATGATGGCTATGAATCAGACCGCTGGTACGCGCGCAACGAAGTTCGCCGCGCCCATCGCTATGATGCCCGCTACAATGGCTATGACTGCTATGAGAGCTTCCAGTATGGCTGGGAGAATGGCGAGCGCGTTCGCTATGACACGACGTTCTGCTATGACGACCATGACCGCCGTTATGAACCGCAAGGCGTGAGAGCGAGCGTGCGCATTCACTAGATACCCGTGATTGATCTCGCGATTAAAAATCCCTGCGCCCAGGCGTGGGGATTTTTTTGCGCACAGCTTACGCAGGGTCATCCCAAAAATGCATGGCAGCCATCCAATTCAGTCTGCAGCAATCGCCGAACCATTTCGCGGCTCGGGCGTAAAATAATCAACGCAATGCTACACGAGCCAAGTTATGTTGCGGGCAGAACGCCCCTCTAATTCCATCGTTTGCATTTTTATCTCTCCACCGGGTTCCGGTCTTCATCCCTGTTCATCCGGAACAGGAATTGATCGAAATCCCGGCGGGCAAACGAAACCGGAATTCAGAATGAAGACAATTCAGAAATATGTTGCCGCCTTGGGGGCGATTGCCCTGATGAGCGCAGCATTTTCCCTGCCCGCATCTGCTGAAGCAGGGGTTTCCAACACCTCCCAGACAACAATTGGCGTCAGCGTTCGTGTTCTTGGTAACGACCCCAACCACGTTCACCCGGAATTTACGTATCAGGGCCATCAATCGAACCAATGGTATCCCGTCGCGCAAGTTACTCGCGCCAATGCGTGGGATGACGCTCGCCAGGGTTATGATTGTTACAAGGCCTTCCAGTACACATGGGTGAACCATGCCAAGGCGCGTCAGGACACAGTTTTCTGTTTTGATGCTGCCGGGAAAGAATTCGAGCCAGACGCCACGCGCGTCTCGGCCCGCCTGAAATAGCGCGACTGAACCTCCGCTATATACTCGCCCCTGTTCGTTTCACGAGCGGGGGCATTTTTTTCAGGGAAGCAGCAGGCAGGCGTCGCCATAGGAATAGAAGCGATAGTCCGACGCGATGGCATGGGCATAGGCCGCCTGCATCACATCGGTTCCCATCAGTGCGCAGACCAGCATGAACAGGCTTGAACCGGGCAGGTGGAAATTGGTGACGAGCGCATCGGTGGCGCGCACGGCGTCGCCGGGTTTCAGGAAAATGTCTGTCGGGCCAGTCGCGGGAGCGAGGGTGCCCTCGGGCGTGGTGCAGCTTTCCAGCGTGCGCATGGCGGTGGTGCCGACCGGCACGCAGCGGTGACCGGCGGCGCGCGCGGCATTGAGGTGCGTGGCGGTTTCGGGCGTCAGGCGGCGCCATTCGGCATGGAGGCGGTTGGCCGCCAGCTGCGCCTCTTCGAGCGGCTTGAACGTGCCGAGCCCGACATGCAGGCGCACGGTTTCACGGGCGAGGCCAGCTGCATCAATCTCGGCGAGCAGGCGCGGTGTGAAATGAAGCCCTGCTGTGGGCGCAGCGACGGAGGCGGCGTCATCCCCGGCGAAACTGGTCTGGTAGGTCTCGCGATCGCGCGCATCCGCCGGACGGCGGCGGGCGATATAGGGCGGCAGCGGCATGCCGCCGTGGGCATCAAGCGCCTGTTCGAGCGCGGGACCGGACTGGTCGAAGGCCAGCTCGATTTCGCCGCCATCAAGGCGCTGCGTAATCGTTGCGCGGAAGCCTTCGGCGAAATGGATCGGATCACCAGCTTTGAGGCGTTTGCCGGGCCGGGCCAGCGCGCGCCATGTGTGGTCGTCGATGCGCTCGACCAGGTTCACGTCGCAGGACACATCGGCCCCGATCTCGTCGCGGGCGGGCCGCACGCCCTTCAGCGCAGCAGGAAGCACGCGCGTGTCGTTGAAGACGAGGACATCGCCCGCCGTCAGGTAGCGCGGCAGGTCACGCACGGTCGCATCTTCCAGACGCCCATCGCCATGCACGACGAGGAGACGCGCAGAGTCCTGCGGGTCAGCCGGACGCAAGGCGATGAGGCGCTCGGGAAGGTCAAAATGGAAATCGGCGAGATTCATGGGCGTCATGGATTATCGGCCCGTGAAGGCAGCGCGACCTAGCGTTCGACGACGGCCGGTACGGATGGCAGGTCACACACGTTCAGATCTTCGTCGACATCGGCATTTGCGGCCATGAAGATCGGACCATCGGTGCGCTCGACCCAGACGTTCGGGCGTTCGGCCTTCGGCAGGTCAGCCGCCACTTTGGCCCCCATCAGGATGTCAGGCAGGGCGACTTCGCCATTGAGGGATTCCTTGCCGGCCTTGATGGCCAGCACAACGTCTTCGCCCTGAACGACGCGGCCCCAGGCCGTGTATTGCTTGTCGAGATGCTGGGACGTGTCGCGCATCAGGAAGAATTGCGAATTGGCCGAGTCCGGGTCTGACGTGCGCGCCGTCGAGACGACACCGCGGCAATGCGGGATCCAGCTTTCGACCAGGCCATCCTTGGACATTTCGCTGAAGAAGGAGGCCTGCGTCATCATCGGGAAGCCATTCACATAGCCATACTTGGCTGTGTCGGCCGGGCCGATGGCGAAGTTGAGCGGCATTGTCGCCGGGTCGCGGCGGTAGGTGAACTCGCCCGGAATGTCCGGCAGGCCCGATTCGCGGCCCTTGAGTGCGAAGATGTCGCCGCCCTGTGCCATGAAGCCGTTGATGACGCGGTGGAAGGTGGTGCCGTCAAAGTCGCCGGAGCGGATGATGGCCGAGAATTGCGCATAATGCTTGGGCGCAACTTCCGGGAAGGCCTCGATCAGGACGCGGCCCTTGTTGGTGTCGAAAATGAAGAGACGTTCGGGATCGACGGCACGCCAGTTGGCGGGATCGGCCTTGGCCTCTTCCACGGTGACAGTCGTAGCGGCCTCAGCAGGCGCTTCTTCTGCGGGCGAAGCGGCTTCGGCAGGCGTCGCGCTTTCAGCTGGCGCTTCCGTTTTTGTTTGCGCAAACGCGAAAAGACCCAGCGACAGGGTCGATGCGGCCACTACCAGGGGTGCGAGCTTCATTTCTGATATTTCTCCATGAGGGCGCGTTTCACGTCAGGGCTTACAAACGGCGCTATATCGCCACCGAGACTCGCAATTTCTTTCACGAGCCGCGACGCGACCGCCTGGTGCCTAACATCGGCCATCAGGAAGACTGTTTCAATGTCGGGATTCAGTTGCTCATTCATCGCCGTCATCTGGAATTCGTATTCGAAGTCCTGAACGGCACGCAAACCGCGCAGAATCATCTGCGCGCCGCAAGCCTCGGCGAATTTCATGAGCAGGCCATGCATCGGCATGACCTTGATTTCAGCCATGCCGGGGCCGTTGAATCGCGCGCACTCGGCTTTCACCATTTGCACGCGTTCTTCCAACGAAAACAAAGGCTTCTTGGCCTCATTGACGGCGACGCCAATGACAAGCGTGTCGACCAGCTTCATGGCGCGACCGAAAATATCGATATGACCATTGGTCGGAGGATCGAATGTACCCGGGTAAAGTCCGATACGATGCACTGGTGCCCCTTCCCTGTATTCCGGCCCTGTTATTCAGGCATTTCCGGTGATCCAGCCTCGGCTGGGCCACCATTTTCCCCATCCATATCGGTTTCAGCGTCTTCTACAAGCCGTGCAACAGAAACAACGTGCTCGCCTTCGTGCGTACGCAGCACCCAGACACCGCCCGTGGAACGTCCCGCGATGCGGATCTGGTCGACCGGGGTGCGGATCAGCTGGCCGGCATCGGTGACGAGCATGACCTGGTCGCCATCGCCGACAGGGAAGGACTGGGCGACTTTCTTGGTCGGCCCGCTCTTCTTGTCGCGGCCCCAGATATTCTGCGCCACGAGGCCTTTGCCGCCGCGACCGGTGACCCGGTAATCATAGGCGGACGAGCGCTTGCCCATGCCGTCGTCAGCGATGGTGAGGATGAATTCCTCGGCCGCGCCAAGCTCGACGAGACGATCCGTGCTGAGGGCGGCTTCGTCGACGACCTCTTCGCCTTCGTCCTCGCTGATTTCCTCTTCTTCGCCCGTGGCAGCCCGGCGCATGGCCGCAGCGTGCTTGATATAGGCGCGTGCCTCCTCAGACGTGACCGCGACATGACGCAGGATGCCCATGGAGATGACTTCGTCGCTGGCGCCAAGGCGGATGCCCCGCACGCCGGTCGAGTTGCGACCTGCGAACACGCGCACGTCGGTGACGGGGAAGCGGATACACTGGCCCAGCGCCGTAGTGAGCAGGATATCATCGCGCTCGGTACAGATCTTGACCGAGACAATGCCGTCGCCGTCATCCAGCTTCATGGCGATCTTGCCGTTGCGATTGACCCGCGTGAAGTCTGCCAGCTTGTTGCGGCGGACGGTGCCGGAGCGGGTGGCGAACATGAGGTCCATCACTTCGTGCGCGGCTTCGTCGTCCGGCAGCGGCATGACACTCTCGATACGTTCGTCGGCCGCCAGCGGGAAGATGTTGACCAGCGCCTTGCCGCGCGAGTTCGGCCCGCCGACAGGAAGCCGCCAGACCTTTTCCTTGTAGACCATGCCGGCCGAGGAGAAGAACAGAACTTCGGTATGCGTGGTTGCCGAGAACAGCTCGACCACGAAATCCTCGTCCTTCATGGACATGCCCGAACGGCCCTTGCCGCCGCGATGCTGGGTCCGGTAAGTCGAAAGCGGCGTGCGCTTGACGTAGCCGCCATGAGTGACGGTGACGACCATGTCTTCGACCTCGATGAGGTCCTCGTCTTCCATGTCGAGACCGCCCATCGCGAATTGCGAACGACGCGGCACGGCGAACTTCTCTTTCACTTCGTTCAGTTCGGCCTTGATGATCTCGCGGATGCGCGGGCGCGACCGCAGGATATCGAGGAGATCGGCGATCTTCTCCGACAGACCCTTGGCCTCATTGCCGATCTCGTCGCGTCCAAGGCCTGTGAGGCGGTGGAGGCGCAGGTCGAGGATTGAGCGGGCCTGCTCGTCCGACAGGTAGATCGTGTCGCCGCCGGACCAGCGCGTGCGCCGGTCTGCGATGAGTTCCAGCAGAGGCCCCATATCCATGATCGGCCAGGCCTTGGCGAGCAATTGCTCACGCGCCGTCGCCGGGTCAGGCGCGTGGCGGATGATGCGGATGACTTCGTCAATGTTGGCGACAGCGAGCGCGAGACCGACCAAGACGTGCGCACGATCGCGGGCCTTGTTGAGCTCGAACTTGGTGCGGCGGACGATGACTTCCTCACGGAAGGTGATGAAGTAGTCGAGCACCTTGCGCAGGTTCATCAGTTCCGGGCGGCCGCCATTGAGGGCAAGCATGTTGACGCCGAAACTGGTCTGCAGCTGGCTGAAGCGGAAGAGCTGGTTCAGCACGACTTCGGCGCTGGCATCCTTCTTCATCTCGATGACGACCCGGATGCCGTTACGGTCGGATTCGTCGCGCAGGTCGGAGATGCCTTCGACGCGCTTTTCACGAACGAGTTCGGCGATCTTGGTGATCATCGCGGCCTTGTTCACCTGATAGGGAATCTCGGTGACGATGATGGCTTGGCGGCCATTCTTGGCCTCTTCGATGTCGGTCTTGGCGCGCATGATGACCGAGCCACGGCCCGTGGTCAGGCCCTTGCGGCTGCCGGCGTGGCCCATGATGAGGCCGCCTGTCGGGAAATCTGGGCCCGGGACGATTTCGAGCAGGGCCTCATCGTCGATGGTCGGATCTTCGATCACCGCGAGCGTGGCGTCGACGACTTCGCCGAGATTGTGCGGCGGAATGTTGGTGGCCATGCCGACCGCGATGCCGCCGCCGCCATTGACGAGCAGGTTCGGGAACTGGGCCGGCAGGACCATCGGCTCCTGTTGGGAGCCGTCATAGGTGTCCTGGAAGTTGACCGTGTCCTTGTCGATATCGGCGAGCAGGTAGGTCGCCGCCTTGGTCATGCGGCTTTCGGTGTAACGCATGGCGGCCGGGGGATCGTTGTCGATCGAACCGAAATTGCCCTGCCCGTCGACCATTGGCAGGCCCATGGAGAAGGGCTGGGCCAGGCGCACGAGGGCGTCATAGATCGCGCTGTCGCCATGGGGGTGGAAGTTACCCATGACGGCGCCGACGATGTTGGCAGATTTCTTGTAGGGCTTGTCCGGCGTGTTGCCGCCGACCTGCATGCCGTAAAGGATGCGGCGGTGAACGGGTTTGAGGCCGTCGCGCACATCCGGCAGCGCCCGGCTGACGATGACGCTCATCGCATAGTCGAGATAGGAGCTTTTCAGCTCGGATTCGATGGAAATCAGCTCGATTCCGTCCGGGAGGGCGGGGTTTTCGCCCGAATTCTCAGGGGTTTCCGGCTCGTCCGGCGGGGTCGTATCGTCGCTCATGGAAGGGCTTTCTGCGTGTCCGGTCTCACAGGGCGGGGCATTGGCCCGAATCGCCCATAATCACTGAGAAAAACACTAGCAGCCGGGGGTGTGGAAAGCCACCCTTTCGGGGGTGTTTTAGCAGTTGGCGGACGACCCACGAAATGGGCAAAAAACTGCACGAATACATGCCCGTAAAAAGCCCGGATACGTTACGGAAACAGCCCGGATAGCGGCCAAAAAGCCCGAACGCGCGCGCAGCCTAGTTAGCGGCCGGGAGGGCCCGCAGATCGGACAGCGCGCGCAGGACCACGCCCTTGCGTTTCGGCAGGTCGGCATCGGGGGCGGCCATGTCCATGTTGAAGGCAAAGGCATAGGTGCCGGGCGCTTCGCCGCCGGTCTGCTCGAGCCAGCCGACATACCA
Organism: Hyphomonas oceanitis; assembly: GCF_036964545.1. NCBI lineage: Bacteria > Pseudomonadati > Pseudomonadota > Alphaproteobacteria > Hyphomonadales > Hyphomonadaceae > Hyphomonas > Hyphomonas oceanitis. Next base: position 127,630 of record NZ_JBALTL010000001.1, read on the forward strand.
GCCGATCTCCGGCTCGCCATCGACACTGTGCCAGCCTGTCTTGCCGTAAAGCGTCCAGCCCGCGCCGGAATCGGCCACCATGACCGGCACGGCGAGGTCATAGGTGCGCGCAGAGAGCGGCAGCGTGCGGCGGGCGAGATGGGCCAGGAAGGCGACCTGCTCCTCGGCAGAGATCGCCAGCGGGCCTGCCAGCCAGTATTGCGTGACATTGTCAGCCGGGCCGACATCGGCATTGCCGTAATTGAGCTGCTGCAGCCAGTCGTGAAGGACTGCAGACCCGATGCGCGGTGTCACGGTCTGGAAGATCCAGACCGTGGACCGCTTGAAGGCATCCGCAAAGGTCTGGTCCTCGTTCCAGTTGTCCATGAAACGCTTCTGGCCGTCCCATTTGAACACTTCGTCCGGGCCGGTAACGGCGCCGGTTTCAATGGCGATGAGCGTGTGCGGGATTTTCGATGTGGAGGCCGGGCTGAACCGCTCAGACGCGCGGGCCGGATTGCTGATCCAGGTCCGTTCGTCTTCCAGACGGTAGATGACAAGCGTGGATGTAGCGGGATCAACGTCCTCTGCCGCCACGCTTGCCGATAGTTCGGGTAGCGGCGCCATGGACATGCACGCCCCCAGCACAGCAGCGACAGTGACCATAAGGAGACCGGCGGCGATGTGCGAAGGGCGAGCGATCAGGCGCTGCATGCGGTGGGTCCTAGAACGGGATCTCGTCGTCGAGGTCCTGGCTGAAGCTCTCGGCCGGGCCGCTCATCTTGCGCGCGCCGCCCTGCTGGGAACCGAAATCATTGCCGCCGGAACGGGCACCGCCACCGGCACGGTCACCCGCGCTGTCCAGCATGGTGAGCGTGCCGCCAAAGCCGCGCAGGACGACTTCAGTCGTGTACTTGTCCTGGCCGTCCTTGTCCTGCCACTTGCGGGTTTCCAGCTGGCCCTCGATGTAGAGCTTGGAGCCCTTCTTCACATAGTTCTGGACGACGCGGACGAGGCCTTCGCTGAGGATCGAGATGCGATGCCACTCGGTTTTTTCCTTGCGCTCGCCAGTCGCCTTGTCTTTCCACGTCTCCGACGTGGCCAGCGTGAAGCTGGCGACCTGGCCACCATTCTGGAACTGGCGGATCTCTGGATCCTGCCCGACATTCCCAATAAGAATGACCTTGTTCACTGATCCTGCCATCTATCCATCTCCGCTCAGGCTTGTTTCATTATCGAATCTGTTCTCTTCTACCGCGACCGGCCTCGCCTGTCGCCTCCCCAGCCGTATTTCCACAGCCGGGGATGAAAAAAGCAGCGACTGACAAATGTTCACACTTTGTTCTTGTGGTCAAGCTGGACTCACGCCACACATAGAGCCTAGCAACATTCCCATACCTGTTTCGCCACCGTAACGAGCTTTCCCCCATGGCCCGACTAGAATCGCCTTTCATCCGCGTGCGCGGAGCCAAGGAACACAACCTCAAGAATATCGACGTGGACATTCCACGCGGTGAGCTTGTGGTGATGACCGGCCTGTCAGGCTCGGGCAAATCCTCGCTGGCCTTCGACACGATCTATGCCGAGGGGCAGCGGCGCTATGTCGAAAGCCTGTCGGCCTATGCGCGCCAGTTCCTTGAGCTGATGCAGAAGCCGGACGTGGAAAGCATCGAGGGCCTGTCGCCCGCGATCTCCATCGAGCAGAAGACGACGAGCCGGAACCCGCGCTCGACCGTCGGCACTGTCACCGAGATTTACGACTATATGCGCCTGCTCTGGGCGCGCGTCGGCGTGCCCTATTCGCCGGCGACAGGCCTGCCGATCGAGAGCCAGACGGTGACCCAGATGGTCGACCGTACGATGGAGCTGCCGGAGGGCACACGGCTCTACCTGCTGGCGCCGATGATCCGCGGCCGCAAGGGCGAGTATCGCAAGGAATTCGCCGAGCTGCTGAAGAATGGCTACCAGCGCGTGAAGGTGGACGGGGAATTCCACGAGCTGGAAAACCCGCCAAAGCTCGACAAGAAGTTCAAGCATGACATCGACGTGGTCGTGGACCGCGTGGTCGTGCGCGAAGGCATGCAGCAGCGCCTCGCGGAGAGTTTCGAGACGGCGCTTGGCCTCGCGCAGGGCATTGCGCTGGCCGAATATGCCGACCTTGAAGAGGGCGAGACCGAGCCGAAGCGCATCACCTACAGCGCCAATTTCGCCTGCCCTGTCTCGGGCTTCACGATTTCGGAAATCGAGCCGCGCCTGTTCTCGTTCAACAACCCGTTCGGCGCCTGCCCGACCTGTGACGGCCTCGGCAACCAGCTGAAAGTGGACGCCGACCTCGTCGTGCCGGACAAGGATCTCGACATGCTGAATGGCGCGATTGCGCCCTGGGCCAAGTCGACCTCGCCCTACCAGACGCAGACGCTGCAGGCCCTGTCGACGCATTACCGGTTTGACCTGAAGAAGCCGTGGAACCAGCTGCCGGAAGACATTCACCAGATGATCCTGCACGGCACCGGCGAGCAGGAAATCAAGTTCGTCTATGATGACGGCATGCGCCGCTATGAGGTGAAGAAGACGTTCGAGGGCGTGATCCCGAACCTGGAGAGGCGCTATCGCGAGACGGACTCGGCCTGGGTGCGCGAAGAAGTGGCGAAGTTCCAGTCGGCAGCGCCCTGCCCGGCCTGTGGCGGCAAAAGGCTGAAGCCGCAGGCGCTGGCGGTAAAGATCGCGACGCTGGACATTTCATCGGCGGCCGAATTCTCGATCAAGGATGCCGGCGACTGGTTTGGCAAAGTGTCGAAGACGCTGACCAAGCAGCAGAACGAGATCGCGTCGCGCATTCTCAAAGAGATCAATGACCGGCTGAACTTCCTGAATGATGTGGGCCTTGAATACCTGACGCTGAGCCGGGGCTCCGGCACGCTGTCGGGTGGCGAGAGCCAGCGGATTCGTCTCGCCAGCCAGATCGGTTCGGGCCTGACGGGCGTGCTCTATGTGCTCGACGAGCCGTCGATCGGCCTGCACCAGCGGGATAATGCGCGTCTGCTGGAGACGCTGAAGCGGCTGCGCGATCTCGGCAATTCGGTGATCGTGGTGGAGCATGACGAGGACGCCATCCTGACGGCGGACCATGTGATCGACATGGGCCCCGCAGCCGGCATCCATGGCGGCGAGATCATTGCTGAAGGGACACCTGAAGAGGTGCTCGCGAACCCGAAATCGCTGACGGCAGATTACCTGAACGGGCAGAAGGAAATCCCGATCCCGAAGCGCCGCCCGGTGGAGAAGACGAAGCGCAAAATCACGCTGAAGGGCGCGACGGGCAACAACCTCAAGAACGTCACCGCGACGATCCCGCTCGGCAGTTTCACCTGCATCACGGGCGTGTCGGGCGGCGGCAAGTCCACGCTGATCATCGAGACGCTTTACAAGGCACTGGCGCGCAAGCTGAACGGCGCGTCGAGCCCGCCACAGCCCTATGACAGCCTCGAGGGCCTGCAGCATCTCGACAAGGTGATCGACATCGACCAGAGCCCGATCGGGCGCACGCCGCGTTCGAACCCGGCAACCTATACGGGCGCCTTCGGGCCGATCCGCGACTGGTATACCGGCCTGCCGGAATCCAAGGCGCGCGGCTACAAGGCCGGACGGTTCAGCTTCAACGTGAAGGGCGGCCGCTGCGAGGCCTGCCAGGGCGACGGCGTCATCAAGATCGAGATGCACTTCCTGCCGGACGTGTATGTCACGTGCGAGACCTGCAAGGGCAAGCGCTACAATCGCGAGACGCTGGAAGTGACGTTCAAGGGCAAGTCGATTGCCGACGTGCTGGACATGACCGTTGAAGAGGCCGCGAAATTCTTCTCGGCGGTGCCGGCGATTGCGACGAAGATGGAGACGCTGGTGCAGGTGGGGCTGGGCTATGTCCAGGTCGGCCAGCAGGCAACGACGCTGTCAGGCGGCGAGGCGCAGCGTGTGAAGCTGGCCAAGGAACTGGCGAAACGCGCGACCGGGCGGACGCTGTATATTCTCGATGAGCCGACCACGGGCCTTCACTTTGATGACGTGCGCAAGCTGCTGGAAGTGCTGCATGAACTGGTCGATGCCGGGAATACGGTGGTCGTGATCGAGCATAACCTGGACGTCGTGAAAACGGCCGACTGGGTGCTGGATATTGGCCCTGAGGGCGGCGATGGCGGGGGCCAGCTGATTGCGGCCGGTACGCCGGAAGACATCGCGGCCACGAAAGGAAGCTGGACCGGCAAGTTCCTGGCCGAGACCTTCCGTCGGCAGGACGAACGCCGCGCCCAGCGCAACAAGCGCGACCGGGCGAAGACGCCATCAGTTGCGGCCAAGGCTGAAGCGCCGAAGAAGGCTGCGAAGGCAAAACCGGCCGCCAAGGCGAAGGCGGCGACACCGGCGAAGAAGACAAAGTCCAAATCGGCCAGCGCCGCGAAATAGGCGCCTAGTCGAACACCGCCATCTGGGCCGCATCGTCGACCCCGCCGCGGGGATCGTGGCGGGCGGCAAACGCGGCCGGTCCGCCTGTGAAATGCAGCAGCAGTCCGGACATGAACGAGGTTGCGAAGCCATAAATAGCCATCGGCACGAGGAATGACGGCGAGAAGATTGCGCCGAAGGCTTCTTCGGCAGACTGGACGTTGTTCATGCTGCCCGTGAACGGCATCAGGATGATCAGCTGAAGCACCTGGCTGATGACGGAAGAGGCAATGCCGCCACCAACCGACAGGATGACAAAGGCGCCGAGAATGGGCCAGAAGCGGCCGCGCGAGACGTTCCAGGCATCGAGGAAGACGATTTTGCGGTCCTTGATCGTCATCGCGAAACAGGGCGCGAGTCGCGTCGCGAGGAATACATAAACGGGCATGACAAGCAGCATCAGCCCCATCCCGCCAAAGACAAGCGGGATCATTTTCCGCGCCATTTCCTCTTCCGACATATCGTCAATCCCGATCTCGAAAATGCCCATTACGCCGTTGAATATGTAGAGGACCGGCAAGCCGAAAGTGACCGTGTAGAGTAGCCACCACAAGAGGAGCACAACCATCATGCGCAGCTCGTCTGCCCCCAGGCGCAGGGAAAAGCGCTCGTCGCGGATGTAGCGCCGCTGGGAAGCCGCTTCGAATACGGCCCGGATGACCCAGTAGCCGAGGCCGCCCGCAATAGCCCACGGGACAAGCGAGGCCATCATGCCGAAAAAGAAGCTGAACACGGTGTACGGATCGGGCTCATCGCTCGCGGTTTCGGCGAAGGACTCAAACCCGGACATCACCTCCATGAACGTGTCCCTGGCGAGATATGTCAGGATCAGTGAGGCTATCGTGACGACAAGCGCAAAGGCAGCCGCGAAGAGCCATGGAAAGCTGCGCATATGCGCCGCCCGGAAGGCGTTTGACAGCGCGCCGTCAAATGAGAATCGTGTCGGCATAGTGTCCCCTCCGCTTCAACCCCGTGATCCTGCCATACGCAGCTGCTGCTACAGCCGACCCCCTAGACAAATGTGTCGTCGATTGCCGGATGGTCAGCCCATTCCGGATCGGTGCGGGCCGCCAGTGCTGCCGGTCCGGAAAAGATGTGCATGCCGCAGCCTTGCAAAAAGACCATGCCGACCACCAGCAAGGCGCCGGGAATGAGGACGGCGGGCGAGAGCATGGCGCGGAATATTGCCGAGGGATCCTCTGATTCCATTCCGTTCATCATCGGCATAAGCGAGGCAACGATGGCGACCACGAAGATCATGTAGATCACGAAGAACACGACAGACATGATCAGGCCGAGGACGATCCAGCTGCCGACAATGGTCCATGCCTTGCCTTTCGTCACGCGCCAGGCCTGTCCGAACCGGATGCTGCGATCCCGCACGGTGAGCGCGGCGGCGGGTGAAAAACGGGCACATAGCCAGAGCGCAAAAATCATGTAGGCGAGCGCGAGGATGAAGGTCAGCAGCCCGCCAATCATGGCGCCCTCGCCTGTGCCGGTTGCGGCCGCGATGGCCATAGGCACGATAAATGCGATGATACCGCCGAGATACAGCCCGATTAACAGGACAAACCAGATCAGCCCCACCACGAGGAGGCGCCATTCATCGCCGCCGAGCCGCAGTCGGAAGCCTTCAGCCCGCATGTAGCGACGCTGGTTTGCGCCTTCGAAGATCATCCAGAAGGCAAGGCCAAGCGGAATCAGGACCGCGTAACCGAGCAGGACGCGCCCCATGTGCTGCATCATGGCGGCTTCCATGACCAAGGGGTCTTCCATCGCCGCAGGATCGAACATGGCGCCGTAAATGGGCCATTGCAGCCCGATGCTTACCGCCGAGAGGATCACATATAGCAAGACGTAGGTCGCGCCATAGCTGAGCAGGAAGCCCTTGGGGCCACCTGTTTTACGGAAATGCATCATCGCATTGCCGAAATCAAAACTCACTGGATTCATTGGCCTTGGTCTCCCCACCTGATTGCCACTTAAAGGTATCTAAGCGGAGTCAGCCGGACGTTGCAATCTCGGCCAGTTCCGCAGCGTCGGGCGCGAGACGCGGCAGGGCGCTGACGGCGAGGCCGTGTCCGGCGAGCAGGAAGGGCGCCAACAGGAGTACACCAAGGGCACCGCCGATGAACAGGCCGGCGGGGGCTGTGCCGAGCAGCGGCGCGAGCGCGGCATTTATGGCTATCGCCGCAAAGAAGGGGCCGACATGGGTGGCCATGGCCGCGATGCTGAGCCGGAGCGCATGGCCCTTGGTCCACGGCCATGTGCGAAACACCATGGTCTCGCCCCGGCTGACCGTCGCGGCGCCAACGAGCAGGAGGCGTATGGCAAAGAAGCAAAGCGCCCAGAGGCCGAGCGCGCAAGCCAGGATGAAGACAGCGCCATAGGCCGTGGGCAACATGTCCATGAAGGCGGCCTGCACGATTGCAGGATCGGTTTTCGCATCAAGATCCGTTCGGCCCGAGACTTCCAGCAGGATGCCCGGCAGGATGGCGAGGAAGAAGGCGATGAACACGCCCACGAAAAGGAAGGCCATATAGATGGCGAGATTGGCGTGGGCGAGTTTGAGGAATGTGCCAGAGGATGCGCCCAGCATGCTGCGATAGACCCTGAGCGAGAAGGCGACGCCAGCGGCGAACACAACGACCAGCAGCATGAGGTTGATAATGGCGCCGACCTGCAGGTAAAGCGTGAGCCGATAGAGCCCAGCCGTGACCATCAGACCCGCCAGCCACGGAAGGCTCGGCAGGGCGGCGCGGAGGGCGAGGCCCCAGGCCTCGGCAACCATTCCCGCAACGGGCAGCTTCACGTCCATGGTGCGACTCCTCATTGGTTCCACACCTAAACCGCAAGGCGCCGGGCGGCAAACACCATCTTGACGCGCCGGGCTGGCCTGCGCATGTCCCACCCATGAGCATCAAACCTATCCATATTATCGGTGGCGGCATGGCCGGATCGGAAGCGACATGGCAGGCAGCGAGCGCGGGCGTGCCCGTGATCCTGCATGAAATGCGGGGCGTAAAGGGCACAGAAGCCCACCAGACGGACCAATTGGCCGAGCTGGTCTGCTCCAATTCGTTCCGCTCGGACGACCATACGACCAATGCCGTGGGCGTTCTGCATGAGGAAATGCGCCGGGCTGGCGGCCTGATTATCACCACGGCGGCTGACCATCAGGTGCCCGCTGGCAGTGCGCTGGCCGTCGACCGCGAGGGCTTTGCCGAGGCGATTACCGCCAAGCTGGAAGCCCATCCGCTGGTCACCATCGTGCGTGAGGAAATCGCCGGTATTCCGCCCGAAGACTGGGACAGCGTGATCATCGCGACCGGCCCGCTGACCTCGCAGGCGCTGGCCGAGGCGATCCATGCGCATACGGGCGAAGGCGACCTCGCCTTCTTCGATGCCATCGCGCCGATCATCTACATGGACTCCGTCGACATGACGAAGGCCTGGCGCCAGAGCCGCTATGACAAGCCCGGCCCCGGCGGCGACACGGCGGCCTATATCAACTGCGCTATGGACGAGGCCCAGTACAATGCCTTCCTCGATGCGCTGATCGCGGCACCTAAGACCGAGTTCAAGGACTGGGAAAAAGACACGCCCTATTTCGAAGGCTGCCTGCCAATCGAAGTGATGGCCGAGCGCGGGCGCGAGACGTTGCGTTTCGGACCGATGAAGCCGGTCGGCCTGACCAATCCGCACGACCCGACCGTGAAATCGCACGCCGTTGTGCAGCTGCGCCAGGACAATGCCCTCGGCACGCTGTGGAACATGGTGGGTTTCCAGACCAAGCTGAAACATGGCGCGCAGGCGGAAATCTTCCGCATGATCCCCGGCCTCGAGAAGGCCGAGTTCGCGCGGCTGGGCGGCATCCACCGCAACACGTTCCTGAATTCGCCGAAACTGCTGGACGAGCAGCTGCGCATGAAATCCATACCGCGCCTGCGCTTTGCAGGTCAGGTGACGGGCGTTGAAGGCTATGTCGAGAGCGCGGCCATGGGCCTGCTCGCCGGGCGCTTTGCGGCGGCCGAACGCCTCGGCCGCACCCTGCCCCCGCCACCGCCGACCACGGCGCTCGGCTCGCTGGTGCTGCACATCACAGGCGGCCATTTGCAGGGCAAGCAGACCTTCCAGCCGATGAACGTGAATTTCGGCCTGTTTCCGGACATTACCGACTATTCGAAAGTCGGCCCGGACGGCAAACGCCTTCGCGGCAAGGACAAGGGCCGGGCCAAGAAGATGGCCCAGGCCGTGCGCGCGCTGCAGGATGTCGATGCGTGGCTGGCGGGTGAAGCCGAGCTGGTGCCCGCGGAATAGAGACAGTCAGGGAGCAGGCCTTTGAAACTTCTGCTCACCGGATCGACGGGCTGGCTGGGACGCCACTTGGCGCCCTTGCTGGAGGCGTGCGGGCACCGCGTCGTTGGGCTGGATGTGGCGCCGGGACCGTTTACGCAGGTGATCGGCACTGTCGCAAACCGTGCGCTGGTCGACCAGATATTCGCGGATCATGGCATTGAAGCTATCATTCATGCAGGCGCGCTGCACAAGCCGGATATTGCGCGGTTTCCGCGCCAGGCCTTTATCGACACGAATGTGACCGGCACGCTGAACCTGCTGGAGGCGGCGGTGGCGGCGGGGCATGACCGGTTCGTGATGACATCCACGACATCGCTGATGATTTCGCAGGCCATCCGGGACGAGGCATCGGCGGAGGCCGTGTGGTTGGACGAGGATCAGGGGCCGCTGGCGCCGCGCAATATTTACGGCGTGACGAAACTGGCGGCTGAGGGGCTGTGCCGGCAGTTTGCGCTGGAGACCGGGCTGAACTGCGTTGTGCTGCGCACGTCGCGCTTCTTTCCCGAGGATGATGACACGCTGTCGAACCCACCGCCGGAAAATCTGAAAGCCAATGAATTCCTGCACCGTCGGCTGACGGTTGAGGACGCAGCGCGAGCCCATCTCGTGGCGCTGGAGAAGGCGCCGGATGTGGGCTTTGGGCTATATATCGTATCGGCGCTGAGCCCGTTTGCGCGGTCGGAATGTGCCGCCCTGAAGCGCGATGCCGCTGCGGTCATATTGCAGCACTTCCCGGATGCCGCTGACCTCTATGCAAGCCGGGGGTGGCGCCTGCCGCAGCAGATCGGGCGCGTTTATGACGCCTCGCGGATAGAGCGGGAACTCGGGTTTCGCTGCGAGACGGATTTCGCCGCCGTGCTTGGGGCTTTGCGGTCAGGCGCGGTGATGCCGTTTGCGCATGATGGCGGGTTCCGGTCGCCGAGCCTTGATGGCCGCGCGCTGATTGAAGGCGCGCGGCGTTAGGCTTTACTGCGCCGTGACGCGCCAGATGCGGTTGCCGACATCGTCTGCAACAAGGAGAGCGCCGGACTGGTCGAGCAGGACGCCGACAGGGCGGCCATGGGCGGTGTCATCAGTCATGAAATCATCGAGCACGGTCACTGGCTCGCCTGATGGCATGCCATTGGCGAAGGGCACGAAGATGACCTTGTAGCCACTGCGCGGCTTGCGGTTCCACGAGCCATGTTGGCCGATGAAGGCGCCTTCGCCGTAATGCGTGGCCATGGCGCCGGTCGACCCGCTCGTCAGGTCGAGCCCGAGCGAGGCCGTGTGCGAACCGAGGGCATAATCCGGCGCGATGGCGCTGGCGACGAGATCCGGTTTTTGCGGCTCGACGCGCGTGTCGATGGTCTGGCCGTAATAGCTGTAGGGCCAGCCATAGAAGGCGCCGTCTTTCACAGAGGTGAGATAGTCCGGCACGAGATTGTTGCCGAGTTCATCGCGTTCGTTGACGACAGTGAAGAGCGTGCCGGTGGACGGATCGATATCCATGCCGACGGGATTGCGCAGGCCCGTGGCGAAGACGCGGCCCTCACGGGAGGCAATGTCGATTTCCCAGATGGCGGCGCGGCCTTCTTCGGCCTCGATGCCGTTTTCGGCGACATTGCTGTTGGAGCCGACAGAGGCGTAGAGCTTGGTGCCGTCAGGGCTGGCGACGACATTCTTGGTCCAGTGATGGTTTATCTCGCCCGCCGGGAGGGCAAAGAACTCTTGGGGCGTGGCAGTGTTCGTGGTGTTGCCCTCAACATAGGGCACGGTCACGATGGCATCCGTATCGGCGATGTAGAGCGTGTCGCCGACAAGCGTCATGCCGAAGGGCGAGTTGAGGCCGCTAAGATAGGTCGTGTGGGTTTCAGCCACGCCGTCGCCGTCCGCATCGCGCAGGAGGGAAATGCGGTTTGCACTGGGCACGCCGGCGCCAGCCTTGGCCATGACGCGCTTCATGAAGAAGCCGCGAATGCCGTCGCCATCTTCCGGGCGCGGCGGGCCATTGGTTTCAGCGACGAGTACGTCGCCATTCGGCAGCTGGTAGAGCCAGCGGGGATGGTCGAGGTCTGCGGCAAACTGGTTGACCGCGAGGCCGGCGGCGGGCGTCGGCTTCGCATCGCCTGTCCATGCCTTGGCGGTGGCCACATTCACGGTCGGCAGGAGCTTGTCTGTGGGTTTGGGCAGGTCGGGCGCCGGGCCAAAGCCAGTCTCGATGGGGAGTGTCTGGTTGCCATTGCAGGCGCCCAGTGTTGCGCCGAGCGCCATGATGAGCGCAGCCGATGCGACATTTCTATGTTTCATTTATTTCTCCTGCCTTGTCAGGAGAAGCGCACAAAAACCGGTCTGGTTCCAGACTTGTTCAGGAGACAGATTGTCAGACCTGCCCGGTATTCATCGCCTTCATGATGCTGAGACGCTTGGTGACAGCGTTCGGATCGCGGCCTTCTGAGTAGAACTTGCGCAGGCGGAAATGGGCGATGGCAGGCCGGATGGGCTTCGGCGCCGGGGCAACGTGTGGGCCGAACGCCTTGGTGTCGCTGCGACGGGTCGCGGCATAGGCAGGCGCGACTTCCTGTATCTCCGTACCCCAGCCATGGGCACCGGCGAGCACGCTGGCGGCGACCGCGGCGAGCCAGGCCTCAGGCTCGCGCGCGCGGTCCTCAGCCTCGAAAGCGGCCTGGTAGCCATCGACCAGTTTCTGCAGGGCGCCCACTTTCAGGCGCTGGCACGCGACTTCCTCATAGAGAGCGAGGCAGACGTCATGGGAGCGCGGCGTCTTCTCGGCCTCGATCTCGGAGAGGGCATCGCGCCACCACTGGAAGCGGATGGCGCCGAGCGTGTCTTCGGTCACGGCCAGCCGCACGCGGGCCAACTCGTAAGCCAGCGCATAAAGTGCTATCAGGGCGTTGCGGTATATTTCGGGGGCGAAACGACTGGATATCCAGCGATCTTCGTCCACGCGCTTAACGCGGGCGTCGATTGCCTTCCATTGTGTTTTGCTCAGAGGGCTAGTCTCGTTTGACATGGAACCCATATGTGGGAAGACGCGCTGATACACCAGTCAATGTTATGCAAGAAAGGACGATCTCATGGCTTTTTCCCTTCCCGACCTCCCTTATGGACGCGGAGACCTCGCTCCTCACATTTCCGAGGAGACCCTCAACTACCACCACGGCAAGCACCATCAGGCGTATGTCGACAATCTCAACAAGATGATTGAAGGCACCGATCTCGAGGGCAAGTCGCTCGAAGAGATCATCAAGGTCACTGCCGCTGACAAATCCAAGGCCGGCCTGTTCAACAATGCCGCCCAAGTGTGGAACCACACGTTCTACTGGCACTCGATGACACCAAACGGCGGCGGCAAGCCAACCGGCAAGATTGCCGCCAAGATCGAGAGCGATCTCGGCGGCTACGACCAGTTCGTGAAAGACTTCAAGGCAGCCGGTGGCGGCCAGTTCGGTTCAGGCTGGGCCTGGCTGGTGCTGAAGGATGGCAAACTGGCCATTACCAAGACGCCAAACGCCGAAACACCGCTGACAGAAGCTGGTGTGACGCCAATCCTGACCATGGATGTCTGGGAACACGCCTATTACCTCGACTACCAGAACAGCCGTCCGAACTATATGGACGCATTCATCAACAAGCTGATCAACTGGGACTTTGCCAACAAGAACCTCGGTTAATCAGACGTCACCCCATCCGTGAATTTACGGAAACTGAGACGCCCGCCTGTACTGGCGGGCGTTTTTGCATTATGTGCACCGCAACAGACGCTCCGGGCTCAGGATTCGCCCGGCAAAGCTGCCATTCGGGCAGCGTCGGGTATTATCAACAATCCTTGGACTGGAAACACTTTGAACGACGTAACATTTGCAGATCTCGGCCTCGGGCCGAACGTGCTGAAAGCTGTAGAAGAAGCTGGGTACACAACCCCCACGCCGATCCAGATGGAAGCCATCCCCCACATTCTTTCCGGCGGCGACGTGACGGGCATTGCCCAGACCGGCACCGGCAAGACGGCCGCCTTCGTGCTGCCAATGATCCACCGTCTCGCCCGCGGCCGGGCCCGGGCGCGCATGCCGCGCTGCCTGATTCTCTGCCCCACGCGCGAACTCGCCGCCCAGGTGGCCGAGAATTTCGAGAAATACGGCAAGTATCTCAAGCTCACCATGGCGCTGCTGATCGGCGGCGTGAGCTTTAAGGAGCAGGAAGGCCTGCTCCAGCGCGGTGTTGATGTTCTGATCGCGACGCCGGGTCGGCTGATGGACCAGTTCGAACGCGGCAAGCTGCTGCTGATGGGTGTCGACTATCTCATCATCGATGAAGCCGACCGCATGCTCGACATGGGCTTCATCCCGGACATCGAAAAGATCGTCGCCAAGCTGCCACCGAAGCGCCAGACGCTGCTCTTCTCGGCCACGTTCCCGACCGACATCCAGCGGCTTGCCAAGAGCTTCCAGATCAACCCGGTGAAGATTGAGGTTGCGCGCCCAACGGACGCCGCCAAGACGATCACCCAGCATGTCGTCCATATTCCGAGCAATGACGCCAAGGCCAAGCGCACCGCGCTGCGCCGCGTGATTGAGTCGTGTGATGTGAAAAACGGTATCGTGTTCTGCAACCGCAAGGTCGAAGTCGATATCGTTGCGGCTTCCCTGCAGAAGCATGGCCATGACGCTGCCGCCATCCACGGCGACCTGCCGCAGGCCTTCCGCACCGAAGTGCTCCAGCGCTTCCGCGATGGCGACCTGAAACTGCTGGTCGCATCTGACGTGGCCGCCCGTGGTCTCGACATTCCGGACGTCGACCATGTGTTCAACTATTCGCCGCCACCGAAAGACGAGGACTATGTCCACCGGATCGGCCGGACAGGTCGTGCCGGACGGAGCGGTAAGAGCTTTACGGTCGTCTCGCCGAGCGACGAAAAGTCCTGGGGCTTTGTCCTCAAGATGATCCAGCAGGACGTCGAGGAATATATGCCCGAAGGCCTGCTCGAAGAGCTTGAGAACCTGCCGCCGGAAGAACGCTCGAGCCGTGGCGGACGCAGTGGTGGCAGCAGCCGCAGCAGCGGAAGCAGCAGCCGTGGCCGTGGTGATCGCCCCGAACGTGGCCGTTCGCGCCGCTCGTCCGGCGACGACGCTCCGAAGGTGGAAGCCAAGGAAGAAGCACCGAAAGCCGAAGTCGCCGAAAAGGCGGACGTCGCCGAGAAGCCAGAACCTTCCGAGAAGGCCGAACGCGCTGAAAAGCCGAAACGCCAGCGCGCCCCGAAAGCTGACAAGTCCGAGAAGGCCGAGCCGAAGGAAAAAGCGGAAACCGCTGAGAAGCCGGCCCGTTCGTCCGAGCGCAGCTCACGCGGCGGACGCCCGCCACGCGACCAGAAGCGCAAGGATGACGATCTTATCCTCGCCCCCGCACCGGAGCGTGTAAAAGGCTTCGGCGACGACGTACCGGCCTTCCTGAAACGTTAGAATTTGCCAATCGGCGCAGGAGCCTTACGAGGCTGCCTTGCGCCGTTTTGCGATCAGGGAAGACGAGAAATCATGTTCCGCCGGAGGCCGGTTGAACGTGATTACGTATTTCGTGCCTGCCGGTCCTGTTTCAATTTTGACATCAGCACCAACAGATTGCGTCAATGATTCGACCAGGATGGTGCCGATGCCGGAGTGCTTGGTGCGTGGGCCGTGCGCGGGCATGCCGATGCCGTCGTCTTCGACTTCAATGCGCACAGTCTCGCCATCGCTTTCAAGCGCGACGTGAATCGCCCCCTTGTCGCGCTGCGTGAAGGCATACTTGCAGGCATTGGTCACAAGTTCCGTCACCGCAAGGCAGACCGAGACAGCCTTGCTGACCGGAAGCACGATCTCGCCCTCTGTCTGGCATGTCAGCCGAATATGATCGTCCACAGAGTAAGTCTGCACGACGGTTGCACAAAGGTCGGGCAGGAGCTGGGCGCAGTCGACATGGTCGTGCGTGCCAAGCTCGTACAAGCTGCGATGGGCGGCCGTGATCACTTCGATCCGCTGCCGCGTAAGTGAAAGCGTCTCGCGCGCAATCTCGTCGTCAATGCGCTTCATTGGCAGGGCAACGAGCGAGGCCACGATCTGGAGGCTGTTGCGGACCCGGTGATTGACCTCGAAAAGGAGCAGCTCCTTCATTTCGAGCGCCTGAAGCAAGGCCTGTTCCGCGATGACGCGTGATGTCTCGTCACGGAGCGTCAGGACGGAACCGATCTGGACACCTTCGGAGTCGCGTACAGGTCGTGCCGTTCCCACGGCGATGACGACCGTGCCGTCGGGTCGGCGGATCTTCCAGGGAGCGTCAACAACATCCTCGCCACGCATCACGGCACGTGCGAGCGGCAGCTCGTCAGGCGGATGGGGCGCATCATCCATCGTCAGCAACTGATAATCATCCGAATACGAATCAGGGGCACCACCGACAAGTGAGCGTCCGTGAATTTCCTCCGCAGCGCGATTGACGCTGATAATTCGGCCATCGGCGTCAGCGATAATAACGCCCTCACCGAGCTGATCGAGCACCACGGACTTGAAGCCTTCAAGCGAACTCAACATGTCATGGCCTCCGTGCCAACGGCTCAATATAGTGCGGGAGGTAATACGAAAGTCTAAACCGTCAACGCTTCAGGCGACCTTTCACCTGCTTGCGGAAAGCGTCGCCATAGGGAGGACGGATCATGGCCAGCATCTCACTGCCGGTTTGGGTATAGACGGACTTGCGGTGACTGAATTCGTAGAAGCCTTCGCGGCCATGGTAGCTGCCCATGCCGGAGGGGCCAACGCCGCCGAATGGCAGGTCTTCCTGTGCGACATGGAAGAGCACATCATTGACGGTAACGCCGCCCGAAGTCGTATTGTTGAGCACCTTGTCGCGCTCGGCCGAATCCTCGCCGAAATAGTAGAGCCCCAGCGGGCGGTCATGGGCGTTGATGTAGGCAATCGCATCACTGGTTTCACCATAGGACTTGATCGGCAGGATGGGGCCGAAGATCTCGTCCTGCATCACGGTCATGTCGTCGGTCGGGTCGACGATGATGTGCGGTGCGATCTTGTGGTGAGGCTGTTGCGAGAAATTGTCTCCGGTCGGATTGATTTCGATCACTTCAGCGCCTTTGGCCCGCGCGTCCTCTATATAGGACATGATCCGATCATAGTGGCGCTGATTTACGATGGACGTGTAGTCGTCATTGTCCTTCAGTCCGGACGGGAACATTTTCTGGACCGCACTCGTGGCAGCCGCTGTGAACTCGGCGGTCTTTTCCTTGGGCACGAAGGCATAGTCTGGCGCGAGGCAGATCTGCCCGGCGTTAAGTGTCTTGCCGGCCATGATGCGGTTGGCGGCTTTCTGCATGTCAGCGGAGCGGCCAAGAATGACCGGGCTCTTGCCGCCCAGCTCAAGCGTGAGCGGGACAAGGTTGTCGGCTGCCGCACGCATGACGTGCTTTGCAACAGAAGTCGCGCCAGTGAAGAGGATATGGTCGAAAGGCAGCTTCGTGAACTCGGCGCCGACTTCGGGGCCGCCGGTGATTACGGCCATTTCTTCCTCGTCATAATATTGCGCAATCACGGACTTCATCAGTTCCGACGTCGCCTCGGTGAATTCCGACGGCTTGATCATGCAACGGTTGCCGGCGGCGAAGACACCCGCAAGCGGCGTGAAGGTCAGGTTGACCGGGAAGTTCCACGGGCTGATGACGCCGATCACGCCTTTTGGCTGGAACTGGATCTGCGCTTTGGAGCCCAGAAGATTGAGCGGGAACTCGACGCCGCGCTTGTCTGGCTGCATCCACTTGTGAAGGTGCTTCTTGGCAAACTTGAGCGCGGCGATCGAGGACGCAATGTCGGTAAAGGCCGACTGGTCCTTGGAACGATGGCCGAAATCCTCGCACATGGCCTCGTTGAAGGCGTCGCCGTGGGTGATCAGAAGGTCGATGGACTTGTCGAGCCATTCGATCCTTTTCGCAGCGGACGGTATGCCGTCGCGCAGGTTTGCCGCCTTTTGTCGCGTGAGGATGGAGCTCATGCCGCTGCCTGTTGCGCTGTCGAGTGCCATTCCAGAATCTCCCATAGCCATATTTGTAAGTGAACAGTGTAGCTCGCGTTCAGCACTTAACAAAGCGAAATGCATTGCCCTTGCGTGAGGCGTTCACAAGGCGGGCAAACTTACTAGATTGCCGACACAAACTTCCGGGAGAGAAACAAAGATGGCCTATTCAAAAATTTCCTACGAACTGGACGGCGATACGGCCATCATCAGCTTCGACGATGCGTCCACCATGAACGCCTGCGGAATCGATACCGCACAAGAACTGTTGCATGCGTTCGAGACGGCTGCGCGCGAAGCCCGCTGCACGATCCTCACAGGCAAAGGCCGCGGCTTCTGCTCTGGTGCGAACCTCGGCGCAAACCCCGGCAGCGGCACGGCGCTCAGCCATCCGGGCTCGATGCCCGATGCCGGCCGCGCCCTGGAAACCCACTATAATCCGCTCATCCTGGCCATTCAGGACCACCCGCATCCGGTCATCACGGCCGTGAACGGCGCGGCAGCCGGTGTCGGCTGCGCCCTCGGCCTGATCGGCGATCTCGTGATCTGCGCCAAGAGCGGCTACTTCCTGCAGGCATTCCGCCGCATCGGCCTCGTTCCCGATGGTGGCTCGACCTACCTGCTGGCCCGCACGATCGGCCGTGTTCGCGCCATGGAAATGGCCCTGCTGGGCGAAAAGATTCCTGCCGAACAGGCCATGTCCTGGGGCCTCGTCAACCGCGTGGTCGAAGACGACGCGCTGATGGACACGGCAAAACAGCTGGCCAAGCAGCTCAGCGAAGGTCCGACAATGGCGCTCGCCATGACGCGCAAGCTGATCTGGTCGGCCTGTGACGGCGATTTCGAAGGAGCCCTGCGGGCCGAGCGCCTGTCCCAGCGCACCGCTGGCCGGTCTGAAGATTTTGCTGAGGGCGTTAAGGCCTTTCTCGGCAAGCGGAAAGCCGTCTTCAAAGGCAAATAATCATCTTCAGATTGCAGAAATTCCGCTCCAGTTAACACTGGAGTAAGGCATCCGTGACATTTTCCCGGCGACTATATATTTGGGCCGGGGGGGGCGGTTACCTGCATGGATTACAGGCTGATTCATTTCAACTGTGCGCGCCCGACAGGCGCGTTTACGTTCGAGAATGAGTTCGTGCGGGTTTTCCTGTCGATCCTGCCGCGAATATTCAGCGACGCCGACTCCTTCGAAGGGCTTCACTGGCATCGCCATGGCGTTCGCGAGCCCAGTGGCATCTGGCGCGACCTGTATCAGGCATTCCCCTATGCGGAAGAGCTGGGCATACCGGATGTCTGCACCATGGCCGGCTGGACATCGCTCGAGGAAATGCGGCGCTTCGTCTATTCCGGCAAGACGCACCCTGCCGGCATGCGCCGCCTGCAATCGCAGCTCGACCGCAGCCAGGGCCCCGGATTCGTCATGTGGTGGGCCCCACGTGACGAGCGTTTCACGATGAGTGACGGATGGGACCGCCTGCAGCATCTGCGCATGCACGGCCCGAGTTCCTACGCTTTCTCGCTGGATGACCCCATCGCCAGACCCCAAGTCGCATGAGGGTTTCCCGGCGCGCCTTTGCGGGCCTGATGGCCGCTGCGGTTCTGTCTGCCGCCTGCATGTCTTCACCGCCACCACCGGAAACGGTGATCTACCTTGTTCGCCACGCGGAAAAGCAGGTCGGCGATGACCCCTCGCTGACCGCTGAAGGTCTCGCACGCGCTGAAGAACTGGCGCTGACGCTGAAACATGCCGGGATCACGCAGATTTATTCCACAGATACGGCGCGGACACGCCAGACAGCGGCGCCGCTGGCAGCGGCCCTGAGCCTGCCTGTGGAGCTATATGATGCCTCAGACCTGCCCGCCTTCGCGAACCAGCTGAGGGCGCAGACCGGCACAATTCTGGTTGTGGGTCATTCCAACACGACTCCCCCACTGGTGGAATTTCTGGGCGGAGATCCCGGTACGGAAATTAACGAATTGGGCGAATTCGACCGGCTCTATATGCTGCATATCACCGGTGAAACGGTGCGAACCAAGCTACGCCGCTATGGCAGCCCCTACAAACCATAGGGACTTTAGGCTGGCGGCAGGCCGAGACGGTATACGCCTTTGAACGTGTCGAGATTCTCCACAGGCTTGCCCTTCCGGTAAATCGCAATCGTGCCCGCCTTGGCGAGGCGGACGGCTTCAGCGCGCACATCCTTGAGCACGCGCTGGAAGTTCTCCTCGCTCACAGCGCGGGCCGCTTGTTCGGCGCTGATCGTCTTGCCGACGCCGCATTCGGCGGTCAGCGACAGGATCGCCTCGCGCACTGCACTATGTCCCGGCTCGCTCACCAGTCGATCGCCGCATAGGCAAGCTGCTGGAATTGCTGGCGCATCGGATAGGAGGAGGACGGCATGAGCTGCGTCGCCTGAATGCCGATGATCTCTTCTTCCGGGTCAATCCAGAAATAGGTGGAGGCCAGACCGCCCCAGCTGAACGTGCCCTCGCTGCCCGGCTGCATGCCGGCGACGACATCGGTAACCACCGAGCCGCCAAGGCCAAAGCCGACGCCATCGGCCATGACTTCGGTGAACATGGACTTGCCCATGTCGCGCATGGTCTGGCCAAAGGGAAGATGGTTCTGGCGCATGAATTCCAGCGTCTTGGGGCTGATAATACGTTCACCATCAAGCGTGCCGCCGCGCAGGATCATCAGGCAGAAGCGATGATAGTCGCGCATGGTGGATACAAGACCGCCGCCGCCATTCAGCAGAGTCGGTCGTTTCGCATAGAGGCGCGACTCGGCGCCTGCCGCATCGGCCAGCGTTGTTTCGCCCGTTTGCGCATCTTTTTGGTAGCAAGCCATCAGGCGGTCGATCTTGTCTTCCGGCACCCAGAAATCTGTATCGTGCATGCCAAGTGGGCCCGTGATGCGCTCGCGGAAGAAGGCGTCGAGCTCCATACCGGATGCAATCTCGACAATTGCCCCGAGCACATCGATCGAGTGGCTGTACCACCATTCATCACCGGGCGAGCATTGCAGCGGCAGCTTTGCGAGGCGCTTCGACATTTGCAGGAGCGTCTCGTCAGGCCGACCGATCTTTTCCTTGCGGTACAGCGCATCCACGGGATGCTGCATCATGAAGCCATAGGTGAGGCCTGACGTATGGGTGAAGAGGTCCAGCACTTTCATCGGCCGGTCCGGCTTGCGGGTCTTGATCGCATCACCCTCGCCGCTCTCATAGACCATCACGTCCGCGAATTCGGGAATGTACCGGCTGACATCATGGTCGAGGCGCAGCTTGCCTTCCTCGAACAGCATCATGGCGGCCAGCGACGTGATCGGCTTGGTCATCGAATAGATGCGGAAGATCGTGTGCGGGCCGATGGGCTCGCCGCTGCCGAGATGCGTCGTGCCGGAATAGTCTTCCAGCGCAATCTCGCCGCCGCGCGAAATAAGCGTCGCCATGCACGGCACCTTGCCGGTGTCGATATAATTGGTTCTGAAATACTCAGGAATGGCCGCGAGACGGTCCGGATTGAGGCCAACTTCGTGCGGGTCTGTAGGGTCGTGGTCGAACATTTATAGCTTTCCCGCTTTGGCGGCGCGGGCGAGTTCCCGCGCAATGATGATCTGTTGAATCTGAGTCGTGCCTTCATAGAGGCGGAAGATGCGGACGTCGCGGTAGAAACGCTCAATGCCATAATCGGTGACGTAACCGGCCCCGCCGAACACCTGCACGGCGCGGTCTGCCACGCGGCCACAGGCCTCGGTGGCAAACAGTTTCGTGCACGAGGCCAGCATGGTGACATCCTCGCCCGCATCGCGGCGGCGGGCAGCGTCGAGGATCATGCAGCGGGCCGCATAGGTCTCGGCCTGGCTGTCGGCGATCATGGCCTGGATCATCTGGTGTTCCATGATCGGCTTGCCGAACTGTTTGCGCTCCAGCGAATAGTTGACCATTTCCTTGATCAGGCGCTCTGACACACCCGTGGCGACAGCCGAGATGTGCAGGCGACCCTTGTCGAGCACGCTCATGGCCACCTTGAAGCCTTCGCCCTCGCCCGCAAGGCGGTTCTCGACCGGCACGCGTGCGTTTTCGAAGATCACGTCGCAGATATGCGCGCCCTGCTGGCCCATCTTCTTCTCGGGCTGGCCGACCGACACGCCCGGCGTATTACGCTCGACGATGAAGGCGCTGACGCCCTTGGCGCCCGGCGTCGACGGATCGGTGCGCGCCATGACGGTGAACAGGTCCGCCTTGTTGGCATTGGTGATGTAGCGCTTGGTGCCGTTCAGCACGTAATGGTCGCCGTCGCGGATGGCTTTCGTGGTCAGGCTGCCGGCGTCAGAGCCTGCTTCCGGCTCGGTCAGCGCGAAGCTCGCGATCAGGTCGCCACTGGCAATGCCGGGCAGCCATTTGGATTTCTGCGCATCCGTACCGAACAGGACCAGCGCCTGGCTGCCGATACCAATATTGGTGCCTGCAACCGAGCGGAAGGCTGGCGACGTGTGGCCGAGCTCGAACGCCACGAGGCATTCGGTTTCCATGTCGAGCGCGAGGCCACCGTATTCTTCCGGCACGGCAATGCCGAACAGGCCGAGATTCTTCATCTCGTCGACGATGGATTGCGGCACGGCATCATTGTCGCCGACTTCGGCCTCGATCGGTATGCATTTCTCGGTCACAAAACGATTGACCTGCTCGATCAGGGCGGCGCGGATTTCGGCATCGAAGGCCATATGGAGGCTCCCATTTATGTTTGTCGGCAAGATGATATGCCGTTGGGGCACGCTTGTCGAAGGGTGACCGTGCGGTATCAAAGCCAAAAGGGAGGAACAAGCCGCAAATGGTGACGACGGAAGTAACAGAAGGCGAGTTCAAGGGCTGGCACACCTGGCCCGAAGAGCCATTCGAATACGACACGGCCGGCCCGTTCTACATGCGGACCGACGAAAAAGGCCCGGTTGCGGCCTTTCGCGCCCAGCGCAAGCACATGAACGCCGGCGGCGTCGTGCACGGCGGCTGCCTGATGACCTTCGCGGACTATGCCCTCTTCGCCATCGGCCATCAGGGCATGGAGGGCGTTTATGGCCTTACCGTCGCCTTTACCGCAGAATTCCTCGATGGCGCCCGTGAGGGCGAGCTGCTCGAGGCGCGGGGCGACCTGCTGCGCCAGGGCCGCTCCATCACCTTCGTACGCGGCATCATCACGGCTGACGGCCGCCCCGTTCTCAATTTTTCCGGCACAATCAAAGTGAAAAGGCCCAAAGCATGACCCAGCCCCCCTATCAGGAACTTTCCCGCTCCATCAAAGGCAAGACCGCCCTCATCACCGGCGCGGCCAGCGGCATGGGAAGGGCAACCGCCCACCTCTTCGCCCGCGAAGGTGCGAATGTCGCGGTCACCGACCTGAAACAGGAAAACGTTGACCGCGTTGTCGACGAGATAAACGCGGCTGGCATCGGTCATGTGAAGGGCTGGGCGCTGGACGTGAGCGACGCTGACGCCATCAAGCGCGTGGTCGACGAGGCCGCCGCCCATTTCGGCGGCATGGACATACTCGTGAACAATGCCGGCTTCGCCAAAGCGGGCGATGTCGGCGAGGAAAGCTATGAAGACAGCTGGGGCCCGAGCATCAATGTCATGCTCACCTCGCACCAGCGCGCCATCCGCGCCGCCCTGCCCTACATGCGCAAGAATGGCTGGGGGCGTATCGTCAATATCGCCTCCACCGAAGGCCTCGGCGCAACGCCCGGCAACTCGCCTTACGTTGCCGCCAAGC
The DNA here is from genome assembly GCF_036964545.1 of Hyphomonas oceanitis. Taxonomy (NCBI): domain Bacteria; kingdom Pseudomonadati; phylum Pseudomonadota; class Alphaproteobacteria; order Hyphomonadales; family Hyphomonadaceae; genus Hyphomonas; species Hyphomonas oceanitis. The sequence goes on from NZ_JBALTL010000001.1 coordinate 150,286, forward strand.
ATGGCGTGATCGGCCTGACGCGCGGCCTTGCGGTCGATCTCGGCCGCGAAGGCATCACCGTGAACTGCATCTGCCCCGGCCCGATCATCACCGGCATCACGAGCGGCATTCCTGACGAGCACAAGGAAATCTATGCCAAGCGCCGCGTGCCGCTGCGCCGTTACGGCATTCCGGAAGAGGTCGCCAACATGACCCTGTCGCTGGTCCTGCCGGCTGCCTCATTCCTCAATGGCGTTCACATCCCGGTCGATGGCGGCATGTCGATCAAGAACGCCTGACGCCAATAGTGGGTTTGCGAGGGCTCAGCCCTTCGCGAACCCACGCGCGGTCATCGCGGCGTGCCAGCGGCCAAGGTGTTCGAATTCCTTGTGCGGCTCCCATTTCATCACGCGGGCAAAGCCCACGGCGATGTAGAGCGTGATATCCGCAATCGAGAAACGGTCTGCCGCGACGAACTCATGGGTCGCAAGATGCGCGTCGAGGCGCTTGGCCATCGACCGCGCCGCTTTCTCGCCCTTGGCCGCAGCCTCGGGGCTTTGCGGCACTTCCAGCGGCGCCATCATCGGGTGCGAATTGCGGAACCAGCCGGCAAACTGGATGAAGAACATCAGCTCGATGCGCCGGTCCCACATCTCAATCAGGGCCTTCTCCTTCGGGTCCGTGCCCATCAGGTTTGGCTCGGGAAAGATGCCTTCCAGATAGGTGCAGATCGCGCGGCTCTCGGTGATCGCCGTGCCATCGCCCAGCACCAGCGCTGGCACCTGCGAATAGGGTGAGACCTCACGGTATTCCGGTGTCTTGTGCTGCTGATCCATGATCGACACATCGATCATCTCCACAGCGTCGAGCTTACCTTTCGCGCGCAGGAAAAAGACCACGCGATCCGGGTTTGGCGCCTTTGGGCTCTGGTAAAGTTTCATCTGTTTCTCTCTCCCTTTTCATTATCGTAGCGCTCATCCTGAGCGAAGTCGAAGGACGGGCGCGTGCTACTGACCTCCCGGCTCATCCTTCGACTTCGCTCAGGATGAGCCTGCCTTCATCTAGAATGTCTTCCTCACGCCCAGCGTCGCATTGAGCGGTTCGCCTGGGAAGTAGCGACCATTGCCGAAGGCGAGGTCCGCGCGGTCGGCATAGGCCTCGTCCGTCAGATTACGCACGATCAGGAACACTTCCGTCCCCTCGCCGAAGGCATAGGACCCCCGCGCCGACAGCACGGTATGGCCCGGATAGGTCGCCGTATTTGCGGGATCCATGAAATATTCGCCGACATGTTCCACCGATAGGGATAGGCCGAGCGCCTCTGTCGCCTGCCAGTCGAGCGAGGCATCGGCCAGCCATTCCGGCGCCGTGTCGATCTGGTTGCCATCGCTGATTGTCTCGGTGCCTGAGCCGACAACGCGGTCGAACGTATAGGTCTGGTCAGACCAGCTGACATTGCCCTTCAGCGCCAGCGTATCGGTAATATCGAACGCCGCTGCGGCCTCCACGCCGACATGGCGCGTCGAGCCGTCCGGCACGTTGAGGCCGTCACTGTCGCGGAAGAAGAAATTCTCCTTGTCCATCCAGTAGGCAGCGACATCGAACACAAGCCGTCCGTCCACGGCGCTGCCGCGTGCACCGAACTCAACGCTGTCCAGCGTCTCGGTCTTCACCTGCCCGGCCACCTGCAGGCTCTGTAGCCGATAGAGATCGGAGGCCTGCGGTGCCCGCTCGCCGCGCGCATAGTTCACGTAATAGCTCACATCACCCGGCGACCAGATCAGGCCCAGCTTCGGCGTCAGCAGGTCGAAATCATCCGTCCGGTCGGCCGGCACATTGAAGCGACCATTGATGCCGACCGGCGCAGCGGTCGAATAATCATATTCATGCGTCTCGCCGCGAAGGCCCGCCAGCACGCTGACATTGTTGCCCAGCGCAAACTCGGCTTCGCCCCATAGCGCCAGCTCGGTCGTGTCGACCGTGTAGTCATAATGGACGCCCTGCGGGAAGCGCCCGTCGCCAGGAAAGAAGCCGAACGGGTCCGGCTGGATTTCCTTGAGGTAGCCGCTCGCCACATCCACATCCGCGCCCACGCGCAGTTCCAGCATCTCGCTCGCCTGCCAGCCATAGCGCGCCATCAGGCCGCCGCCCGTATGGCCGTTCTTCTCGACGCCGCCATTGGGCAGGAAGTGCTGCGAGAAGATCATCGCCTGGCTATGCGCATACGGCGTCAGCACCAGCGTGCCGGGCCCGAGTTCGCGTTCAGCCCGCATACCCAGCCGCGCCGACCATGCGTCGCGATAGGCTTCCGGGTTCGGGTTCTGCTTGACGAGATCACGGTCCTTGTAGCTGTCAGTGCCATTCACAAAGCCCGCCGATTCCTGATTCAGGTTCGAGGCTGACAGCCACGGCGTCACATCCCACGCGCCCAGCGAATAAGCGCCGACGGCCGAGAATTTCTGCTGGTCGGTGCCCGTATTGTCGCGCCAGCCATTGTCATGCTGCAGCGACAGGCCGAGGCGCACATGTTCGCCATCGTCCAGTGCTGCGTCACTGCGATAGCGCCCCAGCGTGCCATAGCTCGCGCTGGCAAAGCTGCCATCGCCCGGCTTGCCGAGGATCACGTTGACGAGCCCGTGCACGGCGTTCGAGCCATACTTGGCGCTCCCCGGCCCGCGCACCACTTCGATGGCCTCGGCCACTTCATGATGCGGCTCCATCAGGCTGTTGACGTTGCCAAAGGCGGGCGAGCGCGTCGGCACGCCATTCTCGAGGATCAGGAAACTGCCCTGTCCTGCCCCGCCGGTCAGCACCGGCGAGCGGATGGCAATCAAATGCTCCTGCCCGGAATTCATTTGGATGTTGACGCCCGGCAGCGTGTTCAGAATCTCAGCGGGGTGATCGGCGAGCGTGTCGGCGATATCCTTGCTGGTAGCAGCGGAGAAGCTGCCGGGATCGCTGAACTGACGATCCCCGTACACCTTGATTGGCTTCATTCGGCGATGCACATTTTTGCAGCGTGAACTATCCGGTCGGGATAAATCTAGATCATCCTCCACTTCAATGTGCTGCATCATCAAAACGCAGACCAGTTCAGGTTCTGGCTCGTCAGGACCCTCCTGCGCTGCCGCCTGCCCCGCAAGACATGTCGCTAGAACGGCAAGGCTGGCGGAGGTCGCAATCAGTCGGTGCGGCATGGAAAACCCTTCGGCTTGGTTGCAATGTCCGAGACTTAGGGCGATCCCCGCCCCTTGGCGAGCCCTCCCCGAGCGTCAGCTCAGTGCGCAAACAGTGCGAACGGCAGCGCGCCGACAATCGCGCCGGAAATACATGTTGCCAGCGTTCCCGCCAGCAGCGTCTTCCACGCCAGCTCAAGGAAGGTCGAGCGCCGTGTCGGTTCGATAATGCTGAGCCCGCCGAGCAGGATGCCGATGGAGCCAAAGTTCGCGAAGCCGCAGATCGCATGCGCCGTGATCATCCGCGCGCGCGGGCTGAGGCCCTCGGCCGCATCCCCTGACAGCTGCAGGAAGGCGACGAACTCGGTCAGCACCGTCTTGATGCCCATCAGCGAGCCAGACTGCGCCGCCTCGCCCATCGGCACGCCAATCATGTACATGACAGGCGCGAAGATCCATCCGAGGATGCGCTCGATGGAAAGCGGCGCGCCGCCGAAATCCGGCAAGGCGCCGAGGCCGAGGTTCACAAGGTAAAGCGCCGCAAAGGCCGCGATCAGCATGGTCACGATATTGGCGATGATTTTCAGGCCGTCGCTGGCGCCGGTCGAGAAAGCATCCATCGTGGAATCATATTCGAAATCAGGCTCGTGGGCGCGCTGCGTCTCGTCCACCGTCTCGGGCACCATGACCAAAGCGAGCGCCACGGCGGCCGGCGCCGCGATCAGCGATGCGGCCAGCAGCTGGCCCAGCGCATTCGGCAATACGTCCTTCAGGAACACCCCGTAGAGCACCAGAACGCTACCCGCCACGGTGGCGAAGCCAGCCGTCATCATGATGAAGATTTCAGACCGCGTCATGCCCTTGATGTACGGTTTGATCAGGATCGGCGCCTCGGTCATGCCCATGAACACATTCGCCGCCACGGCCAGCGAGGTTGCCCCGCCCAGCCCCATGAAGCGCCGGAACACGCTGGCAAAGCCCTTGGTTACCCAGCGCAGGATATGCCAGTGCCAAAGCACGGCGGACAGCGACGCGACGACGATGATCAGCGGCAGGAGGTGCACGGCGAAAATGGGCCCCGGCTGGCCTGTAAAGCCTTCCCATCCGGCCTGCGTCCCGAAGATGGGGCCAAATACGAACTCTGTGCCATAGGCCGTTGCGGCGATGAGGCCATCGACCACCATGTTTGCGGCAAACAGCGCATCGCGCACGACTGGAATGCCGAACAGGACGAGCGCAAAGGCAAACTGTATGGCGACAGATCCCAGAACGATCTTCCAGGGGAACGCCTTGCGGTTCTCGCTGAGGCTCCATGCGATGGCGAAGATGACCGCAATGCCGAGCAGTGCCCGCGCATTGTCCCAACCCCATTCAAACCCTGCTGGCATCCACACGCTCCCTTGCCCGATCTCAACCCTCTAAGACTTAGCCGCCACAGTCGTGAATGGAAAGCACGCAGGTGCGCCACAGCGCGTCTCGCGCCATGTTGCCGGAAACCGTGGCACCAAAACCCGGGGCGCTTTGACGCCCCCGCGCTCCGGCGACTGGTTTTTACCTTTACAATCAAGTACCTCCCTTCCAAACCGCAAGCCTGCCCCGGTCATGCCGTGGGCCCCCGGACGGAGAGATATGATGATGCGCGCCCTGTTCATGGCCCTGGTAATGGCCTTTGCCACGCCTGCCTTTGCCGACCCGGAGACCGCCAAACCGGACGACGAAAAGACCGAATCCAAGCCCGTGCCCGATCCGGTCATGTTCGAGAGCAAGCATAGCGGCGTCTTCGGCGGCCAGAAAATCGCCTATCATGTCGAAGCGGGCGAAACCTATATCGCCAATGAAGAGGGCGACCCCGCCGCCAGCCTCTTCACCATTTCCTATATCCGCGACAATGCGGGCGCTGACCGGCCCGTCACCTTCGTCTTCAATGGCGGCCCCGGCTCGGCCTCCGTCTGGCTGAACCTCGGCCTGCTCGGCCCGAAGCGCGTTGAAGTCGCCAGCGATGCCGACGCGGATGATGGCGCCGCGCCCTACAGGCTCCTCGACAATGAACAATCCATGCTCAACGTCACCGACCTTGTCTTCATCGATCCTGTCGGCACAGGCTACAGCCGCGTCGTGGGCGATGGCGAAAACGCGGACTATTGGAACGAAGACGGCGACGCCAGCTCGATTGCCGAATTCATCCGCATCTGGATCACAAAGCACAAACGCTGGAACGCCCCGAAATACCTCGCCGGCGAAAGTTTCGGCACGACACGCGCCGCCTATCTCGCCAATGAACTGACCACAGGCGACGTCGATATCGCCCTCAACGGCATCGTGCTGATCTCGCAGGCGCTCGACTATGAGGGCTCCACCTCGGTCGACGACAATGTCTATTCCTACATCACCTACCTGCCGAGCATGGCCGCCGCCGCGCAATATCACGGCAAGGCTGGCCAGGGCGTGGTCCAGGCCGATTTCCTCGGCGAGGCCCGCGCCTTTGCCCGCGATGAATATGGCCCGGCGCTGCTCAAGGGCGACCGTCTCAGCCCGGATGAACGCGCGCATATCCGCGACCGGCTCGCCTATTTCACCGGCCTTGATCCCGTCTATATCGAGCGCTCCAGCCTCCGCATCCTGATGCCCCGTTTCCAGAAGGAGCTCCTGCGCGACAAGGGCCTGGCCCTCGGCCGCCTCGATGGCCGCTATGCCGGCGACGAGGCCGACGATATCGCCGAGGCCCCGGAAGACGACGCAGCGAGCTATTTCGTCAGCTCCGCCTATTCCGCGCTGATGAACCAGTACTTGTCGACCGATCTCGGCGTCGAGATGGACCGGCCCTACATGGTGTCCAGCAGCGAGGCAGGTTCGCAATGGGACTTTGACGACAAGGCGGAAGGCGAATCCTGGGAGCCGCATTACGTCAATGTCGGCCGCCAGCTGACGACCGCCATGCGCCACAACACGGCCCTGAAGGTCATGGTGGCCAGCGGCTATTACGACCTGATCTGCCCCTTCTTCGATGCAGAGATCACGTTCGGCCGCTATGGCATCCCGCAGGACCGCGTCGCCCTCACCTACTACCAGGGCGGCCACATGATGTACCTCAACGACGGCGCAATGGACGCGCTGGTCGCCGACATCCGTACCTTCTACGCCGGCAACCTGAAGGACGCCCGCCCGGACTAGGAGGCGCCTTCCCCACACGCCGCACTCCCGGCGAACGCCGGGACCTCAGGGAATTGGAGAACCGAGCCTAGCCCCGCGCGCCCCCCTCTCCCTTCTGGGAGAGGGGCCGGGGGTGAGGGGTCACGGAACGTCCCACAAGCCCCGCCGCTCGCAGCGACGCCATCGCCCCTCATCCCCAACCCTTCTCCCAAGGGAGAAGGGAGCGCACTGCAGGTATCACGGCGCCGTGCGCAAGCCTCCAAAGGGGCTCATCCTGAGCAAAGCCTGTCCTCGCGAAGGCGGGGATCGAAGGACGCGCCCCATGCGATGAAAAGAAGAAGCCCACGCCCGCCCTTCGGCGTCGCTCAGGGTGAGCGCTTCTCTCGCACCATCCCCCCCACCGCAGTCCCGGCGAACGCCGGGACCTCAGGCAATTGAAGAAAGTTTTCACCCGCGAGAGACCCCGGCTTTCGCCGGGGATACGGCCTACCAGTTACGGCTTCCCGTCAAACGGCTCGACCACAATATCGGTCACTTCCTCGAATGTGTGCGAGCGGTCCATGCCGCCGCGCAGGACATACCAGGCGACCAGAACAATCGCGGCGAACGGGAGCAGCCATAGGAGCCACACCCGCTTCGCCTTGGGGCGCGGCGGAGGGGCCGGCGGCTCAGGCATCTGGCCACCGGTCTGCGGTTCATTATCGTTCGTCATGCGCTGGCCCTTTCCGGGAGGACTTGCAAAAACGGCTAAACGGTTCGGTTGTCTCAGGCCTCGCCAAGGAGGCGGCGGACATGGTCTTCAAGGTCCAGCTGGCGCAACCGTTTCAGGCGCTCCACCAGCAGGATGCGGCGCAGGCGCTGGTACGCCTCCTCGAGATTGTCATTGACGATGGCATAGTCATAGCGGCGCCAGTGCATGATCTCGCGGCGCGCATCCACCATGCGGCGGGCCACGTCTTCCGGCGTCGAGCCTTCGCGGGCGGCAAGGCGCGCTTCCAGCTCTTCGATGCTTGGCGGCAGGATGAAGACCGAGACGACATCATTCGGCATCTGGTCATGCAGCGCATCGGCGCCCTGCCAGTCCACGTCGAACAGGATGTCCTCGCCGCTCTCCAGCTTCGCCACCGTGTCGGCGCGCGGCGTTCCATAATACTTGTCGAACACATGGGCCCATTCGAGGAATTCACGGCCCGCGATCATGGCCTTGAAATCCTCAACGGACTTGAAGTGATAGTGCGCACCTTCCTGCTCGTTCGGGCGTGGCTTTCGCGTCGTGGCGGAGACCGAAAGGTTCACGTCCTCGAACTCGTTCAGCAGCATGTGCGACAGCGTCGTCTTGCCTGCGCCCGACGGGCTCGACAGGACGAGCATCAGCCCCCTGCGCTTTCCCATTTGCTCATTCGACATTCGCGGCCTGCTCCTTGAACTGGTCAATCACCCCTTTGAGGCCGAGACCAGCATTCGTCAAATCCAGGCTGACAGATTTCGAGCAAAGTGTGTTGGCTTCGCGGTTCAGTTCCTGCGCCAGGAAGTCGATCTTGCGACCTGCCGGCGAACCGGCAGCAAGCAATTCCCGCGCGCCGATAAAGTGCGCCGACAGGCGGTCCAGCTCCTCGCGCACATCGGCTTTCGCCGCGCTAAGCGCGATTTCCACCGCAGCCCGGTCCGCATCGACGCGGCCCTCGGCGTCAAGTTCATCGAGTTGTTTTGTGAGGCGCGCCTTAAGCAGCGCGGGCTGGCCCTCAGCCAGTTTCGCCGCTGTGGCCGCAAAGCCCTCCATCTCGCTGACCAGCCCCGTCAGCACGTCCTTGAGCGAAGCGCCCTCGGCCAGCCGCGCGGCAGCGAGTTCATTCAGCGCGGTCTCCGCCGCCTGCGCCAGTGTCGCGATGGCCGCTTCGTCCTGCGCCAGTTCGCGCAGCGAGCTGCCGCCCGTTTCGACGACGCCCTTCAGCGTCATCAGCGTGGCAATCGCCTCGCCTGAAAGGCCAACGCCATGAATCGCCTGCGCCGCATCCGTCAGCGCCGCCAGAAGCGGCTCGTTGACGGTGACTTTCTCGTCGCCCGCGCTCATGTCGATTCGCAGCGACACCTGAAGCGAGCCGCGATTGAACAGTTTCGACGCGGCCGCCTTAACGCCGCGCTCCAGCGCGTCGAAGCCCGGCGGCGTGTTCACGCGCACGTCGAGGCTGCGGCCGTTCACGCTTTTCGCTTCCCAGGCCCAACTGCCCCAGGACGCTTCCCCCGTGACGCGGGCAAAGCCGGTCATGCCGGACAGTTCACTCATTTGTTGCCCTTTCCCGCGCGATCTCGCCGCGCTCGTATTTCCGATAGGCCGCCACATTCCGATTATGCTCGGCCAGCGTCTTGGCGAAGAGGTGCCCCCCTTTGCCGTCTGCCACGAAGAAGATGTACTCGGTTTCGGGCGGATCTAGCACTGCGGCAATCGCGTCACGGCCAGGATTGCAAATTGGCGTCTTTGGCAGGCCATCAATCTGGTAAGTATTCCAGTCGGTCTTGCGGTCGATTTCAGAGCGCAGGAGCGTGCGGCGCTTGCCAGCCTTGTTGTACAGAGGCTCGCCCTGAGAGACGCCGTAGATGATCGTCGGGTCGCTCTCCAGCCGCATGCCGCGTTTCATACGCGTGATGAACAGAGCGGCGACTTCGGGCCGCTCTGCCGCATTGCCCGTCTCCTTCTCCACGACAGAGGCGAGAATCACGGCTTCCTGCGGCGTACTGATCGGCAGGCCTTCCTGACGTGTCGGCCAAAGCTCGGCCAGCAGATCGTCCTGCGCCTTGGCCATCTGGGCGATCATCTTTGCCCGCGTCATGCCGCGGTGGAAGAGATACGTATCCGGAAGAAGGCTGCCTTCTTCAACGGGGAGTTCCGGCATTGGGCCAATCAGCACCGGATCGGATTCAACAAGACGAAGAATTTGCGCCGTGGTGCGCCCCTCAGGCAGCGTGATCTTGTGCATCACGGCCTTGCCTTCGATGAGTATCTCCAGGATTTCGCCCATGCTGGCCTGCGGTTCGATCACGAACTCACCGGACTTCAGCGCGCCCTCTGTCCCATCAATCCGAACCTTGAGCCGTAACAGCCAGGCCGAGCGGATGACGCCGTCATTCTCAAGTCGGGTGGAGACTGTGGAGAAGCCTTCGCCGGGTTCAACGACAAACAGGGTTTCAGCGGAGGATGGCCCATCCTTGGCGACTTCATTGCCAAGCCAGATCCAGCCAGCACCAACGACAGCCGCCGTGAGGATTACGACAGCCACGATGAGTGACAACAGGGCTCGGATGAACTTCATGAAACGCCTCACACGAATCTGGCAATGCCAGCCTACATGCCCGCCCCTGCCCGGCGATAGTGGCCTATTTCACTTCCCGTATGACAAGCGACGCATTGGTGCCGCCAAACCCGAAGCTGTTCGACATGGCAGCCCGCACGCGGCCCTTCTTGGCCTTGTGGGGAATGAGGTCGATCGGTGTCTCGAAGCTCGGATTGTCGAGGTTCAGCGTCGGCGGCATGATCTGGTCGCGAATGGCGAGCGCGCAGAACGCGGTCTCGATCGCGCCGGCAGCGCCCAGAAGGTGGCCGATGGCCGACTTGGTCGACGACATGGAGAGGTTCTTGGCGTGATCGCCATAGGCCCGCTCAACCGCGCCGGCTTCGCCTTCGTCACCCTTCGGTGTCGAGGTGCCGTGTGCGTTGATGTAGTCGACTTCGGTAGGATCAATACCGGAATTCTTGAGGGCCATTTTCATGGCGCGATAGCCGCCTTCGGCGCCTTCAGCCGGTGCGGTGATGTGATAGGCGTCGCCGGTCAGGCCATAGCCGGAAACTTCGGCATAGATCTTCGCGCCGCGCGCCTTGGCATGCTCGTACTCTTCGAGAACAAGCACAGCCGCGCCATCACCCATGACAAAGCCGTCGCGATCCTTGTCGTAAGGACGCGAGGCCTTTTCAGGCGTATCGTTGAAGGCTGTGGACATCGCCTTTGCGGCGCAGAAGCCCGCAATCGCGATGCGTCCGATAACGGCTTCAGACCCACCCGCCAGCATCACGTCGGCATCGCCGAACTTGATGAGACGCGCAGAGTCGCCGATGGCATGCGCGCCAGTGGCACAGGCCGTGACGACCGCGTGGTTCGGTCCCTTGAAGCCGTGCTTGATCGAGACCTGGCCGGAGGCAAGGTTGATCAGCGCAGACGGTATGAAGAACGGGCTGACCTTGCGCGGGCCATGCTCGTGCAGGGTGACAGCCGTATTGTAGATGGATTCAAGGCCGCCGATGCCGGAGCCAATCATGACACCCGTGCGTTCCTTGCTCTCTTCGTCCTCGGGACGCCAATCTGCGTCCTCGACAGCTTCTTCAGCCGCCGCGATGGCGTAGAGAATGAACTCGTCGATCCGGCGCAGCTCCTTGGGGGAGACAAACTTGTCCGGATCAAACGCATGGGGGTCGCCTGCCCCACCGCCACGTCCGTTGGTCCACGGTACCTGAAACGCAATCTTGCAAGGCATATCTTCGGGATCGAAGACGTCGATGCGCCTCGCTCCGGATTTTCCAGCAATCAGGCGTTCCCAGGTTGCCTCGCGCCCGAAGGCGAGCGGAGAGACAATCCCGATACCCGTTATAACAACGCGGCGGTCAGACATGCAGTATCAGCCCTATTTAGATGTGGGCTTTGATGTGAGTCACCGCATCGCCAACGGAGCGGATGGATTCCTGCACATCGTCTGGGATCTCGATGTTGAATTCTTCTTCAAAGGCCATGACCAGTTCAACCAGGTCCAGCGAGTCAGCGCCGAGGTCGTCGATGAAGCTTGCGCTCTCAACAACTTTGTCGGCGTCCACGTCGAGATTATCGACTACGATTTTTTTAACACGCTCAAGAACGTCAGACATGAATACCTCTCTAGATATGCCCGATAGCCGGCTCATTTCTGAACCATTGTGTTGCGCCTAGCACACCCTTGGCGAAAGCGCCAAGCCCTAGTCGCAACGGTTACTGTAGCGAAATCAGATCATTACCATACCGCCATTTACATGTAGCGTTTGACCCGTAACGTAAGCGGCCTCGCTGGAAGCAAGATACACTGCGGCTGCAGCGATGTCTGCCCCCTGTCCCAGACGGCCCGAAGGGATCTGCCCAAGCAGCGCGGTTTTTTGCGTTTCCGGCAGCCCATCCGTCATCGGTGATTCGATGAATCCGGGCGCAATTGTATTGGCGGTGATGCCGCGGCTGGCCACTTCCTGCGCGATCGATTTGGTGAAACCGATCATGCCGGCTTTCGAGGCACAATAATTTGTCTGGCCGGGGTTTCCGGTGACGCCGACTACCGAAGTGATTCCGATGATGCGGCCATAGCGGCGCTTCATCATGCCGCGAACGGCTGTCTTCGTGAGGCGAAAATAGCTGCCAAGGTTCACCTGAAGCACGTCATTCCAGTCCTCATCCTTCATCTGGATGAGCAGTTTGTCCCGCGTGATGCCTGCATTCGCGATGAGGATGTCCAGCGGCCCTACGGCGGCTTCGGCACGGCCCACGAGTCCGTCGACAGCCTCGGCGTCAGACAGGTTGCAGGTGACGATGGCGCTCTCGCTCTTCAGCGTGCCTGCGACCTCCTCCAGCACGTTCTCACGTGTGCCGGAGAGGGCGACCTTGGCGCCTGCCTCTGACAGGGCTGTGGCGATGGCGCGGCCAATGCCGCCCGATGCGCCGGTAACCAGGGCCGTACGGCCGGTGAGATCAAACATGGGCTTCTCCCTTGATGGCTGCTGCGAAGGCTTCAAGATCCTCGGGCGTGCCGAGTGTGAAACCATTCAGTGACTTTTCGATGCGGCGCTGCATGACGGTCAGCACTTTGCCTGCGCCAGCTTCTCCGGTCGTGGTCACGCCCTTGCCGACCATGAACTGGACGCTCTCGGTCCAGCGCACGCGGCCTGTGACCTGATCGACCAGGTTCTTGCGGATCGTATCCGGGTCAGACGTTGGCGAGGCCGAAATATTGGCAACGACCGGCACGACAGGCGCCTTGATCTCGATGCCAGCCAGCGCCTCAGCCATGGCATCGGCGGCAGGCTGCATCAGCGAGCAATGGAACGGTGCGGACACGTTGAGGAGCATCGCCTTCTTCACACCATTCTCTTTGGCATGGGCGCACGCGGCTTCAACGGCGGCCGTGGAGCCAGACAGAACCAGCTGCCCCGGCGCATTGTCATTGGCGAGTTCGCACACGCCGCCAGCCTCACGGCCTGCCACGCAGGCGGCTTCAGCCTGGGCGACGTCAGCCCCCAGAAGCGCCGCCATCGCGCCCTCACCCGGTGCGACAGCGCCCTGCATGGCATTGCCGCGAATACGCAGGAGACGCGCTGTGTCTGCGAGGCTGATCGCGCCAGCTGAGGCCAGCGCCGAATATTCGCCCAGCGAATGGCCCGCCACGAACATCGCATCGGCCGCAGAGAGGCCAAATTCGGCCTCAAGTGCCCGCATCGCGGCCACGCTGTGGGCCATAAGGGCAGGCTGTGTATTGGCTGTGAGGGTCAGGTCGGCGATATCGCCGTTCCACATCAGGTCAGACAGGTTCTGGCCAAGCGCTTCATCAACTTCTGCGAAGACTGCCTTTGCCGCCGGGAAAGCATCTGCGAGCGCTTTGCCCATGCCGATTTCCTGGCTGCCCTGGCCCGGGAATATGAATGCCAATCCTGTCATTGTCTGGTCCTCCGGATTTTCCGTCGTGCCTAATGGCGCTCGCGAATGTAAGCAAGCGCTTGAAATCTGCGCCATTTTGGGCTTAAGACGCGCGTTCACACGCAGGGATGCGGTCCTCAATAGCCCGGAATGAGCCGGACGAAGAGGGGCCATCGCTGGGCAGTTTCCCGCTGCCGAGCGCCGCACTCCTCATTTTTGGGAATAAAAACATGGCACTATATGAGCATGTCGTGATCACACGACCTGACATTTCGCCGGCACAGGTCGACACTTTTGTCGAAGAACTGTCCGGCTTCCTCAAGGAAAAAGGCGCAACTGTCGGCCGCACAGAATATTGGGGCCTGCGCAACCTTGCCTATCCGATCAAGAAACAACGCAAGGCGCACTATTCGCTCCTGAACATCGACGGCCCAGCCGAAGCGATCCACGAACTGGAACGCCGCCTGCGCATTTCCGACGATGTGATGCGTTACATGACGATCCGCGTCGAGTCGCACAGTGACGAGCCTTCGGCTGTCCTGTCGCGCAAAGAACGTCGTCGCGACTAGGACAGGAAAGGACATCAAATGGCTCAGAAACTGAACATCACGAACATTCCTGCCCGTCGCCCATTCGGCCGTCGCCGCAAGGTGGACCCGTTTACCGGCGAACACGCCCAGGAAATCGACTACAAAGACGTGAAACTGCTGCAGCGTTACATCTCTGAAAAAGGGAAGATCGTTCCTAGCCGCATCACGGCCGTCAACCTCAAGAACCAGCGCAAGCTTGCACAGGCGATCAAACGCGCCCGCATGCTGGCCCTGCTTCCGTTTGAAGTGAAGTAGGAGACACAACCATGCAAGTGATCCTTCTTGAACGCGTCGAGCGCCTTGGAAAGATCGGAGACGAAGTCTCCGTGAAGAACGGCTTCGCGCGCAACTTCCTCATCCCGCAGGGCAAGGCCCTTCTCGCAAATGACAAGAACCGCGCGCGGTTCGAAGCTGAGCGTGATGTGATCGAGCAGCGGAACGCAACGGCCCGTGCGGCTGCCCAGACCGAAGCAGAGAAACTTGAAGGCAAAGTCTTCACGATGATCCGCCAAGCTGGCGACACCGGCCAGCTCTTCGGTTCGGTCACCGCCCGTGACATCGCTGAAGCAGCTGCTGAAGCCGGCTTCAAGGTTCCGCTTAGCGGCGTGCGCCTCGACAAGCCGATCAAGGCAATTGGCCTCTATGAAGTGTCGATCCGCCTTCACGCGGAAGTCACCGTCACCGTTCAGGCCAACGTGGCCCGTTCGACGGAAGAAGCCGAACGCCAGGAAAAAGGCGAAGACATCGTTGCCTCCCTGCAGGAAGCTAACGCTGCATTTGCCAGCGAACAGGCCAGCGAGCTGAAAGAAGCTGCAGCCGAGCTTTCCGACATGATCGGCGGTTCGGACGACGAGGACTAGTCCTCTCGCGACAGCGATATAAAATCAGAAAGCCGCAGCTATCCACAGCTGCGGCTTTTTTGTGATTCAAAAAGAGTAAAAGGTGAACGCTGCCGTAAAGGCTGCCGGAGGCGCGCGCTTTCCCGCGTCTTTTAGGCTATGATTAACTTATGCCTCTCGACGATCACCCCTCCGAAAACATGCTGACCGCGCCGAACAACCTGTCGGCCGAAGCCGCTGTGCTGGGCGCAATCCTGTTCGATAACAATGCCTATCAGCGCGTCGCTGATATCCTGCGCCCGTCGGACTTCTATGCCCCTGCCCACCAGGAGCTGTATGACGTCGCCGCCACCATGATCCAGCAAGGCCGGGTCGCTGACGGGGTCACCCTGCGCGAGCATTTCGAGAAAGCCGAGAAGCTGACCGAGATCGGCGGCGCGCGCTATCTGGAACAGTTGCTGGACAGTGCGGCTTTCGGACCGGAAGTCTCAGACTATGCCTACATGATCCGCGACCTGGCGATGCGCCGCGCGCTGGTTGATATCGGTAGCGAACTCAAAGGCCGCGCGCTGACGCCGGGTCCCGATGAAGACGGCGCCCGCCAGATCGAGCTGGCCGAGCGCCAACTGTTCGATCTCGCCGAGCGCGGCTCTACCGGGCGCGGCTTTACCAGCTTTGCCGAAGCCCTCGTCGAATCACTCAAGTCGGCTGAAGCGGCCTTCAAGCGCGAAGGCAAGATCGCCGGCATCCCGACCATGCTGCGTGACCTCGATGACAAGCTCGGCGGCTTCCACCGGTCCGACTTGCTCATCCTCGCCGGTCGTCCTTCCATGGGTAAGACATCGCTGGCCACCAACATCGCATACAATGCCGCGGCGGCCTATCGCGCCGAAGTGCAGGATGACGGCTCAAGGAAGACGGTCGAAGGCGCGGTTGTCGGCTTCTTCTCGCTGGAGATGTCCAACGAGCAGCTCGCGACACGTATTCTGGCCGAGCGGACAGGCATCACGACCCACCGCATCCGGCAGGGCGACCTCGACAAATCGGACTTCGAACGCCTTCGCGAGGCCACCGAAGAGCTGCAGAACCTGCCGCTCTATATCGATGATACCGGCGGTATCTCGATCAGCCAGCTCGCGGCCCGCGCGCGGCGGCTCCAACGGTCGGCCGGCCTCGACCTGATCGTGATCGACTACCTGCAGCTGATCACGGTCACCAATGGCAATTCCAACGCCAACCGCGTGCAGGAAGTGACCCAGATCACGACCGCGTTGAAAGCGCTCGCCAAGGACCTCAACGTGCCCATCCTGGCGCTGTCACAGCTGTCGCGTGCCGTCGAACAACGCGACGACAAACGTCCGCAACTGTCTGACCTTCGCGAATCCGGTTCGATCGAGCAGGATGCCGACGTCGTGATGTTCGTCTATCGCGAGGAATACTATCTCGCCCGGTCTGAGCCCGGCGCAGACCCGAATGATCCCTCCTCGAACGAGAAATGGACCCAATGGCGGGCCCGGATGGACCAGATCTACGGCATTGCCGAAGTTATCATCGGCAAGCAACGCCACGGCCCGATTGGCAAGGTCGACCTCGCCTTTGACGCCAATATCACGCGCTTCGGAAACCTTGATCGCGCCGGCATCGAACGCGAAGAAGACTAGCACTACCGAAAATTCATATGCCCAAGATAGCCATTGCTTGGTCTGTTTATTTCCACTATCGTTGAAATATGGAATCAAATGTTGCCGTTGCCCGCCTTTCTGCGCTTGCCCAGCCAAACAGACTGGCTGTGTTCCGATTGCTTGTGCGCGCCGGCAATGAGGGCATTAGCGCTGGCGATATTGCGCGTTCACTGAACGTTGCAGCCAATACACTATCGTCTCAGCTCAACATCCTGTCTCACGCCGGACTTGTGACCAGCACAAGGGACGGGCGATCCATCATCTATCGTGCAGCTTTCCATGCTATGGCAGACTTGATGGTATATCTCGTGGAAGACTGCTGCCAGGGCCACGCGGATATCTGCGTACCCATCTCAGAAATCACTGACAGGATCGCCTGCTGCGGCTAGCGAAGAGGGGCCATTGTGGGCACGTTTGAACGATACTTGTCCGCTTGGGTGGCAATCGCAATCGCCGTCGGCGTTGGGTTCGGGCTCATTGTCCCGCAAGTATTTTCGGCACTCGCGAACCTGTCTTACGCCAATGTCAATTTTCCGGTTGCGGTGCTGATCTGGGCCATGGTTTGGCCAATGATGATCGGTGTCGATTTTGGCAGCCTGAAACGTGTTGGCGAAAAGCCGAAAGGCCTGATCATTACGCTTGTTGTAAACTGGCTCATCAAGCCGTTCACAATGGCCGCATTAGGCGTTCTCTTCTTTAAGCACTTGTTTGCCGACCTGATTCCAGCAGCCGATGCCGAAGGCTACCTGGCCGGGTTGATCCTTCTGGGCGCCGCCCCCTGCACTGCTATGGTCTTCGTGTGGTCACAGCTAACCAAAGGCGACCCAAACTACACGCTCGCGCAAGTCAGCATTAATGATGCGATAATGGTATTTGCATTCGCCCCCATCGTGGCCTTCCTGCTTGGTGTTACCGATATTGTGGTGCCGTGGGAGACACTGCTGCTTTCTGTTGGGCTCTATGTCTTGCTGCCACTGCTTGCAGGCGTGATGACGCGCCATCTGCTCATCTCGAAGGGGGGGCATAAGGCCGTTTCGGCTTTTACGGAACGAATGAAGCCTGCTTCGATTGCAGGACTGCTTGCAACAGTCGTTCTTCTCTTCGGATTTCAAGGACAGGTCATTCTTGAACGCCCATTGATCATTGCACTGATCGCGGTACCCATCCTTATCCAGTCTTATGGAATCTTTGCGCTCGCCTATGGCGCAGCATGGCTTTGGAAGGTGCCTCACAACATTGCCGCGCCAGGCGCCATGATTGGAACATCAAACTTTTTCGAACTCGCCGTAGCCGTGGCCATCAGCCTGTTCGGGTTAAACTCAGGCGCTGCATTGGCAACTGTCGTAGGTGTGTTGGTAGAGGTACCTGTAATGCTTTCACTTGTCGCTTTTGCCAACGCCACACGTAGGCGTTTTCTTCCAAATGCGTCGTCATAGATGATCGTCATCCATCACAATCCAGCCTGCGAAACGTCTCGTAACGTGCTCGCCATCATCAAGGCTGCCGGATATACGCCGGTCATCGTCGACTATCTGAGTGAGGGCTGGACACGGTCCCAATTGCTCGCCTTGCTGGCCGCAGCTGACCTGACACCTCGCCAGGCGTTACGGGAGACAAAGTCCCCCGCGTCAGATCTCGGACTGCTTGCGCCTGATGTCCCTGATGAGGCGATATTGGACGCCATGTTGCAGCATCCTGTCCTGGTCAATCGACCGATCGTTTGCTCACCTCGCGGAATCAGGCTCTGCCGGCCGAGCGAAACAGTTCTGGAACTCCTCGACACATGGCCTCAGGAGCCATTTTACAAGGAAGACGGCACCCTGCTGGTCACTACTTAGGGTGGTATTTTGTGCAATCCTTGCCTTAAAATATGACAATTAACGTATATTTCCGTGAAATCGCGTCTGACGGGTATTAACCTCGCATAAAATATGCGCCACTAGACAGACTATGGTTAATGGCACAGTCGTGGGGACGCAAAGTGATACATAGCGCGCAAGCGAGCGAGGATGACGTTCAACCGTCTTCCGGCGCCTCGAAGGAGGCGACCGCAGTCTATCAGAATGCGGGCAAAGCCTTTGCACTGATTGAACAACACCGCACACCGCCGGATCCACAGGCCTATGCGCTCTGGTATGCCTATGCTGCTGGCGAAGATGCCCAGGTTGTCGAGCGCGTGGATCAATTGCTGGCCAACAAGACCACGCTCAGCCCTTATGATATCGATTCCATCTACCAGGAATTGCTGCTGCCGGACACGGGCCAGGCCGCAACGCAAAGCATTGGCGGTGCAATCGAAAAGGAAATCGAAAGCGTTC
Organism: Hyphomonas oceanitis; assembly: GCF_036964545.1. Taxonomy (NCBI): domain Bacteria; kingdom Pseudomonadati; phylum Pseudomonadota; class Alphaproteobacteria; order Hyphomonadales; family Hyphomonadaceae; genus Hyphomonas; species Hyphomonas oceanitis. The sequence goes on from NZ_JBALTL010000001.1 coordinate 168,715, forward strand.
TCGAAATTATCCAGCAGAGCGTATCGACCAATGTTACCTATCAGGCGTCGCTCAATGATGTCGAAACGCGCCTTCCGGATGCATCCTCGGGCGGCGGGCTCGCATCACTGGTGTCACGTCTCGTCAGCGACAATCGGCGCATGATTGATACGACCAAGGAGTTGAGCCAGGGCCTCTGCGATTCCCAGAAACAGCTCGCAACCCTGCATCAGGAACTAGAGGAAGTCCGTAATCAGTGCATGCGCGATCCCCTGACTGCGATCGCCAACCGGCGTGCTTTCGATGACCGCCTCGAAGAAGAAATCAGCCACGCTTTCGCTTCGGGCGGCAAGCTCTGCCTCGCTATGGCCGACATCGACTTGTTCAAGCAGGTCAACGACAATTTCGGTCACCAGACAGGCGATTCCGTCCTGAAAATGTTCGCCCAGTGCATCAAGGGTAATATCAAGGGCCATGACATGGTCGCGCGGATCGGCGGCGAGGAATTCGGCATCATCCTTCCCCAGACAGATGTTGTCTCCGCCTACAATCTTCTCGTGGCGATCAAGAGCGAACTCAAGGCGTCCGAAGTTCCTGTCGAAGGCGACCCGACCCGTATCGCAAGCGTGACAGCCTCGTTCGGCGTTGCGCGCCTAGAGGCAGGCATGACCATGCGTGGACTGATTGAGCAGGCCGACAAATATCTCTACGAGGCAAAGAAGGCCGGACGGGATAAGGTCAAGGCTCAGGGCCTGTAATCGACTTGCGCCGCGGCTAGGGACAGCCGATAGCGCGGGCGAGGATATTGCGATGGACTTCGCTCGTGCCTGAATAGATCGTCGCCGCACGCGTCGCGAAATACTTTTCCTGAGCGAAGGCCGAATGCGGCGCCACATCGAGCGCAATTTCCGTGATGGCTTGATGCAGCTCTGTCGCCAGCAGCTTGAGCGCCGAAGTGGCTGGCGCCGGACCAATATCGATTCCGCCTGCCGAGACATGCGCCTCAAGCGCTTCAAACGCATCAATGCGCCTTACCATGTCCGCAAGACGCATCTGCATCTCACCATCCATACAGCCTGCCTCGGCAGCGCCCTGCTTCGCGGCCCGCATGGCGCGGCGCAGCAGACCGGTTGTTGTGTTGTTGGACCGTGCAATCTCCATCAGGCGCTTGGCGGCCTTCCAGCCCTCTCCCACATCACCAATACGATCCGCCGCCGGCGTGCGCACGCCATTGAAGAAAACCTCATTGGTCTCGCACGCGCCATCAATGAAACGGATCGGGCGCGCCTCGATACCGGGTCGGTCCATCTCGACCAGCAGGAAGACAAGGCCATGGCCTCCATGCGAACCGGCATCACAGCGGGCCAGCAGGAACATGTGCGTCGCGTAATTGGCAAAGCTGGTCCAGAGCTTCGATCCCGTCAGGATGAAGTCGTCGCCGTCGCGCTCGGCCCGGAGCGACAGGGCGGATAGGTCAGAACCTGCCTGCGGCTCGGAAAATCCCTGGCACCATTCATGCGCGCCGCTGAGTATGGCAGGAAGATAGAGATCTTTCTGCGCCTGCGTGCCCTCCGCAATGATCAGTGGGCCAATGGTCCGGATACCGGAGGATTGCAGGATGGGCGCATCGCGTTCGGCGCTGGCATTCTCGAAATAGAGCCTTTGCTCCGTGCTCCAGCCAGCGCCGCCATAGGCGATAGGCCAGGATGGCGCGACCCATCCGCGTTCGAGCAAGATATCGCGCCATGCCGCACAGGCTTCGGGCGATGATTTGAGGCCTGTTGTGGCCCGGCCAGCTGCGCGCAGTTCATCCGTCAGCGCTGTATCTAGAAAAGCATCGACCTCGGCCCGAAACGCTGCGTCGGCAGCGCCATTTGTCGTGCTATGAGACCTTGATGTCTCGATCTGAAAACTGCCATCCATGTCGCTCTCCCTCTACTGAGGACAGAGCATCATTACGGACTTTCCGGCCGCTGCGGCCTATCCGGGAAACTACGTGGATGACGCGGCGTCGTCTCGTTCAGGCGAGCGCAGCGTGCAACAGCTCCAGCGCATCCATGGCGAAGAGGCGCATGTTTTCAACACGATCGTCGAGCCCCGTCTCCAGTGTGCGGGAGACTTCGATTCCATGTTCGCCAACCAGAGCGACACACGTGTGACCTGACGCATCGCCATAGCCATTCCCGCCCGGACCTGATGCGCCTGTTTCACAGAGCCCCCAATCGGACTGAAGACGGCCTCGTATCGTACGGGCCATAAGGCGGGCGTAAGGTTCGGTAGACGAACGCATGCCATCGGTCATGACGGATCGGTCCAGCCCCATCAGTCCGCGAAAGGCCTGCGGCGTGTAAATGACGCCGCCGCCGCGATAATAGGCCGAGGCACCGGGCACCGACAGGAGCGCGGCAGAGATCAGCCCACCTGAGGAGGATTCGGAAATGCCGACCGTTTCGCCGCGCGCCTTGAGGCGGGCGCCGATTTCGGTGGCGAGGGGAAGGAGTGTCTGCATTCCTCCCATCAAGCAGCCAGCCGAACCAATGGCAAGGCGCGACGCAAGGGCAGTTGGAATATCCGCGCAGACGCGCCACAGTGCACACCAAAGCACCAGCCTATCATGGCGGTCAGACAGGGAGAGAACGCATGGACCTCAAACTCAAGGGCAAGAACGCCGTCATTCTCGGTGGCACACGCGGAATAGGCCGCTCCATCGCCGATACGCTGGCAGCCGAAGGCGCCAATGTCGCCATCTGCGCCCGAAATGCCGATCAGGTGACTGAAGCGGTGAGCGAGCTTGAAGCGCTCGGCATCAAGGCCACAGGCGGCTCGGTCGACATAACCGATGGCGCGGCACTGAAGGCATGGATCAAGGCGGCTGGTGACGAACTCGGCGGCATCGACATCCTCATCTCGAATGCCGGCGCCATGGCGCAGGGCAATGATCCCGATGCCTGGAAGAAGAATTTCGAGCTGGACGTGCTCGGCGCCGTCAATGCGTTCGACGCCGCATCACCCTTCCTCACCAAAGCCGCAAAGGCCAATGGCGACGCCGCCTTCGTCATCATCACGTCGATCTCTGCGGCCATTGCCGACAGCGCCGGCTCCTACGGCCCGGTCAAGGCCTCGCTCATCCACATGGCCAAGGGCCTCGCCCGCCAGCATGCCGGCATTGGCCTGCGCGTGAACACCGTGTCGCCCGGCATGGTCTATTTCGAGGGCGGCATCTGGCACATGGTCGAAACCAACCAGCCGGAATTCTTCAAACAGGCCAATTCGCGCAATCCGATGGGCCGCTGCGCCACACCGCAGGAGATCGCGAACGCTGCCGTGTTCCTGGCAAGCCCACTCTCCTCCTACACGACGGGCGCCAATCTCATCGTCGATGGCGCCGTTTCCAACCGGGTGAACTTCTAAATCACGACCGTCGCTAATTTTTGACAAGGGGCAGGAACCCGGTTCGCAGGGCGGGAGTTCTGCGAACATGCCTTTCAGCTCGACTGTACCCCTTGCACGCGAAACGGTTGGCGCCCGCCATGCGAAGCTTGTCTGGGCAGACACGGACAAGCCCGGCTGGCGGCGCCAGCGACGCGGCAAAGGCTGGCGCTATGTCGACGAGAGCGGCGACACGATTTCCGGCGAGGAGCGCGCACGGCTGGAGACGCTCGCCGTTCCGCCTGCCTGGAAGAATGTCTGGCTCAGCCCTGCGGGCCGCGCACACATCCTTGCCACCGGCGAGGATGAGGCTGGCCGCACACAATACATCTACCACCCTGAATGGCGCCGCGTGCGCGATGAGGCCAAGTTTGCCGACATGCTGGAATTTGGCCGGGGCCTGCCCGCCCTTCGCCGTCAGGTTCAGTCACGCCTCCTTGAACTGGACGATCCGGTAGACTTCGCCTGCGCCTGTGTCGTTCGCCTGCTCGACAAGGGCGCGCTGCGCATCGGCAAGGAAGGCCGCACGAGTGCCATCGGCGCCGTCTCACTGTCCAACGCGCATGTCGACATTCACGACGAGCTGCTGGAACTGCATTATATCGGCAAGGGCGGTAAGGTGCGCGATGTCCTGATCGAGGACAAGTTGCTGATTGAAGCAGTGAAGCACCTGCAACAGCTTCCGGGCCAAGCCCTGTTCAAAGTGGACGGGCACTGCATCACATCGCACGACGTGAACGAGTTCATCCACGACCTGACGGGTCGGGCCTTCAGCGCAAAGGATTTCCGGACATGGTCCGGCAGCACGGCAGCGACCGAAGTGCTGATGCGCGAGGAGAAGCCTACGCTCAAGGCGCTGAGCGAAGCCGCCGCAGCGCGTCTCGGCAATACGCCCGCCATTGCGAAGAAGTCCTATATACACCCCGCGATAATGACACTGGCCGCAAATGGCGATGCCCTGCCTGCGCCTGATGGTCCGACGCGCCTACTGTCAGCCGAACGCCAGCTGATGGGCATCATGGCCGCCAGCAGCAAATAAGGAATCCTTTGTCAGGTCGGCGAGGCCCTTTTGGCCGGGATCACGGCCACCGTGAAACGCGACAGGCACACAAGCCGATCCTCTTCATCCGTGATGCGGATGGTCCAGATCTGTGTGGTTCGGCCCAGCGCTTCTGCCTTCGCCGTGCCGAAGACGAAACCTTCTTTCACCGGACGCACATGATTGGCATTGATTTCGAGGCCGACGCCAACACTCTCATTTGAGTCCAGTACGAGATTGGCGGCAATTGATCCGACCGTTTCTGCCAGCGCCACCGAGGCGCCGCCATGCAGGCGTCCATGCGGCTGAAGCGTACGGTGATCCACCGGCATGCGCGCCGTCAGCGTATCGTCACCAATACTCACGAGTGTGATCCCCAGGATGCCACCCATCGTGCCCTCTTGGGCCGCAGTGATCTTGTCGAGATCAATATTCGTTTGCCGCCAGATCACCATGCGGGAGCCTTTCAGGTTTATCGGTCGAATGTGTAAGGGGCTTAAAGCCCGCCGAGCCAGTCCAGGAGGAGCTTGTTGACCTCTTCGGGCCGCTCCTGCTGGGTCCAGTGGCCACAGCCTTCCAGCAAGGTCGCGCCGCGCAGGTCGCCAAGGCTCGCCTTCATTGCGGCCAGCATGTCGCCCGGCGACATCTTCAGCACGAGATCCTTGGTGCCGCCAATATAGAGCGACGGCTGGGCGATGGTCATCGGTGCGCTATGCCCTGTGAGATAAGCATGGTCTCGGTGCCAGTTGCGATACCTGTTGAGCGGGCCACGAAAGCCGGACTCACGGAACTGCGAGTCGTAATAGGCGACATCCTCTTCCGACAGCCAGGGCAGCGGCATAGGCGGCTCCGGCAGGCGGTGCAGCAGCGTATCGCCATGTTTCTTGTCGGTTGGCCAGGTGCCCTCGGGCGCATCACCCGAGATGGCGTAGTAGAATTTGCGGATCGTCTCGGCCGGATCGTTTTCCAGCTCAGCCTCCGGCGGGCCCTGATCCTGAAAATAGACCTGGTAAAAGAACAACCCCCGCGCAGTGAAGAATGCCCTCACCGCATCAATGAACACGATCTCGCCCGGCGGAATATAGGGCACGGAGAGGCCGGCCACAGCGCGGAACGTGTCCGCATGCAGCCGAGCCGTATTCCACGCGATGGGCGAGCCCCAGTCATGACCAACCACAACGGCCTTTTCGCCCGGCGACAGGGCCTTCGCCACACCGGCCACATCGCCGGAGAGGCTTTCCATGTCATAGGCTTCGACTGCATGCGGCCGGTCAGAGCCGCCATACCCGCGCACGTCCAGCGCCGCGACACGGTAGCCCGCCTCAGACAGCGCCTTGATCTGGTGACGCCAGGAATACCAGCTCTCCGGGAAGCCGTGCACGAGAACGACCAGTGGCCCCTCTCCCGCCACGGCCACACGGATTTTTACGCCATTGATTTCAACGAACTGGAATTCCGGCATCATGGCGTTTAGTCCTTGCCGCCGATCCACTCGAACTCAGGCTCTTCCCACCAGGGGAAGAAGTTCGGCATGCCGTCGGACACTTTGACCGGGTATTCCGGTTTGCGCTTCTCGAGGAAGCTCATCACGCCCTCTTTCGCGTCCGGCGTCTTGCCGCGCGAGTAGATCGCAGCGGAATCCACGATATGCGCTTCCATCGGGTGGCTCGCGCCCAGCATGCGCCACATCATCTGGCGCGTCAGCGACGTGGAGACGGCGGCCGTATTGTCCGCAATCTCGCGTGCCATGGCCTTGGCCACATCAAGCAGCTCGGCCTGCGGATGGACGGACAGCACGAGGCCACCGGAAAGCGCTTCAGAAGCCGGGAACACGCGGCCGGAATAGCACCAGGCCAGCGCCTGCTGGATGCCGACGAGGCGCGGCAGGAAGTAGCTCGACGCCGCTTCCGGGTTGATGCCGCGGCGGTTGAATACAAAGCCGAAGCGCGCATTGTCAGATGCAATGCGGATATCCATGGGCAGCTGCATCGTCACACCGATACCGACGGCCGCGCCGTTGATGGCGCCGATCACGGGCTTGAGGCTGTCAAAGATGCGCAGGGTCACGCGGCCACCGCCATCGCGCTGGATATCCACGTCCTGCGTGCGTCCTGCCTCGCCGGAATCGGCACGGGCATCATAGTCGAACGTTTTGGCGCCTTCGGAGAGGTCAGCGCCGGCGCAGAATGCGCGATCGCCCGAGCCGGTCACGATCACGGCGCGTACGCTGTCATCGGCGTCCGTGATATCGAAGGCTTCGATCATCTCGTACATCATCTTGCCCGTGAAGGCGTTCATCTTTTCGGGGCGGTTGAGCGTCAGAATGGCAACGCCATCCTCAATATCCAGGATAATCTGCTCGAACTTTTTCGGCTGCGCCATCTTGTATCTCCCTTTGGGCAATTGCTGGCGACACACTGCCTGCCAGACGCCCAACGTCAAGCGCGTCGCAGGGGAAAGCTGCACCCGGGTTGACCGTCCGGCGATTTGGCCCTGATAGTCGCGCAAATCGCAGATGAACAAGGCCTTCCCATGATGTTTTCCCGCTCGCTGCTCCTGTCAGCCGCCATGCTCGCAACCGGCGCCATCGCTCAGGCCCAGCCTGTCTATGTAAAGGCAGGCAGCCTCGTCGATCCGGTCAGCGGCAAAGTGCTGAAAGACGTCGCGCTGGTCATTGAAGAGGGCAAAGTGACGGCCTCTGGCACCCAGAAAGCCATCAAGGTGCCGCGTGGGGCCACAGTGATCGACCTGTCATCCGAGACGGTGCTGCCCGGCTTTATCGACATGCATGCCCATTTGACCAGCGACCCCACAGACGGCGGCTATGCCTCGCTCGCCCTGTCGGACGAGCGCCAGGCCATCAAGGGTGTAAAGAATGCCCGCCGTACGCTGCTGTCCGGCTTCACCACGGTCCGCAATGTCGGCGCCGGCAGCTATGGCGATGTCGCTCTGCGCGACGCCATCAATGAGGGTGAAGTGCCCGGCCCGCGCATGTACGTCTCCGGCCCGCCGGTCGGCATCACGGGTGGTCACTGCTCGGATAACAACCTGCTGCCGTCGGAATACGCCCTGAAGGGTGAGCGCGTGGCCAACAGTCCTTGGGAAATGCGCGCGCAAGTGCGTGAGAACATCAAGTATGGCGTTGACCTTATCAAGACCTGTTCCACCGGCGGCGTGTTCTCCAAGGGCACGTCCCTCGGCGCCGCGCAGGGCACCCTGGAAGAGCTCACGGCCGCTGTCGAAGAAGCGCACGCACGCGGCCTGAAAGTCGCCAGCCACGCCCATGGCACGGTCGGCATACGCAACGCCCTTATCGCCGGAGTCGACACAATCGAACACGCCAGCATTCTGGACGACGAGACAATCGCGCTCGCCAAGGAAAAGGGCGCCTATCTCTCGATGGACATTTACAACACCGAATACACGCTGGCCGAAGGCGAGAAGAATGGCGTGCTGGCAGAATCCATGGACAAGGAACGCGCGATCTCGAAAATCCAGCGCGCCAGCTTCACAGAAGCCAACAAGGCCGGCGTGAAAATGGTGTTCGGGTCTGACTCGGGCGTCTATCCGCATGGCGACAACCCGAAACAATTCTCGCGCATGGTTCAGTTCGGCATGACGCCGATGCAGGCCATCACCGCAGCCACCGCAACCGCCGCCGAAGCGCTCGACAAGACCGGCATGCTCGGCTGCCTCGATGTCGGCTGCGCGGCAGATCTGGTGGCGGTCAGCGGCGACCCGATCAAGGACATTTCCATCCTTGAGCAGGTCGATTTCATCATGAAGGACGGCCATGTCTACAAGCGGGACGGCGCCGCGATTGCGGACCCGACATAAATGCCGGAGTGGCTTGCAACAATACAGCCGACGACCCTCGCCGCGCCAGTCTTCCTCATATCGGTGATATGGGAATGGTGGGCCGTGCGCAGCGGACGCGCCAAGGGCAATTATGAAACCAAGGACGCGCTCGCCTCAATGGCCATGGGCATCGGCAATGTCGTGGTCAACACGCTGACAGGCATGGTCACGATCTGGCTAATGATGCTCGCTTGGCCTTACCGCTTCTCCATTTCGACGATCTCCGGCTGGGGCTTTGAAAGCATCCCGTTCACATGGTGGAGCGCTGTGCTGGCATTCGTGATCTATGACTTCACCTATTACTGGAAGCATCGATTGGCCCATCGCATGCGCTGGTTCTGGATGGAGCATGTCACGCACCATTCGAGCACGCATTACAATCTGACAACAGCCCTGCGCCAGCCCTGGTTCGGACCGTTCACCGGCCTGATCCTCGTTGGCGTGCCGATGGTTCTGATCGGCTTTCACCCCTATGTCATATTCTTCGTGGGCGGATTGAACCTGATCTACCAGTTCTGGATCCATACCGAGGCGGTGGACCGTATGCCCGGCTGGTTCGAGGCCGTATTCAACACGCCGTCCCATCACCGCGTGCACCATGCAACCAACCCGCGCTACCTCGACGCAAACTATGCCGGCGTGTTCATAACGTGGGACAAGATGTTCGGCACTTATGTACCCGAACTCGATGACGAAAAGCCTGTCTATGGCATCGTCAAACCGCTGCAGAGCTACAATCCCTTCATCATCGCCTTTCATGAACTCGGCGCTCTGCTACGCGATTGCGCGCGGGACGGCCTGCGCCCTGACCGCTGGGTGCGCCGGGCCATCAATGCGCCAGGCTGGAGCCCGGACGGTCATCATAACCGCTCGGTCGAACTGAAGGCTACATACGTTTCCCAACACCCGGAACTTGCCGGCACACCCGGTCTCCCACGCACAGGAAGCAAAACACAATGAGCCCCGCCGACCTCGTCGCCCGCTATTACGCCGCCTTCAATGCCAAGGACTGGGAAGGCATGCTCGCCTGCGTCAGCGACACGATCAGCCATGACGTCAACGAGGGTGTCCGCCGGGGCGGCAAGGAAAAGTTCGCCGCCTTCATTGCGCATATGGATGAGTGCTATGACGAGAACCTGACGGGCATCGCCATCATGACCTCCGCAGACGGAACCCGCGCCGCAGCCGAGTTCATCGTCAATGGCACCTACAAGAAAACCGATGACGGGCTGCCGAAAGCCCACGGCCAGGAATACCGCCTGCCCGCCGGCGCCTTCTTCGAGATCAGTGAAGACCAGATCACGCGCGTCACCACCTATTACAATCTTCAGGAATGGATCCGGCAGGTCTCATGAAAGTCCGCTCTTTGACAGGTGGGGAAATGGAACAGGCGCTGCCTGCGCTTGCCCGCCTGCGCATCGAGGTCTTCCGCGCCTTTCCCTATCTATACGCTGGCAGCGAAGGCTATGAACTCGACTACCTGAACACATTCTCGCAGGCGCCCGATGCGCTGATCGTCACTGCCGAGAATGATGATGGCGAGATTGTCGGCTGCGCCACAGGGTCAGCCCTGACAGGCCACCATGTCGAGTTTGCCGAACCACTCGTCGATGCGGGGATAGATCTTTCGACGACCTTCTATTTTGGCGAGTCCGTCCTGCTGCCCGCCTATCGCGGTCACGGCATCGGCCATGCCTTCTTCGACGTGCGCGAGGCCCATGCCCTTGCCCATGGCTACAAGCGGGCCTGTTTCTGCGCCGTGGACCGCCCGGCAGACCATCCCCTTCGTCCCGAAGGCTACAGCCCGCTTGATCCCTTCTGGAAAGCACGGGGCTACTGCCGCCTCGACGGCGCGGTGAGCCATTTTGAGTGGCCGGAAACACCGAACGGGCCAAAGATCGTCCACCGGATGGATTACTGGACCCGCAGCTTTTAGCGCTTTCCCCTGCGTCGCCAGTGGACGCCGGGCGCGGTCTGGTTAAGTTCGACCAAAACCTGAAGCAGGCCCCACCAGAGCGGCCACCGCATCAATGGAGAGAGACGCAAATGCACCCCTTTCATCACGCCAAATCCCGGCCTGATCACCCCGCTTACACGATGGCGGGCAGCGGTGAGGTCGTCACCTTCCGCCAGCTCGATGAGCGCTCCAACCAGATCGCTCACGCCCTGCGCGAGGCTGGCTGCCAGCCTGGCGACACGATTGCCCTCTTTGCCGAAAACTCGGCCCGCTATTTCGAAGTCTGCTGGGCCGCCCAGCGCTCCGGCCTCTACTTCGTCTGTATCTCGTCCCGCCTGACGACACCCGAAGTACAATACATCATCGAGGATTCCGGCGCGAAGCTGCTGATCGCTGACGCCCACAAGTCCGCTGTCGCGCAGGATGTAAAATCCGTCACCGACCTCGGCCACTACTGGTCCATTGATGGCGACATTCCGGGCTTCACGCCGCTCGAAACCCATCAGTCCAAATTTCCGGTCACGCCCATTCCGGACGAGATGGCCGGAACGGACATGCTGTATTCGTCCGGTACGACCGGGCGCCCCAAGGGCATCCGTCCCCCGCTGGAACGCAACCTGCCCATCGACGCCGACAATGTGCTCGTGCAGATCTGCCGGGGCCTCGCCGGTGTGACCGAGACCTCGATCTACCTGTCGCCCGCGCCGCTCTACCACGCGGCGCCGCTTCGCTGGAGCATGTCGATGACCAAGCTCGGCGCTTCGCTCGTCATCATGGAAAAGTTCGACGCGGAAAAATACTTGCAGCTGGTCGAGAAGTACAAGGTCACGCATTCCCAGCTTGTCCCGACCATGTTCGTAAAAATGCTGAAACTGCCCCCTGAGGTGCGCGAGAAATATGATGTCTCCAGCCTTCAGTTCGCCATCCACGCTGCTGCGCCCTGCCCTGTGCCGGTCAAGGAACAGATGATCGCCTGGTGGGGCCCCATTATCGACGAATACTATGCCGGCTCTGAGGGCAATGGCATGACATGGGCGCGCAGCGCTGACTGGCTGACCCACAAGGGCACAGTCGGCAAGCCCGTCCATGGCGAAGTCCACATTTGCGACGAGCAGGGCAATGAAGTGCCGGTCGGCGAAGAGGGCCAAGTCTATTTCGGCGGCACTGTTCCGCCGACCTATCATAACGATCCCGAAAAATCGAAAGGCGCCCTCCACGCCAGCCACGCTGACTGGTCGTCCCTTGGGGATGTCGGCAAAGTGGATGAAGACGGCTTCCTCTACCTGACAGACCGCAAGGCCTTCATGATCATTTCGGGCGGCGTGAACATCTATCCGCAGGAATGCGAGAACATCCTGATCACCCACCCAAAAGTCGCAGACTGCGCCGTGATCGGCGTGCCGGACGAGGAGTTCGGCGAAGCGGTGAAGGCGGTTGTCCAGCCTGCTCCGGGCCAGGCGCCCTCAGAGGAACTCGCTGCCGAGCTGATGGCCTTCTGTCAGGCAAACCTCTCGAAGATCAAATGCCCGAAATCGATCGACTTCGATCCCGAACTCCCGCGCCACCCGACCGGCAAGCTCTACAAGCGCCTCATCCGCGACAAGTATTGGGGCAACTCCAAGAGCCGGATCGTCTGACATGGTCAAGCCAGGTGACTTTCCGAAGGATTTCATCTGGGGTGCATCGACCGCCTCGTACCAGATAGAGGGCGCCCATGATGAGGACGGCCGCGCGCCGAGCATCTGGGATGCCTTCTGCCGAGAGCCCGGCCGCATCGACAATGGAGACACAGGCGACGTTGCCTGCGACCACTACCATCGCTACCGCGAAGATGTGGGCCTCATGCGACAGCTCGGGCTGGACGCCTATCGCTTCTCCTTCTCGTGGAGCCGCGTCCTGCCTGAGGGCAAGGGAAAGCCCAACGAGGCAGGGCTCGATTTCTATGACCGGCTGACGGACAGCCTGCTCGAAAACGGCATTGCGCCATGGGCCTGCCTCTATCACTGGGACCTGCCGCTCGCCCTGCACGACGCGGGCAAGGGCTGGACCAGTCGCGAAATCGCCCCGCTCTTTGCGGATTACGCGACCCTCATGGCGGACCGCCTTGGCGACCGCATCACGCACTGGGCCACCTTCAACGAACCCAATGTTTTCGCGATGTTCGGCTACAAGATGGGCATCCACGCGCCGGGCATCCGTGACTACGATCTCTATCGCGACATGGTGCATGGCGTGAATCTCGCCCATGGGTCGGCCATACAGGCGCTGCGGGACGCCCTGCCAGCCAGTGCCCAACTCGGCGTCGTCCCCAACATGCAGCCCTGCCTGCCGAGACACGACACAGACCCTGATCGCCTCGCAGCGGCGAGGCTCGATGCCTGGTGGAACCGCGCCTTCGCCGATCCCATGATCCTTGGCAAATACGACCCGATCGTCTCAGCCGCGCTCGGTGATCGCATCCGACCGGGCGACGAGGCGCTGATCAACCAGAAGCTCGACTGGTTTGGCCTCAACCACTATTCCCCGCTCTACGCGACGGCCGATGACGGGCCCGCAGGCTATCGCTGGGCCAATCCACCCGAGGATAGCGAGATTACCCTGATGGGCTGGAATGCCTCCCCTGAGGGCTTCCGCGATATCCTGATCGAGACGGCGGAGCGATACGGCCTGCCGATCTTCGTCACCGAGAATGGCGTTGCCGATCTGGCCGAGCCAGACGCGCAGGGCCGTGTGAAAGATGACGTGCGTATCGATTTCATCGACCGCTACCTGGCCGCTCTGCTGGAAGCGCGCGCGGCAGGCGCGGATGTGCGGGGTTACTTCGTCTGGTCGATGCTCGACAATTTCGAATGGGCAAAGGGGTACACCACCCGGTTCGGGGTCACCCATGTCGACTTTGAAACGCTCAAGCGCACGCCGAAGGATTCGTTCAAATGGCTCGCCAAGCTGACGGGCAAGCACGGCTGAAACGAAAACAGCCGCCCTGGATTGGAGCGGCTGTTTCCATATTCGGCGTCATCGCAGCCTAGAACATCCAGCTACCGGGATTTTCAATCGGCTGGCCGGCCGACAGGGCCTGCATACCCTTGATGCAGCGCACGATGTACCAGACCAGCGTCGCGAGCAGGATCAGAATGCCGATCAGAACCATTGTCAGAACAGCCCCGATCACACTGTAAAGCAGGGCCTTCCAGAAGATGTTGATCTGATTGTTGTAATGGCTTTCCAGCACGGGGTCGCCCTGACCCTTGCCAATATAGGCCATGATGACCCCGATAATCGGCGTGACGCCGATTACGATGCCCACAAGGTAGAGAATATAGATAAGGTTCGCGTTGCCCTTGGTGTTCGGATCAACGGAAATCTGGTTCGAATCTGTCATATGGCGTCTCCCAATTCAGCCCATTGGCGAAGTATTTGCGAGAATCAGCTCTACGTCCAGCAGATTGACGCTCAGTAAACCTTGCCGGATGGCGCTGCCCGCGCCAGAAAAGGCCCAAGCATAAACTCAGGAGGAATATCCTTATGGCTAACCCGAAAAAAGTCGCCTACGCAGATCTCGAATCCATCGCAGGCACTGAAACCGGCGTGTCCGACTGGCACACAATCGACCAGGACCGCGTCAACAAGTTTGCCGAAGCAACCGGCGACCACCAGTGGATCCACGTTGATGTCGAGCGCGCCACCAAGGCCATGGGCGGCCCCATCGCACACGGCTTCCTGACGCTGTCCCTGCTGCCAATGCTCGGCGGCGAAACGCTGAACGTCTCCGGCGTGACCCGCGGCATCAACTATGGCTCCGACAAAGTCCGCTTCACCAATATGGTGCCCGTCGGCTCCAAGGTTCGCCTGCGCCAGAAATGCACGTCCGTGACTGAAAAGTCCGGCGGCAAGCAGATGATCATGGAAAACACGATCGAGATCGAAGGCCAGGAGCGCCCCGCCCTCGTCGCTGAATCGATCACCGTTCTCTACGGCTAGGCCCAACAGCCACAATCAGACTCATTTGCGGCGCCGGGACACCAGATGTCCCGGCGCCGTTCGTTTAAGGCCTGACGACACACAACCAATGGCGCTGAGGCATAATCGGCCTATATTGACCGGGAACCCGACACAGGAGTCCCCCATGTCCGCCACAGGCACCAAAATCCAGCGATCCGACCGCGAATGGCGCGAAGTCCTCACCGAGGAAGAGTTCCGCGTCGGCGTGAAGGAAGGCACGGAGCGCGCCTTCACACCCGGCAATTACGAGAGCGAGAAGCGCGCAGGCAAGTATCACTGCAAGGGCTGCGATACCGTGCTCTGGTCGTCCGAACACAAGTTTGAAAGCGGAACCGGCTGGCCAAGCTACTGGCAGCCTGCCTCCGAAGGCGTTGTCGCAACCAAGACCGACTTCAAGATGATCATCCCGCGCACCGAATGCCACTGCGCCATCTGCGGCCTGCATCAGGGCCACGTCTTCAAGGACGGCCCGCCGCCAACCGGCGAGCGCTGGTGCATCAACGGCGTCGTGCTGGACTTCCAACCCGACGAATAGGTCTGGACAGGCTCCATCCCGCCTGATCCATTCCGCCCCGACCCTAAGCCTCAACTGACACAGGAGCCGGCCGTATGCGCCTTTCTTTCCTTCTTGCCAGCGCAGCGACCGCTGCCCTTCTGACCGGATGCACAATGACTGATACCAAGCTCACCGACACTGCCGTCGAAGCGCCAGCGGCCACGCCAGCCCCCCAGCCCCCCGTCGCCGAGCGCATCGACCACGAGATCACGCAGGTCGGCCGCACCCGCAATGATCCATATAACTGGCTGAAGGATGACAAGTGGCAGGAAGTCATGCGCGATCCGTCCGTGCTCGATGCAAATATCCGCACTTATCTTGAAGCCGAAAATGCCTACACCAAGGCTGTACTTGAAGACCCGACGACCGAACTGCGCGATGAACTGTTCGCCGAAATGCGCGGCCGCATCAAGGAAGACGACAGCACCGTTCCCGAGATCGACGGCCCGTGGGCCTATTACACGCGTTATCGTCAGGGCGGCGAATACCCGATCATCGCGCGGCGGCCGGCTGAAGATGCCTTCAACCCCGACGCTCCCGAAACCATCCTGCTCGACGGCGACGCCATGGGCGAAGGCAAGGACTATTTCTCCTTCGGCGGCATCGATACCAGCCCCGACCACAAACTGGTCGCGTACGCGGTCGATACACAGGGCAGCGAGTTCTACAAGATCCACATCCAGGACATTGCCACCGGTGCCGACACCGCCGCCGAGATCGACAATGCCTATGGCGACTTTGAGTGGACGGCAAACGGCCAGGCTATCGTCTGGGTCCACCGCGACGAGAATGCGCGCCCCAACGCCGTCTATCAGCGCAACCTCGCCACGGGCGAAGACACGCTCCTGTATGAGGAAAAGGATCCCGGCTTCTTCGTCGGCGTCGGCAAGAGCGCCAGCGAGGATGTGGTCTTCATCAACGCCTCCGGCCACACGACATCGGAAGTCTACTGGTTCTCCGCTTCGGAACTCGATCCCGAGCTTCACCTCATCGCGCCGCGCCAGACGGACAATGAATATTCCGTCGTCCACTGGGACGGGCAATTCTACATCATCACCAACCTTGATGGCGCCGTCGACTTCAAGATGATGAAGGCCCCGATGGAGGCAACCTCACGCGACGCATGGGAAGAAGTCATCCCCCACCGCCCCGGCACGCTCCTCCTCGGCATGCAGCCGCAGAAGGACTATCTCGCCCGCATGGAGCGCGAGAACGGCCTGCCCCGTATCGTCGTACGCGCACGCGCGGATGGCGCCGAACACGCGATCAGCTTCGATGAAGCCGCCTATGATCTCGGCCTCGACAGCGGCTATGACTATAACACGCCCATCCTGCGCTTCGATTATGCCTCGCCGGCCACGCCGGACCAGGTCATCGACTATGACCTCGTCAGCCACGCGCGCACGCTGCGCAAGACCCGCGAAGTCCCCTCGGGCCACAATCCCGACGATTATGTCACCGAGCGCGTCATGGCGCCGTCATGGGATGGCGCCGAAGTGCCCGTCACGCTGCTGCGCCGCAAGGATACGCCGCTTGATGGCACCGCGCCTGTTCTGCTCTACGGCTATGGCTCCTACGGCATTACCATCCCGGCAGACTTCCGCACCGGCCGCCTAAGCCTCGTTGATCGCGGCTTCATCTACGCCATCGTCCATCCGCGCGGCTCCATGGCCAAGGGCTACCAATGGTATCTCGATGGCAAGCTCGACAAGAAAACCAATACGTTCAAGGACTATGTTGCCGCAGGCCATTACCTTGTCGACCAGAACTACACGTCCAAAGGCAAGCTCGTCGGCATGGGCGGCTCTGCCGGTGGCCTCCTGATGGGCGCGGCCGCCAACATGGACCCTGAACTCTTCGGCGGCATTATCGCAGCTGTGCCCTTCGTCGATGTCGTCAACACGATGTCGGACGAGAGCCTGCCGCTCACCCCGCCCGAATGGCCGGAATGGGGCAACCCGCTGACCAGCGATACGGATTACGACACGATCGCGACCTACAGTCCGTATGACAATGTCTCCGACAAGCCCTACCCGCCCATGCTGATCACAGGTGGCCTGAGCGATCCGCGCGTCACCTATTGGGAGCCCAGCAAATGGGCCGCCAAGCTGCGCCATGAGGCCCCTGAAGCCGGGCCTTACTTCCTGCGCATCAACATGGACGCCGGTCACGGCGGCGCCTCTGGCCGCTTCGAAGGACTGAAGGAAACCGCGACGGAATACGCCTTCGCCCTCGCCGCTGTCGGCAAGACCGACGAGCTGGATCTGGAAACGAAATAGGCAAAATGGCTCGGCCTGCTTCAGCCTCAGGGCGGTAGCAGGCCGCAGCGCTATCTTTGCGGCTTTGTGTCCACGGACAGTTTGAACACATCCGGGCGGCTGTAATGGCCGCTCACGTCCAGATCAAACTTCGCCCGCTTGATCTCGTCCATGTCGATCTCGGCAGACACGATGGCTGCCTTGTTGAACACGGGCGCCGCCAGCACTTCACCCATCGGTGAAATGATACAGCTGCCGCCGCGTATCAGCACCGTGTCGGGCTGCGTGCCCTGAACGGGCTCAAACCAGTCCGCAGAGACATCGCCCACCGTCATGAACTGGCAGGCACTCACCACGAAACACCGCCCCTCCAGGGCAATCATCTGCAGTGTGGGCAACCAGACATCCCGGTCGTCCACCGTCGGCACGCAATGCACCTGCGTTCCTTGGCTGTAGAGATGCGAGCGCAGGAGCGGCATGTAATTCTCCCAGCAGATCGCCATCGAGATCACGCCCATGTCCGATTTGGCGACCTCAATGGTGGAGCCGTCGCCCTGCCCCCAGATGACCTTTTCCATAGCCGTCGGCATCAGTTTGCGATGCCAGGCGAGGATATTGCCATCCCGTCCGATCGTCGCGCTGGAGCAGTAAAGTGTCCCACCATCGCGCTCGATAATCCCCAGAACAACGTTGACCTGCGCCTCTTTGACGAGCGACCTGATCTCGTCCATCTGCGACGAGTGCCGTTCAATCGCCCCATCCAAATACTGGCGGAATTGTTCGCGTCCCGCAGGCGAGCGCATGCCCACACGCACGCCGAAATCAATGCCCTTCGGATAGCCGCCGATAAACGCCTCCGGAAACACCACCAGGTCCGCGCCCGTCTTCGCAGCTTCGGTCAACTTGCCGGCAAAGAGGGAAAGGGTTGCGTCCGTATCGAAGAGTTTTGACCCGGCCTGCACTGCAGCCATAACAAACTTGGACATGGCACTTTCCCTTTTCGCACTCTGCACCGACCAACATGGCCCTCAGGCTGCTGCGAGGGCCTGAATATGTACAGTCGAGCGGAATGTCGAGAAATGCCTGTGCTGGCGGCGCACTGGCGGCCTTGTGGCGGGGCGATGGCGTACCGCTGGCGTGGAGGAGGGACGTCATTTGCGGTCTCCTGGGTCCATCTGATAATGGGAAACGCAGGAGAAAAAAATGTCCTTCAAAGCAGATGCAGCCAAGATCAAGCGGTGGCGTGAAGAGCGTTACTGGTCGCAGGAACATGTGGCAGACCTCGCCGGGATTGGCCTTCGGACCATCCAGCGCATCGAAAATGGCAAACCGGCCTCGCAGGAATCGCTCAAGGCGCTGGCGGCCGCGTACAATGTCGATGTCATCGCACTGTCGGTCGATCAGGCGGCCGAAGCGGCCAATACGGTTGCCCGCCGGAATGCAAACACACGGGCGGCGATACGGCTCTCCCTGTGGATCCATCTGGCAGGCTATGCCATCGGTGTCGTCGTATTTGTCGGCATCAGCATAGGCGTTGGCGGCGACACGTTCGTGATGAAATGGCCATTGATCTGGTGGACGGTGGGCTTTGTTTCCCACATTGCGACGGTCCTCATCGTTCACGTCGCCACACGCTATCAGGAACAGGTCGAAACAGGCGTTTGAGCCACCCCATTCCGCGGTGCAAACTGTACCTGTCAAAAGTGAAAATGGTCGGAGCGATAGGATTCGAACCTACGACCCCTCGCCCCCCAGGCGAGTGCGCTACCGGGCTGCGCCACGCTCCGACTCTGGCGGCTTGTAGCCAAGCCGCCCCGGTTCCGCAATCGCTTATATGGGTTTAGGCAGCGCGGCGGCCACGCATCGCATCAAGGCGGGCTTTCAGGTCTGTCAGCTCGACCAATGCGCCCTCAAGGCGCTCCTGCCGCTTGGGCGCGGACGTATCAGGCAGCTCGGCATCGAATGCCTTCGCGACCTTCTTCTGCAGCTCGCGCGCCGGGCTGGCCGCTGTGCCCAGCTTGGCCGCGCCAGAGAGTACGGCCGCAAGCCCTTGCTCTGCGAGGATGGACTTGGCGCCTTTCAGCGTCATGCCGCGCTCATGCACGAGAATCTGGATGCCGCGCAGGGCTTCAATATCCTGCGGGCGGAACAGGCGGCGGCCATCGGCGCGCTTCACCGGTTTCACATCGCGCGGAAACTTGCTTTCCCAATAGCGAAGGACGTGCGTCTCAAGGCCAAGTTCAGCAGCTGCCTCTCCAATCGAGCGGAAAGCGTTAGCGGATTTTTCAACTCGGTTCCGTGAGGCAGTCATATCGCTATCCTTGTTTTGTTTCAGCCCTTGTCGACGCGGGCCTTCAGCATGGGAGATGGCCGGAAGGTGACGACGCGGCGCGGCGCAATCACGGCTTCTTCGCCGGTTTTGGGGTTACGGCCTTCGCGCGCAGCCTTCGAGCGCACCACGAAATTGCCAAAGCGCGAAAGCTTCACTTCGTCTTCATGCTCAAGTGCACTGCCGATCATGTCGAGCGTACGATCCAGTAGGTCAGAGGATTCCTGACGCGTCACGCCCACTTCACGGACAATGGCGTCGGTTACTTCAGCACGGGTCAGGGTCTGGTTGCTCATGACGGTCTTTCGCCTTTCGTTAATGGGTAGCCAATGAATCTTAACGGATTCCTAGCAAACCCGTCAGCTTAAATCATTGAGAAGTTTCAGATTGCCCGATTAGACCCGAAAATTGTGGATGAAATCGGCCGCGCCGGATCAAAGGCGGAACAGGCTGGCGCCCCACGAGAATCCGCCGCCCATGGCCTCGGAAAGGATCAGGTCACCCTTCTTTGCCCGGCCGGAGCGCACAGCATGGTTCAGCGCCAGCGGAATGGACGCCGCAGACGTGTTGGCGTGCTGGTCGACCGTAATGACGACCTTCTCTTCCGGAATGCCGATCTTGCGCGCGACGCCGTCGAGAATGCGCTTGTTGGCCTGATGCGGCACGAACCAGTCAATGTCCTCCGCCGTCAGGCCGGTCTCATCGAGCACGGCCTGGATGGCCGAGGAAATATTCGTCACCGCATGTTTGAACACGCGGTTTCCCTCCATGCGCACATGGCCGATCGTGCCGGTCGAGCTGACGCCGCCATCGACATAGAGCAGGTCAGACTTGGTGCCGTCCGTGCGGATGTGGTGCGTGATAATGCCGGCATCATTCGTGCCATCCCATTCCACTGCTTCAATCACCACCGCGCCGCCGCCGTCGCCGAACAGCACAGCCGTGCCACGGTCAGACCAGTCGAGAATGCGCGTGAATGTTTCTGCGCCGATCACCAGCGCCCGGTTGAACAGGCCCTGCTTCAGCATGCTGTCCGCCGTCGCCAGCCCGAACAGGAAGCCGGAACACACCGCCTGCACGTCAAACGCCGCGCTGGGGCCGCAGCCAAGCTTGGCCTGCACGGCCGTTGCCGTTGCCGGAAAAGTCTGGTCAGGCGTCGTCGTCGCCAGCACGATCAGGTCAATGTCCTCAGCCGTCATGCCCGCAGCATCCAGCGCCTGACGGGCCGCCGCCGTCGCAATATCGGATGTCAGCTCGCCGTCCGCCGCAACGTGGCGCTTCTGGATGCCGGTGCGCTCGCGAATCCACTCGTCTGACGTGTCGAGCATTGTCGACAGGTCTTCATTGGTCAGCACCTTCTCGGGAAGGTATCCGCCAGTGCCGCGAATGAAGCTGCGTCGTGTCATGAACGTCCTTTCCTTGCCCGCCCGCGCCTATTCGGCGGCCAGGCCACCTTCTCTTATACGCGAGAGATTGGCGAGTATTTCGTCGCGGTAATGGCTGCTGGCAAGGTCTGCAGCCAATTCACACGCCTTTGCAAAGCCACGGGCATCGGTGCCGCCATGGCTTTTGACCGATACACCACCCAGCCCCAGCAGGACGCCGCCATTCACATTGCTCGGGTCCATTTGCGACCGCAGTGTCTTCAGGCCTGCCATGGCCAGTGCCGCACCGATCTTCGTCATCAGGCTGGCAGTGAAGGCCTCGCGCATCCGACTCGCCAGCATGCGGGCAACGCCTTCGCCCGCCTTCAGCGCCACATTGCCGGTAAAACCGTCGGTCACCACGACATCGACGGCCCCCTTTGAGATGTCATCGCCTTCGACAAAGCCGCGATAGTCGATGTCGAGCTTCGCGGCGCGCAGCCATTCATGGGCCTCGCGCACTTCATCATGACCCTTCATCTCTTCAGAGCCGATATTGAGAATGCCAATGGTTGGCTTGGCAATGCCAAGCGCCGCGCGGGCATAGGCCTCGCCCATGATCGCAAAGCTCACCAGCTGCGCCGCATCGGCCTCAAGGTTTGCGCCCACGTCAAGCACAACGGTGCGTCCGCGCAGGGTTGGCCACAGCGCCGTCATGGCCGGGCGGTGCACGCCCTCCATCTTGCGCAGGATCAGCATGGAAATCGCCATCAGGGCGCCGGTATTCCCAGCCGAAACAGCTGCGCCGGCCTCGCCATTCTTGACGGCCTCGATCGCATTCCACATCGACGAACCTTTGCCGCGCCGCAGGGCCTGGCTGGGTTTCATGTCGCTGGTAATGACTGTGTCGGAATGGATGATCTGACAGCGGCCCGCCAGGGCCTTTTGCGCCGCCACGAGGGGCGCCAGCACAGGTTCATTGCCATGCAGCAGCACCGAAATATCCGCGCGATCTGCCAGCAGGACAGCCAGGCCATCAACCACGACACCGGGCGCGGCATCGCCGCCCATGGCATCAATCGAGAGAATTGTGCCTTTAGCCATTCGGGCCTTCCTGCTGCGGGGAAACTTGGCGTTTCCACTCTGGCGCTGTTTACGGCGCGTCACCAACCTTGGCAACGCTGCGCCTGTACGTGCTAACGCACTTTGGCGCCCGTCTACCAGTCAAGATTTCCAGCTAAAATCTCCGAGTCCTGTTGCGCTTCCAGCCCATCGGCGAGCGTGCACAGCCATGCCGCAAGCCCTGCCGCGCGGCTGCTTTCGGTCACCGCATTACGGGCCAGTACGCCCTCAACAGCGGATTTGCGCGCTTCAGCGCTCGCTTCATCCAGCGCTGCCGTCAGGGCGAGGCCCATACCGTAATAGGCTTCGGCCAGTTTGCGCACCTTTCGCGCAATCGACGAATCACCCACGCCCTGCTCCCGATAGGCGGCGTCAAATCCGTCCAGAACGCGCGTATTCAG
The DNA here is from genome assembly GCF_036964545.1 of Hyphomonas oceanitis. Taxonomy (NCBI): domain Bacteria; kingdom Pseudomonadati; phylum Pseudomonadota; class Alphaproteobacteria; order Hyphomonadales; family Hyphomonadaceae; genus Hyphomonas; species Hyphomonas oceanitis. Next base: position 191,009 of record NZ_JBALTL010000001.1, read on the forward strand.
GGCGGCGGCCAGCCGCGCGGCCTCCTTGCCGGGGATGCCCCGTATCCGCCGCAGGGCCAGCGCCGCATGGACCATCACCATGCCTGCGCGCCCCTCGAATGTGTCCGCAACGTCGCCTGTCAGGTAGAAATCCGGGGCCAGCGCCGCCTTCATCAAGCCGGCATAGGCGTTGCCTGCAGCCGCCTTGCGGGCCCGCCGCCGCGCCAGCCAGCCGATTGAAATTCCTGTCACCTATGTACTCCTGTGTTGCCAAGGGGGGGCTGCAACCGCTAGGTCTTTCGCAAAGCCTTAACAGGAGTTTCTCCATGTCGCGACGTGCGATTTTGGCCATTGGCCTTCTCACCCTGCCGCTTACGGCATGCCTCACGCCCGCGCGCGACTTTCACGGCTATGTGGCGGATGACGCTCAGCCCCGTGACATGAAACCCGATGAAGACACCCGCTCCTCTGTGCTGGCACAGCTCGGCAGCCCCTCCACCGAGGGCATTTTCGACGACAAGACGTGGATCTACATGTCCGACGTTCAGGAACGCATCGCCTTCCTGAAGCCGAAAATCACCAAGCGTTCGATCACAGCCATTCGCTTTGGCGAGGATGACAAGGTCGATGAAGTGCTCGAATACACCGCTGCCGATGGCGAAGTGATCAACTACGCCTCCCGCGAGACGCCGACCCGTGGCCGCGAGCTTGGCCTCTGGGAACAGATCTTCGGCACAGTCGGCGCCGTGCGCCTGCCAAACAGCGACGAAGCCACACCGGGCAACCCGACAGGCCGCCGCCAGTAGGCTGCCTATTCCGGCAGGGACAGGCTTAGCGACAGAACGAGATGGTCGCCATCGGCGTCCACTTGCATGAACGCTGTCTTGCCCTGCGCAAGGCCATTTCCCGAAAACTGGATGAGTTGAGGCGTCACCGACGCTTCATTGCCCTCAGGCTCATACCCGGCAGCAAGAATCGTCTCCCGCAATCCGCTCGTCACGCCCGCCGCATCCGTATCCGCCCAGGAATACCCCTTCAGCATATGACTGACGGACGAATCCCCCGGCAGCGTCATCCGGTTCGTCTCGAAGATCACGAGATCATCCGGCAGAGGGATATCACCGGGCAACCATGCCGGCCGCGCTGATGCCGCGTTGCCTTTCGCTTCCGCTGCCGTCTGCCCCGTTTTCATCTCCTTCATCGGCGACTCAGCCGCCCCGCAGGATGCCAGCACAAGGGCGCTCGCCAGCAAGATCGCAGCACGCTTTCGGCTCATCGCCTATTCCTCCATGTCTGACGGATAGAGGTTGATCGCCACCGAAAGGTATCCCTCTTTCGGATTGAGCTGGATCTGCCCTTTCCTGTGCCCCTCGCCGCCGAAGATGAGACTGCGGATCTTGCCGCTCGTCTGGTCGTAAAGCGTGTACCCACCCGCCTCATAATCGGCCTTCAGCGCCGCAAAGCTGGCATCGACACCCTTCGGCAGCGGCGCCTTGCCATGAAAACCGGTCAGGTCGTCGGCCTGATTGCACGTCTCGATTTTCAACCCGTCCGGAACCGGAATACCCTCCGGAAACGGTATCGCGCAGTCTGCACTCTGAGAGGGCGTCTCGTCGCGCGTCGACGGCGCCGATGGCTCGGCACTCGTCTGGCCGCAGCCCACCGCTGTCACGAGACATATCCCGAACAAAAGCGCGCGTGTGCCGCGCCCCACACCTGAACTGAACCGCATCTGAAACTCCTCTGACTGCATCTCCACTACCTTCAACGCATGCCGGGCAACGACCCCGCCAGAAATTATGGCGGGCATGGGCCCTTTTTCGCGTGGAGCATGAGGCAGGGTCAGGACATCACAGGGGCGGGCATTGAAATGAAAATACGGCACGATGCGGATACGCTTGTCCTGACAGAACCAAGCTGGGTCAGCGCCGCCCTGGTCTCGCTCGGCGGCACCGTCATGATCACGCTCGCGGTTCTCGATCTCGCCTCGGACGTCGAGCACGCCCGCCTCATCCTCTTGCTGCTCGGGATCGGCATCCTGCTCGTCGGGCTGCTTGGCTCGAACCATCTGGAAGTGGTGTTTGATCGGCTGGCAGACCGCGTAACCCTTACGACCCAGCCCATCATTCCCGTGGAATGGGGCTTCATGCGGAAACGCAGCCTCATCCGAAACCTGTCCAAGTTCCGCTATGCCTATGTGGAACTCGGCTACCGCTCAAACAGTGCCGGCGAGAATGGACAAAAGCGCTACAAACTGGCCCTCGCCAGCGGTGACCTGCCCGACGACGTGCTGCAGGCAACAAGCCGCCCCTATCAAGCCACAACCGATGAAAGCGTGCGCTGGATCATCAGCACGCATGCCAGCCTCAGCAAGCAGCATGCCCTCATGCTCGCCAGCGAGATCAATGGCTGGATGGGCGTCACGCCGCCGCCGCAGCATATCCGCTAGCAAAAACGTGGCGGACGGTGTCGCCCCACTGCGTTGACCATGATGACGGCCACTCCCGGCCCACTTCAATTGCGTAAGGAGCCCTCGCCCATGAACCGCATCTTTTTCCACGCACCTTTGGCGGCCTGCCTCGCCGTTGCGCTCGCCGCCTGCGGCAATTCCAAGGCCGAGACACGGAATGAAGTCGCCGAGCACGCCAGGGAGTCCACCAGCGATTTGCGCGATCACATCAAAGGCCTCAAGAGCGGCGGCGCCAGGGAAACACTCGATGCCGCCCAAGCGCCCTCTGAGCGCCCGGACAGTCTTCCCAAGGACATGTGGCTCCCTGACGATTTCAAGATCACGCAAGTCATGGACATGGGAAGCGTCGGCTACAGCCTCCGCGCCATATCAGACCATAGCGCCGAAGATCTGGCCGCTGACTACATCTCGCACCTTCGCGAGGCGGGATATAGCGTCGAGTCGCAAAAACCCTTCATGGGCGAGACCAAGATCCTCTTCGAGGGCAAGGGCCTCAACTCCGGCACCGTGAAAATCCAGGACGCCGACTCCCACCGCGAAATCCAGATCGGTTTCAAACCGGACTGAAACCGTATCAGGTGGCGGACTAGCCGCGGCAATTACGTAGACATCATGCAACCTGGATGTTCTACGCATGCGATTTCGATTTTCGACCATCGTTTCAGCACTGGCCTGTCTGGCCGCCCTACTGGCGTTCGGCCTGACAGCCTCCGCCCAGCAGAAGCCGGTCGATGCCTGTGCCGAAATTTCATGCCCATCGGACATGGCCTGTTACGAAGGCGCCTGCTTCCCGACGAGTTTCGGTGACGGACCGTCAGATGACCCCTGCGCCGATGTGACCTGCCCATCCGATATGGCATGCTACGAAGGCGGATGCTTTTTGAGCCTCGATGAACCGTCTGCTGCTCCAGTCGATGCCTGTGAGGGCATCAGCTGCCCCGCCGACATGACGTGCTACGAAGGTGGATGCTTTCTCAGCCTCGATGAGCCGCCAGCCACCCCGCCAGTCGATCCCTGCGCTGAGGTGAGCTGTCCATCATCAATGGTCTGCTACGAGGGTGGATGCTTCGAGAGCATCGACGCCCCGGCCGATGCTCCATGCCCAGCAGGTTCCGTCGCCAGCAATGGCGCCTGCAAGCCCTCCACAAAAATCCAGACTGACCCGTGCGCCGGCGTCCTCTGTCCGGCGGGAGAGGCGTGCTATCAGGGAGGATGCTTCCCTCAGATGGACGCGCCGGCTGATCCCTGCGCAGACATTTCCTGCCCCTCTGACATGGCCTGCTATGAGGGTGGATGTTTCCCGACCAGTTTCGGCGAGACTGAAGCGGCAGATCCTTGCGCCGAAGTCTCCTGTCCCGCCAGTATGGCGTGCTACGAAGGCGGCTGCTTTCCGGATACCCTCGCCGAAGCCGCGACACCTGCTGGCGACCTCGAAATTATCGCCCTGCCCACCGGGCCGCGCACGTCCCTGTATCTCGCGATTGATGACGCGACCCTCGCCCGCGACGAGACCCTGCGCCTCACCTATTCCGGCTTGTCGGGAAAACCGGCGCGCATCGCCCTCATCTATATGGGCGACGAAAAGCCAAGACCCGGCGGATGGTTCTACATACCTGCCAAAACCACGAGCGGTGTCTATGAACGGGAGGGCCACTCGCTCGCCCCCTTCACCGGCCCCTATAAAGCCTGCCTCGCTTACAGCACTGAATTGCCATCTGATGCGTCTTCACCGGACGCCTACGCAGACTGCCTGGACTTCGTCGTCGCTGGCACGGGCAGCCGCAACGCCCGGCCCGCTCTCTCCCTGTCCGCACCTAGCCCGAAAGTCGGCAAGCACTTCACATTGAACTGGTCAGGCTTCCCTCACGTCAACGCGAGGATCAGCCTGATCGACACGGGGACCGGCCGGAGCGTCGCAAGGGGCTATTCGTCTTCCAAACCGGCAGGCGAATGGAAACTTACCGTTCGGGAGCCCGGTTCTTATGAAATCCGAATCTACTTCGAAGGCGAAGCCCTGCGCGCCCGCATGCACCTTGAGGTCACGCAATAAGACGCCTCGGCTCAATGCCGTCCGGTCATTGAATAATCCACGCGCGCCTGACCTATAGATTTTGCCTATAGACCCGCATCCTAGTTTCAATTGGGGCGCTGGCCCGCGCCATGTTACCCTCCGTCAACTTGCAGAGAATGCGGTCAATCAGCATCGGAGAAAATAATGGACGGAAACGACACACCCAGCGTTGGCAAATGCCCGGTCATGCATGGCGGGATGACCTCTATGGGTCGCACGGTCACGGAATGGTGGCCCAACGCACTCAACCTCGACATCCTCAGCCAGCACGACACCAAGACCAACCCCATGGGCAAGGACTTCGACTATCACGAAGAGCTGAAAAAGCTCGACGTCAAAGCCCTCAAGCAAGACCTCACCGATCTGATGACGGACAGCCAGCCCTGGTGGCCCGCTGACTGGGGCCACTACGGCGGCCTGATGATCCGCCTCGCCTGGCACGCCGCAGGCTCCTACCGCCTGTTCGATGGTCGCGGCGGCGCGGGCACCGGCAACCAGCGCTTCGCGCCCCTCAATTCGTGGCCGGACAATGGCAATCTCGACAAGGCCCGCCGCCTCCTGTGGCCGATCAAGAAGAAATACGGCAACAAGGTTTCCTGGGCCGACCTCTACATTCTCGCCGGCAACGTCGCCTACGAATCCATGGGCTTCAAGACCTTCGGTTTTGCCTTCGGCCGCGAAGACATCTGGGCGCCGGAAGAAGACGTCTACTGGGGCTCGGAAAAGGAATGGCTGTCCGACAGCGTCCAGCGCTACGCCAACTCCGAGGACCCGGCCTCGCTGGAAGCGCCGCTCGGCGCCGTCCACATGGGCCTCATCTACGTCAACCCTCAGGGCCGCGACGGCAAACCCGACCCGTTGAAATCCGCCCATGATGTCCGCGTCACCTTCGCCCGCATGGCGATGAATGACGAGGAAACCGTTGCTCTCACCGCAGGCGGCCACACCGTCGGCAAGGCACACGGCAATGGCCTGGAGTCGAATCTCAGCCCGGCGCCGGAAGCCGCCGACATCACGGAACAGGGCCTCGGCTGGATCAACCACAAGACCCGCGGCATTGGCAGCGACGCCGTGACCAGCGGCCTTGAAGGCGCGTGGACCACCCACCCGACCCAATGGGACAATGGCTATTTCGACCTCCTGCTGAACCATGAGTGGGAACTGAAGAAGAGCCCCGCCGGCGCATGGCAGTGGCAGCCTGTCGACATCAAGGAAGAAGACATGCCGGTCGACGTCGAGGATCCCTCGATCCGCAAAATGCCGATCATGACCGATGCCGACATGGCGATGAAGATGGACCCGGACTACCGGAAAATCTCCGAGCGTTTCTATAACGACTTTGATTATTTCTCCGACCAGTTCGCCCGCGCATGGTTCAAGCTGACCCACCGCGACATGGGACCAAAGGCACGCTACTTCGGCCCCGAAGTGCCACAGGAAGACCTGATCTGGCAGGACCCGATCCCGGCCGGCAACACAGGCTATGATGTCGATGCCGTCAAGGCGAAGATCGCCGCCAGCGGCCTCTCCGTCAGCGAAATGGTCTCCACCGCCTGGGACAGCGCCCGCACCTATCGCCAGTCCGACATGCGCGGCGGCGCCAATGGGGCACGCATACGCCTCGCGCCGCAAAAGGATTGGGAAGGCAACGAGCCAGCCCGTCTGGCCAAAGTCCTGAAAGTGCTCGAAGGCATCGCCTCCGGCTCTGGCGCCAGCCTGGCTGACGTCATCGTCCTCGCCGGCAATGTCGGCGTTGAAAAAGCAGCCAAGGCGGCTGGTCATGACGTGAAGGTGCCTTTCTCACCCGGTCGCGGCGACGCAACCGCCGAGATGACCGATGCGGATTCCTTCAATCCACTCGAGCCACTGGTGGACGGTTATCGCAACTACCAGAAGGCCGAGTACGATGTCAGCCCGGAAGAGCTGATGCTCGACCGGACCCAGCTGATGGGCCTCACCGCGCCGGAAATGACTGTCCTTGTCGGCGGCATGCGCACCATTGGCACGAACCATGGCGGCACGAAGCACGGTGTGTTCACGGATAATGTCGGCGCCCTGTCCACCGACTTCTTCGTCAACCTGACGGACACCAACAATTACTGGCGCCCATCCGGCAACGGCCTCTACGAAATCCGCGATCGCGCCAGCGACGCGGTGAAGTGGACCGCCACCCGCATGGACCTGGTCTTTGGTTCCAACTCGGTCCTCCGCGCCTATGCTGAAGTCTACGCCCAGGACGACAGCAAGGAGAAGTTCATCAAGGACTTCGTCGCCGCCTGGACCAAGGTGATGAACGCCGACCGGTTCGACATCGCCTGATCGAAACGACACCCCAAAAGGAAAAGCCCCGACGCATCTGCACCGGGGCTTTTTTATTGGATCAGGCATTGACGCCTAGTGAGCGGCAAGCACCGCGAGCAGAAGCAAGGCCACGATATTCGTGATCTTGATCATCGGGTTCACGGCCGGGCCAGCGGTATCCTTGTACGGATCACCGACTGTATCGCCCGTGACAGCGGCCTTGTGGGCTTCAGAGCCCTTGCCGCCATGATGGCCGTCCTCGATATACTTCTTCGCATTGTCCCATGCGCCGCCACCCGATGTCATCGAGATGGCCACGAACAGGCCCGTCACAATCACGCCGAGCAGCATGGCCCCGACAGCTGACAGGGCAGCGCCCGGTCCGGCGATCAGCATGATCACACCGAACAGAACAAGCGGTGACAGCACCGGCAACAGCGACGGCACCACCATTTCCTTGATCGCGGCCTGCGTCAGGATATCCACGGCCCGGCCATAATCAGGCTTCACTTCGCCTTTCATGATGCCCGGCATTTCGCGGAACTGCCTGCGCACTTCCTCGACCACAGCCTGCGCTGCGCGGCCCACCGCCATCATCGACATGCCGCCGAAGAGGAACGGCAAGAGACCGCCGAACAGGAGGCCAACCACGACGTAGGGGCTGGAGATCGAGAAATCCACCACGACATTGTGGAAGAACGTGCCGGGGTCGGCCTGAGAGATGAAGTATTTCAGGTCTTCCGAATAGGCCGCAAACAGCACCAGCGCGCCGAGGCCCGCCGATCCGATCGCATAGCCCTTGGTCACGGCCTTGGTCGTGTTGCCAACAGCGTCCAACGCGTCAGTCGTCTTGCGAACGTCAGACGGCAGTTCAGCCATTTCCGCGATGCCGCCGGCATTGTCCGTCACCGGGCCGAAGGCATCGAGGGCAACAATGATACCGGCCAGCGCCAGCATCGTCGTCGTGGCAATCGCGATGCCATAGAGGCCCGCGAGATTGAAGGTGAGCAGGATGCCCGCCATGATCGTGATCGAAGGCAGCGCCGTCGATTCAAGTGACACGGCCAGCCCCTGGATCACGTTCGTGCCATGGCCGGACTCGGATGCTTTCGCTATCGAGCGGACAGGGCGGAACTTGGTCTCGGTATAATAGGCCGTGATATAGACGATGAGGCCCGTCACAACCAAGCCGGTCACACCGCAGAGGAAGAGGTCGAGCCCCGTAATCTCTCCGGTCATGCCGAGGCGCTGGGCCGCTTCATTGAGCACGCCGAACCCGTTCGGCAACACGCTGCTGATGGCAATCGCAAGTCCACCAATCGACAGCACGCCGGTCACGATGAGGCCCTTGTAGAGCGCCCACATGACGTCAGTGGAGTTCTTGCCGAGGCGCACGAAGAACGTGCCCACGATCGAAGTGATGATACAGACGGCGGCAATCGCCAGCGGCAGCATCATGACAGCGGAAATGTCCGCAGAGCCTGAGAAGTAGATCCCGCCCAGCACCATGGTCGCAACCAGCGTCACGGCATAGGTTTCGAACAGGTCGGCCGCCATGCCGGCACAGTCGCCGACATTGTCGCCCACATTGTCCGCGATGGTGGCCGCGTTGCGCGGGTCATCTTCTGGAATGCCGGCTTCCACCTTGCCCACCATGTCGCCGCCGACATCCGCACCCTTGGTGAAGATACCGCCGCCGAGACGGGCAAAGATCGAGATCAGCGAAGCGCCGAAGCCGAGCGACACGAGCGCGTCGATCACCTGGCGTTTCTCGTCACGCACCGACAGGTCGAGATCGAGCGGCCCGGTCAGCAGGCCGTAATAGAGAACGATGCCGAGCAGCGCGAGGCCAACCACGAGCATGCCGGTAATGGCGCCAGACTTGAACGCCAGTGCAAGGCCAGCCGCTAGGCCGTTCTTGGAGGCTTCGGTCGTGCGCACATTGGCCCGAACCGAAACAAGCATGCCGATAAACCCGGCTGCGCCCGACAGGACGGCACCGATGATAAAGCCGAGCGCCGATTTCCAACCGAGCGCGACAAGCAGGATCACAACAACAACAGCGCCAACAATGGCGATCGTACGATACTGGCGTTTGAGGTAGGCATTTGCGCCTTCCTGAATGGCCAGCGCTATTTCACGCATGCGATGGTCGCCTGACGGGGCCTTCATGATCGAATTGATCTGTAGGTAACCGTACAGGACAGACACAACGCCCGCGGCGAGTGCTAGATAAAACCACATGGGTATTTCCTTCCTTCCCTGAGTTCTTTAGCGGGCCCGGGTTGCTCCCGGATCTCCAAAACCTGGTTATGGTGGGTAATTGCTGCCAGCCGCACCTGAATGAGGCAACCCGCCTCCCTTCAGGAGCGAATATCAGCTGCCCCCACTAACCATGCTCGAACCCCAGAGTTTCAGGCAGGTTAACGTTTCGGCCCCCGCGTTCGAGGGAAAGGCCTGATCCAGCAACAATTTTCCCGATACAGGTGATTTCGATACCAGAATTTTGCGCCTCACGCGAGATCAACTTGGAATTGTTCTCCGGCGCCGTGAACAGCGTCTGATAGTCATCGCCCCAGGTCGCCAGTTTCAGCATTTCGGCAAGGTCCATCTCGCCGCCCGAGAAGCGCACCGCGCCGAGATCCATCTCCATGGCGACACCGGAGGCTTTGGCCAGAGTCTTGGCATCAATCAGCAAGCCATCGGACACATCCATCGCCGCGCTCGCGTGACCAGCCACCAATTTGGCCGTCGCGAGGGGCGGAAGAACCGGCAAACGGTAGGCATCGGTCCCGGAAGAACCCGGGAATGGACTCGGAATACCCCGGGAATGGTCCTGCCACGCCCGTGCGGCGGCCCCGATTGTCCCCGTAAGCCACACGCAATCGCCCGCTTTGGCACCCGTCCGCCGCACAGGGCCCGCATTGAGGCAGCGCCCCGTCAGTGTCAAAGAAAGGAACAGCCCGCCGGGGCTCGTCACCGTATCGCCGCCAATCAGCTCAGCCCCCCAGGCCGCCAGCTCATCGCCCAAAGCTGCTGCAAATGCTGCGATTTCCGCCTCGCCGCGCCGCTTGGGCCAGCCGAGCACAAGCAGCGCTTCGGCTGGTTCTGCCCCGCTCGCCAGCAGGTCCGACACATTCGTCCGCACCAGCTTGCGCGCTACGGTATCGATGGGGTCCGTGCCAAGGAAATGCACCCCCTCCACCATCGCATCTGTTGTAATTGCTACAGGATCAGAGACACCCAGCTGCGCCACGTCATCGCGCAGGCCAGCCGCGCCGGCGCCCTGCGCCAGCGGCGCGAGATAGCGTGCAATCCAGTCCTTTTCCGCCATTGTCAGTCGTCCAGAGGGCGCTTTTCCCCTGCCAAAACAACGCCCCAGACCGGAATGCCGGTCCAGTTCTCCCCCGCCACAGTCAGCGGATTGGCGCCCAGAATTGTAAAGTCCGCCCGCTTGCCAACTTCGATCGACCCGATCTCCTTGTCCAGCCCCACCGCCTTTGCTGCATCAAGCGTTACAGATTCCAGCGCCTGGTAAGGCGTCAGCGCCATGTTCGCCTCATACACGCCGCCCTCCTTGGTGGCCTGCGTGATGTGCACACCCGCCGCCCGCAGCGGCTCCGGCGGCGCCAGCGGCGCATCGGAGTGAACGGCCACGACAGCCCCTGCCTTTTTCAAGGCGCCCAGCGGCGTAATCCACTGTGCGCGCGGCTGTCCCAGCGGATCGGCATAGGGCTCGCCCATGTAGTAGACATAGTGGCTGGCAGCCGAGACGTTGGCCTTCAAACGCCCCGCCTCTGCCACCTGCTCCGGCGAAAACAGGCCGCCATGCTCGATGGTAAAGGAATTCCCCGCGCCGCCTTCGCGCAACTTGCTGAGCGCCGCCAGTGTCGCGCCTTGAGCGGCATCACCATTGGAATGGATATTCACACCGAGACCGGCATCCCAGTAAGGCTGGATAGCCGGCACGATCTGCTCCGGTTTCAGCACCCAAAGCCCCTCTGTGCCCTCTGATTGCCCGGCGAGGTATCCGGGCGGAGAGAGGCGCATGGTCTGGCTGTAGAAAGCGCCATCGGTAAAGAATTTCACGCGCGGCAGAACCGGCGCCGCAGCCCCACGCGCGCCCGTCGCGAGATCAAGCATGGCCCGAACCCGCCCATCCCCATACGTCCGCGCCAGCGCGCGAAACTCCGGCACGAGATAGAGATTGTACCCGGATGTCTGCGGATCGACCCAGTTATTGCGGATATTGGCGTCTTCCAGCTCGTAGCCGAACAGGCCATAGCCCATCTCGACGGTCGTGGTGACACCCGCATGGCGCAGCATGCGCGAAAACCCATGGAATCCCGCGCTCGCATTCTCCGGCGCCAGGATCACATCGGCATAGGCCTGCACCACGGCAAAGGCCGCATCCTCATAGATACGCCCCGTCAGCTCGCCCTTGGCGTCGAGGTCCACACCATGGAACTTCTCCGCCAGCGCAGGCGTGAACCCGGCCCGCTTGATCGCCGCGCTGTTGAGATAGAAGTCATGGCTTGAATAATGCCAGATCACGATCGGTCGTTCAGCCGAGATCGCATCAAGATCGGCGCGCGTCAGGTCACCATGCACCAGGTTGTGATAGCCATAGATCACGGCAGGTTGGCCCGGCGGCATGGAGGCCGAAATCGCGGCGACTTCCGACAGGAATCCCTCCCGCGTGCCAATGCCCATCCGCATGCCGTCGGGCGTCGCCATTGGCCAGGGCGGTGTCAGTGGCAACGCATATTGCAGCGCGCCCAGCATCACATGCACATGCGGGTCGATCAGGCCCGGCACGATGGTCAGCCCCTCGAATGTGCGGTCCACCTCTGCCTTCGGCAGGTCCTTGGCGAGTTCCGCCTCTGTGCCAACGCCCACGATACGCCCGTTCTTGACCGCAACGGCCGTCGCCGCAGCGTCCTCACCCGTCATCGTCACAACGCTGGCGGCCGGATAAATTACCGCGCCTTCGCTGTGATGCTGCTGCTTCTCCGCTTCGCCTCGCGAGCACGCAACGGCCAGCAAAACAGCTAGTCCGGTAATGATATGACGCATGGAATGCCCTCCAACGATCTGGCGCGCAGCCTGACGGTTCGGGCGGCCGATTACAAGCAAGCCTTAAAGGATCTCGCGGCCAATCGCGTAGAAGCGATCCCGGCGCTGCCGGCGCAGTTCCTGCGGCGAGAGGCCTTCCAGGTCCTTGAGCGCCGTATCAAGCGCCTTGGCTGCGGCAGCCATGGCCCGTTGCGGGTCACGGTGCGCGCCGCCGACAGGCTCTTTCACCACGCCGTCGATCACCTTCGTTTTCAACAGGTCAGGCCCCGTAATCTTCATCGCGTCTGCCGCATCGCGCGCCTTGGCCGGGTCGCGGTAGAGGATGGACGCGCAGCCCTCCGGCGAGATGACGGAATAGATCGCATGTTCCATCATCAGGACCGTATTGGCCGCCGCGATGCCAATGGCGCCGCCCGACATGCCTTCACCGATGATCAGCGTCACGAACGGCACGCCCAGCGACAGGCCACGCTGGGTGCCACGCGCAATCGCTTCCGCCTGCCCGCGCTCTTCGCCGCCCTTGCCGGGATAGGCACCAGCTGTATCAGGGAAGCTGAGGACAGGAAGATTGAACTTCTCGGCCATGTCCATCAGGCGCACCGCTTTGCGGTAGCCTTCCGGGTGCGCCATGCCGAAATTGTGCTTCAGGCGCTTTTCGGTGGTGCGGCCCTTCTCATGGCCCATGATGACCACAGAGCGGCCCTTGAAGCGCGCAAGACCGCCGATAATCGCCTCGTCATTGCCGAACAGGCGATCGCCTGCCAATTCCTCGAAATCCTCGAAAATTGTGGCGATATAGTCTGACAGGTGCGGACGATCCGGATGCCGGGCAACTTGCGTCTTCCGCCAGGCCGACAGGTCCGAATAAATGTCTTTCAGCTGCTTGGTCGATTTGGCCTTCAGCTTGTTGAGCTCGTCCTTGATGGACGGCCCACCCTTCTGGCCGGAGATGGCTTCGAGCTCGGCAATCTTGGCGTCGAGTTCGGCGATAGGCTTTTCAAAATCGAGATAAGTCGTGCTCATGCTGAACTATCTAGCAACCCCTGCCTGACTCGCCTAGCGCCCTTTTCATCAAAGCACTCTCTGGAACATAACGACCGCTGGCAAGATCAGCACGCCCAGAAGCACCGGAAAAACGAAAAAAACCAAGGGTAAAGTCAATTTTGCCGGCAGAGCCATGGCCTTTTCCTCGGCATAGAGAATGCGGCGCTGACGCATATCAGCCGAGAAGACCCGCAGGGTCTGGCCAAGACTCGTGCCCATTTCCTCGGCCTGACGCAGCATCGTCGCCAGCGAACCGGCCTCTTCGATTCCCATCCGGTCGGCAAATCCGCGCCATGCAGCCTTGCGCGCCCGGCCGGCCCGGAGTTCCAGCGACAGCGTGCGCATGAATCCCGCAATGATCGGGTGGCGCAGCTCCAGCTCCTCGCCCACACGCTGCACCGAGGCATCAAGGCTGAGCCCCGCCTCCACGCACGCGACCAGCAGGTCCATCATGTCCGGAAACCCGGACGAGCATTCCTGGCGGCGCGCCTTGGTTCGCTTGTCGAGATACATGCCCGGCGCGATCAGGCCGACCAACACCAGCATAACCGAGATCATGATCGGCATGTTTCCCGGCAGCTCTGTCAAATATGGCAGCGCTGCGAGCAGTGCCAGCTGTGGCAGGACAATGCACAAGAGACGCGCGAAATAATACCGGCCAACCGCCGACTGGCCGGTAAAGCCCGCAGCGGCGAGGCGCGCCTTGGCAACGCTGACACCTTGCTCATCATCGCCCGGCGCCATCTGGTCGGCGAGACCGGTAACCGCCCGGCCAATACGGCTCTTGTTCCGCGCCGCGGCCTCCGCTTCCGACGCAGGACTGCGCCGCGCCAACCGGCGCTCGACGCTTTCCATGTCTCGCCGGCTCTTCAGGAATGTCAGGACAGGCGGAAATGCCAAAGCCATGGCTGCGCCCAGCATGAGCAGCGGCGCCCATAGCGCCGGAAAGGATGAAAGGTCAGCATTCATCGTCAGGCTCTACATCTTGAAATTGATCATTTTGCGCATGACCAAATTGCCAATGAACATCCACGTAAACAGGCCTGCAAAGCCATACCGAATGAGCGGCTCGTCAATAACGCTACCGTAGAATTCAGGCCGGGTGAGGTGGATGGCGAGCATCACGAGGAAAGGCGCCGATGTCAGGATCATGGCCGACGCGCGTCCCTCCGACGAGGCGGCCTTCACCTTCAGGCGCATCGTCTGGCGTTCGCGGATTGTCGTCGTATTGGCCTTCAGCAAGTCGCAGAGATTGCCACCCGTGCGTTCCTGCAGGCGCACAGTTGCGCCGAACAGTTCAACATCCGGGTCGCCCGCCCGCTCGGCCATGCGCTGCACGGCATTGGTCAGCGAGAAGCCATAGGACACTTCGTCAGCCGTCATGCCAAATTCCGTGCCGATCGGGTCCGGCATCTCGCGGGCAACAAGGGCGACGGCGGTGGCGACCGGGTGGCCCGCCTCGAGGCTGCGGCAGACGATCTGCAAGGCGTCGGGCAATTGCTCCGCCAGTTTCTTGCGGCGCTTGCCCCCAACATGTTTCAGAACAACCAGCGGACCGACAGCCCAGACGAGCAGGAAAATACCGACCGCCGGCATCCAGCCGCCAACAAAATACATGTACGCAGCCGCTGCCGCGACGCCGCCACCTGCTGACATGGCCCACCATTTCAGGGGCTGGTAAGGCAGACCGGAACGCACGACCAATTGGTTGAACCGCTGCAGGGGCATCGCGAAGTTGCCATCGGAATCAAGCCCCCTGCTCTTGCGCAGCTCGACCATGGCCTCGCTTGTCGTCGCGTACTTGTCCTTGAATTGCAGGCGCCGGTTCACAATCCGCTGGGTCTTCGCCTGGTTCAGCAGGTCCAGAACCGACTGGATAACAAAGAAGAAAGCCCCCGCCGCCATGATCCCCGGGATCACGAGGAACAGGTTGAGACTGGAAATATCTGGCAAGCCAAACACGACTAGAACACCGTTGACGGATCGAACATGCCCTTGGGCATATGCACGCCGCGTCGTTCCATCTCGTCGAGAAATTTCGGGCGCAGCCCGGTCGCGACAAACTTGCCGATAACCTTGCCTTCTTCCGACGTGCCGGTGCGCTCGTACTTGAAGATTTCCTGGATCTGGATAACCGAGCCTTCCATGCCGGTAATCTCGGCAATGGACATGACCTTACGCGAACCGTCAGACAGGCGCGAAGCCTGAACAATGAAGTTCACGGCCGAGGCGATCTGCCCCCGGATGGCTTCTTCGGAAATCTTCATCCCGCCCATCATCACCATCTGCTCAAGACGGGTGATCGCATCGCGCGGGTTGTTGGCGTGGATCGTCGCCATGGAGCCTTCGTGGCCCGTGTTCATGGCCTGCAGCATGTCGAACGCTTCCTCGCCGCGCACCTCGCCGAGGATGACGCGGTCGGGTCGCATGCGCAGCGCGTTCTTGACGAGCTCCCGCTGACGGATTTCGCCCTTGCCCTCGATGTTCGGGGGCCGTGTTTCCATGCGCGCCACATGCGGCTGCTGGAGCTGAAGCTCGGCCGCATCCTCAATCGTGATCATCCGTTCCTTGGGGCTGATCGCGGAAGAGAGCGCATTAAGCAGGGTCGTCTTGCCCGAGCCGGTACCGCCCGAGATGACCGTTGAGGCCTTGCACTTCACGGCGCCGAGAATGAACTCGGCCACGGGGCCCGGAATGGCGCCAAAGCCGACCAGCTTGTCCATCGTCAGCGGGGACTTGGAGAATTTCCGGATCGAGACCAGCGGACCGTCAATGGCAATCGGCGCGATGGCTGCGTTGACCCGGCTTCCATCAAGCAGGCGCGCATCAACCAGCGGCTGGCTCTCATCCACGCGTCGGCCCACAGCGGACACGATGCGCTGAACGATGCGCAGGAGGTGATCATTGTCGGCGAAGCGGACAGGCGCCAGCTGAAGCTCGCCATGGCGTTCGATGTAGACCTGGTCATAGCCGTTGATCAGGATGTCCGCGATGGAATCATCCTTCAGCAGCGGCTCGATCGGGCCGAGGCCCGTCATCTCGTCCATGACGGCATCCGCGAAAGACATTTCCTCCACCGATGAAAGCGCCATCTCTTCCTTGCGAATGATCTCGGAAATGATGCCGCGCACGCGCTGGCGCATCGTGGCATCGTCCATCTTGTCGAGCGCCGACAGGTCCAGTTCGTCGATCAGCTTTGCATGCACGCGCAACTTGGCGTCCAGCAGGTCGAAAGCCTTTTCATCGGTCTTGACCTTTGCCGCAGCCATCTGGGCCGTCGGCCTTGTCTCCGCAGCGGGATCGGCGGGAATCACGAGCGGCGTCGCAGGTACGGAGCTGGATCCAAACCGGCTCATTTCGCACGTCTTTTCTTGCCGGCTTGCGGCATCGCTTCAATGGCATCTTCCGGCAGCAGCTTGTCCACGAAAGCCGCAACATCGGCGACAAGCGGGCTCTTCGGCTTCACGTCAGCAATCGGTTTGCCGAGATTGACCGCCGTACGTGCCGCGTCCCAGTCGGAAGTGATTGTTGTATGAATCTCGCGTTCAATGGCCTGCTCGGCCTTGTCCACGGCGAATTCGGCGCGAAAGCGTTTCTTCGGGAACATGCGGTTGAGAACCAGCTTGGACTTGGCGCCATCCGGACGCAGCGCATCCGTTTCGCGACACATGTCAGCGGCAGCGTGCAAGCTTGGCACCGTCAGCTCACTAACGATAATCGCTTCATCGACAGCGCCCAGAACGGATTTGGTCCAGGGCATCATATGCCGGGGCATGTCGACAATTACATATTCAAACGCACTACAGGCCACGTCCAGCAGGCGCAGGATCGCCTCTTCCGTCGCCAGCATGTCCGCATCCGGGTTCCGGGGCGCAGCGATCAGCGACACGCCATCTTCATGCTCCCAGCACCATGCCGCCAGAAGCCGCTGGTCCAGGCGCTCGGGCGCTGCCGCCAGGGCATGCAGGTCAAGCTTGGGCACCGCTTCCAGGAACGACGTTGTCATCCCGTCCGCGAGATTGAGGTCGACAAGGCACACTTTCCCCGGACCGACCTTGCGCGCGAGGCTGAAGGCGCTTTCAATGGACAATGTCGAGACGCCCGCGCCGCCCACAGCGCCGCGCAAGGCCCAGCATTTCGATGTCGCACCCGAACCCTGGATGGACCGCGTCTCACGCAGCTGCTCTGCCACATCGATGATTTCCTCGATGCCCGCAGTCGTCGGTACAATGTCGGACGCTTCGAGCTTCATCAAAGCGCGCACCATATGCCCCGGCAGCTGGTCCGAAATGACGATCACGGCCGTGCCGGGTCGCTCGACGGCCAGCGTAAGGATCACTTGGTCATAACCGGCAACGCCCTGCTCAACGAGCACAAGGCCGCCGCCATGGCGCAGCACGATCTCGGAAGACGAGAGGCCGGTAAGGTCGGACAGCTCGGCGCAAGCACCCTGAAGATCCTCCATCAGTTCAGGTCGCACCAGAACGGCCAGTGCGGGAATGATGCGACCGGATGGCGGCGCATTGGCTTCAGGCTTTCGGACGGGTTCAAACATGTCAGCTGCCCGTCTGGTTCGCTGAGGCCTGACCCGGCTCTTGTCGCGTGCCCTCATTGAGCGCCTTGACTGCCTTGGCTGCCCGCACGCCAGAGGAAGACTCGACCTCACGGGAGTTGGGCAGGTTTACATCACGCACGGATTGCGCGGCGATATTGTGCTCATTCGCGCCGCCCAGAAGGGATGCATCCTGATGGTCAAAGCTCGCGCAGGCTGTCAGCAAGGATATCCCGGCCACGGCACCAATGGTTTTCAAATCACACGTCATTGCGTGGCTCCTGTACCTGCGGGTTGAACAATCGCCGTCTTGTCGAGCAGGAACAGTTCCGCTTCGGTCGGCTCGGCGAATGCGTCGAACGGCGTGTCCAGCATGCCCGGATGCGCCGCTGGCTGCACAAGCCGCGGCGTGACGATAATCACCAGTTCGCTCTCGTTCTTCTGGTAACGCTTGGACGCAAACAGGTTGCCAAGGATCGGCACACTGCCCAGCCATGGCGTCTGGCGCACATCATTGGAATAATCGTTCTGGAGCAGGCCCGCGATCGCAAAGGCCTGCCCGTCATGCAGCTCAATGGTCGTATCCGCACGCCGCACCGAAATGCCCGGTATCTCGATATTGTTCGCGCGGATGCCGTTGCCGCGATCCAGCGCAGAAACCTCAGGGCGCACACGCAGGTTCACGAGGCCGTCGCCGAGGACGGTTGGCGTAAAATCCAGGCTCACGCCAAACTTCTTGAACTCGACAGTGATCTCGCCATTCGTGTTCGACACCGGGATCGGATATTCCCCGCCCGCCAGAAAGCTCGCCGTGTCGCCCGACAGTGCCACAAGGTTCGGTTCCGCCAGTGTACGGATCACGCCCTTCTGCTCGAGTGCCCGCAGCGTGATATCGACATTCTCGTTACCGACATTGGTGAACAGCGCGATGGTCTTTTCCGCGACCCCTGAAACGGTACCGCTGTCGGTCACGCCCACCACGTCATTGGCATCGAACGAGTTGCCAAAGCCGATCTCTTTCACGGCCGTCCGGCTCGCCTCGACAAAGCGCACTTCCAGCAACACCTGCTGGCTCTGCCCAACGGAGAGTCCATTGGCGACGCCGCCCGGCACATGCCGCTCAGCCAGCTGCAAAGCCATATCCGCGGCAGCGGCCGTGGTCAGCTTGCCATCCAGAAACACGCCGTCATGCACGGGATAAACATTGATATCCTCACCCGGCAGCAGGTTCTTCAGGTCGGTGCGCAGCTCGTCGAGCCCCAGCTCCACCTCGACATCAATCAGCTCGGCGATCTCGCCAGCGGCACTATAGATCAGCACGGTGGTCGTGCCCGGCACCTTGCCACGCAGGAAGAACGACCGGTCGGACGTGGCCATCACATCGGCAATATCCGGATCAGCCACCACCAGAGTCGCGAATTTCGCTTCAGCCTCCACAACCGTGGAACGGCCTTTTTCCAGCACAAGTACATCCGCCCCCTCAGGCGCGCTACGCTGCAGCCAAGCCGACGCTGGCGGCGCCATCATTGCGACCAGCGCAAGGGCTGCCACATAAAACTTGTGCGTCATCTTCATTGGCTTGCTCCTCCGGCGGGCGCCTTGGGCGCCGCCACCGGCGTTGTCACTTCTGTCTCGGCATCGCCATTGATCACACGGATACGCGCCGTGGACGGGGCGCGCACAATACGTGGCCGGGAAACAGGAACGGGCGCCCGGCGGATTTCCGCCACAACCTCAGCTTCTTCCTTGCGTCCAATCAGCGCCAGCCCCAGCGCGCCGCGCTGGCTCGCCGCGCCAAGCATCAGGGCATCATCGGGGGAAACTTCCAGCGTCACCGTATTGGATGGCAGCGCGCCTTCAAGGCCCGCATCAAACGTCTGGTCGATCGCCAGCACTTTCACATTCTTGATCACCGTGCGCGCAATCACATTGCCCGACATCCGCTCGCCATTGCCCGCCCTGCCGCCGCCCGCTTCTTCGCGCGGAACGAATTCGTTCACATCAACCCGGTCTCCCGGCAGCACAAATCCAGCCACGCCCGTGTCGCTTCCGACAACAATGGCAACCGCGCGCATGCCGGGCGCAATGGCCGCGGCCAGCGTCAGCACGGACCCTGTCTCATCAATCTTTGCACGCATCAGCGGCTCGCCCGCCACGATCAGGCCGCGCGCATAGGCGACATCCTTGAGGTCCTCCAGGCTGCGCACAGCATCGGCGGGCACAGCATCGGCTGGCCACAGCGTTGCTTTCAGCATGGAATGGTCAATCATGTCGCCCGTCTGGATGACAGAAGTTGCAACAATTACGGACGACATCTCGACTGCAGGCACAACGCTTGCCGCAGATGCCTCGTTCTTGTCGGATGTCATGTAGCTGCGGCCCAGAAAGACCGCGCCCACGCCCAATACCAGCGAAAGACCAAGGCTTATCAGCGTTGTTGCCTTCATTGCATGTTGCCCTTTGTTCCACGACCGCCACCAGGTCAGAGTCGAACACTAGGGCTCAGGCGATAAAGTCTATTGAAGACGACAGGCTAAATGTCAGGGGGCGGCAGAACGCCCTGTTAACCAAAAAACAATCTATATTAAGCGCAAATGAATCATGGCTTTGCACGCAAAACATGCTTCGCTGGCGCATGTTCTGATCGCACTTTCCTTAGCTATGAAGGAAGGTTGGCGCCTGCCCCGGCACCAGTATGGCCGCAGTTAGCTGCCCGCCATAAACGGCGCCCGTATCGACATTGATGCGTCGGCCACCATGCGCCACGTCGGGCGCGTTGTCCTCTGTCGGCGAATGCCCGTGCACAACCGTCTGCCCGACAAGGTCCGGTGACGTCCAGCAGCGGGCATCGAAGAAATCCTTGCGCCGCGTCCACATCTGCACGCGCTCGCCGCAGTCCGGAAACTTGTCCGGGTCCACCCCGGCATGGACAAAGACCAGCCCCTGCTCTGTGTCATGATGCAGGGTCGGCAGCGATTGCAGCCAGTCGAGATGGTGGTCCGGCGGCCCGTCCAGGCCCCGGCGCCGATAGCTGTCCATCGTCTCTTCACCGCCCCACTCCAGCCAATGGCTGCGAGACTCAGCACTCTGCTCGCGTAGCGCTTCAATCATCATCTGCTCATGATTGCCGCGCAGGGTCAGGGCGCGCGGGCCCATCCGCGCTTCAAGGTCGATCAGGTAGTCCACCACCCCGCACGAATCCTGCCCCCGGTCGATCAGGTCACCGAGGTGCACAAGTGTGACGTCCGCATCACGCAGGTGTTGGCGCACATGAAAGGCCAGCTGCGCGTGCAGGTCCTTCAATCGGTCAAGCTCGCCGTGAATGTCGCCAATGGCGCAGTAAATGCGTTGTGTCATGTCACCAAAATAAGGCGTCGAATGCCGGGAAAAAAGGTCAACGCCGCAGGATGTCAGCTGTCATCGGGCCAATGCTCCGGCCTCAGGCCCATGCCCACCGCCCGCGCGGTCAGCCCCCGAAGAATTGGAACGCGGTCAATCAGTTTGAAAATGAAGGGCGCCTTCAGCGGCGCGCCGCCGCGAATGACGGGCACCAGCACGCGGTCCTGCGCGGCAATCTGTGCGCGCTGCGTCATCCGCGCGGGCCAGTCCCGACGCTTCTGCACGGCGGCCAGCTTCGCGTCCGGTGCGCGGCCTTCGCGAAGGTCCGGCGCTATCATGCGCGCCGCCGCCACGGCATCCTGAACCGCCAGATTGATCCCCACCCCGCCAATCGGCGACATGGCATGCGCCGCATCGCCAATGCAGAGCAACCCGGTCCGCCACCAGGTCTTCAGACGGTTCATCTGAACGGTCAGCAGTTTTACGTCATCCCAGCTGCCAATCGCGCCCGTCGCCGACGCAAGGTCTGGCGCCAAACGCCCTATCCGCTCACGGAAGGCCTCCAATCCCTCAGCGCGGATCGTGTCGGCAGCCCCTTTCGGAAAGGGTAGCGCGCATTGCCAATAATCCCCCCGGTTGATCAGCACGAGAAAGCCATCCGCATCGGCCCGCGCCATCGAGTCGAGGGCGGCGTCGGCCTTCCGAGGCAGCCGCATCCAGAACACATCAATAGGCGCGCCCATGTCCTCGACCTCAAGGCCCGACTGGTCACGCAGCCGCGAGTCGCGCCCATCAGCAGCAACGGTCAGCAGGCTGCGAATTTCCAGCGGTCCGTCCTCGCCCTCGGCGCGCAGGCCCGCCACCTTTCCGTCTTCTTCAATCAGCGTCTCGGCCTTGGTCGACATGAACAGGCGGAAGTTCGGCAATTCGCGCGCCGTATCGGCCACGAAATCCAGCAGGTCCCATTGCGGCATCATCGCGATGAAACCATGCTCCAGCGGCAGGCGGCTGAAGTCCGCCACCTTGTAGGGCTCGCCGGAAATACTCACCATCAGATGCTCGGTTTTCTGGTAGGGCCGGGTCAGCAACCCTTCATCAAGGCCCAGCTCCTTGAACAATTGCAGCGTGGAGGGGTGCACCGTATCGCCCCGGAAATCGCGCAGGAAGTCAGCGTGCTTTTCCAGCACGATCACGTCCACACCCGCGCGCGCCAGAAGGTATCCCATCATCAGGCCAGCCGGCCCGCCGCCAGCAATACAGCATTGGCAGGTCAGCATGGTCATCGGCGGCTCCTTTGCGGATTGCCCCCTAAACCTAGCACATGGCGACCCCGATATTTAGTCGCGGCCTGCAATCACGTCTGCATAAAGGGCCGCATCCACGTTGCCGCCCGTCACGACCACGCCCACACGGCTCCCGCGCATCGCGTCAGGCAGGCCGCGCACTGCCGCTGCCAGCGCTGCTGCGCCGCCTGGCTCGGCAACAATCTTGAGATAGCGGAACGCCTGCCGCATGGCCGTGCGAACGTCCGCGTCGCTCACAGCCAGTCCACCGGCCAGCAAGCGCTTGCCAATCGCAAAGGTCAGGTTGCCCGGCTGCGGCGTCACGATCGCATCGCAGAAGGTGCGCATGCCCGGTGCATTGGCCACGAGTTCCCCAGCCGCCAGAGACTTCGCCCAGTCGTCATGGGTCTCCGGTTCGGCCGTCCAGATCTTCGTGCCCGCCGACAGGCCCTCAAAGGCCAGCGCGACGCCGCTGATCAGCCCGCCGCCACCAGCGCAGCATATGAGATGGTCCAGCGGCTTACCCATGGCCGCCGCCTGCCGCGCAAATTCCAGCCCCAGCGTGCCCTGCCCGGCAATCACGTTGAAATCATCAAAAGCCGGCACGACAATCGCCCCGCCCCGCGCCGCCGCAATATCGCGCGCAATCGCCTCGCGGTCTTCACTGTTGCGATCATAGAGATGCACTTCGCCGCCATCGGCCAGCACGCCATCGACTTTCACCTGCGGCGCATCGGAGGGCATCACGATCAATGCCGGCATGCCCAGCAGCCGCGCCGCCCGCGCCACGCCCTGCGCATGGTTGCCGGACGAGAACGCCACGACACCCGCCTTGCGTCCCGCTTCCGGTATCTGCGCCAGCCGGTTCATCGCGCCGCGTATCTTGAAACTGCCCGTCACCTGCAGGCACTCGGCCTTCACAAGCAACTCAGCTCCCGCCGCCGCATCAAGCGCCGCATGGGTCAGGATTGGCGTTTCACACACAACGCCTGCAATCCGCTTTTCAGCGGCCAGGACATCATCGAAAGTCGGGAGGGAAAGGGTCTCTGTCATGCGCCAAGCCCTTAGACCTGCACGCAATCCAATTCAAACCGCATTCGCCGGGATGCGATCAAAAATACGTAACGAATGGCAATATCGCGTGCCGTGTCCCGCCAACGGACACGGAACGGTCCGAGAAGGGGCACGGAATGGACAGGCTGGCGGCACGAACGGTCTCAAGGCGGCACCCGAAGCGCCGCTCCTGTCAGAAGACTAGAGCCCTGCAGCCATCTTCTTGACCAGCTCGCGTGCGCCCTCGGCCGTTTCCGGATTGTCGAGCGCAAAGGCCAGAACCGCCTCGAAATAGCCGAGCTTCGAACCGCAATCATAAGGCAGGCCTTCGAACTCGTAGGCGAAGAAGTCCTGCATCTCCATCAGGCGCGCCATGGAATCGGTCAGCTGGATTTCGCCACCCGCGCCTTTGCCCTGATCGGCAAGCAGACCGAACACTTCCGGCTGGAGGATGTAGCGGCCCGTAATCGCCAGGTTCGACGGCGCAGATTCCATCGGCGGCTTTTCAACCATGCCCGACATCGTGATCAGACGGCCATCCCGCGATTCCGGCGCGATCACGCCGTAGGACGACACACGCTCCATCGGCACAGGGTCGACCGCCACGATATTGCCGCCCACCTCGTCATAGGCCTTCACCATCTGCGCAAGGCACGACGGCTTTCCCTTGACGATCACATCCGGCAGCAAAACCGCGAACGGCTCATTGCCAATGATATCACGCGCACACCAGATCGCGTGGCCAAGGCCCAGCGGCGACTGCTGGCGCACGAAGCTTGCCGTGCCAGCGGGCATCACGGTCTGCTGGACCTGCTCGAGGATCGCCGTCTTGTTCTTTTTCTTGAGGGACTCTTCCAGCTCATACGAGATGTCGAAATAGTCCTCGATGGCGCCCTTGTTGCGCCCCGTCACGAAGACGATGTGCTCGATGCCCGCTTCAAGCGCCTCATCGACGACATACTGGATCGCCGGCCGGTCAACGACGGGCAGCATCTCCTTGGGGATGGTTTTCGTGGCGGGCAGAACCCGTGTACCAAAGCCCGCAACCGGGAGAACTGCTTTCCTGACGCGCATTGGCGGCTCCTGTTAAGTATCGAGTTGGGAAGACCTATCGCCCATTATGGACACCAAGGCCAGCTTGGGGTGCCTAGACGAGCGCGGCGAAAATGACGATTCCGGCGACGCAGGTGGACAACAGCGCCACCAGCACGGTCGCCAGAATGCGGCGCCCGGAGACATGATAGGATGTGTTCAGGCTCGCGGCGATGCGCGCCTGGAGCGCATGCGCAGGCGAAGCCACATGACGAAGCGCGCCGTGGCTTTCGACAGCCTTTACAGGGCTCTCGGCAGACGCCTGTTCGGCTTCAGCGTGCGGCAGTGGCTTTTCAACGGGCTTGGCAGCCATGGGGCTCTCCGGTGGATTGGTTACCGGCTTATGGCAGACAGGCCCTAAGTTTTGCCTAACGCAGCGTATCGAAATGGTTAGGCCTTTATTGACCCTGACCGCCGCGCCTCAGAGCGGCATCAGCAGATGCCCGCCATCAACCACAATCGTTGATCCGGTCATGAAACTGCCCGCATCCGACGAGAGCAGCAGCAGCGCCCCGCTTAGCTCGGCATATTCGCCGAACCGGCGCATCGGCACCCGCTTGCGCATCGCGTCGCCGGCATCGGAGTCGAGATACTCATCATTTATCTCGGTCTTGAAATAGCCCGGCGAGATCGCGTTCACCCTCACGCCGAAGCGCGCCATTTCGACGGCCATCTGGCGGGTCATGTGATCCACCCCGGCCTTCGACACGCAATAGGCCGTGGTCATCATCTGCGGCTGGTGCGCCGTGATCGAAGCAATATTCACGATTGATCCCTTGGCCCCGGCCGCGACCATGGCATTCGCGCCATGCTTGGCCACCCGCCACACGCCCGTGAGATTCGTGTCGATGACGGCGTTCCAGTCTTCCTCCGCCATGTCGCGGAACCAGCCTTCGCGCGACATGCCCGAATTGTTGATGATCACGTCACACGGGCGGCCCAGCGTTTCGCCGATCGTCGCAAACGCGTCGCTGACGCTCTTGTCGCTGGTCACGTCCATCGCGACCGTCATGGCCTTGCCGCCACGTGACCCGATCTCGGCAGCCACTTCTTCAAGACGGTCCATCCGCCGCGCGGCCAGCACGACGTGCGCGCCCGCATCTGCCAGCACACCTGCAAAGTGGCGGCCCAACCCGCTCGATGCGCCGGTGACCAACGCCGTCCGATTAGCCAAACTAAACATACCCATGCCCCATATCTCCAAATTTGGTGTTGCGTGAGGCAATAAATTGCCCCTATCTCCCTCACATGAAAATATCAGTGCTGAGGGAGCGACGCTCCGGTGAGACCCGTGTGGCCGCAACACCGGAGACCGTCAAGAAGTTGGTTGGTCTGGGACATTCCGTAACCGTTGAGTCGGGTGCGGGAACGGTCGCGGGCTTTATGGATGATGCCTACAAGGCCGAAGGTGCGCGGATCGGCAGTGATGCCGCTGAAACCGCCAAGGGTGCCGATGTGGTGTTCAAGGTACGTGTGCCGGAAGTTGCCGAAGTGGCAGCCCTTCCGGACGGCGTTGCCCTGATCACACTCATGGACCCGTTCGCCATTGAGCCCGGCCTGCTGGACGCGCTCAACGCCAAAAAAATCGCAGCCCTGTCGATGGAATTCACCCCGCGCATATCCCGCGCGCAGTCCATGGACGCCCTCTCTTCTCAATCCAACCTCGCAGGCTACCGCGCCGTCATCGAAGGCGCGCAAATCTATGGCCGCGCCATGCCAATGATGATGACCGCCGCTGGCACGATTGCGCCGGCCAAGGTCTTCATCATGGGCGTCGGCGTTGCCGGCCTTCAGGCTATCGCAACGGCCCGTCGTCTGGGGGCCGTGGTTACGGCAACGGACGTTCGCCCCGCCGCCAAGGAACAGGTCGCCTCGCTCGGTGCCAAGTTCATCGCGGTCGAGGATGAAGAGTTCAAGGCCGCCGAAACCGCTGGCGGTTACGCCAAGCAGATGTCGCCGGAATACCAGGCCAAGCAGGCCGAACTCACCGCCAGCCACATCACCAAGCAGGATATCGTCATCACGACGGCCCTGATTCCCGGCCGCGCAGCGCCTGTCCTCGTCACCGAGGCCATGGTGAAAACAATGAAGCCGGGTTCGGTCATTGTCGATATGGCCGTATCGCAAGGCGGCAACTGCCCGCTATCGAAATCCGACGAGATTGTCGATGTCGGCGGCGTGAAGCTCGCTGGCTTCTCAAACCTCCCTGCCCGCCTGCCCGCCGATGCAAGCTCGCTCTTCGCCAAGAACCTGCTGGCCTTCCTGCCGCTCGTGACAGCCGAAACCGGCGCGCTCAACCTCGATACCGATGACGAAATCGTCACCGCCATGCTGCTTACGCGCAATGGCGAAACCGTGAATGACAGGGTGAAATCATGAAACGCCTCAGCAGCCTCGCCGCCACGGCGTTCCTCCTCGCTGCGCCTGCCTTTGCAGACGCCGGCGGCGTTAACCCCACCATCTTCCTCGCCGCCATTTTCGTGCTGGCCTGTTTCATCGGCTATTACGTCGTGTGGAGCGTCACACCCGCCCTGCACACGCCACTGATGGCCGTGACCAATGCCATCTCGTCCGTGATCATCGTTGGCGCGCTTGTCGCCGCTGCCGCGGCCGGCCTCACCGCCGACAACTGGATCGCCAAGATCCTCGGCGGCGTCGCCGTGATGCTCGCCAGCGTCAACATCTTCGGCGGCTTCCTCGTCACCCAACGCATGCTCGCCATGTATAAAAAGAAGGGGGAGTAATCTGATGGATAGTTTCCACTCCACCCTCGCACCCGCCCTGTATCTTGTTGCAGGCGTACTCTTCATCCTGGCCCTGCGCGGCCTGTCCTCCCCGGCCACCAGCCGCAAGGGCAACCGCAACGGCATGATCGGCATGGCCATCGCCGTCGGCACGACCATTGCCCTCCTCTGGAACCAGCTTGATGTCGCCACATGGGGCATCATCCTCGGCGCTGTCGCCATCGGTGGCACCGTAGGCGCTGTCATCGCCAAGCGCATCGCCATGACCGCGATGCCGCAACTCGTCGCCGCCTTCCACAGCCTCGTCGGCCTCGCCGCCGTGCTGGTTGCTGGCGCTGCGCTCTACGCCCCGCTCGGCTTCGGCATTGCAGACGCAGAGGGCATCCACGTGGCCTCCCTGATCGAGCTATCGCTCGGCTCGGCCATCGGCGCGCTCACCTTCACCGGCTCGCTGATCGCCTTCGCCAAGCTCAATGGCAACATGGGCGGCGCGCCAATCATGCTGCCCGGTCGCCATGTGCTGAACATCGCGCTGGCTGCAGGAATCGTTATCCTTGTCGGCGTCCTGATGGCCAGCCACGGGCACGCTCACTGGGCCTTCCTTGCGCTCACCGCGCTTGCGCTGATCCTCGGCATCACGCTGATCATCCCGATTGGCGGCGCCGACATGCCCGTCGTCGTGTCGATGCTGAACTCCTATTCGGGCTGGGCCGCTGCGGCGCTTGGCTTCACGCTCGGCAACTTCGCCCTCATCATCACCGGCGCGCTCGTCGGCTCTTCGGGCGCGATCCTTTCCTACATCATGTGTAAGGGCATGAACCGCAGCTTCATCTCGGTCATCCTCGGCGGCTTCGGCGGCGACGATGCAGCCGCTGGTGGCGGCGGTGTTCAGGTCGACCGTCCGTTCAAGCGCGGCTCGGCGGAGGATGCGGCCTTCATCATGAAGAACGCCTCCAAGGTCATCATCGTGCCCGGCTATGGCATGGCGGTCGCCCAGGCCCAGCACGCCCTGAAAGAGATGTGCGACAAGCTCAAGGAAGAAGGCGTCGAGATCAAATACGCCATCCACCCTGTTGCAGGTCGTATGCCCGGCCATATGAACGTGCTCCTCGCCGAAGCGCAGGTGCCCTATGACGAAGTCTTCGAACTCGAAGACATCAACTCCGACTTCCGCAATTCCGAAGTCGCCTTCGTCATCGGCGCCAATGACGTGACCAACCCGGCCGCCAAGACCGACAAGACATCACCGATCTACGGCATGCCTGTCCTCGATGTGGAAAATGCCGGTACGGTCCTCTTCATCAAGCGCTCGATGGGCTCCGGTTATGCCGGTATCGAGAACGAGCTCTTCTTCCGCGACAACACGATGATGCTGCTCGCTGATGCCAAGAAGATGGTCGAGGATATCGTCAAGAACCTCTAGGCGGCGAAAGCGGCCCGGATCGTCTCAGACGCGTCCGCATCCAATACGCAATCATCCGGACGGCCCGCCGCTTCCAGCGCGCGGGCCGTTTCCTTTACGGGCACCCCGTTCACCACCAGGCCCGGCGCAATCTCCGCCAGAGGCATCAGCACGAACAGGCGCTCGCTCATGCGCGCATGCGGCAGGGTCAGCATGTCGCTCTCCAGCGTCACGCCGTCCATGGTCAGAATGTCGATATCAATCTCGCGCGGCCCCCAGCGCTCGCGCTCCACACGTCCCAGATCACGCTCAATGCCCTTCACCGCCGCCAGTAGGTCGAGCGGCGCCAGATCGGTCTCGGTCAAGACGCAGAGGTTCAGGAAGTCGCCTTGGTCGACCTTGCCCCAGGGCTTTGTCCGGTAAACGGACGAGGAATGGACTCCGAAGCACCCGGGAATGGACTCAATAGCCCTCAAAGCGGTCACAAGATGGTCCACACGGTCACCCATGTTGGACCCAAGTCCCAGCGCAACCTCAGCCATCGCGGCTGCGCGTCACGGACACGCCGACATGGTCGACAGCATACTTGATCGGCGCCGACGGCTTGCGCACGGTGATGGTAACCGTCTGAACAAGCTCGAATTTTTTCAGGATGGCCTCAGCCAGCTTGTGCGCCAGCGTTTCAATCAGGTTAAACACCGTCGCCGCCGACACTTCAGTCGCCAGGTCACACAGCTCACCATAGTGAACCGTATCACTCATCTGGTCCGCCGCATCAGCCGGCCGCGCCACAGCGCAGTCAATATCGACCATAAAGCGCTGCCCGAGCGACTTCTCCGCATCCATAACCCCATGGTGGCCATGGATATGGAGGTTCGAAACGAAAATCCGGTCTGTCATCCTGCCTCGTCTATCGCCTTCAGCATCTTCAGGGCGTCCGCGTGTTCACGTACATCGTGCACCCGCAGTATCGTGGCGCCTCTCTGGACGCTGGCGAGCCCAGCGGCAAGCGTGCCGATCAGCCGGTCCTGCACCTCGCGGTCCAGAAGGCGGCCAATGAAAGACTTGCGCGATACGCCCACCAGAACCGGAACGCCGAAATCCATCAGCACGTCGAGACGCGCCAACACGTCAAAGTTCTGCTGCCACGTCTTACCGAAGCCGACGCCCGGATCGAGAATCACATGCTCACGCGGAATGCCCGCCGCTGCCGCCATGGCAAAGGCATTCGCAAAGAAATCGCGCATGTCGTCGGCAATGTTGATGTCGGGCTGTATGTCGCCGCGATTGTAGGTAACCACCACAGCGCTTTCGGTTTCGGCCACGGCCTGCGCCATGCCCGCATCCCGCGTCATGCCCCAGACATCATTGATGATAACAGCGCCAGCGGCAGCCGCTGCGCGGGCAACCTCGGCCTTGTAGGTGTCGATGGAGACAATCCGGGATGAACTGGCGCACAAGCCGGGAATGACCGAGAGAACCCGTTCAATCTCGTCTTCAGCGCTCACCTCGGCAGCGCCGGGACGGGTGGACTCGCCCCCAACATCAATGATGTCAGCGCCATCAGCATCCAGCGCCTCGACTTGCGCCATGGCTGCACGGGGATTCAGGAACTGGCCGCCATCTGAAAAGGAATCAGGCGTGACGTTCAGAATGCCCATCAGCAGCACCTGATCTCTGGCGCGCGCAAGAACATCGTCTCGCAAGCGGGCCCGTCTCGTCAGGTTTCCGTTCATAGGCTTTATCTCCCGCGACTCCTGCAGGTGCATATAGCCTTACAGGTGACACGAGCAAACGGCCCTATTGCTTGGTTTCAACGCCGGGATCGTTCTGCGAATAAGCATCCTCCAGCAGTTCACCATCCGGAGCAGGCTTCAAAGCGCCAGGCGTGGCGTTGCGGCTGCCCTTGTCGGCGTTGAGGGTCTTAGGCGTGTTCGGCATGCGCTCGTCTCTTGGGCTTACCACGTCGCTTCGCTGGGCATCTATATGCTGGCTGTCATCACCTTCGGGACGAGGCTGGCCGTCGTCACGAAGCACGCCATGGTCGCCGCCGAGATCTGTGGCCTCGCCGCGACGAAAGCCTGATTCTGCCGTCTCGTCCTTGCGGCCGTGCGTTTCGCCATAGCCACGCTGTTCGCTCAGGTCCTGTTCGCGCTGCGGGTCTTTGTCGGCTGTTTCCTGGGTCATATGGTTCTCCTTCATGTCTGAAGAACCAATGGCTGAGACCAGCGCACGTTCCGCTTAAGCGGCATACCCGCCCATCCCGTAAGGGATGTGAGGCGATACATGGCTTCAAGCCAAGTATCCGGCGGAGTCTGATGTGGGAATTTTTGGCGCAAATCGGCGGCGTTTTCCGACGCCGCGTCCCGCTCTTTCATCGGCGTATTCTGTTTGAAAGAGGGGGGATGGTGTGCCCAGCAGGGTTCGAACCTGCGACCTACTGATTAAAAGTCAGTTGCTCTACCAGCTGAGCTATGGGCACGCCGAAGGCGCCATTTAGGCAACGGCGCCTTCCGGGTCAACCGCTACCTGCACAGGATGGCTTGATGTCGCCATATTTTTCACTTCACCCTCGCCTCATGAGCACTAAAATCGCCTATCTGGCCCTATCATTGGGCCTCGCCGCCTGCGCGAGTAATCCGCAATCCAGCCAACCGGTGGAGAATGCCGCCAACCCTTCCCTGCGTGCAGATGTCAGCACCGCTGCCAACAGCGCCATCACGCAGACCCGCAAAGGCTTGCCAGACGCTGCCCTGTCGCCGCTCGAAGACCTGAACCTGCGCCGGGAAGAGATTCCGCAGGTTCTGGATGGCGTTGAGAGCCCATACCAGCTGTCGCCGACCATGACATGCGAGGATGTCGAGGCCCGCCTCGCCAAGCTCGACAGGGTTTTGGGGCCCGACTGGGATACGCCCAGCCCCGACGACCGGCTGAAAACAGAAATCCTGGCTGATTCGGCGGCCGAGGCGACGCTCAATGCGTTAGCGTCCGAAGCGCGCGGGTTCATCCCGTTTCGCGGCCTTATCCGCAAGGCAACCGGCGCCGAAAGCCACGAGAAGAAGTATAACCGCGCTTTCAAGATCGGCGCCCAGCAGCGGGCGTACCTGAAAGGATATGGGCTCGCGAAGGGCTGCCCGCCCCCTGCCCGGCCGGACTTCATGGTTCAGGCAGTGCCGGACAACAGCATACAGTTCCGGGGCGATACACCGCAGCCCCTGCCTGCACCTAAGCCTCAGGCTCAGCCTTCGGAGACGACTTTGTCCCGGCCCACCGCACCGCCAATTCAGAGCGAAGGGCTTCAAACCGTCCCTCCAGAATACTGAGGCGGATCTCGGCCATCAGGGACTGGAAGAAAGCCGTATTGTGCCAGCTGAGGAGCATGGGGCCGAGATATTCCCCAGCCTTGAACAGGTGGTGGTAATAGGCCCGCGAATAGTCGCGACTGGCCGGGCAATCGACGCCCTCGTCGAGTGGTGACAGGTCTTCGGCGAATTGCGCGTTCTTGACGTTGACCGGTCCGGCCCATGTCCAGGCCTGCCCATGACGACCTGAGCGGGTCGGCAGCACGCAATCGAACATGTCGATGCCGCGCGCCACACTCTCAACCAGGTCGATGGGCTTGCCCACTCCCATCACATAGCGTGGCAGGTGGCCCGGCAGGTGTGGCACGGTCATGTCGATCGTCGCGCACATCTGTTCGTGGCCTTCGCCCACAGCGAGGCCGCCCAGCGCGATACCGCCAAAGCCCTGCGCCACGACGCCCTTGGCGGACTGCTCACGCAGGTCAGCGAAGTTGGAGCCCTGGATGATGCCGAACAGGGTCTGGCTGTCGCGGTCACCGAAAGCATCCAGCGAACGCTGCCCCCAGTCGAGCGACAGGGTCAGGCTGCGCTCGGCTTCCTTATGGGTGCACGGGAAGTTGGTGCACTCGTCCAGTTGCATGGAAATGTCGGCGCCCAGCAGGTCGGCCTGTATCTCGATGCTGCGCGCAGGCGTCAGGCGGTGCATGGAGCCATCGATATGGCTCTGGAAGGTGACGCCATCGGCGTCCATCTTGCGCAGCTGGGCGAGGCTCCAGACCTGGAAACCGCCGCTGTCGGTCAGCATGGGACCATCCCAGTGGGCAAAGCTATGCAGGCCGCCGAGCCGCTTCACGCGCTCAGCGCCGGGCCGCAGCATCAGGTGATAGGTGTTGCCAAGGATGATGTCAGCGCCTGCCGACTTCACCTGGTCCATATAGAGCGCCTTGACCGTGCCCGCCGTGCCCACGGGCATGAAGGCCGGCGTGCGGATTTCGCCGCGCGGCGTGGTCAGTGTACCGGTGCGGGCTGCGCCCTCGGTGGCTTTGATCTGGAAGGGAAATGTGGCCATGCGCGAGGCCTATAAGGGTTGCAGCCATTCCTGCCTAGGGTTCCGATGCGTCACGACTTGTCGCCGCGACATGCGGGGCGCATGCTTAAAGAAAACGAGGGACGGAAATGAAAGATCTGGCTGGCAAGACGGCATTCGTAACAGGCGCAGCATCAGGCATTGGGCTCGGCATCGCCACAGCGCTCGCTCAAGCGGGCGTCAAAGTGATGATGTGCGACATCGAAAAGGATGCGCTCGACACAGCCATCAGCAACCTCAAACAGACCAATGCGGATGTCGCCGGCGTGCTCGCCGATGTCTCGCTGAAGGATCAGTTACAGGCGGCTGCCGATGAAACGATCAAGCGCTTCGGCAAGGTCCATATCCTGGTCAACAATGCCGGCGTCGGCGGCGCAGGCGGCTATGGCCAGTGGAACGATGCGGCGTGGGACTGGACCATTGGCGTCAACCTCATGTCCGTCATCTGGGGCATCGAGATTTTTGGCCCGCTGATCGAATCGCATGGCGAAGGCGGCCAGATTGTTTCAACGGCCTCGATGGCCGGCCTCGTCGCCGCTGTCGCGCCCGCCTACAACGTCACCAAATACGGCGTCGTGGCCCTCTCGGAGGGCCTGCGCCCGGAGCTCGCCCTGCGCGGCATCGGCGTCTCCGTTCTCTGCCCGGGCTTCATCCGCACGAAAATCATGGAATCAGGCCGCAACCTGCCCGGCCGGTATAATGACAAGATCGATATGGAAGCTGCAGCGGCCGAAGCGAACAAATCCGAATTCGCCCAGATGGCGGCCGACCTTATCAACAAGGGTATCGATCCGCTCTATGTTGGCGAACTGGTGCGGGAAGGCATTGAGGAAGATTGGCCGTACATCTTCACTGACAACATGTTCGAGTCAGGTGTGGATGAGCGTTTTGCGGCGATCAAGGCAGGCTTTGACAGGATCCGTGACCGGACACTGCGTCACTAGAACTCGATTTCGGCGCCTACGAGTTCCGGCAATTGCAGAACGATCAGGAGGTCGCGCATTTCCTGGCGCGCAGCCACGTGGCTCATCGTGAAGGACACATTCGAGCCCTTCTCGGTGAGGTCCAGCAGGGTGAGGCCTGCCGGGAAGAGCTCCCGGTAGATCACGCGCTCGGAAAGGCCCGGCGCGAGGCGGAAGCCGATGCGCTTGGAGAGATTCTCAAGCGCTTCGCCGACGCGTTCCTTGTTCTTGGCCGCCAGCGGCGACATGCGGTTACGCATCACGATCCAGTCGATCGGACGGCGGCTCGCCTGTGCCTTCTTCTTGCGGCACGACCAGACCATCTCGGAATAGAAGCTCGGCCGGATGACTTCCAGCGTCTGCGGGTTCACGTCGCCCAAAAGGTCAAAGTCGACGAAGCTGTCATTCAGCGGTGTGATCAGGCTGTCGGCGCTGACATGCGCAAGGCGCGACAGGAACGTGTCACCGCCGGGCGCATCGACCAGCACGAAGTCACAGGCTTTCTTGAGGCGTGCGAGGCTGGAGAGGAAACGCTCGGTTTCTTCCGCTTCGGCCTTGTCGAGATCGCGCTCGGTGCTGGCATCGACGCGGATGATTTCCGGCATCGGCAGCTTTGCGCCGGTGGACTGCATCCAGCGCAGGCGGTTTTCGAGATAGCGGGTCAGGGTACGCTGGCGCACGTCGAGGTCAACGATGCCCACCTTCTTGCCCATGCGCATCAGCGCGACGGACAGGTGCATGGAGACGGTCGACTTGCCCGCTCCGCCTTTTTCATTGCCGACGACAATTACACGCGCGTCGCGTTGCTGCACTGACATGTCCGGGACACCCACCTTACTTACCGGGGCGAATCCATCAGCGGGCATGTTGAGCGACTCCACACGTTCTCAGCGGTTAAAACAAACAAGGTCGAAGCCCTCAGGCGACGCGCGACACGCCTTCACTACCGCGACGTGTCGCAGCTGGCATATACATCGGTGCGTCCTCAAAGAGGTAGGCATCTTCGGTCGGCGCGGGACCATAGCTTGCAGCCATTGGCTCGCCGTCGAAGAGGAATGCGTCACCGACGAGCGCGCCGAATGGAGCCTCTTCCGGAATGGCATCATAAACTGGCGCATGCGCCGAAATCTGTGTGAGCAGTGACCGCAATCCGCTGAGCGCGCCGGACACGCGCGACATCTCACGCGAGAAGACATGCGCATCAGCCGAAACCGGCGTGACGCGACCTTCAAACATCCAGTCGTCCGACATATCTTCAGGTGCGAATGACCTGATCCTCGGCTCTGGCGCCGTGGCTTCAAGTGTTTTGAACCTGCCAGCAGCGACCCGAAGGGCTGCAGAAAGCGCGAAAGACTTAATCGGAGCGAGGATGCGGTGTGTCATGGGTTTAAAAATCCCCCGTTTGGGTTAACAACTCGTTTACTTCATAGCCAGTCGGGGCCTTTTCAAAGTGAATTCGAGTACAGGTAAACCGGTCGCGGTCGTTCGCACGCGCGCCGAGCTAGGACAGCTGATCCGGGCATGGAAACAGGCAGGCGAGACGGTCGGTTTCGTGCCCACAATGGGCGCTCTTCATAGGGGGCACCTCTCCCTCGTTGAAAAGGCACGGGAAAAGGCCTCGCGAACCGTCGCCAGCATCTTCGTGAACCCGACCCAATTCGCTCCCGGAGAGGATTTCGACACCTATCCGCGCGACTCCGACGCCGATATTTCGAAGCTCGCATCGGTCGGGTGCGACCTCGTTTATTTGCCAACAGTTGAAGAGATGTATCCCGACGGAAACACCACGAACGTGCGCGTGGAAGGCATGTCGGACCTGCTGGACGGCGTCTACAGGCCCCATTTCTTCTATGGTGTGGCCACCGTGGTCGCGCGCCTCTTCATTCATGTGCAACCAGACGTCGCCGTGTTCGGCGAGAAGGACTACCAGCAGCTGCAGATCATTCGTCGCATGGTGCGTGACCTCGGATTTCCTGTGGAAATCATCGGGGGAGAGACCACACGGGATGCTGACGGCCTCGCCCAGTCATCGCGCAACCTCTACCTGACCGCCGATGAGCGAATCGCGGCGGGCGCCCTGCAGGCCGCTTTGCATCGCGCGTCGGTACGGCTGGCGATCGGGGTGACGCCATCCGTGGCGCTGGACGAAGCGCGCGCCCTCGTGACGGCGGCCGGGTTCCGGAAACTGGACTATATCAGCCTGGTCGATCCGGACACGCTGCTGGACCTGCCGGATGCGCCGCTGGCACCGGGCACGGTCGCGCGGCTGCTGGGCGCGGCGTGGATGGGCAAGACCCGCCTCATCGACAATATCAGTGCGACGCGGTGAAATCCTTCAGCGCGGCCAGCACGGCCTCGTTATCCTCGGCTGAGCCTACGCTGATGCGCAGGCGCGTCGGCAGGCCGTAGCCACCCACAGCGCGCACAAGGATGTCACGCGCCTTCAGCCATTCATTCGCCGCCGCCGCGCGTTCAGCCGTCCCGAAGTCGGGAATAACGAAGTTCGCGTGCGACTGCGGTGTGGGCAGCCGCATCGCCTTCAGCGCCTCAGTCAGCTTCGCCCGCCAGAGCGTATTGTGCTCGCGGCTCTTGGTCAGGAATTCCGTGTCGCCGATGCTGGCCATGCCAGCCGCCACTGCGAGACCATTCACGTTGAAGGGGCCGCGAATGCGCTGGAAAACCTCTGACACCTGCTGCGGCAGGTAGGCCCAGCCGAGGCGGGCTGCGGCGAGCCCATGGATCTTGGAAAAGGTGCGCATCATCACCGTATTACTGCGCCGGTCGACCAGGTCGCGGATCGCGGCCTCATACTCAGGGCTGACATATTCGGCATAGGCGCCGTCGATCACGAAGAGGACATGCGGCGGCAGGGCGTCCTGCAGGGCCGTCAGCGCCTCGACGGTCATCATCGTGCCCGTCGGGTTGTTGGGGTTCGCAAGGAACAGGATTTTCGTGCGCTCCGACACGCCTCCGAGGATGGCGTTGGCGCCAGCGGTCAGGTCAGTCTCGGGAACCGAAATGCATGTTGCCCCGTGTGACATGGCCGAGACGGCGTACATCGAAAACGCGTGCTCGGTCTGGAGGATCTCGTCGCCGGGCCCGGCATAGCACTGCGTCAGCAAGTGGATAATCTCGTCAGAGCCAGACGAGACCGCAATCCGGTTCGGATCGGCAATGCCGGTTGCCGCAGCGATGGCCTCGCGCAGCGCACCATAGCCCGGATCAGGATAGACGTGGACGCTGGCCGCAGCCTCGCGCATGGCCTCGATGGCCTTGGGGCTCGGCCCGAACGGGTTCTCGTTGGAGGCCAGCATGGCCACGCGCCCCTTGGCACCGGCCAGCTTGCCGCCGGGCACATAGGGTTTGATGTTCAGGACATGCGGAAGAGGACGAATATCGGTCATGCCGCGCGGTTACACCAAAGCAGGCCACCGGGAAATGGCGATCTTTGACGCGCCGGGAATGCAGGAAGGCCGTCCCTTGCGAGACGGCCTTCGTAAGGAACACGATAGATGGCGCCTAGTTGACCGAGCCGTACTCGGCGCCCGCCTCAGTGAAATAGGCCCGCCAGAAGGCTTTCACGTCCGCCAAGGGCAGGTCGTAGATCTGCCGGGGCACGATGCGCGCGACGACCTGGACATGGTCCATGTGCGGCTTGGTCTCGGCCGCCTTGGAGCCAAGATAGGCATCATAGTCCGCGCCGACCTTGTAGAACGAGAAGCCATCGGAATGCTGCATCAGGTCCGACACGACCACGACGCGGCGGTTCTCGGCGCTTGATTGGAAGTCAGCCCGGTCGGCAATCGTATAGAGCGATTCAAACAAAGGCGAGCTTGGCTGGCGGGTGTCCTGAAGGGCCGTTTCGATCTCGGCTATCAGCGGCTTGTAGAAGGTCGACTGCCAGGTCTGCTCGATCATCTTGGGGTTCTGCGTGATCGGGTTGGCATCGGCAACGCTGCCCGGCGAGCATTTCACGAAGATGACCTTTGGATCATAGGGGCTCGCCGCGTTCGGCGTCATCACGGTAAGCCGGCCATACTTCGGCAGGGCGCGGGCTTCGGTATCGACGAACTCATGCACCCAGTCGAGGTCGTTCGGATTGAACGGATCTGACTGGTCCAGCAGGATGACGGTATGGGCGGGATCCTTGCGGTCCACGCGGCAGGCGGTTTCAGGCATGACGGACGGCGGAATGTTGAACGCCACCAGCGCGAACAGGCCGAATACGCCCGCCAGCATCGCGCCGATCATGCCACGCCAGAACCAGGGTCCTCTTTCGCGTCTTCTAGCCATTGTCTTGCCTCCTGCCGCCCGCTTTAGGCGCGGCGCGCTTCGTCCACGGATACGAAGGCCTTGCCAGCAGATTTGCCTTCACGGACCTTCTCGATTTCTTCGCCCACTTTCTTGTCGATGCTCGACAGTCCTTTCTGGACCTGCTGGATGTGTTGCTCCAGCCATTCGCGGGTCATGTTCAGTGCTTTCAGGTTCTGGTCGATGGCCTTGATCGCATCATTCGCCTGATCACGTTCCTTCGTATAATCGAAGGGCGGCAGTTGCGGCGTGACGATCTCGTCGAAATAGGCCGGGCATGCGGCCTGCT
Source organism: Hyphomonas oceanitis (assembly GCF_036964545.1). Taxonomy (NCBI): domain Bacteria; kingdom Pseudomonadati; phylum Pseudomonadota; class Alphaproteobacteria; order Hyphomonadales; family Hyphomonadaceae; genus Hyphomonas; species Hyphomonas oceanitis. The sequence continues at coordinate 229,366 of NZ_JBALTL010000001.1, forward strand.
CGCCCAACTTGTCGCGCAGCTGGTTGCGGGCGCGGCGGTGGGCCTGACGGTAAGCCACTTTCAGCGAACGCTCTTGGTCAGCGGCCTTGGCGGCGATGGCCATGGCAATGTCGCGGCGGGCTTCGAGTTCGTTCAGCGCCTTCTCGATTTCACGCTTGGCAGATACGTGACGCGAGAGCTGTGTCTCAAACCACATGCGGCACTGGGTGAAATAGTCCGACAGGTCGTCGCGCACGTCGTTGCGCACCTGCTGGCGACGCTCATAGGCCTTGCGCTCCTTGCGCCAGACACGGCCATAGCCGGGGTAGCGGTCGGAGATGCGGTCATAGCCTTCGTAGACCGCGAGGCCGAACACGGTGAGGCCCATGAAAAGCAGGCCAAGCGCGATGAAGCTGTGCAGGCCGATAATGTTAGGGAACATGCCAGCGATCACATCGCCTGGCGCGATATTGAACATCGAGAATTCACCCATCGTGCCAGCAGCGGTCGCCGCGATCAGCCCGGTCTCAACGGCGTCGCGGAAATGCGCGACGAAGAAGTTGAGCAAAATACCGCTGGTTAGGCCTAAAGCCAGAACGACGCCGCCAATAACGCGCATGGCCATGTTGGGATGGTTCAGCGCATAGCGCATGCCGAAGAAGCCGGTGATGACACCCAAGCACACGTTCACGGCGCTGACGGCGAAGGCGATCATCAGGCCGCCAAGAAGACCGGAGGCCTGCGCATCCTTGAAGAGCAGCGCGTTGAAGCCGCCTTCAAGCAGCATGATGAAGACGAGGATCGCGACGGTCTGCTCGACATTCTTTTTAATGTCGGGCGTGCGGTCGCCGATCTTGTCGCCATGGCGGGCGCGGAACTGCTGGAGTTCCACGATAGCCGCCGAATGGCTCTGCTTGGCATCGCTGACATCATCGAGTTCGTAGTGACGATACTCGTTCTCTTCCGACTTGATCGCCTCGCGCAGCTGATCGGGATAGATGTCGATGGGCGTGCAGTCATGAATGAAGTTACGCACGCTCGCTGCGGTCGTGCTGAGCCAGGTGGTGAGCCCCCGGCGCACGGATTCCGCGCGTTCTGCAATTTGCTGTTCGCGTTCGCTCCACTGGTCCTGCGTAATCGCATCGGACGCAGGGATGGCGTCTGCGGCATCTTTCTTGGCGTCGCGCTTGGTCAGCGCGCGGTTGAAGCCGAGCTCGCCTTCGGCCAGCTTACCCTTCAGGCCAAACTCCGACATGTCAGCTTTCGGGTCGAGCGGCTTGATTTTCGACTGACAGCCGACGTCTGCGCCCCAGCGCACAGTTTTCTTCAGCATTGTATCACCTCTTAACAACGGAAGGCTTGGTATTAACCTTCGCCCACAATGCGCCGGACCCGTAAACTAAGCCCTAAAGCCGCATCATTCTTGCAGATAGGTAATGATGGTTAACGCGCGGCCCGCAACTTGGGACCTCTGTGTTAATTTTCCGAAAGTATTCAAACAATTGGGTTAACTAAAACAGCCGCAGCATGCCCTTTCGGGCCCGCTGCGGCCGTAAGATTTTGCTAAGGCTTGCTGAACTTTTTACAGCGCCTCCCGGAACAGATTTTACAGAATGCGCGTAGCAGCGCCCTAATTGGCCGATGCAGGCGCCATCACATCGGGAATTTCGGTAAAGGGCTCGATGCCAAAATACGGATAGATTTCGGTTGGGAAGTAAATCGTCCCATCCTTGGATACGAGTTTGATCGTCTTGATCGCCTTCAGGTCTTCGACCGGGTTGCCGGGGACAAGGAAGAAGTCCGCTTTCTTACCGGGCGTGATTGAACCAACCTTATCGCCGAGCTTCACATAGTCGGCCGCTTCCTGGGTTGCGCGCGCCAGGATTTCGGCCGGGGTGAAGCCGACATTCTGATAGAGCTCCAATTCACGGTGCAGGGTAAAGGCCCCGCCCATGTCGGTGCCCATCAGGATGAAGATGCCGCGATCCTTCATGCGCTTCAGCGTGCCGGTGATCTGGTCGAAGGCGCCGGCATAGGCTGCATCGTCTTCCGGCGTTTCAATATTGGACCAGGCCGCGCGGGCATCGCGCTGCTCGCCGACGGGCATATGATCGATATAATCCACCACACCAGCCTGCACTTCGCCGTTGCGGGAGAGAAGCAGCGCTTCGTGAATCTCATAGGTCGGGTCGATGGCAACATTATTCTCGACCATAAGGTCGAGCGTGTGCTGGACCTGCGGGCTGTCCAAGTCGACCTTTGGCAGGCGCTGCAGGGCGGTGAGGCGCAGGAGGGTGCGCGTGTCTTCGGTGGGCTCAAGCACCCAGCCGAGCATGACCTGGTTGATGTGGGTCATCTCATCATAACCGGCTTCGATCATGGTATTGGCATTGGTGAAGGCCGGGACATGGCCGGTGACACCGAGGCCGCGCTTGCGGGCTTCAGCGACCATGGCAGGCACCCAGTCCGGGTTGATCGAGTTGTAGATCTTGATCTGGAAATAGTCGCCCTGGTCAGCATACCAGTCGACGGCGGCGACGGCTTCTTCCTTGCTGGAGACGAGCATGCCGTTATTGGAGTTGAACGGGCTCTTGCCCTCAATGAAACCGTTCCTGACGATGCGCGGGCCGGCGAGCGTTCCGTCGTCGATCTTGCCAATCAGTTCGGCCAGTTTCGCATTGTCATTGCCCATGTCGCGGATCAGCGTGACACCGGCGGCGATGTTGAGCAGCGCATCGTCCTGGCCAACATGGCCGTGCATGTCTGTGAGGCCGGGGATCAGGGTTCCGCCATTGCCATCTATAATGGTCTCGTCGGGATGGCTGACATTGGCCGCTTCGATCGCCTTGATCGTGGTGCCTTCGACGAGGACGGAGACCGGGCCGGTCAGCGCCTTCTTCACCGGATCGAAGATGCGCACGTCGGCGATGCGGACGGGCGTGCCGTAATTATGGGCGGTCCTGGTCTGGATCGTCTCATAGCGCTCTGAGGCAAGGCGCGTGGCAAGATTGGTGAGCTGGGCCTCGGCGCCTTCATAGCCTTTGCGGATGACGAGGAAGCGTGGGCTGATGACGGCGAAGAAGGCGTCATTAGCGTCCATCAGGAAATAAGTCGGGTCTAGGCTTTCGCCGGTCAGGGCATAGGCCGTGGTGCCGATGGGCTCGGGACCGCCTTCAACGGTGACGTCTTCGAGGGCCTCAAGGTGGAGAGCACCTGCCGGATAGGCGGCGAGAGTCTGGTCATCATCGGCCAGGAGCGCGTGGGCGTAGACTGCGAGCGCATAGGGCGAGGCATTCTGGGCGATGTAGATTTTCGCTTCGTCAGCGTCGGCCATGCCCGGGCCCGTCGTATCGACCCAGCGGGCGGTGCCATCATCAAGGGCGAAGGTTTCGGTGACCTTGTTGCCGAACGTGGTGTTGCCATCGACGGTCCAGCTTACGGGTAATCCGTCCTCGCCCAGGAGAATGGTTTCGGCCATGGTCGGCCCGCGGCCATTGTTGCGGTATTCATAGTCGACCTTGATGCCGGGGCCTGTGGTCACGGCGGTCATCTCGCCGATATCGGCGCCGAAGAGGCGGACCGTATAGGCCTCGGTCACCGGCTCCGGAGCCTCAGGCGCTTCGGCCTCGACGATGGTTGCGGGCGCGACTTCCGCCTCGTGAGCACAGCCGCCGAGAAAGAAGGCGCCGCCCAGCGCCATAAGTGTGAGCCGGTTGATCATCGCGTTTCCTCTGCCGTACCGCGCGCCCTTGCGGCGCTTTCAGCGGATTAGGTGGCACAGATGATCAGAGGAATCCAGATTATGGGCAAATGTTTGCGACGCCTGTGAAGGCGCTTGGAGGTGAAGTTTGGGTTTTCAGGATGGTGTTCGCGGTCAGGTGTCCGGCAGCGGCAGCAAGCAAGCCCGTGCCCCCTGCGCAGGCAGGGGCGCGGGCGTGCGACTGGCCGGGATTCGCCGCCCCTGCCTGCGCAGGGGACACGGGCTGATTGTTTCGGCAGCCAGAGCAAGTCTCAGGCGAGGCGAGACCGGTGCCCGAAAACACCCCGAACGATGCCCGGACAGGTCGTCTGATACCCGGATAAGGACGGCGTGACCTGTTTTGCTGAGCCCCCAGAACATTTGCGAGCCCGGGCCGCCATTGACCTGGAACCAGTCCATCAGGCGCTGAATCCGGAAATAGATCACCGGCCAGATCAGTACGAGGTACCAAGGCAAGCCCTGCATGGGGCGGAAGAGGCTGTAGTCCGGCATCGTCGCTATTATACGTCAGCCGGAAGGGGGTGGGGAAAGATTGGAGAACTGTGCCCCCAATACACAAGCATCTCCAGCATGCATCTCGTCTACATAAGTCCTGTTGATCTGAGAATGACTTGCATTTACAGACGGGGTAAATTGACTGGATTGGTGAAGAAAATGATGAATTCCGCTGGCTGGAAATGGGCGCTCACGGGCGTGGCGCTTGGCGCATTGTCTGTCTCTGCTTCTGCGCAGGAGGATTCGTCGTCAGATGCGTCTGCGCGCGTGCTCGACACCGTAACCGTGACGGGGTCTGCCTCGCAGGTGGAATTGCTGGAAGAATATGCTGGCGGCCAAGTGGGGCGCGGTGGCCGTGCCGGACTATTGGGAAATCTCGACTATCTCGACGCGCCTTTCTCAGGCACGACCTACACGGCCGACCTCGTGTCGGCGCAGCAGTCCGACAGCGTTGGCGACGTGCTGCAGAACGACCCTGTCGTGCGCGTGGCCAAAGGCTTCGGAAACTTTCAGGAAGTCTACATCGTGCGCGGCTTTCCGGTGTATTCAGACGATATAACGCTGAATGGCGTCTACGGCATTCTGCCCCGCCAATATGTGGCGGCCGAGCTGTTCGAGCGGGTGGAAGTGTTCCGCGGCGCCAACGCTTTCATCAATGGCGCAGCGCCGGGCGGTAGCGGCGTTGGCGGCACGATCAACCTTGTTCCCAAGCGCGCGCCCGATGGTGGCGTGCGGCGTGCGACAATCGGCTTCGAGAGCGACAGCCAGGTTTATGCCGCCCTTGATCTCGGCACACGGTTCGGGACCAGCGAAGAATGGGGCGTTCGCATGAACGCGGTGCGGCGCGAGGGCGAAACTTCGATCTCCGGCCAGGAGCGCGAACTGTCTGTCATCTCGCTTGGCACGGACTATGCCGGCGAGCGCTTCCGCTTCTCGGCTGACGCGGGCTACCAGAAAAATCATATCGATGCGCCGCGCCCGCAGGTGACACCATTGGGCGACGTACCTGATGTGCCGGATTCCGACGTCAACTATGCCCAGCCATGGACCTATACGGACGAAGAGCAACTGTTCGCCGTGGCGCGCGGCGAATATGACGTAACAGACAATATCAGCGTTTGGCTCGCCGGTGGCGTGCGCAATGGCGAGGAAGCCAATGTGCTGGCCAATCCCAGTGCGGCGGCCGATGGCAGCCTGACCGCTTACCGTTTCGACAACACGCGCGAGGATGACGTTCTCTCGTTCGACACGGGCGCACGCGCGACATTCGATACAGGGCCTGTGGGCCACAGCCTCGTCGTATCCGCCTCGACCATCAAGGTTGAGTCGAAGAACGCCTATGCATTCTCCAGCTTTGCCACGCCGTTTGCGAGCGATCTCTACAACCCTGTGGCCGTCGCCGCGCCTGTGCCGGACTTCTTCCTTGGCGGCGAACTGAACGATCCCCTGAAGACCGAGGAGGTCGACAATCAGAGCTATGCCATCGCGGACACGCTGTCCTTCATCGAGGGTCGCCTTCTGGCCACGATTGGCGTGCGGCATCAGGACATCGAGACAACCTCGTTCGACTATAATTCCGGTTTGCGCCTTTCTGGATATTCCGACAGCGCGACCACACCCGCCTTCGGTCTCGTCTACAAGCTGAGCCCTGCCATTTCGCTGTATGGCAACTATGCTGAAAGCCTGCAGCCGGGAAGCATTGCCCCCAGCACCAGTGGCGGCGTGGCCATCCTCAATGCTGGCGAGGTGCTGGAGCCATTCAAGGGCGAGCAGGTGGAAGCCGGCGTCAAGTATGATGGCGGCAATTTTGGCGGCACACTGAGCGTCTTTTCGCTAACGCGGCCTAATGCCATTGTGGTGAACCAGGTGTTTCAGTCATCCGGCGAGCAGGAGAATCAGGGCATTGAGCTCAGCGTGTTCGGTGAACCTGTTGACGGTTTCCGTCTGATTGGCGGCGCGACCTTCCTGGATACCGAACTGGCGAAGACCGAGGGTGGCGTGAACGAAGGCAATACCGTGATCGGCGTGCCGGAAACACAGGCAAACCTGAATGCCGAATGGGATGTACCAGCCCTAACCGGCCTGACGCTGGACGGCCGGATCGTGTTTACCGGCGAGCAATATGTGAACGAAACAAACACAACCGAGATCGATAGCTGGACACGGCTGGACTTTGGCGCCCGCTATACGCTGAACATGGCGGAACGCCCTGTCACGTTGCGTGCCCGTGTCGAGAACGTAACGGATGAAACCTACTGGGCCTCGACAGGTGGCTTCCCGGGTGCGAATTACCTGATCCAAGGCAATCCTCGCACGCTGATGGTATCGGCATCGATAGACTTCTAAGATGATCCGGCAGGCGCAATGAAATCATCGACGATCCGGGCATGGAGCCAGGTGCACACATGGACGAGCCTTGTGTGCACAGGTTTCCTGTTGATGCTCTGCCTCACCGGCTTGCCGCTGATCTTTCATGACGAGATTGACGATGCGCTGAACCCGGCGACATGGGAGGCCGCCCACCCCGATGGCCCCTTGCTGGACCTCGACGCGCTGCTCGCCGGTGCATTGGCACAACGGCCCGGCGAAGTGCCGATCTTCATGAGTTTTGATATCGACCGGCCGGTTGTGAACGTGACGACCGGACCAACAGCGGACGCCCCCGGCGGCGCGATGCACTTCGCGTCATTCGACCGGACGAGCGGCGCCCTTGTTCCGCCAGCGGATGTTGGCGGAGCGGTGATGGATTTCCTTCTGCAACTGCACACCGACATGTTCCTCGGTTTGCCGGGCATGTTGTTCCTCGGCGCAATGGGTACGCTGTTCGTTGCGGCGATCGTTTCCGGCGTGGTGCTGTATGCGCCGTTCATGCGGAAGCTTGAATTCGGCACTGTCCGCCGTGGCCAGTCGACCCGGCTGAAATGGCTCGATTATCATAACCTGCTCGGCGTGGTGACGGTAGCCTGGGTCATCGTGGTCGGCCTGACGGGGGTCATGAACACGCTGGCAACGCCAATCATCGATAACTGGAAAACGCATGAACTGGCTGATCTGGTGGCGCCTTATGCCGATGCACCGCAACCGGCTGTCTACGCATCACTGGACGCTGCGGTAAACCGTGCCGTTGCCGAAGCGCCGGGCATGGAGTTGCAGTTCGTGGCATTCCCGGGCAGTGGCTTTTCCACCGACTACCATTACGCCATCTTCCTTCATGGCCAGACGCCGCTGACTGAACATATCATCGCGCCAGCACTGGTAAGCGCCGACGATGGCAGCTTTGCAGGCATGCGAGAAATGCCCTGGTACGTGAAGGCGCTATCCCTGTCAGGACCGCTGCATTTTGGCGACTATGGCGGGCTGTTCCTGAAAATGGTCTGGGCCGTGCTCGACGTGATCACGATCATCGTTCTGGCAAGCGGGATGTACTTGTGGGTGGCACGGGTGCGGGCGAAGCGCCCTGTGGCGGGCCGCGGGCCGGTGACATCCGCATGAAACGCAAGGCCAGCCTTGGGCAGATTTTTGCCGTGCCAGCCTCGCTGTTCGTGATCGGCCTGACGGGCCTGGTGTGGGCCTTGCTGGTGGACGGACCGCAGGACATTCTGGCGGGACTGGCCGTAGCGTCGTCACTCGGCGTCCTGATATGGGCCCTTGTGCGGAAAAGGTGACGGGGAAAGCCAAAGCGCCTTCCCCGCCATATTTCATCAGGCCATTTCGATGATCGTGACGTTGGCGACGCCGCCGCCTTCGCACATGGTTTGCAGGCCCCAGCGCTTGTTACGGGCCTTGAGGCCGTAGATGAGCGTGGTCATCAGCTTGGTGCCGGTGGCGCCGAGCGGGTGGCCGAGGGCAATGGCGCCGCCATTGACGTTGAGCTTGTCCGGGTCAGCGCCCGTGTGCTTGGCCCAGGCCATGGGGATGGACGCGAAGGCTTCGTTGACCTCATAGAGATCAATATCGCCGATCTTCAGCCCAGCGCGGGCGAGTGCCTTGTCGGTGGCGAAGAGCGGCTCTTCCAGCATGATGACCGGATCGCCAGCGGTGACTGTGAGATTGTGGATGCGCGCGAGCGGCGTCAGGCCGTAGCGCTTCACGGCTTCCGCTGAAGCGACGAGGACTGCGGACGACCCGTCGCAGATCTGGCTGGATGTGCCGGCGGTAAGGATGCCGCCTTCGGCCATGGTTTTCAGGCCAGCGAGGGCCTCTTTCGTCGTGCCGGGGCGGATGCCTTCATCGACCGTATGCATTTCGATCTCGCCTTCGGGCGTGACGATTTCCACAGGCACGATCTCGTCCTTGAAGGCGCCGGCCTCGGTGGCCGCAGCCGCGCGGCGCTGGCTCTCGACGCCGAAGGCATCGGTGTCGTCGCGCGTGAAGCCATGCTTCTTGGCAACCATTTCAGCGCCGACGAACTGGCTGAAGCCCTTCACGCCATATTTTTGTTTGATGGCATCAGAGATGGGCGAGATGCCGGAGCCCGGTAGGTAGTTCGACCCCATGATGGCGCGCGACATGGATTCCACGCCGCCTGCGATGACGACATCCTGCGTGCCGGACATGATGGCCTGCGCGGCGAACTGGATTGCCTGCTGGGACGAGCCGCACTGGCGGTCGATGGTGACGGCGGGGACGCTGTCGGGCAGGCCCGAGGCGAGCACGGCCATGCGGCCAACCTGGCCAGCCTGTTCGCCAGCCTGCGTGACGCAGCCGAAGATAACGTCTTCGATGACAGACGGGTCAATGCCGGCGCGGGCGACCACAGCATCAAGCGCGCGGGCGCCGAGATCGTTGGCGTGGATGCCCGAAAGGCGGCCATTGCGGCGGCCCCCGGCGGTGCGCACGGCGGCGCAGATATAGGCTTCAGCCATGGGTGTTTTCCTTCCTTTGTGCCGGTATTCCGACGGTGTTTGATAACGATGGGAGGAATGTAGGCGGGTTTCCCTTAGGGGCAGCAAGGGGGTGTTTCGGGTCGGTTCGTCCGAGTGGGTTCGCCGAGCCGCTTGACGGAGCCGGGCGCCAGTGGAACCTAGCCTGCATGCTGAAACACCCTGCCCGCCCCGCCACCGCCGCGATGCTGATTGCCTCGTTTTTCCTTTCCGTCCCTGTGGCCAGTGCCGAAGAGGCCGGCCCAGTCAGGACCATCTATGCAGATGCCACGCTGATCGACGGCACCGGCGGCCCGGCCCTTGAGCATCAGGACATCGTGGTCGAGGGCGAGCGCATTCTCGCCGTCGTGCCGCACGGGGAAGCGCCGCAGGAGGCGACGCCCGCCATTATCGTGAACCTCGCAGGGCGGTACGTGATGCCCGGCCTGATCGACACGCATGTCCATATGGCGACGCCGCCCGCCCCGGCCATGGCACGCGCCATGCTGCGCCGGAACCTCTATGGCGGGGTGACCGCCGTGCGGGACATGGCGGACGATGTGCGTTCGGTCGCCGAACTCGCACGGGAGGCCCGCTACGCGGAGATTGCGGCGCCGGATATCTACTATGTCGCCCTCTTCGCCGGACGGCCTTTCTTCGCAGACCCGCGGGTCGCGGCGGCCAGCATGGGATATGCGCCCGGCACCGCGCCCTGGATGCAGGCCATCGACGCGGAAACGGACCTGAAAGAGGCCGTGATGCTCGCCCGGGGCACCGGCGCCACAGCGATAAAGATCTATGCTGACCTGCCGCCTGAGCTTGTGGCCGCGATCACTGCGGAAGGGCACCGGCAGGGCCTGAGAGTGTGGGCTCACAGCGCCGTGTTCCCGACGCGCCCGGCCGAGGGGATCGATGCGGGCGTCGATACGGTCAGCCATGTCTGCTACCTCGCGTATGAGGCGGGCCCGGCGATGCTAGCGGCCTATGAGGACCGCACCCCGGTTGACGAAGCCTATCTGGAACAGCCGGAAGACCCTGTGATGGCGGGCCTCTATGCCAGCATGCTGGACAAAGGCACCATCCTTGATGCGACGGGCAGCCTGTTCGTGTTGCAGGAGGCGATACGCAAGGCAGACCCGCACGCGAAGCCGCTGCGCTGCACCGGCGCGGCCACGATACGGCTGACGCGGCAGGCCTGGAAGGCGGGCGTGCCGATCTCGACCGGGACGGACACGGTGTCCGGCGCAGAGAGCGACTGGCCGGATGTGTTCGACGAGCTGGTCTTCCTGGCGCAGGACGTTGGCATGCCAGCCCTTGAGGTGATCCATTCGGCGACCGATGTCGGCGCGCGGGCCATTGGCGTTGAGGCGGAGATGGGAACGGTGGCGCCCGGCAAGCTCGCGAATTTCGTGGTTCTGGCAGATGACCCGCTGGCGGACATTCAGAACATCCGCTCCGTCGAGATGACCGTGAAGCGCGGGGCACAATACCGCCGGGCAGACTATGTGCCGGTGACCGAGGCGGAGATGGCCGATGGCAATTGATCGCAGGGCCTTCCTGGCTGGCGTGGCGGCCGTATCGGGCTGCGCTGCGGCGGGCCCGCGCGTGGCGACGGGCACAGCGGCCAGCAAGAACGACATGATCGTGGTCAACGCGCTTGGTGGCCTCGGTGATCCGAACCATCCGAGCGATGGCAATGTGCCGGATGTGTCGCCGCGCGTACTGGCTGAGGCGCACGCCTCGGGCCTGACGGCCGTGAACGTCACGCTCGGCTATGTTGCGGGGCCCTTCGATCCTTACGAATACTCCGTGAACGAAATTGCCGCGACGGACGCGCTGGTGCGCGCGCATTCGGGCGACCTGATGAAGGTCTACAGTGCCGCAGATATTCGCCGCGCAAAGGATGAGGGCAAGATCGGCCTTATCTATGGCTTCCAGAATGGCGCGATGATGGGCGAGACACCGGAACGGGTGGACACGTTTGCGGCGCTCGGCGTGCGCGTCTTCCAGCTTACCTACAACCCGGCCAACCTTCTCGGCGACGGATCCATGGCGCCGAAGAACCGGGGCCTCACGCCGCTCGGCCGCGACGTGATCGCGCGCTGCAATGCGAACCGCGTGATGGTGGACCTGTCGCACAGCGGGGAACAGACTTGCCTCGAGGCGACGCTCGCCTCGGAACAGCCGATCTCGATCAATCATACGGGCTGCCGCGCGCTGACGGACCTGCCGCGCAACAAGACCGATGCGGAGCTGCGCCAGGTGGCCGAGCGGGGCGGCTTTGTCGGCATCTATTTCATGCCCTTCCTGAACTCGACTGGCCACGCAACCGCCGAAGACGTGGTGGCGCATCTCGCGCATGCGGTGAACATCTGCGGCGAAGACCATGTCGGAATCGGCACGGATGGCAGCGTGACGCAGATCGACGACCTCGCCGCCTATGAGGCCGTGCTGGCGAAAGAGATCGCCGAGCGGCGCGCCGCAGGCATCAGCGCTGCGGGCGAGCGGCCCGACACCTATCCGTTCGTCGCGGACCTGCGCGGGCCGGAGCAGTTCCGCAAGCTGCAGGGCCTGCTCGCCGCGAAGGGATGGCGTGAGGCCCGGATCGAGAAGATCATGGGGCTGAACTTCCTGCGCTACGCGGAGACGATCTGGGGCGCTTGAGGGCGGGGAATCCTTAGGGTCTTCCCAACACTTTCTCGAGGAGAAGGGTGGTGAGATTGCTGTTCCATTCAAGGTCCGGATAGCGGTCTTTTTCAATGTATCCGCGCGCGGCGTAGAAGGCCTGGCTCCGCGTGTTGAATGTGTCAGTTTCGAGCCGGGCCGTGGCGAAACCGGCGCGGGCGATTTCGGCTTCGGCGAGGTCCATCAGCGCGGTGCCCGCGCCGCTGCGCGCATGGGCGGAATGGATGTGGAGGGCGTGGACGAAATCATCGTGCCAGTCGACGAGGCCGATAACGGCGCCCGCGCGGGTCGCCACATGGAAGAGATGGCCGCGCTCGGTGACATAGGCGGCGGGGCGGTTGCCTTGCTGATAGGCGGTGACGGCAGCGCGCGTGACCTGCGGGCGCCAAGTGGACTCGAACGTGTCGTGCAGGATGGCGACGAAGGCGGCCCTGTCTGCGGGAAGCGCGGGGCGGATGTGGAGATCAATCTGCATAGAAATAGGAAACAGTCTTATCTTTGGGAGAGACGAGAATGTGTCCGTTCCGGGAAGCGGCGTAATAGCTGCCGGAAACCAGCATCTGACGCCGCATTTCCGCTTTCCAGTCATCACTAAGATTGGAACACTTCAACGCGCTGTACCACGCGAACGCCCCTTCATTGATTTTCACGTCATGCGTTATGGGAGTCGGGCGCCATTGGCCGTAATAATTACTCTCACGGTATCTCGCATCCATCTGCTCGTACTGTCGTGGTCGCCGGATGCCTTCAAAGAAGGTGAGGCCCTGCGCGTCAATAGCGCGGGCGGAAGACGCCCGGAGCCGGAAGACCGCCCCAGAACAACCACCTCCCGGCAAACCAAGCCTGTCCGGCTTGTAGGCAAGCGTCTTGCCAATTTCGATGCTCGCAGGAACAACGCCTTGCCCCTGACGATTTTGGTTCGCCACGAACATTATAACAGTAGTCAAAACCGCGACTGCGACGATAGCCTGTAGAACTCGCGACGCCACGTCTTTGAACTTGCCTCTGATTTTTGGCGCAGATGGCTGAATCATGGAGACTATCCTCTCATGAACAAGCAGCGAAAGCCCCACGCGCCCCACCCCATGAGCGCGCCCACAAGCGCGATCAGCACCATTCCTATGATCGAAATGTCGAACCCGATGGTATAAGTGTGCGTATAAAAAATGGTCGCCCCGAGAGCGCCGAGGACAGCTAGCACCATGCCTCCGACGATCCAGTAGACGACCATTGATTATGTCCTTCGGCGAAGCCCTAAAGAGGAATGTTGTCGTGTTTCTTCCAGGGGTTCTCGAGCTGCTTGGTGCGCAGGGTGCGGAGGGATTTGGCGATGCGTTTGCGGGTCGAGTGCGGCATGATGATGTCGTCAATATAGCCCTTGCGGGCGGCGACATAAGGATTGGCGAAGTTGTCTTCGTATTCCTTGGTGCGCGCGGCGATCTTGTCCTTGTCGCCCAGTTCCTTGCGGTAGATGATCTCGACCGCGCCCTTGGCGCCCATCACGGCGATCTCGGCCGTGGGCCAGGCATAGTTCACGTCGCCGCGCAGGTGCTTCGAACTCATCACATCATAGGCGCCGCCATAGGCCTTCCGTGTAATGACGGTGACTTTCGGCACGGTGGCTTCGGCATAGGCGAAGAGCAGTTTGGCGCCATGCTTGATGAGGCCGCCATATTCCTGCTTGGTGCCCGGCATGAAGCCCGGCACGTCAACGAAGGTGACGACAGGAATGTTGAAACAGTCGCAGAAGCGTACGAAGCGGGCCGCCTTGCGGGAGGCATCGATATCGAGCACGCCCGCGAGCGTCATCGGCTGGTTGGCGACGAAGCCGACCGTGGAGCCTTCGATGCGGCCAAAGCCGCAGATGATGTTGGCGCCGAAATTCGGGCTGATCTCGAAGAAGTCGCCTTCGTCGGCGACCTTGGAGATCAGTTCCTTCATGTCATAGGGCGTGTTCGGGTTTGGCGGGATCAGCGTGTCGAGGCTGTTCTCCACGCGGTCCACCGTGTCGTGCACGGGGCGCACGGGCGCCTCTTCGCGGTTTGACAAAGGCAGGAAGTCGATCAGGCGGCGCATTTGCGTCAGCGCCTCAATGTCGTTCTCGAAGGCGCCGTCGACGACACCGGACTTGTTGGCATGAACGGAGGCGCCACCGAGGGTCTCGTGGGTGACTTCCTCATTGGTGACGGTTTTCACCACGTCAGGGCCAGTCACGTACATGTAGGACGTGTCCTTCACCATGAAGATGAAGTCTGTCAGCGCGGGCGAGTAGACGTCGCCGCCGGCACACGGGCCCATAATGACGGAAATTTGCGGGATGACGCCCGAGGAGAGGACGTTTTCCATGAAGATGTCGGCATAACCGGCGAGCGAATCAACGCCCTCCTGGATGCGCGCGCCGCCTGCATCAAAGATGCCGACAACGGGCGCGCCGTTCTGCACGGCCATTTTCTGGACTTTGACGATCTTCGCCGCGTGGGCCTTGGAGAGCGAGCCGCCGAAGACGGTGAAGTCTTTCGAGAAGACGTAGACGAGGCGGCCATTGATGGTGCCTTGGCCTGTGATAACGCCGTCGCCGGGAATTTTTTGCTCTTCCATGCCGAAATCGGCGCACTGGTGTTCCACGAACATGTCGAATTCTTCGAAACTGTTCTCATCGAGCAGGACAGCGACGCGTTCACGGGCAGAAAGCTTGCCCTTCTCGTGCTGTTTCTCGATCCGCGCGGCACCGCCACCTTGGCGTGCGACTTCGCGGCGTGCTTCCAGAGCGTCGATTACATCCTGCATGAGGGGGCCTCTCCCTGCCATAAAACTGAAGCAGTGACTGATAAAGCGCGCAGCCGGGATGGCAAGTGGGACAATGGCTTCCGCCGGGTTAGGCTGAAACTTGCGCGATAACCGCCGACAGGGGGGCCTCAAGGGTCCATGACATGCCTTCTGACGAGAATTCCCGTGTCACAGAGCCGCGTACGCTCATGGGCGCGAGGCTACCCAGAATACGGGACCCAAATCCCGGTGCGCCCGGTTCGTCCAGCAAATGGGGTGACCGCTCGCTCCAAGAGAAGCGGAATCGAGCCTCATTGCCAGCACCAATGATTTTCCAGGCGACATGTATATGACCGCCACTCGCAGACAAAGCGCCATATTTAAGCGCGTTGGATGTCAGCTCATACAGCGCCAGGACAAGTGTCTCCGAGCACTTTGCGTTGATGGGTATATCGACACCATCAAAGGTGACCTGTTCCATATGAGATCCGACAAATGCGCTTATCTGGCTCCGCACCAAGGCATTGAGGGAAGCACCTTCATTATACTGGCCGAGCAGATAATCGTTGGACCGTGAAATGGCGTGCAGGCGCTCAAGCAGCCTTTCTTCAAACTCCGGCACAGAATGGCAGGTCGGCGCAAGCAGGCTGGTGAGGGAGCTTATGACAGACAGAAGGTTGCGTGATCGATGCGCAAGCTCCTGGATGAGGAATGCATTCTGGGCCTCGGTCTTCTTGCGCTGATCAATGTCCTCGATCACCGCGATCAGGTATTCTGGATAACCATCTTTCCGCCGCCGCACCACCAGTGTCTTGCGCGTCCAGATATAAGCGCCATCAGACCGACGAAAACGCTTGTCGACGGCATAATGCTCAACTTCACCCGTAATGAGCTTGAGAATACGGTCGGCATCGAGCTGCGCATCGTCCGGGTGCGTCATATCCAGGGACGACAAGCCCTTAAGCTCGGACGCTGAGTAGCCGAGGATGCGAGCCAAGGCCCCGTTGGCATACTCCCAATGGCCTGTCATGTTGATATGCCCAATGCCCACCGCGGAATTCTCGAAAGCCGAAACGTAATCGACGACCTTCGGGCCTGCGGGGCCGACCTCCTTCAGTATGGAAATCTCTGCCGTGTCGTTTGTTTCCGCACCCATAGCCCGCGTTCCTATGCTCTAGACATTTCCACACGGACGCGCGATTCGCTATTCGCTGGATTGATACAATCAATCCTATTTTACCCGAAATAGGGAACCGCAGCCATGTTCAAATACAGTAGCATCCGTGCGATCTATCGCCGGAGGAGGCAGTTTGTGTGCAGCTTCCGCTACGCGTAGGCGTAAGGGCCGCCCGCCTCTAGCGCGCGTTGATAAGCCGGGCGCGCATGTATGCGATTCAGGAAGTCCATGACGGGGGCGCTCTTGTCAGCACCGCCGCGGCTCGCCGCCGCTTCCAGCGGGAAACTCATCATGATGTCGGCGGCCGTCAGGCCGTCACCCACGAACCAGCCTGTACGGGCCAGTTCGCTTTCCCAATAGGCCAGATGGGTGGTGAGTTGCGGGTCCACCAGCCTCTGCTGGACAGTCGAGGCGATCAGGCGAACGAGTGGGCGCAGAAGGCCCGGCGCCCCTTCAGGCATGCGCATGAATACGAGCTTCAGCAGCAAAGGCGGCATTGCCGATCCTTCGGCATAGTGAAGCCAGTAGGTAAGTTTACGCGCCTCGGGTGTGCCCGCGGGCGCGCTGAGGCGCCCACCTGCATACGTTTGCAGGATATAGTCGAAAATGGCACCTGTTTCGGCGATGATGGCGCCATTATCCTCAATCACAGGCGACTTGCCGAGTGGATGGATGGCTTTCAATTCAGGCGGCGCCAGCATGGTCTCGGCGTCGCGCTCGTAGCGCTTCACCTCATAGGGAATGCCCAGCTCTTCCAGCAGCCACAGGACCCGTTGCGAACGGGAATTCTCAAGATGATGGACGATGATCAAGGCTGACTCCGGACAAAAAAGCACGCGGTGTGCGCGTTTCCTTGCCCATTGTACGCAGCGACGACGCGATCAGACCAGTGCGCGGAACCAGACCCCGAGCGCCTTGGCTTCAAGCCGGCGGGCTTCCGTGACCGCCTTGGCCTCCTCATCCTCGCCCCAATTGTCAGCCTGCCAGGCCTCATCAATGCGCGAAATCTCGTAGGCGTCCTCGGCGCTGAGCGCCTCCTGCTCGACGGCGAGGGCCAAAAGAGCCGAGCCGAACAGGCCCGCACCGAAGAGAAGTCCCGTCAGGCGGAATGCATCGAGCGACAGCGCATGATCGCGCGCGGCTTCCAGTGATGAATCCGGCTGGGGCGAGGCCACAATCCCTATGACGGGCACCAGATTGACGCCAAGCGTATCGCCTGCCCAGTCGCGCACAGGCGCCCAGTGCTTTTCCTCGGCCTCGGCCAGTTCATCAGGCGTGTCGGCGATATGGCAGATCAGGTCTGTCTCGCAGTAGCGCGCCAGTTCGTCAGCCATTTCCTCGCGCGTTTCCTCCGCCCGGTCGATTGCGACATTGGCGAGGCGCGTGAGGTGCATGGCGAGGAGATCGATATTCGCGTCCTGGGCCTGCCATTCTGCTGCGATGGCACGAGCGAGCCGCTCGGTCGGCAGGACCAGGCCAGCGCGAGCCGGCGTCTTGATCGTGCGACCGTCCAGAGCAACAGTCCAGCCGTCGTCCATGGTCTCGACGGCGGCCTGCTTGTAGAAGCGTTTCGGTTTGTCAGTGGGTTCGGAACTTGTCATGCCGCAGCCTTTAGGCCTGCTGGCGCTTTGTTCCAAGGGGGATTTCAGACCTTGGGCTGTGTTGTATCAGCCTGGGCAGCCATGAAATCAGGCGCATTGAGGCGAAGGATGTCCTTCACTTCACGCGTTTCGGCATCAATCAAGACCAGGGTCTGGCCATAGCGCACCGTTCTGAGATTGTCGGACTTTAGCGCCGTTTTCACGATAATTCGGAATTCCGCGCCGAGAGCTGGCATATAAGCGGGCAACGTCTGTCCAACCCGGAGTTCCTTTTCCAGGGGCGATTTGTGCATGCATATCTTCTGCGACGCGAGGCCAATAGCGCAATCTGCGCTACCCATTTTGAAGTCGCGGTCAAAGACATCGTAATCTGACTGGACGAAATGATCGACGGGATCCGGACGCGAGGTCTCATGCTGGTTAGCCATGACTGCGAGGAAGCCACCGAGAACGAGTGCGGCTCCGCCCACGATTCCAGCTTCAATCTTCCATGTCATGTTAGCCACCCTTAGCTTGTGTCAGCACCTATGACACAGCTACGTGGTGAGCAGCCTTTAGTTCCCTGTGGCCTGCGCGAAACGAAGCAGGCTTTCTTGCAACGTGTTGTAGGAATGGTGAATTTCGTGGGCTCCGACAGCTTCCAGCTCGTGCGCTGCACCAAATCCCCATGTGACACCAAGCGTTCTTACGCCTGCCGCATTGCCCATATTGATATCGTGGATGGCGTCGCCGATCATCAGGCTTTGGTGGGCTTCCGCGCCTAGCGCCTTCATGGACTGTTCGACCATGAAGGGATGTGGCTTGCCGGGGCCGTCATCGGCGCACCAGATTGTATCAAAATAAGACTCAAGCGGGTGCATGTCGAAGATCGCGCGGATACCGCGATGGGACTTGCCGGTCGCCATGGCGATTAGCCAGTCGTCGTCGCGCAGCATCTGGAGGGTTTCGAGGGCGCCTTCATAGAGCGGCTCCTTGAAGTCCGGATCGGTCCGGCGCGCGATGAAGGCATTGCGATAGGCTTCGACCAGCGTGTCTACGCGCTCAGGAGAAAGATTATCCGGCGCGAGAATCTGACAGGATTCTCGGAGGCCAAGGCCGACGATCTGGCGTGTCGCATCATAGGCCGGCGGCATGAGCCCTTCCGCTTCGAATGCGCGGACCATCGCCGTCTGGATAACGTCCCGGCTGTCGACGATGGTGCCGTCCATATCCCAAATTGCCAGTTTCAGCATCAGACGAAAGGCGCCAACGGGTTCTTGCCCGCTTCCTGTTCGAGAAAACCGAGTGTTTCGAATGTCTCCTTCATGTGCGGCGAGAGCGGCGCGATGATGGAGATGGGCTTGCCGATGGGGCGCGGGATGATCAGCGCGCGGGCGTGAAGGTGCAGGCCCGGCGCGAGACCATTGGGCACTTCGCGGCGGCTCTGGTATTTGAAGTCACCGAGGATGGACGTGTCCATTTCCAGCATGTGGAAGCGCAACTGGTGCATGCGGCCCGTTAGTGGCTTCAGCGCGACCCAGGCGGCCTTCTGGCCCGCCGTCGAAACGACGGCATAATCGGTGATCGAATGTTTCGCGCCTTCGACGCCCTGCGCGGTGCGCATCATGCGCTCGCGGTCAGCGTCGCGGCGTTTGACGTTCGGGCTAACCGGGCGCCAGCCGCTTTCCTCGCGGTCGTCTGGCACGCCTTTGACCATCCAGCAGCGGATCTGGCCGAATGGCGGGTTAGGTACGCCGACGGTGATGGCCCAGTAGACCTTGTCCATTTCGCGGCCCCGGAAGAGATCACCAAGGCGCGCCGCAGCAGCGGGGTATTTCGCGACGAGCAGGACACCGGAGGTATCCTTGTCGAGACGGTGCACGAGGACCGGGCGGTGCTCGCCTTCGGATAGCGCAGGTAGCATGCCGTCGATATGGCGCCCCTGCCCCGATCCGCCCTGCACGGCGAGGCCGGCAGGCTTGTTGAAGGCGATCATCTCGTCGTCTTCGTAGATGATCAGCTCTTTGAGGAACTCGCGATCTTTCTGGGAGGCATTGGCGGCGGGGTCGCGCTGGCGCGGCGCTTCCCCGTCAAGGATCGGCAGGCGCACGGCCATGCCGGCCTCAAGGCGCATGTTTGCCTTGGCGCGGCCGCCATCGACGCGGACCTGTCCGGTGCGCAGCCATTTCTCGACCTGGCCTTGCGTGACCGGCACGCGGCGCTTGATCCAGCGGTCGAGGCGGGTGCCTTCTTCCTTGTCGGTGACGGTTTCGGTGATGATTTGACCGCTCATGCGTAGAGCCTCCGTGCGAGCCAAAGGCCCAGTAGCAGCGCCGAAACGCCAAGGACCAGTGAGAGACCGGCATAGGCGATCGCCTTGCCTGTATCGCCGGTACGGAGGAACTCAGCCACTTCCAGCGAAAAGGCCGAGAATGTCGTGAAGCCACCGAGCACGCCGGTGGCGAGGAAAAGGCGCGTGGTCTGGCTGACGCCTTCGGCCTTCAAGGCCAGCCAGCCGATCAGCAGGCCCATGGCCAGGCTGCCCAGAATGTTGACCGCGAATGTGCCATAGGGCCAGCCCTGCGGCAGATGCCGCACTGTGAGCTGGCTGATGCCATAACGCATGGATGCGCCAAGGGCGCCGCCTGCTGCAACTGCGAGAAATCCGTTCATGCGGGCCTTCTACCTGCAACCTGCCTGCTTAGCCAGTGGCTGATGCGGCGCCCGGAATTCCGGATGCACCTTGACCAGGCGGGGGCTCTCGCAGCAATGTTAGCGCTAAAATAATAAGGGAGAGAAAAATGAGAGTTCAACTGGTTGCCAGTCTGGCGTGCGCCCTGCTCTGGGCCATTCCTGCAGCCGCACAGACAAGAATCGACGTGGACCTCGCCGCCGAGACGCACACGATCGCGCCGGAAATATACGGCCAGTTTCTCGAACATCTTGGCACCCAGCCCTATGGCGGCATCTGGGTCGGCCCGGACAGTGACATCCCCAATACGGACGGCATACGTGATGATGTGTTCGGTGCGCTGAAGGCGTTGGACATTCCGGTTATCCGCTGGCCCGGCGGCTGCTATGCCGATCTTTACCACTGGCGCGACGGCATCGGCCCTCGCGACAAGCGCCCGGTGCGGGTGAACATGGTGTGGGGCGGCACGGAAGAGCCGAACGCTTTTGGTAGCCATGAATTCTTCAATCTCGCGGAACGGCTCGGCGCGAAGACCTATCTCAACCTGAACCTTGGCACCGGCACCACCGCCGAAGCCGCCGACTGGCTGGAATACCTGACCGCAGAGGCAGGTGACCGCGCCGCCGAGCGGTCAGCGAATGGGCGCGTAACACCCTACAAGGTCGACTTCCTGTCCATCGGCAACGAGACATGGGGCTGCGGCGGGGCCCTGACAGCCGGTGCCTATGCCGATCTCTATGCGCAATATGCCAGTTTCGCGAAGACCGCCGGCGACCAGCCCGTGCGCATCCTGTCGGGCGCCCATGACGGCAACCCGGAATATACCGACACGCTGCTGGGCCACCCCTATATCGCCGGTCTGATCGAAGGTGTGTCGCTGCACGTCTACACGCTGCCGACCGGGGAATGGAGCGAGAAAGGCGCGGCCACCGGCTTTCCGGAAGCCGAATGGGCCTCAACGATCAAGCGCACCCTGCGCATGGAGGGCGTGATTGCCGACCAGCGCGCGATCATCGCCAAGCACGAGGACTTGCCGGAGGGCTTTGGCCTCTATGTCGATGAGTGGGGCATGTGGGTGGATCAGGATGAGGCCAAGAATCCGCCGGCGCTCTACCAGGAGGGCACGATCCGCGATGCGGTGGTGGCTGGGCTGAACCTCAACATTTTCCACCGCAATGCCGACCTCGTGAAGATGACGAACATCGCGCAGATGGTGAACGTGCTGCAGGCCATGATCCTGACCGACGGGGCGGACATGGTGCTGACGCCGACCTATCATGTGTTCGAGATGTACAAGCCGTTCATGGGCGCCGAGGCTCTGCCGGTCTCCTATGCATCGCCGGACTATACGTTGGGCGAGGTCACTGTGCCCGCGATCAGCCTGAGCGCTGCGCGGACGGCGGATGGCCAGCTCATCGTGGCGCTGGTGAATGCAGACGCCAGGGCCAGCCATAACGTGGACCTGACTTCGTTCGGCGCGAAAAAGGCCGAGGGCCGGTTGCTGACGGCGAAAACCATGGATGCGGGCAACACGTTCTCCGATCCGGACGCCGTGCACCCGGTGCCGCTGACGGTGAAGGCAAAAGGCAAGAAGTTGGTTCTGGACTTGCCACCGCGCTCAGTTGCGGTGGTGGTACTCAAGTGACGGCAGGCGCCTATTGCGCGCCGGACCATTCCGGCTCAAATAGGCGCCGCATGCGGGTGTAGCTCAATGGTAGAGCAGCAGCTTCCCAAGCTGAATACGAGGGTTCGATTCCCTTCACCCGCTCCATGCCGCCAGTATTCCCGTCACATCTTTATGAGCCAAGGCACCGGCAATTTCGGCGTTTGGCCTTTCGGTATGGGCTCAGCTTTGCTTACTAGGCATAGCTGAAACTCCATGCCGAGGCCCGCCCATGTCATCTTCCCCTACGCTTGTGCCCCTGCCGTCCCAGCCTGAGGGTGTGGCGTGGCCGTCTGAGCGCTGGCCGGAGGGGCCGCTGGGCGCTGGGGTGGACTCGGGGGAACTTGGGCGGCTTCTGGATCTCGCTTTCAGTGAGGCTGCGCTAGCCAGTATGGGCGAGACGCATGCCTTTTTGGCGGTTCAGGGCGGACGCATCGTCGCCGAGCAATATGGGAAGGACAATCTGGCGACGGACACCTATCCGTCCTGGTCAGAGGCCAAGAGCATGACCCATGCGCTGGTCGGCATACTGGTGCGCGAGGGCAAGATTGACGTGCAGGCCCCCGCTGACGTGCCGGAGTGGCAAGGGGCGGACGACCCGCGCCGCCGCATCACGCTGGACCAGTTGCTGCGCATGTCGAGCGGGCTGAAATTTGCGGAAGACTATGTCGATGCCGGCGTGTCGGATGTGATCGAGATGCTGTTCGGCTCAGGCAAGGATGATGTGGGCGGCTTCGCAGCTGGCTTTCCGCTGGTGCATGAACCGGGATCAGCCTGGAGCTATGCCAGCGGCACGACCAATATCGTCGCCCGCTGCGCCGCGCGCGCCTCTGGGCAATCGGGTGACGGTTTCCGCGCCTTCATGTTTCGCGAATTGTTTGAGCCCATCGGGATGAAATCGCCGCTGCCGAAATTCGATGCGCAGGGCACGTTCATCGGCTCGTCATTCTGCTATTGCACGGCGCGGGATTTTGCGCGGTTTGGCCTGCTCTATATGCGTGATGGTGCGTGGGATGGTCGGCGTATCCTGCCGGAAGGCTGGGTCGACTATGCGCGCACGCCAACACCGACACCGCCGACGGAGCCGCTGGGCTATGGCGCGCATTGGTGGCTTGGCATGTGCGGGCCGGACAGCTTTTCCGCCAATGGATATCAGGGCCAGTATACTGTGCTCATCCCATCGCTCGACCTTATCCTGGTACGGCATGGCAATTCGCTGGACGAGAAAGGCGATGAAGTGAGGCGCTGGCTCGCCCGCGTGGCCGACTGTTTCCGCGCCTAGGCCGGATCAATAGTGCGGCAGACGCGAGATCAGGAGGGCGACGGTCGCGCCATATAGCACCATGATTGAGACGGTCTTGGCGGCGGCGCTGAAGATATAGGGCCGCAGATCATACCAGGAGGACTGGCGAGCAATATCAGCCACGGCGGCAGCGATCTCCGTGTGCATCGTGTCCTGATCGTGACCAGAGAGTTTGATAAGCAGCATGTGCGAACGCGGCTGGGGCAGCGCTTCGGCTTCCATCAGCACTTCTTCAAAGACGAGTGCTGCAATGGTCTCTCCCAGCGCCCGGATGGGGTGCCAGCCATTGCGCACAAGCGCGCTGAGAACGAAGCGCGCGGTTGGATAGATGACCCAGGCATCCCGGATAACAAAACCGACCAGGCAGACGATGACCGCCACGGAAATGGCATCGTGGCCAAGCAATTGCGTCCGCCAGAATAGCCAAAGTGTGATGAGTATGAGGAGTTTAACACCGGTCGCTGCAGCGAAATGGACGAAACTGTCCTTCAGGACGATATTGGCCTGTTCGCGAATGCGCTGACGCGCCTCTATCGCGGCGGCTTCGATAACCTTGTTCTTGCGGCTGGCCACTTCACCTGCCAGGAACTTTCGCCCAAGCGCGAGGCCAGCCGTAAGAGCTGAGAAAATCAGGATGGCAGAACGCATGAATCTCCGGTCCGGCTGCTCACGATAATCTACGGGCCTGATGGTCCGCTTAGAGCAACCCTACCATGAATCGCTGCGCATGGCGCGCAACAGCTGCAGGGTCTCTCACAACAGAATATCCCGCCAGCAGCGCGAGGGCGGCAACCGTCAGGGGGCGCTTTTCAATTACCGACTTCAGCGCGTCGAACGGCAGGTCTGCCAGTGCATCTGCCGTTGCATCCTCAATGTCGTCTAGCTCATCCGCAGATGATTTGGTCGGCTGGAGGAAGAGGAACAAGCAAATACACGCCGCAGACAGGAAGAGCGCCGCCACGGTGAACGTGGCCCCCACTGTGCCGAGATAAATGGCCAGTGCGAGGGTCAATGCCACTGCAAGCGCGAATACGCCGCCAAGACCGAATACGATCCCGGCGACGGCCGCGAAGAGGCGAAGCTTCGTTGTGTCCATGAGTGCCTAGTTCCGGCGCATCATTGCAAGGATAACCCCTGCTCCGAACGCGATGCCGATGGCGCCGAGAGGATTGTCGCGAATACGGCTTTCCATAGCGGTTTTCGCTTCGCCAATCTGTTCGCCAGCTTCCTTGGCGAGCTCGGTACCTTTGTCGACTCCAGCCTGAGCGCGCACGGCGGCGAGGCCGCGCATGTCTTTGACGACCTGACGCAGATCATCACGCAGTGCAGCGATATCAGTTTTCAGCGCATCAACATCGGAATCGATGTCGGATTTAATTTTTGTGCCAGTGGCGGTCTTGGTGTCCATTTCATGCTCCTTGGAGGAAAATCAGTAGGTTCAACTGCGAATTAACGGCCTCACTGTCGCTTTGTTCCATGATAATGCCTATGTTTTAAAGCGGTTCGCGATAATACGCGGAACCCCGTATGCGGTCAGGAGTACGATCCCCATGCAAGCATTCAAGAATCGGCTTTCCCAGTATGCCGTTATGGACGATCAAATCTGGGCACTGATCGACGAGTTTACCACCAAAACAGTCACGTACCGCGCTGGCGAGGACATCGTTCGCGTCGGTGAAGTCGCGGAGACGCTGTTCATCGTCAACAAGGGATGGGCCGTTAGGCATCGCACGTTGGAAGACGGGCGAAGGCAGATCGTCAACTTCATGTTGCCCGGAGATATTTTCGATCTTCAGGCTCTTGCGTGTCTTGAGGCCGACCATACCGTCACGAGCGTGACCGATGTATCAATCCTCGTGATAGACACGCGCGAATTCGTTCAGCTGCTTCGAACCTCCGGCGATATATCTTCGTCATTCTGGTGGGCCGCCGTACAGGAAGAGTCCATCCTCCGTGAACAAATCGTCCGACTCGGCAGACGCTCTGCCAAGGAGCGAATTGGCCACCTTCTTCTCGAGCTGCAAAGACGCATGAATGGCGCAATGGGCACAAATCACAGCCAGTTGCCGCTTCCGCTGACGCGCGTCGACCTCGCCGATGCACTCGGCCTTACCCCTGTACACGTCTCCCGAACAATGTCGGCAATGCGCCACGCGGGTCTTATTGAAGAGACCCGGGGTGTTATCCTGATTGATGACCGGGAGCGGCTCGCGCGCCTATGTCATTTCAACACGGACTATCTGCACCTGCGCCGACTGGATCTGTCCAAGTTTCCGATGGCAAATGACACATCACACGCCGGCGCTGCCACCAATGGAAAAACGAACGGCAAACGCGCTCCAACATACCGCACTTGATACTCGAAGGAACCTGACGCGCCGAGGCGCGTCAGTAGGGAAAGGAGAAGCGTATGCCTGAAGACGAAACGACGATTAAGAAAGAAGAAGCCCGCCAGGGTCAGCGCATCAGTGGAATGACCAAAACCCTTGGGTTCGGCATCGTACTGGCGCTGGTAGGCATGGTCATTTTGCTCGCGCTGTTTCGCTGATCAGATCACGCCACAACGTTAGGCGATTTGGCCGGGTTGAAGAACAAGGCTTGGCCAATCGCTGCTTTGACCGTGTTTTCCTGGAAAGGTTTCGGGATCAGGAATGTCGGCTCAGGTCGCTCACCCGTGAGCAGACGCTCTGGGAATGCCGTGATGAAGATGATCGGCACATCCATGATCTCAAGAATATCATGCGCAGCATCAATACCTGAAGAACCGTCAGCAAGCTGGATATCGCAAAGGATCAGGCCAGGCTTGGTGGATTTCGCCATTTCGACAGCTTCTGTACGCGTCGTCGCGTTGCCTGTGACTTCATGGCCAAGGTCTTCGACAAGATTTTCGAGGTCGGCCGCGATAATCGGCTCATCCTCAATGATAAGCACTTTTGTCTTGAGCTCTTGCTCGATATCGCGGTGCGCCGCCGTAACCAGCTCGGTATGCTCGTCTTCTGACACGCCAAGAATGAACGCGGCTTCCTTGACGGAAAACCCTTCAAGGGCCGTCAAAAGGAAAGCTTGGCGCTGAATGGGCGCAAGTGCCTGAAGACGGCGGTCAGCTGGATTTACGTCTGAATCATCCGGCGCTTCAAGTTGGGCACCTGTTCCGCCCCAGATTACATGGAAAAATCGATAAAGTGCGGTACGCGCGTCAATTTCGCGATCGATCTGGTCAGGGTCTTCAACCAGAGCCGCGAGAGAAGCGCGGATATATGCGTCGCCACTGTCCTGGCTACCCGTAAGCGCACGCGCATAGCGGCGCAGGAACGGCAGATGCGGAGCGAAATTTTTAACCAAATCCATGGGAACCCTCTTACGATATTTCTCGTTCTTAACCCACCCGGACCAAAATGGTTGCAGGTTTCTGCAAAAAAACATTTTGCGGTGGAACAAAACCCATTGCCCGCAGTTCAAGTATGTGAGTTGAACAGCAGGTACAATCCATTGATCGAATCCAGAGTCCAGCCAATGAACAAGAAGAAGCAGACAGGTCAGCAGAAATCCGATGCTGATCTGAAGCGTCGCGGTGCAAAAATTGGCGATCAACTTCGTCGCATTTACGAGGATGTTGCCCAGGAAGATGTACCAGATGAGTTCTTGAAACTGCTGGAACAGGCAGACCAAAAGCGTTCGTCCGGTCCTGCGGATTCCGAGTGAGCGTCGCGCGATGAAACCAGAGCCCGAAAAACTCGATGATAAAGCGTTCAAGCAAGAGCTTACGACGCTTATCCCGCACCTGCGTGCCTTTGCTCGCAGTCTGTGCCGCGATGCGACGCTCGCGGATGACCTTGCGCAGGACGCCATGCTGAAAGCGTGGAATGCGCGTGAGTCATTTCATGCTGGTACTAATATGAAGGCTTGGGCCTTCACCATCCTGCGTAACGCTTTCTATTCCGAGAAACGCCGCAGCTGGCGTCGTCAGCCGCTCGATCCGGAAGTGGCTGAAGCCACACTGCTGTCCAGCAGCAACCCGACCGATAGCCTTGAGCTTCTGGCGCTTCGTAATGCGCTGGCCAAACTGCCCGTCGATCAGAAGGAAGCGCTTATTCTCGTGGGTGCTGGTGGTATGGCCTATGAAGAGGCGGCAGCGATTTGCGGATGCGCAGTGGGTACAATAAAAAGCCGCGTGTCACGCGCACGCAAGGCTGTCATAGAGATCCTGGAATCAAATAATACAGGCTATAATAGTGACTCAGGCATGTCCGCCAGCAGGGCTTTTGACGACATCATGGATCAGGCGGACGAGATAGCTGGTGCTCCAACAATCTGAGCTGAAAGACACGGAATCCAATAGGAAATCAGGATCGTTGCGCAAGCGTCTCGTCATGACGCTGGTGGCGGCCCTGATGCCTATTCTGCTGCTTTCAGTTTTTTCGGCTTATCTCGACGCAGCGAAGGGACTCGACGAGCGCCGGGTAGATCTTCTTCTTCTGTCAGACGACGCGTTGGACAGTGTTGAGAAATCCATAGATCAGGCAGCGCTTTTGCTGACTCTAAATCGCGACGACTTGGCGCGAGGAAGATGCACGAAAGTTTACAATAATCTGTCAGAGATAATCGCCCCACTGGCAAATGTCGCCCATTTCGACACGGAGGGCGTTGCGACCTGTTCGGCCCCGTCAGACGCAGGATGGACTTTACCTGATCCTGAAAACAATGAACGGCTGAAACGCGGCGAAAAACTCGTTCGCAGCGACACGTATTACAGCAACCGGGACAGTGACTGGTTGTTCTCAATCCTCCTGCGCCTTGATGACGATGAAGGCACATTTGTTGGATCGGTCGGCTTTGAATTGCACACGGCGCAACTCGCAGCCCTTGCTCATGAAGCTGGCCCGCCAACTGGTATTGAAGTCGCCGTCGTGGACGATCGTGGCGAAGCTTTTGGGAGCAGCCGCTTCGCCAAGCTCAATCCAGATTGGGTGGCGACTGTCTCAAAGGAGCAAACCCCGGCCCTTTTCGTACTGAAGGACAAGGGCGCCAAACCACTGGATGTCGTCATAAAGCCTCTGGGGCCTGGCAATGTATTCGCTGCCATATCGCGGGAATCTCCGGGTTTTTGGAGCGATTTCACGCTGCGCCCCCTGACATCCATCGGCCTGCCGCTTATTGCTTTCAGTGTAGCCTTGCTCGCGGTCTGGCTTGCGATCGACTCGCTCGTGCTACGGTGGCTGTCGCGGCTCACGCGAACCGTCCGCGTTTACGGGGCGGGTCGCTACCAGTTCAAAGCCGGCCAGACGTTCGACAAGGCGCCTGACGAAATTTCAAGGCTCGCCCGCGCCATGGACGTCATGGCCAAAGATATCGGTGAACGCGACCAGGATCTGAAGATGGCCATCGCAAGCCGCGATGCGGCCGTGCGGGAGATCCACCACAGGGTCAAAAACAATCTCCAGATCGTTACAAGCTTCCTCAATCTCCAAGGCCGACAGTTGCGCGACCCAGAAGCGAAAGCAGCCATTTCTGCTGCCCGGCACCGCATCGATGCGCTCGCGATTGTGCACCAGACCCTTTATCAGAATGAGCGTCTGGAGCAGGTCCATCTGAAGCCTTTCCTGACAGGCCTCGTGTCTCACCTGTCAGAAGCGCTCGGCATGGAGGAATCCGGCGTCGAGATTGTCCAGGACTATGAAGACGTCATGCGGCCAGCAGATGACGCCATACCGATGGCCCTCTTCATTGTCGAAGCCATCACAAATGCGATGAAATATGCGTTTGGACCAGAAGGTGGCGTGATTACCGTATCCCTCTCTGTCGACGAGACGGGAACGACGCTGAAAATTTCCGATAATGGCCGCGGGTATGACCCCTCCGCGCCATCCGATCAGGAAAACGGACGCGGCCTCGGCACCAAATTGATGAGCGCTTTTTCGCGCCAGCTCGCCGCGACACTGGAAGTGGAGGCAAGCCCCGGTGTCGGCTGCCAGCTGAAGCTTCACATGCCGGACGGTTCCTGACCGAGCGACAGCTTATGATTGCTTGAGATAAGCGACTTTCCAGCTGCCCAGTGAGGATGGCTCGAATGCTGAACCTTTGAAGTCATGCGTCGTCACCGAAACGGTCGTTGTTGTAATATCGAGACTGTTGAACGCGGGCGGGGCATTGCGCAGGCGTGTCGAAAGCGTGCCGGCAGAGATGGCAAGATAGCGGCCATTGCGCTCCTCAATGATCTCGGCATGGGGCGTGTGCACATGCCCAGTCAGCAAGATCGACACATGACTTTCGGCCATCATCTCGCTGGCGGCGCTCCCCCGACGTGTACGAGTCCTCAAGGGCGCATCCTTGGGAGACCGGAACGGATGGTGGCACGCCAGAAGGCGCACGACATCGGGATCAACATCACGGTTCAAAATATTCGCCAGATGACGCAGGCGCACGGAGCCTTCAGCCCAATTTGAGCGGGCCTGCCAACCGCGCGCTGTATTCAGCCCGTCGATGCGGACATCATCCACCCGCAGCATGTCGGCATAGGAGTCGAAGTAATGATCGTGGCGCTGGAATGGACTACTGGCGCGTGACACCAAGTTAAACAGCGGCGTGTCGTGGTTTCCCGGTACGATGAGACAAGGCCGGTTCAGCTCGTCAATCCACTTGCGCGCCATGTCAAACTCGCGGTGCTTGCCGCGCTGGGTCATGTCTCCGCTGACCACCACCACATCCGGATCTAGCTGGCTGACTGAATCTGTCGCAGCCTCAATGGCGCGAGGGTCTTCCGCGCCGAAGTGCAGGTCTGCGAGTTGCACTATCCGCATCAGCCAAGCCTGGCGCGTAGAACATTGGCAGCATGGCGTTTCAGACTGATGGTCGTGCCGCTGGGCATGCTGACCGTCTCGCCATCGATGGTGGCTGGAAACTCGAGGCCCTCAATATCAGTAATCGTAACTGTACGCGTCTCGTCCATTTCGATCGACTCCGCGTCGCGCCATCCATGCACGAGGGCATCGACGGCGATCGTTACCCAATCAAACGTCGATCGCGGATCAATGGCGGCTACTTCCAACTTTGGGATCGGGCCATCGCCAATCACGACGGCCGCTGCCACGGCGTCTAGCCTCTGGTTGCCGTCTGCGTGGACGGCTTCAAGCCGCAACCTGCGTTCGATATTCATGGCACCCGACTGAACTGCCAATTCCGCTGCCTTGATGATCTGGCCATGCCGTGCGGCCTCTCGTGATTCAGCGAGTGTGGTCACCTGCCCCATCATGGCCGCGACAAAGAAGAGGTGCTTGTCGACACAGCCAGCCGCAAAAGGCTCCGCCTCGGACGGTAACGCGCGACGCAGGATTTCCTTCCAGTCTGTGAGCTCGCCATGGAGACGCTTGTGAACCAGGTTCATCGTCCCACCCGGTAAGGCCAAGACAGGCGGACCGGCGACACCGCTCGCTGAAAGGGCACACGCGACGGATCCGTCGCCGCCCCACACAATCAAGGCGTCAGGTTTTGTGGCGAGCGCTTGAGACACAGCAGATACGATCTCTCCGCCAACAGCGGGCATCACCTGTGCGGTGAGCCCCATGGCTTCAAGTTCTGCGAGCAGCGCGTCTTCGGAATTTTTAGGCGTGGATCCAGAGTCTGGATTAATCAATGCGCACAGCTTCAAGCAAGGCCCCCGAGTGATCATGTGTCGTGTTAATCCTGATGCTGACTTGAGATGCCGCTGCAAATCCTGCCAGCCAGTCGCGAGACGCATCAGGTGCTGTTCATAAAACGCAGAACGACTTGAAAAAGTTCCAAAGTTAATTTCCGGAACCGCCTCTGCCCCCTCCGAGTTGGTAATGTAACGGCGCATCAAGCCGGCTAACATTTACAAGGAGACTTATCATGCTCGGTTGGGCACTCGCATTTTTCATCTTCGCCATCGTCGCTGCCGCTCTGGGCTTTGGCGGTCTCGCAGGCGCTTCGGCAGGTATCGCGCAGATCCTTTTCTTCGTATTCCTCGCGCTGCTCGTCCTGACATTCGTTGTCCGGGCCGTTCAAGGCAAGAACGTCGTCTAGACAGAAGCTGGATGATAAAATTCATAAAGACAAAGGGCGCTGGTAACTCGGCGCCCTTTTCTCTGCGTGCTATTAATGCGCTGCAACAGGCCCCGCAGCGGGATTCGGCTTCTGCAAGATGAAGACAACCAGAAACGCAGCGGCCGATGCCATGGCCATCGCCATGAACAGATTATTGTAGGTCATGACCAGCGCTTCCATCTGCACCCTTTGCCCCAACTGCATCATCGCCGACGCATCAGGGTCGGGAACGCCGGCCGCCTGAAGTCGGCTGGACGCCTGTGATAGCCATGCCTGGACTTCGGGCCGCGCCATGCTCATGCCCGCCGACAATTCCTGTTTATGCAGCGAATTGTAATGCAGCATAAGCGTATTCAGGAACGCGATGCCCACGGCGCCGCCAAGATTTCGACATACAGTA
The DNA here is from genome assembly GCF_036964545.1 of Hyphomonas oceanitis. Taxonomy (NCBI): domain Bacteria; kingdom Pseudomonadati; phylum Pseudomonadota; class Alphaproteobacteria; order Hyphomonadales; family Hyphomonadaceae; genus Hyphomonas; species Hyphomonas oceanitis. Next base: position 260,789 of record NZ_JBALTL010000001.1, read on the forward strand.
AACAGACCGGACGCATTCGCCACGCGTGGTGGCGGCAAGGTGCCAAGCGCCAGGTTGGTGGTCGGCACCATGGTGAGGATCAGTCCGATACCGCGTATGGCTTGTGGCCAGAACAGTTCATTGAAACTGGATTCATGCGTCATGTGCGCATTCCCCATAACGCCAACCGTCACGAGAATGAGCCCGCTGCCGAGTACAAGACGCGGATCGAAACGCCGCGTCAGGGCGCCTCCAATCGGGCCACCAATGAACATTGCAACACCAGATACGCTCATGATCTGACCGATCTGAAGGGCTGAATAGCCTTGCACCTGCCCCAGGAAAAGCGGCAGCGCGTAAACCGAGCCATATAGAACGAACCCGACAACCGCGCCGACTATGGCGCCGGATGCAAAGTTTCGGTCCTTGAACACCGATAGGTCAACAATCGGATATGCGGATCGGGTTGAGCGGTAGAAGAAGATGACGGTCGCGACGGTGCAATAGAACATCCAGCGGATAATCATGCTGCTCTGGGTCCAGCCCTCCGCCGGGCCTTCTTCCACAACCCATTCAAACGAACCAAGCATGAGCGCCATGGCTGCGAGACCGATGATATCGACGCGGCGCAGCAAATGCGTCTCGCCCTTCTGGCGCGGCACGTACATCCACACGAGAACAACTGCCGCAACGCCCGGTATGACATTAAGCAGGAACAACCAATGCCAGCTCATATGTTCCGTAACCCAGCCACCCAGCGTTGGCCCGATCGAGGGGGCGAGCGTGGCGACCATGCCGATCATGACCTGCTGCGTCATCGAGCGTCCGCCTGGGAACAGGGTGAACGCGGCCGCCATTGTGGACGGCACCATGGCCGCACCGACAAAACCCTGCACGCAGCGGAAAAAGATAAGGGAATCCAGATCCCATGACATGGCGCAAAGAACACTGGAGACCGTAAAGGCCGCCGCCGACATCATGAACAGGCGGCGCAAACCGAACACTCGGTTGAGAAAGCCGGACAGGGGAATGCCGACAACTTCTGCAATCAGGTAACCGGTCTGCACCCAGGCAATTTCGTCGCCACTGGCCGATACGCCGGCCTGAATCTGGCGGATGGAGCTGGCAACAATCTGCACGTCCAAAATCGACATGAACATGCCGATTATCATCGCCAGAAAGCCGATATGGAGCGTAATCGGGATCTTCTCACCCTCGGCCACGGCCTGGGCGTTTTCAGGATGCGTCGTTGACGACGTGCTCATCTCACGACTTTGAAGGTTTGACGTTGACCACCGCCTCGACCGACAGGCCCGGCCGCATCAATCCGGTATCGAGCGCCTCTTTCGAAATCGCAAGACGCACAGGAACGCGCTGGACAATCTTGGTGAAGTTACCGGTCGCCGTATCTTGCGGGATGAGACTGAACTGGGCACCGGACGCCGGTGCCAGCGACTGGACAGTGCCCTCCACCTTGAGATCGGGGTACGCGTCGACGTGCAGCTCCACCTTCTGGCCAGGCCGCATATTCTCAACCTGGGTCTCTTTGAAATTGGCAACAACATAGGCCTGATCGACAGGCACTATTGAAAGGGCCTGCTGACCGGGGCTGAGTAATTGCCCTTCAGAAACAACGCGATTGGCTACGACACCCGAAATTGGTGCGCGAATCTCAGCGCGACCCGCATCGAGCTGCGCGGCCTGCACCCGTGCGCGTGCGGCTTCGACTTGTGCGTCAGCGCCGGCCACGGCTGCCTCGGCTGCCGTAATGTCCTGCCGAGCCCGCCCGAGTCCTGCCTGAGCGACACTGAGCTGGCTTTTCTGTGTGGTGATGGCGGCGGCTGCCTGGTCGGCATTGGCCTTCGCCGCATCTGCCTTTGCGTGTGCCGTGTCGAGTTGAGCCGCCGGGTAATGTCCCTTCTCTGTAAGTTCGGTGTATCGGACGAAATCTTCGCTGGCGATCTTGGCATTGGCTTTGGCCGACTGCTCGGCCGCACGTGCCTCGATCACACGGTCTTTTTGAGCAGCAATGTCTGCGACGGCGGAGGCTTCAAGCGATTGCATTGAAGCGACTTGTGCGCGCGCTTGAGCTGCAGCGGCTTCAGCCTGCGACAGGGCGGCCTGAGCTTCGGCCAGGCGGGCATCATAGTCGCCCCCCTCGAGTACAACGAGAAGATCACCCGCCTGGACGACCTGGTTATCCGTAACAGCGACCTTGGACACATAGCCCTGGATCTTTGAAGCAACGGTCGTGATGTCGGCCCGGATGTAGGCATTGTCGGTGCGAACTTCGAACCGACCAGTGTTCCACCACTCAACGCCCTTCCACAGCCCAAAAAGCACTGCGAGACCGGCGACGGCAAACATCACATAGCGGCGAATATTTACGGGAGCGGCCGGCGCCGACGCTTCTACCGTATCGTTTACGAGAGTCCCTGTGTCTTCCGCTTCCTTGGTCGGCTCGACTACTTTCGGAACGGACGGGAAAGCCTTCAGGGCCATGTGCACACCTCTTCAGACTGCTGCACACAACTGCGTCAGCAAGTGTAATGTTGATTACACCCGAGAAATGTGTAATGTCAATTACGGTTTCAAGAAGAGTTCTGAAAAAGAACATACAGGGAGGAGCCCGGCCGGGATGTCCGCAGCTCATAACAAAGCGATCAAGGAGGCCGAGCCTCAGACCCGGGGCGACAAGCGGCGCGCCGCCTTTATAGCGGCCGCGCGTCAGGTATTCCTGGAACAGGGATATGAAGCGGCCAGCATGTCGGAAATCGTGCTGCGCGCAGGCGGATCGCTCTCAACGCTCTATTCGCAATTCGGCGACAAGCAGGGTCTCTTCATCTCCATGCTGGATGCGCGTGTGCGTCAGATAACAGAAAGTATGGGTGTCGAACTCTCCGCCCATACGCCCGTGCAAGAGGGTCTGCGTCGCATCGGCGAGCAATTCACAAGCAAGCTGCTGGAACCGGAATCGCTGGAGATGTATCGTCTGATTGTCGGCCTCGCCCGGAAATTCCCAGAAATTCCAAGGGAGTTCCAGCGCAGAGGACCAGACAAAATTCGCCAGGCACTTGTCGACTACCTTATAGACCGCGAGGAAGCCGGCGAGATTCGCCTTGAGGATCCCTATCGCACGGCCACGCTCTTCCTGGAGATGACACGCTCAGGCCTCGTCTCACGCGCGCTACTGGATGAGGATGTGCGTCCGAATGCAGAAGAGATCAGGACGTCAGTGAACATTGTCGTGGATATGTTCCTGCACGGTATTATCCGCTACCAACCGGATCCCGGCAGTACAAAACGCTGAACGCATAAGAGTCAGGATTTACCATTTATTTTGGGAACAGGTGATCCGAAGGCGCGATAAATTTGCGGGTTAAATGCAAGGAGACCTGAACATGAAAACCGTAATGAAAACCGTGGGCGCCGCTGCGCTCGTTCTTTTCCTCACAGCCTGCAACACGGTTGAAGGCGCTGGCCAGGACATCGAAGCTGCTGGCGACAAGATCGAAGAGACCGCTGACGCCAACAAGCCTGAATAATCAGCCCGGCTTATTTGAGCCAGAACGAGCGCGCTGCCCCCGGGGTTGGCGCGCTTTTTCGTATCTCCCATGCCCAAATCAACAATGCCGACGCATTCTGCGCCGGCACTGAAGAAAGGGTGGAAGAGGAGGAGACTTCCACCAGACCTATGCCCAAGGCACGCCGATCGTTCCAATGGCTTGGTTAACGCAGACGGCGCCTATCATTAAGCCCCCGCCAAGACCCTGGAGTGTCGATCATCCAAATAAAGTCGCAAAACGCAAAAAGCCCCCGACTTCCGTTAGGAAATCAGGGGCTAATTTGGGTGCGGGAACAGGATTTGAACCTGTGACCTTCAGGTTATGAGCCTGACGAGCTACCGGACTGCTCCATCCCGCGTCAACTTTTGTACATTTAGGAGACCAGCCCCTGAAATGCAAATCCGGCCCGCCGTTTCTGGCTGAGCCGGACAAGATGCCCGTGTAGGACACGGACGTCCGTCACGGCAGGTCATCGCGAGATGACCATTCGAGGTAAAGGAAAGATGTGTGTCTGCAAGAGGCATTATACTTACTGAGTTCTGCGGACCCGGCAGCGACTTACTCTCCCACGCCTTAAGACGTAGTACCATCAGCGCAAGGGGGCTTAACGACCGAGTTCGAGATGGGATCGGGTGGGGACCCCCTGCCATAACCACCGGGTCGGCGGAAATCAGCAAGGTATAATGCAATATGAAACCAAAATGTCTTTTCGAGGTCCAAGTATGAGCAAAAGCAATGCGCTTTCAACTACACACGAGTTTCACGATCAAGCCTATCGAGCAATTAGTACTGGTTAGCTCCATGCATTGCTGCACTTCCACACCCAGCCTATCGACGTGCTGGTCTTGCACGGCTCTCAGGGAGACCTAGTTTTGAGGTTAGTTTCCCGCTTAGATGCTTTCAGCGGTTATCTAGTCCACACATAGCTACCCTGCAATGCGGCTGGCGCCACAACAGGTCCACCAGAGGTGTGTTCATCCCGGTCCTCTCGTACTAGGGACAAATCCTCTCAAGTCTCCAACACCCACGGCAGATAGGGACCAAACTGTCTCGCGACGTTCTGAACCCAGCTCACGTACCACTTTAATCGGCGAACAGCCGAACCCTTGGGACCTGCTCCAGCCCCAGGATGTGATGAGCCGACATCGAGGTGCCAAACGATGCCGTCGATATGGACTCTTGGGCATCATCAGCCTGTTATCCCCGGAGTACCTTTTATCCGTTGAGCGATGGCCCTTCCACTCGGGACCACCGGATCACTATGACCGTCTTTCGACTCTGCTCGATCCGTCGATCTCACAGTCAGGCAGGCTTATGCCATTGCACTCAACGAGCGATGTCCGACCGCTCTGAGCCTACCATTGCGCGCCTCCGTTACACTTTGGGAGGCGACCGCCCCAGTCAAACTACCCGCCACACAGGGTCCCGGCCCCATCCAGGGGCGCGGTTAGACATCAAAGAAGACAAGGGTGGTATTTCAAGGTTGGCTCCACACGATCTAGCGACCATGCTTCAAAGCCTCCCACCTATCCTACACATATATTCTTTAATGCCACTGTGAAGCTGTAGTAAAGGTTCACGGGGTCTTTCCGTCTGACCGCGGGTACCCCGCATCTTCACGGGGAATTCAATTTCGCTGAGTCTATGTTGGAGACAGTGGGGAAGTCGTTACGCCATTCGTGCAGGTCGGAACTTACCCGACAAGGAATTTCGCTACCTTAGGACCGTTATAGTTACGGCCGCCGTTTACTGGGGCTTCAATTCAGAGCTTGCACTCCTCCTTTTAACCTTCCAGCACCGGGCAGGCGTCAGACCCTATACGTCGCCTTACGGCTTCGCAGAGCCCTGTGTTTTTGATAAACAGTCGCAACCCCCAGTTTTGTGCCCCTCAGCACTGGTTGCCCAATGTGAGGCCTCCTTCTCCCGAAGTTACGGAGGTAATTTGCCGAGTTCCTTCAACATAGTTCTCTCAAGCGCCTTGGTATGCTCTACCTGACCACCTGTGTCGGTTTCGGGTACGGTCTAATAGGGAGGCTATTTCCAGGGACTTCCAGGCCGCATCCTCAATCCAATAAGAGGATACAACTTTCGAAATCCGTCACTCATCCCTTGGCCCACGAATATTAACGTGGTTCCCATCGACTACGCCTTTCGGCCTTGCCTTAGGGGCCGGCTAACCCTGCGCAGATTAACTTTACGCAGGAACCCTTGGTCTTTCGGCGAGAGGGTCTCTCACCCTCTTTGTCGCTACTCATGTCAGCATTCTCACTTCCGATACCTCCAGCAAACCTCACGGTTCACCTTCACAGGCTTACGGAACGCTCCGCTACCGCTCATTACTGAGCCCGCGATTTCGGCGTATAACTTTAGTCCCGATACATTTTCCGCGCAGAGGCGCTTGATCAGTGAGCTGTTACGCTTTCTTTAAAGGATGGCTGCTTCTAAGCCAACCTCCTGATTGTCTCAGCACCTCCACATCGTTTCGCACTTAGCTATAACTTGGGGGCCTTAATCGGCGGTCTGGGTTGTTTCCCTCTTCACGACGGACGTTAGCACCCGCCGTGTGTCTGCCACGCATAACTTCTGGGTATTCGGAGTTTGAGAAGGTTTGGTAATCCGGTGAGGACCCCTAGCCCATTCAGTGCTCTACCCCCCAGAGTCTCATCGTGACGCACTACCTAAATAGTTTTCGCGGAGAACCAGCTATCAGCAAGTTTGATTGGCCTTTCACCCCTAGGCACAGGTCATCCGAGAGCTTTTCAACGCTCAACGGTTCGGCCCTCCAGTGCATGTTACTGCACCTTCAGCCTGCCCATACCTAGATCACTTGCCTTCGGGTCTAATGCTACGTACTCAGTCGCCCTATTAAGACTCGCTTTCGCTGTGCCTACACCTAACGGCTTAAGCTTGCACGCAACACTAAGTCGCTGACCCATTATACAAAAGGTACGATGTCACCTTGCGGCTCCATCAGCTTGTAGGCATCCGGTTTCAGGATCTGTTTCACTCCCCTCATCGGGGTGCTTTTCATCATTCCCTCACGGTACTTGTTCACTATCGGTCGGTAAGGAGTACTTAGGCTTGGAGGGTGGTCCCCCCATGTTCAGACAGGATTTCACGTGTCCCGCCCTACTCTAAAAGGTCTTCATTTTACGGCTACGGGGCTATCACCCACTATGGCGCACCTTCCCAGATGCTTCGCCTTGTTTCAGACCAGGCCTGGTCCGCGTTCGCTCGCCACTACTAACGGAGTCTCAATTGATGTCCTTTCCTCCAGGTACTTAGATGTTTCAATTCCCTGGGTTTGCTTTTTAACCCTATGTATTCAGGTTAAAATATCTCACTAGTGAAATGTTAGACAGGTCGAGCGCCGAAGCGCTCGAATTATCCAACATCTCGGAGATGGGTTTCCCCATTCAGAAATCACCGGATCAAAGGGTGCTCTCGCCTCCCCGGTGCTTATCGCAGAGTGCCACGTCTTTCATCGCCTCTTACCGCCAAGACATCCCCCGGATGCCCTTTTGACGCTTGATCGTTTTTGAAACCCATGTGCAGTAGAAAACGCATAGCGTTTGCCACAAACATGGATCTCGATCAGACATGTTGGTTTCTTGCAGACTGACCCTTTGACCTGGATCCCACATTGCTGTGAGGCAGGTTATTCGGCTGATGCTGGTGACGTTCATGCACGAGGCATGGCGGCCAGCCGGATCAATCTTTCCCTTACAATGACAAATATCCCAAGCCCAACGGGCCCGGAAACGGTAAACTTCTTTCGTTCGTACATACGCGAATGGTGGAGCCTAGCGGGATCGAACCGCTGACCTCCTGAATGCAAATCAGGCGCTCTCCCAGCTGAGCTAAGGCCCCAAACCGGGCACTCGCAGCGCGCTCCCTACCCTGCCGGAACAGGTTTCGATGGTGGGCCGAGGAAGAGTTGAACTTCCGACCTCACGCTTATCAGGCGTGCGCTCTAACCACCTGAGCTACCGGCCCGTGACCAGCAACTCATCAGAGCCACACAGTCAAAGTCGAAGACAGGCGATAACAAGCGCCCGCGGGGCTCGCTTAATGTTCAGGTCACAACGATGCGACCTGAATTACGAACGAAGGAAGAGAAACGAAGACGGCGTGAAGACCGCTATATGTTTTGCCTCTCAAGGAGGCGATGTTCTTTAGAGCTTTAGAGCCTGGCGAACCAGACAATCCAAAGCATCCTTAGAAAGGAGGTGATCCAGCCGCAGGTTCCCCTACGGCTACCTTGTTACGACTTCATCCCAGTCACTGATCCTACCGTGGCTCGCTGCCTCCGAAGTTAGCACACGATCTTCGGGTAGAACCAATTCCCATGATGTGACGGGCGGTGTGTACAAGGCCCGGGAACGTATTCACCGTGGCATGCTGATCCACGATTACTAGCGATTCCACCTTCATGCCGTCGAGTTGCAGACGACAATCCGAACTGAGACAGTTTTTGGGGATTATCCCATTGTCACTGCCATTGTAGCACGTGTGTAGCCCTACCCGTAAGGGCCATGAGGACTTGACGTCATCCCCACCTTCCTCCGGCTTGCCACCGGCAGTTTCCTTAGAGTGCCCACCCAAACGTGATGGCAACTAAGGATGAGGGTTGCGCTCGTTGCGGGACTTAACCCAACATCTCACGACACGAGCTGACGACAGCCATGCAGCACCTGTGTTCCAGCCAGCCTAACTGAAGGAATCCATCTCTGGAAACCATACTGGACATGTCAAGGGTAGGTAAGGTTCTGCGCGTTGCTTCGAATTAAACCACATGCTCCACCGCTTGTGCGGGCCCCCGTCAATTTCTTTGAGTTTTAACCTTGCGGCCGTACTCCCCAGGCGGAGAGCTTAATGCGTTAGCTGCGTCACTGACAGGCATGCCTGCCAACAACTAGCTCTCATCGTTTACGGTGTGGACTACCAGGGTATCTAATCCTGTTTGCTCCCCACACTTTCGCACCTCAGCGTCAGTACCAGTCCAGTTAGCCGCCTTCGCCACTGGTGTTCCACCGAATATCTACGAATTTCACCTCTACACTCGGTATTCCGCTAACCTCTCCTGGTCTCTAGACTTCCAGTTTCAAATGCAGTTCCAGGGTTGAGCCCTGGGATTTCACACCTGACTTAAAAGTCCGCCTACGTGCGCTTTACGCCCAGTAATTCCGAACAACGCTAGCCCCCTTCGTATTACCGCGGCTGCTGGCACGAAGTTAGCCGGGGCTTCTTTACTAGGTACTGTCATTATCATCCCTAGCGAAAGAATTTTACAACCCTAAGGCCTTCATCATTCACGCGGCATGGCTGCATCAGGCTTTCGCCCATTGTGCAAGATTCCCCACTGCTGCCTCCCGTAGGAGTCTGGGCCGTGTCTCAGTCCCAGTGTGGCTGATCATCCTCTCAGACCAGCTATAGATCGTCGCCTTGGTAGGCCATTACCCTACCAACTAGCTAATCTAACGCGGGCCGATCTTTCACCGATAAATCTTTCCCCCGGAGGGCGTATACGGTATTACCACTCGTTTCCAAGAGCTATTCCGTAGTGAAAGGTACGTTCCCACGCGTTACTCACCCGTCTGCCACTATATCGTTCGACTTGCATGTGTTAAGCCTGCCGCCAGCGTTCGTTCTGAGCCAGAATCAAACTCTCAAGTTGAGTGTTGATCTGACGATCCGTCCTTTGGAATAAGGACGGCAACTGTTGCTATATAAGCATCAAGTAATTGCGTTCTTTGACGAGAAACCCTTAGTCACAAAGATCAGGCCGAAACCTGATCGATGGAAAAAGAATTTTCTCAAGAAACGCATCCGTCGTGATCGTCTGGACAAGGACCGAAATCCTCGTCCGCAAGCCGTCACGCCGCCTGCGTTTCTCTTCCTAATCTCTTACAATGTCAAACAGCTGGAACCGTAGTTCCGGTAGGCCATCCAGGGCGCCGCCCTGTCCGGAAGAGGCGGCTTATATTGGCCACCTCATTGCCCGTCAACACCCTTTTTTGCGCCTTCTGCAGTTTGGTGTTTGACCACCGTTTCTGCTGTAATTTCGGCACAAATGAATTTGTCGACCGTATGGTACGGCCTGCAAAATCAGGCATTTCAAGAAGAGGCAGCTTCTAACGACCGCCTCGTTTCCCGTCAACACCCTTTCTGCGCTTTCTGCAGATTAGTGTTTGACCACCGTTCTGCTGGACTTGGGCACAAATGACTTGGTAGACCGTATGGTACGGCCTGCAAAATCAGGCATTTCAAGGAGCCGCATATATAGCCGCTATTCGAAGAAAAAAGCAAGAAGTTTTTTTCTCATTTAGCAGCCCGATCTGCGGGCCCGCTTCGGAAACCCAAGGGCGTCTTCAGCGGAGGCCGGGGAATACCCCCCATGGTCTGAAGCCGCAACCCCTGAAAACAGCCTTTCGGCAGAAATCTGCACGTTTTGTTGCAGGAGGCTCAGTACTGCGCTGAAAGATAAGACTTCATTGCCTCGGCCTCAGCCTCGGTTTCAGCGATTTTCCACTTCACGAGATCTCCGATCGACACAAAACCGATAAGTCTATCGTTCCGGAGAATGGGCAAATGGCGGATTCTGCGGTCTGTCATGAGCTGCATGGCGACCTCAATTGCCATCGTTGAGGGCACCGTGACGACATCGCGAGTCATCGCATCGCTCACTTTCATGTCCAAAGCGGCCTGTCCGTTACGGGCAACCTGGCGAACAATATCGCGCTCGGACAATACGCCAATGATCGAATCGTCGGAGTCCAGCGCCACGACGGCACCGATTCGGCGCTTGTCGAGCACCTTGGCGACATCACCAAGCGTATCATCGGCGCCAACCGAGATCACTTCCCGGCCCTTATCATTCAGAATCTGGTCAATCGTCATGTAGCATCCTCCAAGCCTCTACCGGTGAATCCGGTTTCTTTATTGAGGCACTCTATCATATCCGGCGCACCGAATCGATGAGGAAGACAAATCAGGCCGCGAGGCCCTCGCGTCGCCATATAACGAATCGGCACATCAGCGCCCCCGCAACATAGCCACCAACGTGGGCCTGCCACGCAATGGATGCGCCCATCATGGACGGGCCGACCAGCGCGAGCACCACATTGGCGACAAGGAAGACCAGGCTCGCGCCCAGAAACGTTCGCGATAGCAGACGAGGCCGCGCTCCCTGCTGCGCCAAAAGGACTGCCGCGATCAGGCCCGAGACGCCGCCGGAAGCGCCAATCGCAGGGGGACCGGCCGGATAAGTCGCCGCAAGGTGAGCGACAGAGCCGCCAGCAACACTCACAAGGAATAATAGAAGGAAGACATATCCCGCCCGGTTTCGCTCCCTCGGCCCGGTCCGCTCGAGGTATTCATAGACCGGCTTGCCGACGCCCAGCAGCATGGCCGAGTTAAGCCCGACATGGACCCAGTCACTATGGACAAGGCCGGTGGTCAGCAGGGTGGCGAGCGCTGTAAGCGCATTTGAATAGGGTTCCGCCGCGCCGGGCGGCATGCTCGCCCCGGCCCAGCCCCAGAATCGTTCCGGAAACAGCGCGGTCTCCCACAGCAATTCATCCTGCATCGCCGATGGCAGGAAAACGCGAATCGCATGCGCCGCCAGCAGCACCAGTGCGATCCCCGTCACCCATGGCGGAGCATTGATAATGGGCGGGCGTCCGGAATTGCGGGCCATTCAGCCTCCTGCACAGGAATCACTTCGTTCCTTATATAGTCATGCGCGCCTGCAATGGCAGGCAAGGCCTGCATCGCGCGCTTTCTGCTTTCCGGTGGCGAATCACGGCCTAGATTGTGGGCCATGATGATTCGCCTCTTTCTCGCGGCCATGGCCGCCAGCTTCGCCGCCTTCGGGCTCTGGTCCTTGCTGGACCCAATCGGCATGACCACCAGCCTCGGTGTGGACGTCAGCGGGCCCAACGGCGCCTATGAGATGCGCGGTGTCTACGGCGGTGTCAGCCTCGGCGCAGCGGTGTTGATGGCCGCTGGCGCCATCCGACAGTCCATGTTGAGATCCGCACTCTGGTTTCTCGTCACTTATCTGGGCGGTTACGTGTTCGCCCGCGCCGCTGCATTGGCCCTTGGCCCTGCCCCAACGCCCGACTTCTACCTCTTCATCGCTTTCGAATCGCTCGGCCTCATCCTCGCACTGGTCTCGCTGCGGGCATATGCCGGTCGCTGAATGCAAAAAGCCCCGCCGCAAGCGACGGGGCTTTCCATATATAATATGACGCGAGACCTAGAAGGACTTGCGCACCGTGATGCCGTATGTCGGCGGCTGGCTCGGATAACCGTTAAACGAACCGGACTGGGCCGTCGTCGGGAACGCCACCGTGATGTACTCGTCATCAAAGATGTTGCGTCCCCACACAGTCACGCCCAGGCCATTCTCAGTCGTAAAGCCAGCTGACGCGTTAAATGTGCTGATCTTGTGCTTGTCATTGATGAGCGCTTGATTGGTCGGATCGTCGGAATAATCCGTCTCGCTCTCATACTGCCAGTCAACACGCACGAACGAAGCCAGCGAGTTCACATCGAAACTGTAAGTCGCCGATGTCGAGGTCGCCACTTCGGGAATGTCGTAGGGCTTCTGGCCGGACAGATCGAGCTCGTTCGTTGCCGACAGCGGCAGAGCGGGGTCGATCTTGATGCCCGTACTGGTGAAGTCATCATAGACCGGATCCTGAAACGTGCCCGCAAAGGTCAGCAACAGGTTGTCCGTCGCGTTCCAAGAGGCATCAACTTCGAGGCCCTGTGTCGACTGCTTGCCGGCATTGGTCAGGTTGAAGCCGGTCCCGGAGAATGTGTTGGACTGGAAGCCCTCGATCTCCTGGTCGAACACGGCGAGGTTCACTGCGAACGTATTGTAGGCGAATTTCGCGCCCAGTTCGATGACGGTGGCCAGCTCAGGCCCCGCATAACGCGTACCCACCGAGAGGTTGTTCACTGCCAGGCCCGCATCGCGGATAGGCGACGAGCCAGGGCTCGTTACGGGCGAGCCGGGTGTGAAGTCGCTCGAGAACGGGCGGCTGTCGCGGGACAGGTTCCAGGACGTCGCCTTGAAGCCCGTGCCGTAGGACGCATAGAGGTTCACATTGTCCGTCGCATCATAGGCGAGGCGCAAGGTGTAAGTCAGCTTGTCATCCTTGGACGTGCCGTCCTCAACCGCGTTCGGGAAGTTGAGGAAAGGCGGCAGGAATTGCAGAGCCTGAAGGGCAAGAAGCGGGTTCTGATCCGGATCCTGCACAGCCGCCTGAATACCCGCAAAGACCGCCGGATTATTAACAGCGAACGCACCGACTTGCGCCGGGTCAGTGGCATCGACACCAAAGTTGCCAAGCGCCTGGGCAAAGCCAAGCGCGACAAGGTCGACGCCGGAGAAGACATCCGTGTCCACGATGTTACCGAAGGCATCCTTCTTGTCCTCAGTATAGTTGAGGCCCACAGTCGCCGTCAGGCGATCCGTGGCATGCCAGTCAACCGTGCCGAACATGGACCATGCCGTGTTGTCCTGGCCGAACTGCTCTGTCAGGCCCTGACCTGATTGGCCGAACACCTGGCCGACCGGAAGGCCGAGCGCCGCCTCAATCTGACCGACCGCTCCACCGGACAGGATATCCGCAAAGCCGCGGAAATCGTCACCAAAGTAGATCTGGTTGCCGATATCCACCGTCTCATCAAAGTAGAAGCCGCCGACCATCCAGTCGACCGGGCCATCCGTGTCGGACGTCAGCCGGACTTCCTGCGTGAATGTATCGATGTCAGTCTGGTTCGCATTGACGCTGAGAAGGTCTGCCGTTGTGAAGTCGGAATCAGCGTTCTGCTCGACGCTCGTCTGGCGGTAAGCCGTGATAGAGGTCAGCGTCATGTTGCCAAGGTCGAAGTCGCCCTGCAGCGACAGGCCGCCATTGTCGATATTGTTCGTGGAGCCGAAATTGTAGCCCACCTTATAGAGGTCGCCCGTAACGACCTGGCCGCCGAGTGCGTTGATGACCGCACCTGTCGGCCCGTTCACGATATTGACGGCGCCGCAGCAGATTTCGTCAATCGTGTCATAGTCGCCGATAAGGCGGAACGACATGTCCTCGCTCGGTTCGAACAGCAGCTCGCCACGGATGCCATAACGATTGCGCTCATTGGTGTCGGGACCGTCGCCGATATCCTCGATATAGCCATCACGTTTGCTGAAGCTGCCGCCAAGGGCGAAAGCAAGCGTGTCCGTGATAGGACCCGTGCCATAGACCTTGCCGCGATAGCCATTGAAATTGCTGACAGTGCCTTCAACGCTGGCCATGGGCTCAAACGAAGGCTTCTTGGTCACCACAGAGATCACACCCGCCGATGCGTTCTTGCCAAACAGGGTCGATTGCGGACCGCGCAGCACTTCAACGCGCTCGATATTCGGCAGGTCAGAGATCTGTGAGGCCGAGCGGGAGCGGTACACACCATCGATGAACACGCCGACCGAAGGTTCGATACCGGCATTGTTGGCGCCGTTGCCGAAGCCACGGATCACGAAGTTTGTGTTCGAAGAAGACTGGAGCTGGCCGACGCTCAGCGATGGCACCAGCGACTGGAGGTCGTTAAGGTCGGTGATCTGCGCCTTGGCGATCACGCTTTCGTCGACCACCGACACGGCAACGGGCACATCCTGCAGCGTCTGCTCGCGCTTTGTGGACGTCACGGTCACGGTCTGCATCGTGCGCGGCGAGTCGTTTTCTGTTTCCTGGGCAACGGCCGGCGCGGAAAGGCCCGCAAAGGCCGCAAGGCCCACACTCATGGTCAGTGCCGTTTTAAGATAGTTCAAATTCGGGCGTACTTGCGTACGCGAAGGTGTCTGGGACACTCGGTATTCTCCCTGGTATTTTATTTTAAGGTCTGAGAGGAGCCGCGAAAGTCGCGGCGGCGATTATTTGACGGTGAGCAAATAAGTATCTGAGCCGCGATTCTGCGCAAGGGTGCATTCTGTCTTTTCCGTCATCTTGGCGTGCGCAGGCGCTCCGTCCGCGACGCAATTGCCGCCTCCCATATCCTCGCCTCTCAGCGGAGCGGAGGACTGTTTCGCCTTGGCACGGCAGACCCGCCACGCGCCCCCTGCCATGACACCGGGCACCCGCTGATGTTGCCTATGAGGGGAATTTAGGGGCCAAACCGACGCGAATTTCGCCAAACGCGTACTCCTGAAACTGGAATGCTTATTGCGAATAGCACCGGATGAATGGCCCGGGTCGGGTCAATGTAAATTACGGAGAATGCCAGTCATGCAAGACCGGTCGCTACACCCAAATACCCGGATCCTGGTCGACGCATGGCGCCGGATGGGTCGGACGCCTTCCACCAATACGGTTGACGACCCCCGCGTCGCCGAACACCCCGAGCTGATGACGCAACTGTTCGTGGTGCAGCACAGCCGCGAATATGGCTGGCTGTTCCGCACCGCAGGTCAGGGCCTTTCGGGCCTGCTGGGACGTGACCTGACGAATCACGACTTCCTCCAGCTCTGGAGCGGTCCCGACCGGGAGATGATGGCTCACTTCATGGAAGCCGTCCGCTTTGACGGCGCCCCCGGTATTATCCGCGGACGCGGCGAAACCCTGACGGGCCAGCGCGTGGAAGTCGAAATCACGCTCATGCCGCTCGTACGCCCCGGCAGCGGCGCCCATAACGACACACCGCGCCTGCTCGGTCTCTACCAGACGCTTGGCGGCGAACCCATGCTCAAGGGCCGCCCCATCTGGCGCCACCGCATCTCCATGCTGGTGCCACCAGACACCCGTTCCGAAGGTCCACAACTGCGCCTTGTAACCGCCAACGCCTAACCTGGTCAGGCGGGCGTCAGGCTCTCTTCGCGTGCCAGCGCCCGCTTGCCCAGCATCATGTCTGCAGCCTTCTCGGCGATCATGATTGTCGGCGCGTTTGTGTTTCCCCCGATCAGGGTTGGCATCACGGACGCGTCCACCACTCTCAGCCCATCCACACCGCGAACACGCAGCTCTGCGTCGACTGGGCTCGACTCGCTCGTCCCCATCGCAACCGTGCCGACGGGGTGATAGATTGTCTCGCCCATCCGGCGGATGAAGCTGTCAATGTCATCATCCGTTGAGACACTCGCGCCCGGCATGATCTCATTGCCGCGGAGGGCATTGAGAGCGGATTGCCCGCAAATCTCGCGCACCATTTTTACCGACTCGCGCATCACGCGGCGGTCTTCTTCCGTGGCCAGATAGTTCGGATCGATAGTCGGGTGCGCAAACGGATCCGCCGAGGCGAGACAGATCGTACCGCGGCTTTCCGGTCGCAGCTGGCACGCATGAACGGTAAAGCCGTCCTTCTGCGGGTCGTGGTTGCCATGATCCATCATGATCGCATTCACCAGGTGAAGCTGGATGTCCGGCATGGACAGGCCTTCACGCGAATTCAGGAAAGCCCCTGCCTGCAGGAAATTATCCGCGCCAGCGCCGGTCTGGTTATAGAGGTATCGCAGGCCAACGCCGAGTTTCTTCATACCCTTCTGCTGGGAATAGGCCGACACGGGCTGGGTCATCTCGTGGATCACGGTGACGTCCAGATGGTCCTGCAGGTTCTGCCCCACGCCCGGCGACTTCACGGTCGCCTTGATGCCGAAACGGTCAAGATGTTCCGGATTACCAATACCTGACAGCATCAGAATCTGCGGGGACTGCACCGCACCCGCGCAGATCACGACTTCCTTGTCGGCATGTATCTGCTGGGTCAGCGCGCCCTTGCCTTCAACAACTTCAACGCCCGTTGCTTTTCCATTTTCGATCAGCACGCGCGTCACCAGTCCTGTCGAAATCACTGTCAGGTTCGGCCGCACGCCCTCGATCGGGCGCAGGTAGCCGAACGACGCGCTCCAGCGTTCGCCCTTGTGAATGGTGCGCTGGTAACGGCCAAAGCCCTCCTGCTGGGCGCCATTGAAATCATCCGTAACCTTGTAGCCGGCCTGCTCACCCGCCTGGATGAAGGCGCGATAGATCGGGCTCGACATCGGGCTTTCCGAAACGCGCAGCGGGCCAGCGCCGCCATGAAATGCGTTATTGCCACCCTCATAGCCTTCCGAGCGCTTGAAGTAAGGCAGCACATCGGCATAGCTCCAGCCCTTCAGGCCCATCTGGCCCCACTGGTCATAGTCGCCCGCATGGCCGCGAATATAGACCATGCCATTGATTGAGGACGATCCGCCCCAACCCTTGCCGCGTGGCCAGTAGAGCTTGCGGCCATTCATGTGCTTCTGGGCCTCGGTATAAAAGCCCCAATTGTGATCATTCGCCTGCTTGATCAGGCTACCGACGCCCGCCGGCATCCGCACCATCAACGCATTGTCCTTTTTGCCCGCCTCGATCAGGCAAACCTTGATCGCCGGGTCAGCCGACAGGCGATTTGCCAGGGCGCAGCCACCGCTACCGGCGCCGACGATAATGTAATCATAAGTTTCCATGGCTGTCTGGCTCCGCCCTGTATGGGAAATGTAATGTCGCCGGGAACGCGAGTTCCGACCTGTTTCGGCAACACTTTGTGAACGAAAACCACCTAAGTAAAGTGCTCACCGTGGGACATGCTTGGAGAGACACGGCTTTCAGGAGCACGAAATGACCGTTCCCAATGCTAGAATGGTCAGCACAAGCACGCTGATCAATCCCAACAAGGACAGGCGACTCCACAAGCGTATCGCGCTCAGCCTCGTCGGACGACTGCTCGATGAGACCAGCGCCGATCATGATATGCGGACCGTCGACATATCCTGCTCCGGCGCAATGATCCGGTCCGCCCACAAGCCTCAGCCCGGCGCACAAATTGTCTGTTACTTCAATGATCTCGGGCGCGTCGCCGCCACGGTGATCCGCCCAGTGCCTCAGGGCTTTGCGGTGCATTTCAATGCCGCACAGCACAAACGCGACAAGCTCGCGGACCGGCTGACATGGCTGTTCAACAAGGACAGACTCAGCCTGGTCGAAGATCGTGCCGCCGTGCGGGTCGCCACATCCGGTCCAGCCGTGCTCACACTGAGCGACGGCAGCGAAATCCGATGCCGCGTGCTCGACATCTCGCTGACAGGCGCCAGTTTCGAGGCCGAAGACGAGACGCCGCTGGTCGGCGACATTGTTATCGCGGGCAATGTGCGCGGCGAAGTGGTGCGCGTGGAGCAGAAGCGTTTCGCCATCCGCTACAAGCGCACCGACGAAATCTAGTCGATCCGCGTCATTTGATCCCGGTGCTTCTTCCAGTTCTCGACATAATGCATGGCCGAGATCTTCAGCATCTGCACCTGAGGGCCTGACAGCTCTTTCACCACTTTGCCGGGTGATCCCATTACCAGTGAATTGTCCGGGATTTCCTTGCCCTCGGGGATCAGCGTGTGCGCCCCGATGATGCAATTCTTGCCGATCTTCGCACGGTTGAGAATGGTCGAGCCAATGCCGATCAGCGTTTCGTCGCCAATCGTGCAGCCATGCAGCATCACCATATGACCCACGGTGACATCCCGCCCGATGGTCAGCGGCGCGCCAATATCGGTATGCAGCACGCTACCATCCTGGATGTTCGTATTCTCGCCAATCGTGATCGGGTCATTGTCGCCGCGCACAGTGGCGCCATACCAGACAGAGGCATTCTCCTTCAGGATCACGTTGCCCATAACTTGGGCATTCTCGGCGACCCAATAGTTTCCGCTTGCCGGCAGCGTGGGGCGCACCTCTCCTATCTGGTAGATTGCCATGATGATTCGTCCTCTCGTTTCGCTTGCGGAATATCGCTTAAAGGATTTGATAACCCTGTTAGTGTTTAGTCATCAACAGATTCGGACGTGGAGACGGTCATCCAGAGACCTAGTCACACCTCGCCGCCGGGAGCGCATGTTCCCGGACTGGCCACACCGCCCTCAGGGCGGCCCGGCCTTTCTTCCCTCGTTTTTCGCCAAGCCGTCCGCAATTCTGCTGACGGCTTTTTTTCTGCCTGGAACCAAGGAGTCCTCCCATGGGTAAACGCAACCCCGCCAAGCGAATGAAAACAGCATCAGAGGTGAAAGCCACTGCCTGGATTCAGGATGCCGGTCGTGGCCAGCCGCCCCTTCTCCACGCTATCGAAGGAGGCCGCAGCTGGCATCCCGACGATGCAGATACCCGTAACCGCCCCGCCGCCGCAAACGGCGAGGCCGACCGGACCCAGCGCTACCAGAAAACCGTCAAACCCCGGTCTGAAAACCAGGCCCAGCTGATGAACGCCATGGACACCCATGCGCTTGTCGCCGCACTCGGCCCGGCCGGCACCGGCAAAACCTATCTTGCCGTCTGCAAGGCGGTCGAAGCCCTGCAAAAGGGCAAGGTCGCCCGCATCATCCTCTCCCGTCCCGCTGTCGAGGCTGGCGAGCAGATCGGCTTCCTGCCCGGCGCCATGGAAGACAAGCTCGCGCCTTACCTGCGCCCCCTCTACGATGCCCTGTCCGACCGCCTCTCGCCCGGCCAGCTCAAGCACATGCTGTCGGAAGGCGTCATCGAGATCGCGCCCATCGGCTTTATGCGCGGACGCACACTGAACAATGCCTTCATCGTCGTCGATGAGGCGCAGAACTGCACCTATACGCAGATCAAGATGCTGCTCACCCGCCTCGGCTGGCACTCCACGATGGTCATCACCGGCGACCCGGCCCAGACCGACCTGCTGCCGGAATTCTCCGGTCTCGCCAACGCTGCCGAACGGCTCGAAAAACTGGCCGGCGCTGCCGTCATCCGCCTCGAAGGCCGCGATGTCGTCCGCCACCCACTGGTCCAGGAAATGCTCGAAGTCCTCTAGTCACGCTTTTACCCCCGCCTCAGCCCGTCCGGGAAACCGGACGGGTTTTTTCATGGCCTTGCGTCAGGCTTGACCCGCGCGCGCTCCCCGCGTCAGGTGCAGCAAAAGAAACGACAAAAGGGAGAGACACATGATCCGCTTCGCCGCGCTGGCCTTCGCTTTGGCCCTCCTCCCTATCGCTACTGCCCGCGCCGAGGAGGCCCCGACAATGCACACTTACGAATCCTTCGATGGCACACAGATCAGCTATCAGGCACTCGGCACGGGGCCCCTTGTCATCCTCCTCCACGGCTTCACCGCCAATGCGGACCTCAACTATTTCCAGCCCGGCATCGCCCGGAAGATCGCCGACGCCGGTTATCACGTCGTCGCGCCAGACCTGCGCGGTCACGGCGCCTCGCCCTACACTGCCGCGCCCGAAGACTGGCCCGGCGATGCCGTCGCCCGCGACCAGATCGCCCTCGTCGCGCACCTTGGCGAAGACCCCTACGCCACGGTCGGCTATTCCATGGGCGCCATCAGCGCCCTGCGCTGGCATCTCCTCTCCCGCAATACCGGCCGCATGGCCCTTGGCGGCATAGGCGACTCCGCCGCTGACGAGTTCAACACGGATCGCAACACCGGCTTTCGCGCCGCCCTAATGGAAGCCCTCGCTGGCGAGGACACGCCCGTCGCCAAAGGCATGCTGGCCCGCGCCAAGGCCACCGGCGGCACGCTCGAAGGTTATCTCGGCGCCCTCTCGGCCCGCACCTATACGCCCGCAGACCTGCTCGCCACGTTCGACGTGCCAACGCTGATCCTCACCGGCGACGAGGATCTCGACAATGGCTCCGGCCCCGGCCTCGCCGCCCTCATCCCCGGCGCCACCTATCACGGCCTCACCGGCACCCATGTCGGCGCCGTGGTCGACCCCGAACTGCCCCGCGCCGTGATCGCCTTCCTCGATGAAGGCCGCCCCGCCGAATAGGCCCTCACCGGATTGTCATTCACAAATGCCCGCGCCTTCCTACATGTAAGCCCAACGCCACACCAAAAACCACGGAGCAAGCGACATGAGCGACCCGACCTATACCCCGCCGAAAGTCTGGACCTGGGACAAGGAAAGCGGGGGCCGCTTTGCCGCCATCAACCGCCCCATCGCGGGCCCGACCCACGAGAAAGAGCTGCCCGTCGGCAAGCATCCGTTCCAGCTCTACTCCCTCGGCACGCCCAATGGCGTCAAAGTCACCATCATGTTCGAGGAACTGCTCGCTGCAGGCCACACCGGCGCCGAGTATGACGCCTGGCTGATCAATATCGGCGAGGGCCAGCAATTCGGCTCCGGCTTTGTCGACATCAACCCGAACTCCAAGATCCCGGCTTTGATGGACCATTCCACCAATCCGCCGACCCGTCTCTTCGAATCCGGCTCCATGCTCCTCTATCTCGCGGAAAAGTTCGGCGCCTTCCTGCCGACCGACCATCACAAGCGCACCGAGGCCATCTCCTGGCTGATGTGGCAGATGGGCGCGACGCCCTTCCTCGGCGGCGGCTTCGGCCACTTCTACGCCTATGCCCCGGAGAAGTACGAATACCCGATCAATCGCTACGCCATGGAAGTGAAACGCCAGCTCGACGTGCTGGACCGTCGCCTGAAGGACAATGAATACCTTGCCGGCGACGAATACTCGATTGCCGACATGGCCGTCTGGCCCTGGTATGGCGCCCTCGTCACCGGCGCGGTCTACGAGGCTGGCGAATTCCTTCAGGTGCACGAATACACCCATGTCATCCGCTGGATGAAACAGGTCGGCGCCCGCCCTGCCGTCAAGCGCGGCCAGATGGTCAACCGCACCTTCGGCAAGCCGGAATCCCAACTGCGCGAACGCCACGACGCCAGCGACTTCGACACCAAGACGCAGGACAAGCTGGAACCGCAGGCATAGCACCTGCCCCCCTCTCCCCCCGGGGAGAGGGGCCGGGGGTGAGGGGACACCCCACTCGCCACGCACCCATCCGTCTGCCATGATGCCGGGAAGCCCCGCCCACCGGCGCGCCCCCTGAACCCACGACAGGAGCGGGCCTATGTCCCCCGACCTCATCCTTACCCTGTTTGACCGCGTCGGCGTCTTCGTCTTCGCCATTTCCGGCGGCATCGTCGCCGTGCGCAAGGACATGGACCTGTTCGGCGTCATCGTGCTCGCCTTCCTGCCCGCCATTGGCGGCGGCACGCTGCGCGACCTCATCCTCGACCAGCCCGTCTTCTGGCTGTCGGATACGCCGACCCTTCTCCTCGCTCTCGCGGGCGGCCTGACAGCGTTCGTCTGCCACCGTTGGCTCGAAAACTTCCGGCCCCTGCGCTGGGCCGATGCCTTCGGCCTGTCACTGTTCGCCGTCACGGGCGCAGCCAAGGCCATGAGCCTCGATCACGGCCTCGTCGTCGTCCTCATCATGGGCGCCCTCACCGCCAGCGCTGGCGGCCTGATGCGCGATGTCGTCGCCAATGAGGAACCGCTGCTCCTGAAGAAAGACATCTACGCCACCGCCGCCCTGCTCGGCGCCGGCGTCTATTTCGCCCTCGCCACCTGCGGCCTCCCCGAAACCACCGCCTTCACCGGCGGCCTCGCAGCGGCCTTCACCCTCCGTGCACTGGCGATCATCTTCAAGCTGTCCCTGCCGAAGTCACCGTTTTAGGGCCCTTCTCCCCTCTCCCGCGGGAGAGGGGCCGGGGGTGAGGGGTCACAGACTCCCCACATCCATCATTCCCTGCCATGATATCCCCATGCCCCGCTCCCCGGACACACGCCGCGCCCGTCGCTTGAGGCAAACGGCCAACGCCCCGGAAGCCGCAGCATGGCAGAGCCTTCGCACATTACGCGCCCACGGCTTCCCCGTCCGGCGCCAACACCCTATCGCAGGCTATGTCGTCGACTTCGCCATCCCGAAAGCCTGGCTCGTTATCGAAATCGACGGCAGCATCCATGATAGCCCCGAAGCCCAATCCGCAGACGCTCGGCGCCAATCGGACATCGAGCAACGCGGCTGGCACTTCCTCCGTATCGACACACAAACAGCGCTAAGCGCGGATCACCTTCTGGCCATCGTCACTGAACACTTGGGTCTGTAGGAAATATCGCCACCCCTCATCCCCGACCCTTCTCCCAAGGGAGAAGGGAGCGCGTCCTTAAAAGCCCCCTCTCCCTCGGGAGAGGGGGTTGGGGGTGAGGGGTCACCGAACCTTCACCCCATCCGGAAGCCCGCAGCGACGACCAAGCAAAACAAAAACTTATCCCACCCCTCCGCACCGCGCGTATCATACGCCGCATGCAATTCACGCCCGCCCTCCTGCTCGACCTGCTCGCCTGGAACTGGCCGCGTGCGAAGAAGCTTGCCTGGTGGGCGCGGCAGCTGGTGAAGGAACCGGCGGCGGAAACCGTCGCGCGGCATGTGCATAACGAGGTTCTCCGCATCCTGCGCCCCGCCGAATCCATGGTGCGCCGCATGCTGCTCATCCTCGCGCTGAAAGAGCCGCTTTCCCCCATTTTTCCCGCATCCCCGGCGAAAGCCGGGGTCTCAGGCGATTCAACCCCTTCCCCCACACACGAGAGCCCCGTTCTCCCTGCGAAGGCAGGGACGAGGGCAGGGGCGGCTTCCCAAGCCCAATTCCTCCTCACCGAACCCCTCACAATCCGCCTGCCCTCAGACGCCATGCCAGTCGTCAAATTCGGCCCGCGCATCTTCGTCTTCGGCTCCGGCATGGACTGGCGCCCGCTGCCCAGCGAAGCGCCCCTGCCCCCGCTACCTGCCGCGCCGCTGCTCGCACGCCTCTCACGCCTCGACGCCGTGCTGGCCGCCCCGGATGCCCATGCCGCCCGGCTTGCCCGCCTTATCGCGCGCCTGCGCGGCGCCCGCGAGGCAGGCCGCCTTACCCGCCTTTCCCCCATCCGACCGCGCAGCCTGATGCCCGGCCGCGCCAGCCGCCCGCTGGGCGAGCTGACCCGGTCCGCGATCACCTATGTCTGCTGGGGCGCCGATGCAGCCCTCGATGGCGCGTGGGATTCCGGCTAGCGGGCGCCAGAATTTATTTTAACAAAAAGTAAACCGTCTCCGCTCGCCTGCGTACACAGGGGTATGCGCACACACGCGCATCGCCAGGAGAGACACTTATGCCCCTCAAAACACACCTTTTTATCGCCACTGCCATTGCCGCTTCGCTGACGCTCGCCGCCTGCGAAGACGCATCCGACAAGGCCGACTATGATGCCGCGCCGGCCGCTGCCGAAACCGAAATGGCCGTCGAGGCTGAAATGCCCGCCGCCGAGCCCATGATGGAAGACGCCGCCCCTGAAGCCGGCACCATTGTTGAAGTCGCCGCCGGAACGGACGATCTGTCCACACTCGTCGCCGCTGTAACAGCCGCCAGTCTTGTCGACACGCTGAACAGCGACGGACCGTTCACAGTGTTTGCGCCGCCGAACAGCGCCTTCGCCAAACTGCCGGACGGCACGGTCGAAACGCTGCTCATGCCGGAAAACAAGGAAACGCTCAGCGCCGTGCTGACCTATCACGTTGTGGCCGGTGAAGTGATGGCCGCTGATCTGGTTCAGGCGATCACCGACAATGGCGGCACCTACACGATCACCACCGTGAATGGCGCCCCCCTGACGGCCTCCATCGTCGACGGCAATGTCGTCCTCACGGATGCCACCGGCGCAACCGCCACGGTCACTGCAACCGACATTGATGCTTCAAATGGGGTTGTTCACCTCATCGACTCCGTCGTCATGCCTGGCTAGCCCCCCTCAAACGGCATGACGATCGGCCCCGCATCCCACCAGGTGCGGGGCCACCTTCCTTCTGGCCTTGCCCTCAGACAACTGGCTGGTACTGTCCCGGCCAAATGGAAATACTGAGGAATTACAAGATGCGCGCACTCTTTCTGGCCCTGTGCCTGGCCCTCGTGGCCGCACCCGGATTTGCTGACGAAAAGACCGACAAGCCTGAAGCAGCCAAGGAAAAGGCCGACATCCCCAATCCCGAGCGCTTCGCCTCCGACCACACGCTGAAACTGAACGGCGCCGCGATCAAGTACAAGACCGTCGCCAGCGAGACCTATCTGCGCGACGACAAGGGCGAGCCGACAGCCTCGATCTTCTCCGTCTCCTATGTCCGCGATGGCGGCGACCGCGCGCGCCCCGTCACCTTCATCTTCAATGGCGGCCCCGGCTCGGCTTCGCTCTGGCTCCACATGGGCGCCTTCGGCCCGAAACAGGTCGTCACGCCCTCTGATGCCTCCGGCGTCGGCGCGCCGCCCTACAATATCCGCGACAACCAGAACTCCCTGCTCGACGTGACCGACATGGTCTTCATCGACCCCGTCGGCACCGGCTATTCCCGCCCCCTCGGCGACAATGACGGCAAGGAATTCTACGGCGTCAACGAGGACGCTGAGAGCATCGCCGAATTCATCCGCATCTGGATCACCGAGAATGGCCGCTGGAACAGCCCGAAATTCCTCGCCGGCGAAAGCTATGGCACCACACGTGCGGCGGCCCTCACCGAAAAGCTACAAGGCGGTTGGAACGGCATCGGCCTCAACGGTGTGATCCTCATCTCCGCCATCCTGGATTTCCAGACCGGCGAATTCGCCCCCGGCAATGACACCGCCCACCTGGCCTACTTCCCCTCCGAGGCCGCCATCGCCTGGTATCACGGCAAGGCCGACAAGACGAAATGGAACGGCAATTTCGACGCCTTCGTCCAGGCCGCCCGCACCTATGCGACCGACACGCTCGCCCCGGCCCTCATCCGGGGCAACACGCTCAGCGACGCACAGGAAGCGGCCATCGCCGAGGACATGAGCGCCTATCTCGGTGTCTCGGCCGAGTGGATCCAGCAAGCCAAGCTACGGGTTGACCCGACCCGTTTCCGCAAGGAACTCCTGCGCCGCGAAGGCTACACCGTCGGCCGCTTCGATGGTCGCTACAAGGGTGTGGACCCTGAGGGCACCAGCGACTCGCCGGAGAACGATCCATCAGGCCACGGAATGGACGTCGCCTATGTCGCCGCCCTCAACGACTATCTCACCCGCGAACTGAAAGTAGACTTCAATCGCCCTTATAAAGTGCTGACAGGCGAGCCCGGCTCCAAGTGGAACTGGAGCACGAATGATTCAGGCTGGCCGGAATATGTCAACGTCACGCCCTGGCTCGGCAAGGGCATGCGGGAGAACCCGGAGCTGAAAGTACTGCTGGCCAGCGGCTGGTACGATCTCGCCACGCCCTTCTTCGGCGCCGAGATGGCCCTCCAGAAGAACGGCATCGTGCCAGAGCGCGTCGAGTACGATTATTATGATGCCGGCCACATGATGTATCTCGCCGAACAGGACGGCAAGAAACTCTCAGACGACGTACGCGCCTTCATCAAGGCCGGCCAGTAAGCCTTACACCTTGCGCACAATGGCCGTGGTCATCTGCGCGCCTTCAACGACCACCGAGTCGCCGGCATGGATGGGTACCATCCGGTCGGCGGCTTCGGCCCGCCAGACGGAATCGCCGATCCGGATCTGGCCTGTGCCACCGGAAAAGTCGCCCGTCGCCTGCCCGCGCTGACCGACAAGGCTTACCATGCGCTTGTTCAGCGTCGGGTGTTCCTCGCCGCGATTGCGCACGCCGGACAGCAGCGTCCGCCCAAGGACAATGAGCACAAGTGCCGCAATGCCGAAGAAGACCAGCTGCCCCTGCCAGACGGCATAGGCCTCCGGCGCAATCCAGGCAAAGCCCCCGGTTAGCCACGCCGCTATGGACACCATCAGCAGGTCGAATGTGCCGGTCATCATCTCGATACCAAAGAGGACAAGGCCCAGTGCCAGCCAGTGCCAGACAGTCAGTTCGCCTAGAATTTGTTCCATGACCTGGGGTCTCCTCGGTTGTGTTTAGGGGCCTAGTCCTGTCGCCGCGTCGGCGGCACCGCGCCGCCCTGCGGCCGCGGACGGTCCTGCGCGTCTTTCGCGGCGCTTGTCAGGCCCCGAATGCCCTCGATCGTTCCGAGGATGCTGGAGAACTCAGCCGGGATGATCACCGTGCGCTGTTGTGGGCTGGTCGCCAGTTTCTCGAAGGCGGCAACATAGGCCTGTCCGAGGAAGTAGTTAATTGCGTTGACGTCGCCCTTGGCAATCGCCTCGCTCACCATGGCCGTCGCCTTGGCTTCGGCCTCGGCTTCGCGCTCACGCGCCTCGGCATCGCGGAAGGCGGCTTCACGCCGACCCTCGGCTTCCAGGATTTTCGCCTGCTTCTGGCCCTCGGCCTTGAGGATGGCCGACTGCTTGTCGCCCTCGGCCGTCAGGATTTCCGCTCGTTTCAGGCGCTCGGCCTTCATCTGGCGGTTCATCGCTTCAGTAATGTCGGCTGGTGGGCTGAGATCGGCAATCTCGATCCGCGTAACTTTCACGCCCCAGGGGTTCGTCGCCGCATCAATCACGTGCAGCAGCCGCGCATTGATATCGTCCCGGTTGGAGAGAACCTCGTCGAGATCCATCGAGCCTACCACGGTACGGATATTGGTCAGTGACAGGTTCTGGATTGCGTTGTGAAGATTGTTGACCTCATAGGCCGCATTAACGGCATCGATCACCTGAATGAAAACGATGGCATCACACGACACCATGGCATTGTCCTTGGTGATGACTTCCTGCTGGGGCACGTCCAGCACGGTCTCCATCATGTTCATCTTGCGACCGACGCGATCGACGAACGGCATGATGACCGACATGCCGGGCGACAGCGTCCGCGTGTAGCGGCCGAACCGCTCCACGGTCCAGTTATAGCCTTGCGGCACGAACTTGAACGCAGACGTCAGCCCGATGAAACCAACAACCGCGATCAGCGCGACAACCAAATAAACCGGATCCATGTGTCCCTCTCCATTATCTCTTGTATTTATGTGGGGGGCAGTTTGCCGATAATCAATAAAAAAACAACGAAATCGGCGCGCCCAGTCCCCCTGAACGCGCCGACAATATGTTGATTTGTTTAATAGATGTTACGCAGCGAGCCTAAAGCTGGCCGAGCAGGTAATCCGCGCTGGAAACCTTGAATTCCGGTCCCTGCTCGACATTCAGCTCCGCCACGACGCCGTCTTTCACAAGCATGGAATAGCGCTGCGAACGCTGGCCCATGCCAAAGCCCGAACCGTCCAGCTCAAGGCCAACCGCCGAAGCGAAGGCGCCATTCCCGTCGGCCAGCATGCGTACGGTCTCGCCAGCTTCAGCCGACTTGCCCCATGCGCCCATGACGAACACATCATTTACCGAAGTGCAGACAATCTCGTCGACGCCCTTGGCCTTCATGTCATCAGCCTTGTCGATGAAGCCCGGCAGGTGGCGGGCTGAGCATGTCGGCGTGAAGGCGCCCGGCACGGCGAAGAGGGCAATTGTCTTGCCGCCAAAAACATCTGCCGTCGTGCGCGGCTGAGGGCCGTCACTGGTCATTTCCATGAAAGTTGCTTCTGGAAGCTTGTCGCCAACCTTGATGCTCATCTGTGTATCTCCTTGCTGATATGGCCTTGGACATAGGGCCGACGCGCTGCTGCGACAAGGCGCAACGCCCTTGCCAAAATGCCAGCCTTGCCCCAGCCTCGGGAAAAAGGAGCCTCATCGCCCATGGACACAGACCTGACCGGCAAGCTTCTGATCGCCCTGCCGAGCATCGGCGACCCGCGCTTTTCGCGGTCGGTCATCCTCGTCTGCGCGCACTCGCCGGACTTTGCGATGGGCATCGTGCTGAACAAGCCGATGGAAGGCATCCGCCTACCGGAACTGTTCGAGCAGCTCGACGTCTCCACGGAACTCGGCGTACCGGATGCCCCCGTGCTGGATGGCGGACCGGTCAATACCGATCGCGGCTTCGTTATCCACACCGATGATGTCATCAGCGAAGGCGCCACGCTGGAGATTGATGGCGCCTTCTGCATGACGGCCACGCGCGACATGCTGCAGCTGATCGGCTCAAGCGCCGCGCCCCGCAAATCCGTGCTGGCGCTTGGCTATTCTGGCTGGGGCGCCGGACAGCTGGAAATCGAACTTGCGGCCAATGCCTGGATTGTTGGTGAACCGGATGACGATCTCGTCTTCGGTGAAGGCCACGACCTCAAATGGCGTCACGCGCTAGGCCGGATGGGAATTGATTCGGGCCGCCTCCATGTCGAGGGCGGTAGCGCCTGATCAGCCGACCAGAAAAGCCGCCGCCGCCTCGGCGCTCATCGGCCGGGCAAAGGCGAAGCCCTGCACATGATCAAAGCCAAGGCCACGCAGCTTCACCGCGTCATCCTTGTTCTCAATGCCTTCAGCCGTGCTCGTCATGCCAAGCCGGCTCGCCAGCAGCGTGATCGTCGTCAGGATTGTATCGATGCGCAGCTGGCCCAGGCGGCAGGTCAGGCCATGGTCGATCTTCAAACTGTCCGCGGGCAGGTCCGCCAGCCAGGCGAACGAGGAATGCCCCGTCCCGAAATCATCAAGCACTAGCCCGGCGCCCACCGCTTTCAGCGCCATCGCCGCCGACAGCGCATGACCGGCATCGCGCAGCGCGGCCTGTTCCGTCAGTTCGATACGCAGCGCGCGCGGTGGCAAGTTGTAGCCATTCATCAGCGCCTCGACGAGCGCAGGAAAGGTTCCGCGCGCTAGGTCTCGTGCCGTGAGGTTCACATGCATGAACACATCATCGCGCCCCGATGTCTCGCGCAGCATGGCCAATGTTTCCGCCGACCGGATCAGCATGTTGGAGGCCAGCGCCTCGTCCTCATAGCGACTGGGGGGCGACGTGCCTTCTGTACCGTCCCAGCGGGCGAGCGCTTCGAAACCGGCGATGCGTCCGTCACGCAATGAAATGATTGGCTGGAAGACGGGCGCAAGATCCGGTCCCGGCTGCAGGTCGGACGGGTCTATCTCCGGGAAATCATCACCGACCAACAACAGGCCCCGCGCTTCGGATCGCCTGACGAAGGCGCCGACAAGGTGCACGTCACGTCCGCTCGACAGGCGTAGGGCGCAGCGCACCGGCCCGTCTACGGTACCAAAGGCCTTGGCCAGTCTCCCGCGGCTAAGGCCTTCCAACATCTGCTCGAAGGCATCAATCGACCATTCTCCCGTCAGTTCAGACAGCACAGTCGCCTTTGGCGCATCGATAACGAGGCGCTGCGTCGGCGCATGCCAATGCCAGTTGCCATGAGGCTGCGTGCTAGGGGGTGTGGCCATTGAATTGAATCTAGCTTTGATTTTGCGGCCTGACGAGCCCGAAAAGGACGTGGTCGCGGCGTTCACCTGCGATCTCGAGATAGGCGCGAGCATACCCCTCTTCCTCAAACCCTGCCGCCTCGAGGACATTTCGTGACCGGTTGTTCTCGGCAAGCGTGCCCGCTTCGATGCGCCAGAGGGCGAGACGCGCAAAGGCCCAATCGCAGATCAGGCTGACCGTATCGCGCATATAGCCATGGCCTTCGAACTCCTGCCCCAGCCAGTAACCGAGGCTGGCGCTCGACGCAGGCCACGGTCGCACATGGGTCAGGGATATCCCGCCGATCAGCGCATTGTCTGACATCCGACGGATCAGGAACACATAGGCGCGCCCCTCTTTCCAGGCCGCCGTCCAGACTTTCAGGCGCCGCGCCCAATCGGCTTTCGAGTGCGCATCGCCCGGCCAGAGCGGTTCCCAGCGTTCGAGATAGTCACGGCTGGCTGTGCGCAGCGAAGCCCATTCGTCATAATCAGACCTGCGCGGCGGGACGAGTACGACACGGTCACCCGTGATCAACGTATCGCGCAGCGGAAGAGCCATCAGACGCTCGCGCGGGCCTTGGCTTCAATCGCCTTTCGCACGGCGGTAACGTCAGCCGGCAGCCGGTCAAACACTTCGCCGCGCGTCAGCAGCGGGCCGCACTTGTGCGGCAGAGGCGCCTCAAGGCCCGTCGCCTCCAGAACCGTTTCAGGAAATTTCGCGGCGGCGGCGGTGGCCAGCACGACGGTCGAGACATCGCTGCGCGGTGTCTGGCGGGCCTGCCAGGTGCCGACAGCCGTGTGTGGGCAGATAAGCCAACCGGTCTCGCCCTCGAAACGCTTCATCTCGGCCATCGTGTCGCGATTGCTGACGGCAGACGCCGTGATGCCGACACAGCCAAGCCGGGTCCGGGCACTGTCCGGCAACTTCGCTTCGCCGGACTGTTTGTAGCTTTCATAGACTTGGCGAACGGCTTCGGCATCGCGGCCAGTTGCTTCATAAAGCAGGCGCTCGAAATTCGAGGGCACGGAAATGTCCATGGCGGGGCTCGGCGTTGCCACGGCCGGGGCGCGTGACATGACACCGTCATTGAACAGGCGGGCCAGCGCGTCATTCTCGTTGACCGCACAGTCGATTTCAAAGCCGCCGGTGAGCAGGCCGCAGCGCGCGGCGACATAGCCGGCCAGCGCGTCGCCCATATTGCCGCTCGGCACGACGAAGCGGATGCGGCCGCCGAGAGCTGCCTGCGCGGTGGCATAATAGACGCACTGCGCCGCGATACGGGCCCAGTTGATCGAGTTGACGCCGGAGAGGCCGACATCCTCGGCGAACATCTTGTCCGCAAAGAGCGATTTCACGATCGCCTGGCAATCGTCGAAGTCGCCATCAAGCGCGAGGTTGGTGACGTTGCTGGCGCCGGTCGTGGTCATGAACAGGCGCTGCACAGGCGAAATCCGCTCGTGCGGGTGCAGAATGAAGAGGTCGGCATGCTTCGACCCGGCAAAGGCCGCTGCTGCGGCGCCGCCGGTGTCGCCGGACGTGGCGCAGACGATCGAGAGGCGCTTGCCGCTCTTGGCCAGCATGTAGTCGTAGAGCTGGGCGATGATCTGCATCGCCACGTCCTTGAATGCCAGCGTCGGGCCGTGGTGCAATTCCATCAGCCAGAGGCCGGGGCCGGCCTGCGTCAGCGGCGCAACCGAATGGTGCGCAAAGCTGGCATAGGCGCGCTCGCACATGGCCAGCATGTCCGCCTCGGGAATCGCATCGCCAGCGAAGGCTGACAGGATGCGCGCGGCGACATGGGCATAGGGCTCGTCGGCCTTTGGCGGGGTAATCTGCGGAAAGCTCTCCGGCACATAGAGGCCGCCATCGGGCGCGAGGCCTGCGAGGCAAGCGCCTGTAAAATCAACAGGCCCGGCCTGTCCGCGTGTCGAAATGTATTTCACGCATCGCTCCCTTTGCGAAACCGCAGGCGGCCCTTCTGGTAATGGAAGGCGAGATACACGCCGAGCAGCGCCATGGCGAGCCCCCACCACGTAATCGCATAGCCGAAATGGCGCTGCGGGGGCAATTCGCTGTCCGGTCTGGCCCGCGCGAAGGGGTTTTCCCCGGCCATTGAGCGACCGTTCTCGGTCAGTTGGATGGTATCAGGCTCGAAAACGCGGCCGTGCACGCGGGTAGCATCATCCGCCGGCAGCAGCGCGCCAAGCACAGCCGGGTCGAGCGTATAGAAGATGCCTATCTCCGGGCTGTCCGTGCCGGTGAAGGCATTGCGCCCCCGCGGGCTCTGGTAGAGGCCACGCGCGGCGAATCGGAGACCCGCGCCGCAAGCAGGGCCAAGGCAGGGCTGCGGTGGGTCGACCTGGTAGAGAACTTCAATGGGCGTGAAGACGACTTCCTCGCCCGTGTCGATCGCGACGACCCGGCGCCAGGCGGCGCTGCCATCGGTGTAGGAATAGACCATGGCCTCGCTGCCGGGCACGACATTGCCATCAATATTGGTCCAGGCGATGGGCGTATTGTCGAGCGCCATTTTTTCGCTGAAGCGCCGATACTGCCAGTTCCCCAGCAGGACGAGGATCACGAGGCTGACCAGCGTGAAAAACGTGAGCACCGGAAGCGGGCGGAAGGACATGGCAGTGGGGGCCTTTTATGAAAAAGGCCCGCCGGGCGGATCGACGCGCCGGCGGGCCTGGAATGAATTCAGGTTCGCAGGAAGGCGCTTACTTGCCGCCCTCGAAAATCAGGTACGGTGCAACGTACACGAAGGCGAAGAGGAAGAGCCACACCACGTCAACGAAGTGCCAGTACCAGGCCGCGAATTCGAAGCCGAGATGCTTCTTCGCGCTCATGCCACCCATCATCAGGCGCATCAGGCAGACTGCCAGGAAGATTGTACCGATGACAACGTGCGCACCGTGGAAGCCGGTCGCCATGAAGAAGGCCGACCCATAGAGCGTGCCGTCATAGGTGAAGCCGGCTTCGCTATATTCGATGACCTGGAGCGCGGTGAACGCCATGCCGAGGATGAGCGTAATCAGCAGACCAAGCTTGGCGCCCGAGCGATCATCATGCTGCAGCGCGTGGTGTGCCCAAGTGACCGTGGTGCCCGACAGGAGCAGGACCAGCGTGTTGATCAGCGGCAGGTGGAAGGGGTCGAAGGTTTCGACGCCAGCTGGCGGCCAGCTTTTGAAACGGGCCAGCGCATCAGCATAGAGCGGGTTGGTTGCGTCCCATGTGTCGCCAACGCGGGCGTGCTCGAAGATCGAGAATTCAAAGAAGCCCCAGAACCATGCCACGAAGAACATGACTTCCGACGCGATGAACAGGATCATGCCGTAACGCAGGCCGATGGACACAACCGGCGTATGATCGCCGAGAGCGCCCTCTTTGGCGACTTCACGCCACCAGCCGATCATCACCCAGATGACCATGGCAAACCCCAGGGCCATGAGCCAAATGGTGCCCTTTTCCATGCCGAAAAGGCCCTTCATGAAGGTCACACCGCCAAGGGCCAGAACCACAACGGACAATGAACCGAGCAGTGGCCATGGGGAGGGATTGACGAGATGGTAGTCGTGTTTGACGTCGCCGCTGGACATGGCTTGGGAAACCCCTTGAAATTATCACGTATAGCTTTGCGCTGTTTAGCCCGCTCCGCAGGCGAAACGCAACAGGTTCAGCCGGGCGTGGCCGAATTCGCCGCACCCTGCGCCTGTTGCTTCAGCGGCCCCTTGTACTCGGTACTGTCGAAGAACGTATAGCTCAGCGTGATTGTCTCAAGCTGGTTGGCCACGTGATCATCGATAATATCGGGCGAAATGAAGTAAACGACCGGCAGTTTCTTCGATTCGTGAGGGGCGATAACGCGCTCCTCGAAACAGAAACACTCCAGTTTGTAAAAATACGGTCCGGCGAAGTGCGGCGTCACATTATAGCTCGCAATCACCCGAATCGGCCTGTCAGTCGGGTTCTCGACCTCGAAAAAGGCGAGACCGTGCTGGCCAATCTTGACCACCTGGTCGCGCTGCAGCGGGCGGAAGGTCAGCGGCGTATCGGCCACGTTCGCATCGAATCGGACGGTGATTTCCTGATCGAGGATTTCCTTGGGTGCGCGGGTGGCGATTCGCGTGGTGCCGCCAAAGCCGGTGACCTGACAGAAGCTCTTGTAAAGTGGCTCTGCCATGAAGGCGAGGCCGAGCATGCCGGTGAAAACGCCAGCCGCGATGAGGCCGATGGTGACATTCGACAGTTTCATTCTGGCGATCCTTCAGGCTCCAGACCAGGAGGCGGCGCGGCCTGGTCTTGCGTCATGCCCGGCGGAAGGGCCGGCTGGTCATCAATCGGCATGCGCTCGTCTTCGCGCGCGCTGCCGCCGCTATTGCTGTAATAGAAGCCAGCGCCTTCGCTGAGATTGGCATTTGCCAGGCGGATCATTGTGGTGATGGCCACGAGAACAACAAAGCCCAGCAGGGCAAGGCCGAGCCAGAGATTGCGTTTCTTGCGGGCAGCGACCGCTTCCGGCGTCATGTGCGCGGCCGGGATGAACTCGCCCTCATAGGGCTCTTTGGAATCCGTCATCTCAGAAGCCCTTTACGGCAAAATACAATCCGGTCGCGTGCTCAAGGATCAGCGCGGCAAACACGACGAAGAGATAGAGGATCGAGAACAGGAACATGGACCGGGCCAGTTTCTTCTCGGCGCCGGTGCAATCATCATCGCCTGCCTTGGACAGGAAAACCCGTACGGCATAGGAGAGGAAGACGGCCCCAAGCACACCGGCCGTGACCGCATATATCCAGCCACCAAGGCCCGTCACCACAGGCGCAAGCGCGAGCGGCACGAGCAGGATCGTGTAGATGAGCATCTGCAGACGGGTGGCCTTGGCGCCATGCGTGACCGGCAGCATCGGCACACCCGCCTTCTCGTATTCGCCATGGGCCAGCAGGCTGAGCGCCCAGAAGTGCGGCGGCGTCCAGAAGAAGATGATGGCGAACAGGATCCAAGCGTCGAGCGGCGTATTGCCCGTGACGGCAGCCCAGCCAATAACTGGCGGGAATGCCCCTGCCCCGCCACCGATGACGATGTTCTGCGGCGTCGAGCGCTTCAGCCACATTGTGTAGATGACGCCATAATAGAAGATGGAAAAGGCGAGCAGCGCCGCCGCCAGCCAGTTGGACGCGAGCCACATCAGCATGACCGAGACGCCGGACATGATGAGTCCCATGGCAATCGCCTCTTCGCGCGGCACGGCGCCAGATGGGATGGGGCGTGTCGCGGTGCGCGTCATGATCGCGTCGATATCGGAGTCGAACCACATGTTGATCGCGCCAGCCGCGCCGGAGCCAAGCGCAACGGCAAGCAGCGCAATAACGGCCATCAGTGGATTGATCGGCGTATGCGTGGCGCTGGAGGCCGCAATCAGGCCAGCCGCCGCCGTGAAGACGACGAGCATCATGATGCGCGGCTTCATCAGGTTCACATAGTCGCTCGCGGTGGCGTAGCGCTTTGCAGGTGTGGCGGGTGCGTCTGTCATAGTCTGTCTTATAGCTCTTTGCCCTGGCGAATGCGCCTGTAAATGGCTTCAGCCATGCATATGGCAAAAACCAGCGATGAAAGCAGCGTGACACAATACCCGGCTGCCACCGCTGTGCTGGAGGCTTGGAGGCCGCTGGAAATGTCAGCCTGCGCCACCGAAGCTGCCATGATCAGGCCAATTCCGGTCAGCCAAAGCCCTAAATGGAGGCATATAAGCTGAGGGCGGAAGCGCAGCCCCGCCACCGACTTCCCGGCCAGGTACATGACGCCAAAACCCACGGAAGCCAGCCCAAGGGCCATGGAAGACTGCCAAGGCTGGACGACATAATAGGTATCGGTCAGCGACGCATCGATGGAATTGACGCCGCCAGTAAGCCCGACAAGCGCATAGACCGCGAGCACCAGCAACGGGAGCGCAAGAAAAGCTATCGCGACAAGATTGGTACGCGCGACCATCGGATATCCTCAAAGCACAACGGCCCTCCGCGATCACTCACGAAGGGCCGCCGAATGTTCAAGCCGTACCGTTTCCGGCTAGTGGCCGCCCTTGTTCGTAACGTGGGGCAGTTCGTTGAACTGGTGGAATGGTGGCGGCGAAGGCAGCGTCCATTCCAGCGTCGTGGCGCCCTCACCCCATGGGTTGGCTTCACCCTTGCGGCGGCGGACCACGGCTTCAATGAGGCCGATGAAGAAGACCAGCGTGCCGACGAGCGTGATGGCGTAACCGATGGACGACACGAAGTGCCAGGTGTGGAAGCCGTCTGCATAGTCGATGTAGCGGCGTGGCATGCCTTGGAGACCGAGGAAGTGCTGCGGGAAGAACAGAACGTTCGAACCCACAAACATCAGCCAGAAGTGCAGGCCGCCGAGGAAGCCATTGTACTTGATGCCGAACATCTTCTCGAACCAGTAATACCATCCAGCGAAGAGGCCGAACACGGCGCCGAGCGACAGCACGTAGTGGAAGTGCGCCACGACGTAATAGGTGTCGTGCAGAGCGTGGTCGATACCGGCGTTGGCCAGAACCACACCCGTCACACCGCCAACGGTGAACAGGAAGATGAAGCCGATGGCCCAGAGCATCGGGACCTTGAACTCCATGGAGCCGCCCCACATCGTTGCGATCCACGAGAAGATCTTGATGCCCGTGGGCACCGCGATGACCATGGTGGCCGCGATGAAGTAGGCCTTCAGGTCCACGTTCATGCCGACTGTGTACATGTGGTGAGCCCACACGACGAAGCCGATGACGCCGATCGACACCATGGCATAGGCCATGCCGAGATAGCCGAAGATCGGCTTCTTGGAGAAGGTCGAGACGATGTGGCTGACGATGCCGAAAGCCGGCAGGATCATGATGTAGACTTCAGGGTGACCGAAGAACCAGAACAGGTGCTGGAACATGACGGGGTCGCCGCCGCCGGCCGGATTGAAGAATTGCGAGCCGAAGTTACGGTCGGTCAGCAGCATGGTCAGCGCACCCGCCAGGACAGGCAGCGACAGGAGCAGCAGCACGGCCGTGACGAGAACGCCCCAGGCGAACAGCGGCATCTTGTGCATGGTCATGCCAGGGGCGCGCATGTTCAGGATGGTGACGATGAAGTTGATGGCGCCAAGGATGGACGCGATGCCGGCCGTATGGAGCGACAGGATCAGCACGTCCATGGCCGGGCCGGGGTGGCCGGTCGTCGACGAGAGCGGCGGATAGAGCACCCAGCCACCACCGAAACCATTACCGGCCGAGTTGCCGGGAACCGTCATCGAGATACAGGCCAGGACAAACGCAGCAACCGTCATCCAGAAAGAGATGTTGTTCATGCGAGGGAAGGCCATGTCCGGCGCGCCGATCATCAGCGGCACGAACCAGTTGCCGAAACCACCGATAAGGGCAGGCATGACCATGAAGAAGATCATGATTAGGCCGTGATAGGTGATGACCGTGTTGTAGAACTGCTTGGCATGCGTAATAGCCGCATCGCCCTGCACGCCTTGCAGGTGCTCGACGATCCAGAGCATAGGGCCGATGCCCGGCTCAGCCAGTTCCCAGCGGATCAGACCTGACAGCGTGTAACCGACAACCCCCGCACACATCGCGAAGATGAGGTAGAGCGTGCCGATGTCTTTGTGGTTGGTCGACAGGAACCAGCGCTTGAAGAAGCCTGGCTTGTGGTCGTGGGCATCGTGATGATGGTCGAGGGCGATTTCATCCATTGGCATGGCGTATCTACTCTTCTCTCAAAGCTTAGTGGTTGGCAGCGAGCTTGGTGCTCGGCTCAATGGCGGCGATGGTCTGGACCGCTGAATAGGCGCCTTCATAGTCGCCTGCGAGCATCAGCTGAGCCCACTGGTCGAACTGGGCCTGCGGAACAACGCGCACCTCGATCGGCATGTAGGCATGGTCGATACCGCACAGTTCGGAACACTGGCCGTAGTAAACGCCCGGCGCATCGACGAGGAACCAGCCCTCGTTGAGGCGACCGGGAACAGCGTCCGTTTTCACGCCAAAGGCCGGCACGGTCCACGAGTGGATCACGTCAGCAGCAGCGGTATAGTAGCGGATGTAGCGACCAGCCGGAATGACCATCGGATAGTCGACGGCCAGGTTACGCGGCAGCGAATCATAGTTCGTGCGGCCCGTGGAATCTTGGTATTTCTGCTTGTCTTCCGGTGTGCCCTTGTGGACAGCGTTTGAAACGAATTCCAGCGCAACGCCATCGGCGTCAACAATGTCAGGATAGGAGTAGGTCCAGTTCCACTGGTTGCCTTGAGCCTTGACGTTGATGAAGCCCTTCTCGGCCGCATCAGGGAAATAGTTCTTCGTGTAACGCTCATATTCGGCCGACTTGCCGTCAGCGAGAAGCTCTGCCGACTCGGTCTTGATCTTGTCGAGGTTCGGCACGACGTCCTGATAGTAGAGGTTCGGGAAGGACAGGCCGGCAATCGCGACAAGGATGAGCGCTGGAACGATGGTCCAGATCACTTCGATCAGCGAGTTGTGACTGAACTTGCGCGAGACCGGGTTGGACTTGCGATTGTAACGCACCATGACCCAGACCAGCAGGACGGACACGAAGATCGTGATCGCCGTGATGATCCACAGGACATAGTCGTTGTGGAAGAAGTGAATGCGTTCTGCAATGCGGGTTGCAGCTGGCTGGAAGCCGAGCGCACCGTCGTGGGGAATGGCAGCAAACGCCGGTGCAGCCAGTATTGAAGCGCACAGGGCGGCAAAAAAGTGTCGCACGAAGGAATCCTCGTCTCGTTGGAATTGCTCCGCTGTATCTATATCAGACCGCCCCTGCAACCCAGCAGTTTTCGCGCTCAATATTGTCGCAGGCGCTCGTCGCATATGGGAAATCGTGGTAATGTAAGGAAAAATACGAATAGGGAGACGTCAATGGTTAAACTATATGTACTCGCTTCACTTGCATTCGCGCTGTCAGCGCCTTTCGCTTCAGCCCAGGTCGCCATTCTGGGCAGCGGCGTATCCAAAGACTGTTACGAAGCCGCCAAATACCAGCGTGTGTCGGCGCGCGAAGGTGAAGACATCTGCACCAAGGCCCTCGAAGCCGAGCTGATGAACATCACCAACAAGGCCGCAACCTATACGAATCGCGGTGTCCTTCGCATGCGCTCAGGCCGGCTCGATGCGGCGCTTTCCGACTATGACATTGCCAAGCAGATGCGTCCTGAAGAAGGCGCGACCTACCTCAATGAAGGTGCCGCCCACATTCTGCGCAAGGATTACACTTCAGCACTTGTCTCGCTCGACAAGGCGATTCAACTGAATTCACACGATCTCTACGCGGCGTTCTACAATCGGGCGATCGCCAAGGAGAATACAGGTGACATTCAGGGCGCCTATTTCGACTTCAAGATGGCTGATGAGCTGAATCCCGAATCGGACCTTGCCCGTAAGCAAATGTCTCGTTTCGAGATTTCGACAAACTGAAGGCCTGACGGCGCATAGGCGATCTTATCGCGCTTTCTAAACCTTTGCGTGGAACCAATTCATCAACCTGCCGTTCCCTTTTTCAGAATTCATAATGGAAAAGGAAACACCATGTTGCGCTGGGCTATCATCTTTCTCGTCGTCGCGCTTGTCGCGGCCGTTCTTGGTTTTGGCGGCATTGCCGGCACTGCGGCTGGCATAGCGAAACTGCTCGCACTGATCTTCATTGTCCTGTTCGTAGTCTCGCTGATCTTCGGCGGCCTGCGTAGGGGATGACCTCACAATCGTCCGCCTCGACGGATGAAACGAAGCGAGCGCCCGCTACTCATAGCTGGGCGCTCGTTGGTATTTTCTGGATCATGGCCCTGAGCACACTGACCGTGGCTCAGGGCCTTATTGTACCAATCGTGACCGCGATGATGCTGGCGCTGATCTTCAGCCCCGTCCGACGTGCATTGGGCAGAATCGGGATCCCTTCCGGCGTATCGGCAGCACTCATCCTCCTCGCTCTCCTCGGATTTGTTGGCACGCTCGGCTATTTTGTCTCCGGCGCCGCGAGTCACAGGCTCGCCGATGCACCGCAAATGATCGAGGATGCCAGCGATAAGCTAAAGGAACTGACCGGAACGGTGCAGCCGGTGATGGATGCCACCGAGCAGATCGAGCACATCGCCTCCAAGGAGCCCGCCAAGGATACGGTGACCATCCGTGAGCCTGGCTTCATGGCCGGATTCACTGACAAGATGCCCGTCGTTGCAGGCCAGATGATCATTTGCCTGACGCTCGCTTTCTTCCTGATCGCCTCCGGTGACCTGTTCTATGAGAAGCTGGTCCAGGTCATGCCGACTCTCAAGGATAAACGGCGTGCGCTCGCCGTCGCCCGAGCGATCGAGAACCAGCTATCGGTCTACCTGCTCACGATCACGCTGATCAATATGGGGCTCGGCGTCGCCATCGGCCTTGCCATGTGGGCGCTTGGCATGCCTGATCCGCTCCTGTTCGGACTCGCTGGATTCCTGCTGAACTATATCCCTTATATCGGCGCGATGGCCGGTGTCGGCATCTCGTTCATCGTCGCTCTCGTCACTTTCGATTCGGCTTCAGCGGCGCTCCTGCCAGCCTTCATCTATTGGGGGCTGACCTCTTTCGAGGGCCAGTTCGTGACCCCTGTAATGGTGGGCCGCCGCCTTCGGCTCAATGCTGTTGTCGTCTTCGTGTCTTTCGCGCTCTGGGCCTGGCTCTGGTCGTTCATGGGCATGCTGCTGTCGACGCCCATGTTGCTGACCATGAAAGTGGTGTCCGACAATGTGCCCGGCATGTCGAGCTTCGGGAAATTCCTTGCCGACCGGGACGATCTCTCCCGCTCGGACCGTCGCATCCTGAAATTCATCTTCCGTCGCGACGTGCCGCTCGCGAAACGCAAGGTGACCAAGGAGGCCGAAACAGCCGCGAAAGACGCGCCTGCCTCGTCAGACTCCAAGCCTGATGCGGAGCCGCAAACGGCTTGAGCAGGCTTTGCACTTGCTGCAGCGGCCAATCACACGCATCTAGGATGCATGACCCAGACTGATTTACCCTTCGATATCGCCCGCGCTGCGGATATCCTGTCTGACGCTGTCTCCGGCGGCGATGACGGTGACCTCTTCATCGAGCGCTCGCGCTCTGAAAGTTTCATGTTTGACGATGGACGCCTGAAATCAGCCGCCTTCGACACCGACCAGGGCTTCGGCCTGCGGGTCGTGGCAGGCGAAGCGCAAGGCAGCGGCTACGGCTCTGAACTCTCGCTCGACGCCATCAAGCGCGGCGCGCTCACGGCCTCTCAGGCCAAGCGCGGCTATTCTGGCCGCCTCGCCGATGGCCCCCAGCCAACAAATCGCCGCCTCTATGCGCCTATCGATCCGACCTCTGCGCCTGACTTCTCTGCCAAGACCGGACTGCTCGCGGAAATCGACGCCTGGACAAGGGCGCTGGACCCGCGTGTCGTGCAGGTCTCCGTCTCGCTCGCCGGCAGCCACCGGGAAGTGGACATCATTCGTCCCGACGGCGCAGTCTTCTCCGACGTGCGCCCGCTCGTGCGCCTCAACGTCTCGGTAACTCTCGAAGAGAATGGCCGCCGTGAATCGGCCAGCGCAGGCGCAGGAGGCCGCGCGGCTTATGACGAGTGGATCCAGCCTGGTCGCTGGCAGGACCTTGTCCGCCGCGCACTTGGCAAGGCCTCAGTGAACCTGCAGTCCATCCCTACGCCTGCGGGTGTCATGGAAGTCGTGCTTGGCCCAGGCTGGCCCGCCGTACTGCTGCACGAAGCGGTCGGCCACGGCCTCGAAGGCGACTTCAACCGCAAGGGCACCAGTGTCTATGCTGGCCGGATTGGCGAACAGGTGGCCGCCAAGGGCGTCACCGTGATCGACGACGGCTCGATTGAGGCGCGCCGCGGCTCGCTCTCGTTCGACGATGAAGGCACGCCTACCCAGCGCACCGTACTGATCGAGGACGGCATCCTTAAAGGTTATATGCAGGACCGCCTGAACGCTCGCCTCATGGGCGTCGCGCCGACCGGCAATGGCCGCCGCGAAAGCTATGAAGCGCAGACCATGCCGCGCATGACCAACACGGTCATGCTCGGCGGCGACAAGGATCCGGCCGAGATCGTCTCTTCCATCAAGCGCGGTCTCTGGGCCGTGGACTTCGGTGGCGGACAGGTCGATATCACGTCCGGCAATTTCGTGTTCCAGTGCACCGAGGCCTATCTCGTCGAGAACGGCAAGGTCGTGGCGCCCGTCAAGAATGCGACGCTGATTGGCCACGGCCCGACCGTGTTGCAGCAGGTGTCGATGATCGGGAATGACTTCGCCATGGATGACGGCGTCGGCGTTTGCGGCAAGGCCGGACAGTCTGTTCCTGTGGGCGTTGGCCAGCCAACGCTGAAGGTCGGTGCCCTGACTGTGGGCGGCGCCGGATAAAATTCGCGTTAGGATTCATACTGACTCTTGCGGCCCCGTGAGGGTTTTGCCACTTTATCGCCACATTAGGCGCAGGGTTCGTTAAGCATCCCGGCCGCGGCGTAGAGGGTGAGATACGGTAATGAGACTGCGATTCCTTGCATTGGCTTGTGGGGCGATGAGCCTTGGCAGTGTGGCCATGGCAGATGTTGAGACCCTGGCGGCCGATACAGCCTACAAGATGTCCCAGAAGGGCGAGCTTGTGCTGATCGACGTGCGCACGCCATCGGAATGGGCGATGACCGGCATGCCGCGCGATAGCGTGGGTGCCACCCTCCAGGACACGGATTTTGTGGCCCGGGCGCGCGGCGCCGTACTCGGTGATCTCGACCAGCCCGTCGCCGTAATCTGCAAGTCTGGCACGCGGTCGACCTCGGCGGCGCAGAGACTGGCCGCTGAAGGCTTTGGCCACGTGTTCAACGTGACCGAAGGGATGGCTGGCCACCTCGGCGCGGGCGACGGCTGGATCAAGCGCGGCCTGCCGACCGACCCGTTCAACCCGCCGGACCGATAGGCACATCGAACTTAAAAAAGGGCGGCCTTTGCGGGCCGCCCTTTTGTTTTGTCTGGCTGTTAGCCGAGGGTCTTGTCCGGTGCGCCCGGATCGGTGTTCGATCCACCCGTATCCACCGTGCCGACGTCTTCAGAAAGATCGTCTGCCTCGAGCGTCGCGAGATGCATCATCTTTGTCAGGAAGGGCGAGGCGACCGCGAACAGCACGCCGACGCCGATAGCAAACCAGCCGACCTTTGAATAAACGTCGAGCACCTGCCCGACACCTTCACCGCCGGAGGCCGTCGCCTGCGCAATCAGGGCTGCAACAGCGTTACCGGCACCTGATGCCAGGAACCACGCGCCCATCATCAGACCGACCATCGAGGTCACCGAAAGGCGCGTCATGGCCGACAGGCCGACCGGGCTCATGCAGAGTTCGCCCGTCGTGTGCAGCAGGTAGATCAGGAAGATGAAGATGACCGGCGTCAGGCCGTCACCGGCAGCACCGAAGACCAGCACAAGGAAGCCGAGACCGAGCTGCATCAGCGCCAGGGCGAACTTCATGGGGGCGCTAGGCTCCCAGCCCTTCTTGCTGAGCCATATCCAGAGCCCGGCGAAAACCGGACCGAGCGTCATGATGTAAAGCGCATTGATCGACTGGAACATCGAAGCCGGCACTTCCCAGCCCAACAGGTTCCGGTCGACATGCTCATCCGTGAAGATGTTCAGCGAGGAACCTGCCTGCTCGAACAGGCCCCAGAACAGGACGTTCGTCGAGATAAGCACAAGCGCCACGATGATCCGGTTCCGTTGGTGCGGATTGAGCTTTGCCACCGCGCGCCAGACGATAAACAGGTAGGTCACGATCATGGAGGCGAGAAGCAGAAGGTTGACCGCGCCTTGGCTGCGCACAAGGAACCAGACGATCAGCGTGGTCACAAGCGCGCCAGCCCAGATCGTGTGTTCGCGGCTGAGCGGACCGATGATCTTGTCTGTCAGCAGCGCAGGATTGCTCGGCTCCCCTGCCCCTTTGAGGGCAGGCTTGCCCCAGACGAACACGACAAGACCCAGCAACATGCCGATGCCCGCCGCGCCAAATCCATAGGCCCAGCCATAGACTTCGCCGAGATAGCCGGCGATCAATGCGCCGAGGAAGGCGCCTGTGTTGATACCGACATAGAAGATGGTGAAGGCGGAATCGCGCCGCGCATCCGTCTTGGGATAGAGCGAACCGACAATCGTGGAGATGTTGGCCTTCAGAAAGCCGACGCCCACGATGATCAGCGCAAGGCTGAGATAAAAGATGTTCAGCACCCCGGGATCGGCCGTCTCACCGGCCGCAACGGGATCGCCCTCGATCGCCATGCCGAGGTGGCCAAGCACGAGGAAGATCGCCCCAATGGTGACGGCCTTTCGGGCGCCGAGATACCTGTCCGCGAGGAAGCCGCCGATCACCGGCGTGATATAGACGAGCGTCGTATAGGCGCCGTAGAGGCCGTAAGCCGCTTCACGGTCGAACAGGAAATGCTTGGTCAGGTAGAGGACCAGCAGGGCCCGCATGCCGTAATAGGAGAAACGCTCCCACATCTCGGTGAAGAAGAGGACGTAAAGTCCCCTCGGATGCCCCAGAAATGTCTTGTCGTATGTCTGCCCGTCGGCAATCGAATTGTCTGTCACGCAGCGCTCTCCCGTCAGCTTCCCTGAATTTCGCATATTGAGCCTGCTCTGGCGCATGGCTCAAGGTATTTTCTGCTTTTTCGGGAAGCTGAGAGGGAAAGTCGTGCCCCTAATAGGCCTCTTCTGTGAAAATAGGGCGCACGTCGCGGTTCCAGGGACCGTGATAACGGGCGATAAGGCGATCAGCTGGTGTGAGGCCGGTCTTGGCGATCTCATCAAGTTCCGTGAGGTAGCCCGTCTCGTCATCACCTGATG
Source organism: Hyphomonas oceanitis (assembly GCF_036964545.1). Taxonomy (NCBI): domain Bacteria; kingdom Pseudomonadati; phylum Pseudomonadota; class Alphaproteobacteria; order Hyphomonadales; family Hyphomonadaceae; genus Hyphomonas; species Hyphomonas oceanitis. The sequence goes on from NZ_JBALTL010000001.1 coordinate 305,328, forward strand.
TGGAGAGGTTCGCCCGGTTGCGCAGGCCCTGCCGCGCGAGTTCCAGCACCTGTTTGGCGAGATCCTGCATCGAGCCGCCGCCGGGAATCGGCGTGCGCAGGCCAAGCGTGCGAACGCCCTGACGCATGGATTCGCGCTCGGCATCGGTCCAGTCCTTGACCAGATCCCAAGCCGCATCGAGGCATTGGTCGCAATAGAGCAGCCCCGTCCAGAAGGCAGAGAAGGCGCAGAGTCGGCTCCATGGGCCGGCATCGGACCCACGCATTTCAAGGAAGCGCTTCAGCCGCACTTCCGGGAAAATCGTCGATAGATGGTCCTCGAAGTCCCCCATCGCGGGCAGTTCGCCCGGCAGTATGGGCAGTTTGCCCGCCATGAAATCACGGAAGCTCAGGCCCGACGCGTCGAGATACTTGCCCTGACGGCGCACGAAATACATCGGCACATCCAGCGCATAGTCGACATATTGCTCAAAGCCGAATCCCTGATCGAACACGAAAGGCAGCATGCCCGTCCGGTCCGGGTCGGTGTCGGTCCAGATCTGCGACCGGTAGGAGAGGAAGCCATTGGGGCGGCCGTCAAGGAAGGGCGAGTTGGCGAACAGTGCCGTGCCGAGTGGCTGAAGCGCCAGCGAGACGCGGAATTTCTTCACCATGTCGGCTTCCGAGCCGAAATCGAGATTGGTCTGCACGGTGCAGGTGCGGAACATCATCTGGCGGCCGAGGCGGCCAACCTTGTCCATGTATTCCGTCATGATGCGGTAGCGGCCCTTCGGCATCACGGGCGTCTCGGCGAGGCTCCACAGCGGGCTCGCGCCCGTGCCAAGGAAGGCGATGCCGAGCGGCTGCGCAATCTGGCGCACTTCGGCCAAGTGGCTGCCGACCTCGTTACAGGTCTGGTGGATCGTTTCCAGCGGCGCTCCTGACAGTTCAAACTGGCCGCCGGGCTCCAGCGAGACGCTCGCGCCGTCCTTTTTGAGGCCGATCAGGTGACCGCCTTCGACGATAGGCTCCCAGCCGAACGTGTCGCGCAGGCCTTCCAGCATGGCCAAAATAGAGGCCTTGCCCTCATAAGGCAGCGGCCTCAGGTCAGCCGTGGTGAAGCCGAATTTCTCGTGCTCGGTGCCGATGCGCCAGTCCGCACGGGGCTTTGACCCTGCGTCAAGATAGGCAACCAATTCGGTCTTGGATTCGATACGTGCGGAGGTCTCGTCGATGTCCGCGGTCGGTGTGGTCATCTCGGCCTCCCATAAATCGGCGATGGAAGTGCACATAGGTATGTTTCATCCCAACGCCAACCGGGTTATTCTATCCTTTGTAGAGAGAGTCTAAGGGGCTGAAGTGACCAAGCTGAAGGCAGACGAGCGCGACGACCTGAAGATGTGGGCCAGAATCCACGTCCGCGGAGGCTATGAAGAAGCCGATGAGATCGAGGAAATTCTCTTCGAACTCACCGAAGACTTCGACACGCCCATGTCAGAGCGCGACCGCCGGATCGAAGTGCGCAACGCCCTTATTGCGGCTGCGCAGACGCTGGTCGATGAGCAGGATTCCTGGCCGGTGCTGACCGATTATGACCGGCTCGAGCTGGCCATGGATACGCTGGAAGACAATGGCGTCGTCGCGCGGGCCAACTTCACCTGCTGCGGTAATTGCGGGGCTGCCGAGATCGGTGCCGAAATCGAGGATTATGAGGCCCTCGGCCATGTGGCACGCGGTTACGTTTTCTTCCACCAGCAGGACACGGAAAGCGCCGTGGAGGGCCACGGGCTCTATTTCAGCTATGGCGCAGCCCATTCCGAGCATGACGCGGCCCATATCGCGATCGCGCAGGAATTGTTCGACCTTCTGGTCGCCGTAGGCCTCAAGCCGCATTGGGATGGCAAGATCGACCACCGGGTCGGCGTCGTGCTCGACTGGAAACGGCGCTGGGTGGACGGCGTGCCGACGCCGCTGAAGCGTTGGTCTTTCTAGACACGCATGTCAGAGGCGCTCGTGATCCGGCCTCTGCTGGCTTCGGACGAAGCCGAGTGGCGCCGACTCTGGAAAGCCTATCTCGTCTTCTATGAGACCGAGCGGCATGAAGCGGTTTACGAATCCAGTTTCAAACGCATGCTCTCAGGGGCGCCGAATGAGTATCGCGGCCTGATCGCGATGCTAGATGGACAGGCGGTGGGCATCGCGCACTACCTCTTCCACCGCACGAATTGGGAAATCGGCGACACCTGCTACCTGCAGGACCTCTATGCCGATCCTGATGTGCGCGGCAAAGGTATCGGCCGGGCGCTGATCGAGGCGGTATACGAGGCGGCCGATGCCCATGGCGCGGCGTCGGTCTACTGGACGACGCAGGAATTCAATGCCGTTGCGCGCCAGCTGTACGACCGTATCGGCCACAAAACGCCCTTCATCAAATATGTGCGCACCTAGACGCCGCTAGGTCCAATCACCGCACATGGCCTGCCATAGCGTCATCGCGGCCACAGCGGCGGTTTCGGCGCGCAATATGCGCGGACCGAGGCTGACAGGATGGGTCCCTTCGCGGGCACGCAGGAATCCCCGCTCAGCAGGGCTGAAGCCCCCTTCGGGACCAATCAGGATAGCCGCCGCCTGCCCTTTGAGGCCCTCCAGCACCTGCGCCATCGGCTGGGCACGGCCTGACTGGCCACCCCAGGGAGCATCTGCCTCATCGCCTGCTTCATCACAGAAGATCAGCGCTGTCCCTTCCGGCAGGGACTCGAGCGCTGCATCGAGGCCAAGGGCATCCGCGAGGAGCGGAATGTCCAGACGCTCGGTCTGCTCAGAGGCTTCCAGCGCGATTTTCTCGAACCGGTCGAGGCGCACGGTCCGGGATTGGGTGCGCTCGGTAATGACAGGCTGGATGAAGCCGGCGCCCAGTTCGGTGGCTTTCTCGACGATGAAGTCGGTCTCGGATTTCTTGACCGGCGCAAAGAGGAGAGTCAGTGGCGCCCCGCCCTGTGCCGGCTGCTGACGCAGCTGCTCGGCTGGGGTCATCTCGGCGCGTCGGCCCGCGACGGCGCTGATTTCCGCGCGCCATTCGCCGTCGCGACCGTTGAAGACGCGGGCGGCATCTCCGACCCCCAGCCGCATGACGCGGGTCAGGTATTTCGCCTGCTCCTCGTCGAGCTCGAAGGGCGTGCCTGCGACAAGATCACTGTTCACGAATAGGCGAGGCATGGAACTCATCCGGGGTCTATATGCCTATATAGAATTGAAGTTAAGCCGAAGGACTGTCTCATGAGTAAGCCTGTTGTCACATCGATCAACCCAGCAACCGGAGATGTGCTGCAGACCTTTACGCCGCATGGCAGCGCCAATGTCGATGCCGCCATCGAGCGGGCCGACGACCGGTTCCAGACCTGGCGCCTGTCCAGCTTCACCGAACGCTCGCGCCTGATGCACAAGGCCGCCGACATTCTCGACGCCCGCAAGGATGCCTTTGCGCGAACGATGACAATGGAAATGGGCAAGCCCCTGCGCGAGGCAATCGCCGAGGTCGAGAAATGCGCGCTTGTCTGCCGCCACTATGCGGATCATGCAGAGGCTTATCTGAAAGACGAGACGATCGAGACCGAGGCGAAGCGATCCTATGTCCGCAACCTGCCCATTGGCCCGGTTCTGGCCGTGATGCCCTGGAATTACCCGTTCTGGCAGGTCTTCCGCTTTGCCGCGCCGACGCTGATGGCGGGCAATGTCGGCCTGTTGAAGCATGCGTCCAATGTCTGGGGCTCGGCGCTGAACATCGAGAAAGTGTTCCGCGAGGCGGGCTTTCCGGAGGGCTGTTTCCAGACGCTGCTGATCGGATCGAAAGCGATTGAAGGCGTGATCCGCGACTCGCGCGTGAAAGCCGTGACGCTGACCGGATCGGGCCCTGCCGGGCGCAGCGTTGCCAGCATTGCGGGCGAGGAGTTGAAGCCATCGCTGCTGGAGCTTGGCGGCTCGGATGCCTTCATCGTCATGCCGTCGGCTGATATTGCCAAGGCGGTCGAGACGGCGGTGAAGTCGCGCAACAAGAATAATGGCCAGTCCTGCATCGCGGCGAAACGCTTCTTTGTGCACGCCGATATTTATGACGCCTTCACAAGGGACTTCGTGAAACAGGTCGAGGCCCTTCGGGTCGGCGACCCGATGCTGGACACGACGGATATCGGACCGCTGGCGACCAAGGCGATCCGCGACGAGTTGGCGAGCCAGGTGGACGCGACACTGAAAGGTGGCGCGCAGCTGATCAGCAAACCGGCCGATGTGGATGACAAGGGCTGGTGGTTTGCGCCGCAAGTGCTCTCCGAAGCGCCGCGCGGCACGCCGGGATCGGACGAGGAAATGTTTGGCCCGGGTGCCAATCTCTGGCGCGTCGATAGCCTGCCGGAAGCGATCCTGAAGGCCAATCACAGCGATTTCGGGCTCGGCTCGGCGATCTTTACGCAGGACGAAGCCGAGATCGAGGAAGCCGTCCGCGACCTGCAGGCGGGCTCGACTTTCGTGAACGCACTGGTCGCCTCAGACCCGCGCCTGCCCTTTGGCGGCGTCAAGCAATCGGGCTATGGCCGCGAACTCGCGGCGGATGGCATCAAGGCGTTCGTGAACCGGAAGACTGTTTCGGTGAGCTGAGGTTGTTTATCCATATCCCCGGCGAAAGCCGGGGTCTCTTGCCTTTCTTCAATTGCCTGAGGTCCCGGCGTTCGCCGGGAGCACGGGTGTGGGGGATGCCCCCCTTTGAGAGCCCCACTCACCTCCCGCGGATACCTGCGGAGGCAGGTATCCATGGACCGGACTTTCCCCAAGCGCTGTGAGGCGCGGCCAGTCCATGGGCCCCTGCCTGCGCAGGGGCCATCGGGGGGAGAGTTGGGTGTGCGATTTGGGGACGTGGGTGTGACCGGAAACGCCTCTCAGCGCCCGGCAAAGGGGTCTGATTGAGTGTTGGATTCAGCCCGAGCTTTCCCAGCTTTTGAACGCGTTGCGGAGGAGTTCCGGCAGGGCCGTGGCGATGGCGCCAAGCTCTGGCGGTAGGCGGTGGGTGCGTGTCATGGGAAGTGCCATTGGTGCCGCTTCGCCGGCTTTGCGCTGGCGCTCGAGGGTGCGGGCGAGGCGTCTGGCGTGGGCTTCGGGGGCGGCGAGTAATTCCTGCAGCGCCGCGAGGCGGGCGAGGATTGGGGCGGCTTGGACGGGACCGCAAGCGCGTGTCGTTGTGGCCAAGCCGTCGCTGTCCATGTCCGGCCCCAGGCAGCGTGGCGACAGGCCTTGCAGCCCGGTTGAGGCTTTCGTTTCAACGCGCTCGGTATCCGAATGATGCCCGGACGATGCCCGGACAGGGACCGGCGGCAGCACGAGAGCGAGGGCCATCAAAGTGAGCAGGCGCCGGATGATGATCTCGAGGCGGGCAAGTTCGGCACGGGCGCGCTGGGCGAGGGTTCGTTTCAGTGTAGTGGGGTTGAGGTGCGCGCGCGTCATCACGCCGACGGTCGCCAGCGCGCGGTGCACGTGGGCGATGCCATGGGTGACGAAGGCGGAGGTGTTTATCATGGCGGCCAGTATAGGCCGGGCGGGATTAGGGTTGGATAAGGTGGAGGAAATCTCGTCCGCATCCCCGGCGAAAGCCGGGGTCTCTCGCGGGTGAAAACTTTCTTAAATTGCCTGAGGTCCCGGCTTTCGCCGGGACTGCGGTGGGGGGGATGGTGCGAGAGAAGCGCTCACCCTGAGCGACGCTGAAGGGCGGGCGCGGGCTTGCGGCTCTCGCCGCATGGGGCGCGTGTTTCGATTCCCGCCTTCGCGAGGACAGGCTTCGCTCAGGATGAGCCCCTTAGGGAGGTTTGCGCTCGGCCGGGGATACCTTCAGCGCGCCCCCTTCTCCCTTGGGAGAAGGGTTGGGGATGAGGGGTGATGGCGTCGCTGCGAGAGCGGTGTTTGCGGAGAGTAAGGGACCCCTCACCCCCGGCCCCTCTCCCAGGGGAGAGGGGTGCGCGCGGGGCTAGGTTCAGTTCTTCGACTGCAACTTATGTGGGCCTGTCGTGAGACTGGCCTAATGCGGCATGGGCCGTTAGGCTGGCCGTGAAACCACATCAGCAGAGAGCACGCATCATGAGCATTACACCGCGCAAGCTGGGGCCTGAGACCGTTTATCCCGTGGGGCTTGGGTGCATGAACCTGCATCATGGATACGGGCCGCCATCGGACGAGGCGGAGGCTGCGGCGCTGCTGAATGAGGCGCTCGATATGGGCTATGATTTCCTCGACACGGCGACGATCTATGGCTTCGGCAAGAACGAGACGCTGATCGGCAAGGCGCTGAAGGATCGTCAGGGCGAGTTCGTGCAGGCGAGCAAATGCGTGATGCTGTTCGAGGATGGCAAGCGGAAGCTGGACGCGCGGCCGGAGAGCATCAAGGCGGCCTGCGAGGCGAGCCTGAAGCGGCTGCAGCGCGAGACGATCGACCTTTACTACATGCACCGGCCAGACCCGAACGTGCCGATTGAAGACTCGATGGGCGCGATGGCGGACCTCGTGACCGAGGGCAAGATCCGCATGGTGGGCCTGTCGGAAATGGGCGCGGGCCTGCTGCGCCGGGCGCATGCGGTGCATCCTGTAACGGCGATGCAATCTGAATACTCGCTGCTGACGCGCAACCCGGAGATCGCCGTGCTGGATGCCTGCAAGGAACTCGGTGTGACCTTCGTGCCCTTCTCGCCAGTCGGACGCGGATACCTCGCCGACAATCCACCGGCGCCGAAGGATTATCACGAGGCCGACATGCGCCGCATTTTCCCGCGCTGGACCGAGCCCTACTGGACCGAGAACCTGCCTTTGCTGAAACAGGCGCAGGAGATGGCGGGCGATTTGGGCGTGACGACATCGCAGCTGGCAATTGCCTGGACGCTGGTGAAGGAGCCGGACTGTGTGCCGATCCCCGGCACCACCAATCGCAAACATCTGCGCGACAATTTCAAGGCGGCGGAACTGGTGCTGAGCGCAGACCAGATGGCCCTGCTGGACAATGTGTTCCAGCCGGAAGCCGTGAAAGGCCCGCGCTATAACGCGATGGCACAGGCGAGCGTCGACACCGAGCAATATGCGTTCGAGACCGAGGCCTGAGGCGATTTCGCGCGAAACGTGCGCAAGGCTGTGAAACCGCCCAATTCGCTGTATAAGCCGCCCGATGACCGAGACCGACACACATGGCAAGCCCGAGACGCGGGCCATTCCGGCTGACAGCGCCCTGCCCGGCGTGCTGGCGATTCTGCCGGACTGGATGCAGCCCTATGCCATGCTGGCGCGGCTCGACCGGCCTGTCGGCATCTGGCTGCTCTACCTGCCCTGCCTGATCGGCCTTGCCTTCGTGCGGATGCGCACGGGGCTTTACCTCGTGGACCTGTTCTGGGTGCCGCTGTTCCTGCTGGGGGCGGTGGCCATGCGCGGGGCGGGCTGCACATGGAACGACATTACCGACCGGGACTTTGACGCGCAGGTGGCGCGCACGGCGCTGCGTCCGCTGCCCTCCGGCGCGGTGACGCTGCGCGAGGCGTTTGTCTTCATGGGCGTGCAGCTGGCGATTGGTTTGGCCGTGTGGGCCTGCCTGCCGGGCGATGCGAAACTGGTGGCGCTGGCGGCCATTCCGCTGGTGGCGGCGTACCCGTTCATGAAGCGGGTGACATGGTGGCCGCAGGCGTGGCTGGGGCTGACCTTCAACTGGGGCGTCCTGGTGGGCGCGGCGACCGCGGGAAGCCTCTCCGTGCCGGTATTCATTCTCTATGCAGGCCTCGTCCTGTGGACGATTGCCTATGACACGATCTATGCGCTGCAGGACCGGGAAGACGATGCCCTGATCGGCGTGCGCTCGACCGCGCGCCTGTTCGGCAAGCGGGCGGTTCTGGTGAGCTTCTGCTTCCACATGGGCGCGGCAGCGCTTGTCGCGCTGGCGGCGGTGATCAATGGATCCGTGCGGGCGGGCGCCGTGACGGCGCTGGCTTTCCTCGGACATGGCCTGTGGCAGGCCGTACGGCTGAAGCGCAGCCAGGAGAATGACGCGCTGGCCGTGTTCAAGGCGAATGTCTGGGCTGGCGCGATACTCGTCGCCGGGTTCACGCTGGCGGCCATGCTGCCGACGCCGAAGCCGCGTACGCTGTTTGCCGAGCATGAAGTGGTACGCGCCGGGCCGCCGGAAAAAGTGGCCCTGCCCTTCGGGCTGGAGCTGAAACGCGAACATCATATGCCGCGCACGAAGACATGGATGGCCAGCGATGTTCTCCGCGCGCTGGAAAAGGAAGGTGTGCCGGTGGCTGAGCCCGACGATGTTCCGTCTGCCACACCAGAGGCAGAATAGCCGTCAGCCCGGTTGCGACTGACGGCGCCAGATCGCCTTATGCGCCTGCGGATCGCGCAAAAAACCACTGAAAAGTCCGGGACTTGTTAACCGTGTTGCTCTGTTGACCGTTCGGTGGGTCTGCCCTACCGGTTGGCGGCTGTTTTTTTGTTGGCCATTGCGCGTCGACAGACTGTTTGAGGGAATAACGAGCATGCGGGCTGCCCCCCACCCCCGGCAGGCTGAACGTCTGGAAGCGCTGCACCGCTACGAGATTCTGGATACGGCGCGTGAGGCCGAGTTCGATGAGATTGTCGCGCTGGCGGCAACCATTTGCGGCACCAGCATTTCCGTGGTGAACCTGATCGATGAGGACCGCCAGTGGTTCAAGGCCGAAGTCGGCCTTGGCGTGCGCGAGACGCCGCTGGAGACCTCCATCTGCTCGCACGTCATCCTCAGCGATGATTTCGTGGAGATTACCGATACGCATGCCGACCCGCGCACGCAGGACAATCCGCTTTGCGTGGCGGATGGTGGGCTGCGCTTCTATGCGGGCGCGCTGCTGAAGTCGCCCGAGGGCCTGCCCATTGGCACACTCTGCGTGCTGCACGATGCGCCACATGAGCTGAATGATTTCCAGAAGGGCGCGCTGCGCACGCTGGCCCGCCAGGTAATGCGCGAACTGGACCTGCGCGTTGCCCTGCGCGACCAGATGATCCTGCGCCGGGAAATGGACCACCGGGTGAAGAACTCGCTGCAGTCGGTTGCCTCGCTAATCCACCTCTATAGGGCCCGCGCGAGCGAAGAGAGCTTCGAGGCCTTTGACGCGGTGGAGCGCAAGGTGAACGCCATATCGCTGCTGCATGAGCAGCTGCATGAAGCCAGCGACCTGCAGACCGTGCAGATCGGTGTGTTCCTGCCGCGCGTGCTGGACCTGCTGCAGGGCTCTGCGCCGGAGAATGTGAAAATACGCGGCGACATTGCTACGCTGGACCTGAACTCGTCCGATGCCTCTTCGCTGGGCATGATCGTCAGCGAATTCGTCGCCAATTCGATCAAGCATGGCTTTGCTGACGGACGCCCGGGAGACATCGAGATTTCGCTGCAGCGCGAAGAGGATGGCCACGTCACGCTGAGAGCAATGGACAATGGCGCTGGCAATGCTGCCGGCCCACGGCACAATTCTGCCGTTGAGGGGCTCGGCCAGCGGCTCGTCGATGCGGCGGCCTCTCAGCTGGGCGGTACGCTGGAACGCAATGCCTCGCCAAAGGGTTATGAAATCAAGCTGGTGTTCCTGTCACGCTGAGGACAGGCTTGCATATACCCCTCAGGGGTATCATATAGGCGTGTGAACACCGGTATCGGAGTGCGCACCCATGACGACAGACACGTCTTCCCACGATCACAGCCATCACGATCACGGCGCGCCGGCCAAAGCCGAGGCTGCGCAGGCGTGCTGCCATGGCAGCAGCAAGCCGGACAAGAACGACAGCGCCTATGACCATGTGCCGGACAATTATTCCGGCACGGTGTGGATCTGTCCTATGCATCCGCAAGTGCGCGAGACGTCAAACACCGGCTGTCCGATCTGCGGCATGGCGCTGGAACCGGAAACAGCGACGCTTGAGGAAGATACGAGCGAACTCGACGACATGACGCGCCGGTTCTGGATCAGCACGGCCTTTGCCCTGCCCCTGTTCGTCTACGCAATGAGCGACATGATCCCCGGACAACCGCTGCACGGACTCATTCCGGCGGGCTGGGCCCCGTGGATCCAACTAGCGCTGGCGGCACCTGTCGTGCTGTGGGGCGCAGCGCCTTTCTTCGTGCGCGGCTGGCGGTCAGTCAAAACCATGAACCCGAATATGTTCACGCTGATTGCGCTGGGCACCGGCACGGCTTTCCTGTTCAGCCTCGTCGCGACCGTGGCGCCAGGCATTTTTCCGGACAGTTTCCGTGGGCACGATGGCCAGGTGCATGTCTATTACGAGGCAGCGGCAGTGATCACGGCGCTGGTCCTGTTGGGACAGGTTCTGGAACTGAAGGCGCGCAGTGCAACCTCCGGCGCGATAAGGGCGCTGCTGCAGCTGACGCCGCCAACAGCGCGCATCATCCGCGAAGATGGCAGCGAGGAGGACGTTGATCTTGAGGATGTAAAATCCGGCGACCGGCTGCGCATCCGCCCCGGCGAGAAAGTGCCGGTGGACGGAGACGTCGTCGAAGGTAAGTCCAGCATCGACGAGTCCATGGTGACGGGCGAGCCCGTGCCAGTGGCCAAGGCAGCTGGCGACAGCGTGACAGGCGGGACGGTCAACACAACAGGCACGATTGTGATGACAGCCACGCGCGTCGGCAACGACACCGTTCTGGCGCAGATCGTGCGCATGGTGTCGGAAGCGCAGCGCTCGCGCGCGCCGATCCAGCGGTTGGCTGACGCCGTGGCGGCCTGGTTCGTGCCGGCCGTGGTCGCCACTGCCGCGCTGACCTTCATTGTGTGGGCTGTGTTCGGACCGGACCCGGCGCTGGCCTTTGCGCTGGTGAATGCCGTTGCGGTTCTGATCATTGCCTGCCCCTGTGCGCTCGGCCTCGCCACGCCCATGTCGATCATGGTGGGCACCGGCAAGGGCGCACAGAACGGCATCCTGATCCGCAATGCCGAAGCGCTGGAGACACTGGAAAAGGTCGGCACTGTGGTGGTCGACAAGACGGGCACGCTGACCGAAGGCAAGCCAAAACTGGTGACGGTGGAGCCGGCGGAGGGCTGGGATGAAGCTGGCCTGCTGGCGCTGGTCGCCGCAGTCGAGGGTGCGAGCGAACACCCGCTGGCGGCAGCGATTGTTCAGGGCACAAAAGATCGCGGGATCGCAATTCCGCAGGCAAGTGATTTTGAATCCGTAACCGGCGAAGGCGCGCAAGGCGACGTCGGCGGCAAGTCCGTCGCCATCGGCAATGCCAAGATGATGCGCCGCGTCGGCGGCTTTGATGAAGCGCGCGCCGAGGCGGCCGAGACTTACAGGCAGGAAGGCCAGACCGTCATGTTCGTCGCCGTAAACGGCAAGGCGGCGGGCCTGATCGGCGTGGCCGACCCGATCAAGGCGACAACGAAAGACGCCATCGCGCAACTGCACAAGCAGGGCCTGAAAGTCGTCATGCTGACCGGCGACAGCGAAGCAACGGCCAAGGCCGTCGCCCTGCAGGTCGGCATTGACGATGTCCGCGCGAATGTGTCACCGGAAGACAAGAACCGCATCATCCGTGAGCTGCAGGAGGCGGGCGCGGTCGTCGCCATGGCGGGCGATGGCATCAATGATGCCCCGGCGCTGGCGCAGGCCAATGTCGGCATTGCGATGGGCACCGGCACGGATGTCGCCATGGAAAGCGCCAGCGTCACGCTCGTGAAGGGCGATATGGCCGGCATCGCCAAGGCGATCAATCTCAGCCACGCAACAATGCGCAACATCCGTCAGAACCTGTTCTTCGCCTTCATCTACAACACGCTTGGCGTACCACTGGCGGCGGGCGTGCTCTATCCTTTCTTCGGCCTGTTGCTGAGCCCGATGATTGCGGCGGCAGCGATGAGCCTCTCGTCCGTATCGGTGATCGGGAACGCGCTGCGCCTACGCGCATTGAAACTCTGATGGGCGCTTCATACGAAAAGAACAGCCTGACACTGCCGGGCGCAGTTGCCATGGGCACCGGCGTGATGATCGGCGCGGGCATTTTCGCTTTCGAACATTTCCATCTTTCAAAGTCCGGTGACGAAGACGATACTGCGGGCTCGCAGACGAAGGACACATCGGCATGAAACCGGAAACGAGAGACGCCGCCGCCAAACGCCTGGCGCGCATCGAGGGACAGGTGCGCGGCGTGGCAAAAATGGTCACCGAAGATCGCTATTGTATCGATGTCGTGCGGCAGGTGCAGGCTATCAAGGCGGCGCTGGCCGCGCTGGAGGGCGTTATCCTGGATGATCACATCGCAACCTGCGTGGACCACGCCCTGAAGGGCGACGACATGGATGCGCGGCGAGAAAAGGTGGAAGAGCTGGTGGCCGTGCTGGGCGGGCGGAAGAAGTAAGACCCCATCGATCACATATTCTTGCGCCGGTTGCGTGCCGGCCATGGGGCACTTAGGTTGAGCGCATGACAGTTGTTGTAGAAATGGTTTCCGATCTGGTCTGCCCGTGGTGCTGGCTGGGTCTTCGCAGGATCGAGGAAGCGCGCAAGCTCGCGCCCGAGGTCGATGTTCAACTCGTATTCCGGCCCTTTGAGCTGGACCCGACCATCCCTTCCGCGGGCGTCGACTATAAGGAATACATGAAAGAGAAGTTCGGCGGCTCCGATGAAAGCCGTGAGCGCTCCGGCACCATGCGGCAAGCGCTGGTCGATTATGGCGAGGCCGAAGGCATCCCCTATCATTTCGACAAGATCACCCGCCGCCCGAACAGTTTCGATGCGCACCGCGTCGTACGTTGGGCTCAGGGCCAGAACAAGGGCGCCGAGGCCAAGGAAGCGCTGTTCAAGGCCTTCTTCGAGGATGGGCGCGACATTGGCGACCATGAGGTTCTGGTTGATATCGCCCGCGACATCGATCTCGACGCGGCCATCGTGGCCGACCTGCTGAAAAGCGATGCCGATGTCGACAATGTGCGCGCTGAAGCCGAGGCTTTCCGCCAGATGGGCGTCAGCGGCGTGCCGACCTATATCGCCAACCGCGCCGTCGCCGTGCAGGGCGCAGAGAGCGCGGAGAAGCTGGCACGGTTCCTGAAGCATGCAGCGTCGCAGTTGCCAGAGGAACGCCCGGCGGGCTGATCAGCTGAGCTGCAGGTCCACAAGGCGGCGATAGGCGCCATTCTTCTCCATCAGAACGCCATGGCTGCCGTCTTCGACGGCGCGGCCATCTTCCATCACGATGATGCGGTCGACGGCGCGGACGGTCGACAGGCGATGAGCGATGATCAGCGTCGTGCGGCCCTTGGCGAACCCGGCGAGGGCTTCCTGAACCTTGGCTTCGCTTTCGGCATCGAGGGCGGATGTGGCTTCGTCCAGCAGCAGGATCGGCGCGGCGCGGATAATAGCGCGGGCGAGCGCAATGCGCTGGCGCTGGCCGCCGGAAAGATTACGCCCCATCTCGCCGGCCGGAGCATCATAGCCGCCCGGTAGCGCGAGGATAAAATCATGCGCATTGGCGGCGCGGGCCGCAGCCTCAATATCGGCTTCGCTGGCACCGAGGCGGCCCAGCGCGATATTGGCGCGGATCGTGTCGTCGAACAGGGCCGCATCTTGCGCGACCAGGCCCATATTGGAGCGCAGGCTCGCACCCGTAATGTCGCGCACATTCGTTCCGTCTACGGAAACGACGCCGCCGGTCGGATCATATAGGCGCAGGAGCAGGTTGAAGACCGTCGACTTGCCTGCACCGGACGGGCCGACAAGCGCAATCGTCTCGCCGGGATTGGCGGTGAAGCTGAGTCCCTTGAGGGCCTCTGTGCCATCGGGATAGGCGAAGCGGACATTGTCGAAAGCGACGGTGCCGGTGACAAAGCCGATAGGCTGGGCTCCGGGCGCATCGGCAATCTCGGGCGCGGCATCGGTAATCTCGAACACGCGGTCAGCGGCGGCGCCGCCTTCCTGCGCCACGGAGTTCAGTGTGCCGAGCGCGCGTAGCTCCGGCGCGGCAACGGCGATGGCGCCAACAATGCCGACGAAATTGCCGAGCGACGTGTCGCCTTGCGCAATGCGCCAGGCTGTCAGCGCGAGAATGCCGACAAGCGCGAGACCGCCAGTTATTTCGAGAATGGGGTCCACGGCGGCGCGGTCTGTCAGCACTTTGAGGAACAAGCGCGAGCGCTCAACGAAGCCGCGTTCGGCGCGGGCCTTCTGGTAATCCTCAAGGCCATACGCTTTCACCACACGGGCGGACTGAAACGCCTCACCCAGCAGCGACGTGACCTCGCCGATCTGGCGTTGCGATTGACGCGAGCGCTTGCGCACCCGGTTGCCGAGCGCAAGCACCGGCGCGAAGGCGATGGGATAGATGACGAGCAGGACGAGCGTGAGCTTCCAGTCCATGACCAGCATTGTGATAAAAACGCCGATGACCGTCAGTATGCCCTTGGTCAAATTGTTGGCGATGCGCAGGCCCGCGTCGCGCAGGGCATTCACGTCATTGATGAAGCGCGAGACGAAGCCGCCGGATGCCTCCGCTGCGATGCGGGCAAAATCACCATCCGTCAGCGCACCGAACTGGTCCGCCTGAATGTCGACGACAGCGCGCTGAACGCCGGTATTGTTGAAGATGGTCATGCCATAGAGCGCGAGCGAGCGGACCACGGCCGCGACGCCAATAATTGCGATCAGCCACCAGAGCGACGTTGGCACCTCGACCTTGTCAGGCCCGGCAAGGGCCTCGAGCCCTTCGACGACCAGTTTCAGCAGGTAGCCATAGGAGGCTGCCGCAATGGATGTGAGCGCGGCACATAGCGTTCCAGCCACGAACCAGCGCCAGTGCGTGGCAAAGCGCTCGCGGGCCAGTCGCATCAGGGCGCCGGTGGGGCGCGCCGGTTTGGCCGGATCAGACGTGATGGTGTTCCCCTGTCTCGGGGTCGAGCAGGCGGTGGGCGTGCAGAATGAAGTAGCGCGTCTCGGCGCTGTCCACAGTGCGGTGGGCGGCGGCCTTCCAGGCGTCATAGGCGTCCTTGTAGCTGGCGAAGGCACCAACAAAGTCCACTTGCGAGAGATCTTCGAACTCGACCTCTTTCACATCCTTCAGTTCACCGCCGAACACGATGTGAAGAAGCTGTTTCTCGGCTTTAGGGGCGTCGCCCATTTTGACTGGCTCCATTTTGGCGGTTGGTGCGGCCTTGGCCACCTTTGTCTGCGGATCCTGTATATCCACAAATCCTGACCGGCGCACTAACAGAGGATGCAGGTGTTTTCCAGATGCGATAATGCTGCGCTGTGCCGGAATGGCCTGATTGAACTGCAATTCCTCACCCTTGTGCGTGGTTGCAAGACCCCCGGCCTCCTCAACCAGCACAGTCCCGGCCGCAAGATCCCAGTCGGACTTGTTGGAGAGCACGAGCGTCGCATCCCAGGCGCCGGAGGCCACAAAGGCCATGCGCAACAGTGTGGAATTGGGTTTCGGGCGGGGCACGGTGACGGCTGGCCACGGCTCCGGCCAGCCCTTGTAGTTCAGCATTTCCTCGGCTGCGATCAGGCGGCAGCCCGCCTCGGTCTGGCATTCGGAAACGCGCAACAGGTCGCCATTGAGATAGGCGCCCGCACCTTTCCGGGCCTCGTAAAGCTGTCCCAGCATCGGCGCGTAAAGCACGCCAGCGACCGCCCTGCCCTCTTCCACGATAGCGAGGCCGACGCACCAGTTCGGGTCGCCGCGCATATAGGCGCGCGTGCCGTCGATCGGGTCGACAACCCAGCAGCGGTCCTTCTGGCGGGCTTCGCGATTGTCCAGCGTCTCTTCCGACAACCATCCATAGTCAGGCCGCGCCGTGATCAGCCGTTCGGCGCAGAGCCGGTTGACCGCGAGATCGGCTTCGGTGACCGGGCTGCCGCCGGTCTTCTCCCAGGCGCGTGCGGACTGGCCTTCGAGCGTGTATGACAGCGCCAGTTGGCCAGCCTCGATGGCGAGGCTGCGCAGCGTGACCAGGTCTTCAATCAGCGTGCGTTCAGCTGCCGGCAAGGCTCATGTCCTCGACGAGGATGCTCGGCGCATCGCGCGTGCCCCGGAACTCGAGGTCGGAAGCCGGAATGAGACGCGCGAAGATGGCCGGCAAGTCGCCAGCGATCGTCACTTCGGAGACCGGATAGGCAATCTCGCCATTCTCGAACCAGAACCCGGCGACGCCGACCGAATAGTCGCCGGTGTTCGGGTTGATCGACGGGCCGAACATGTCGGTAACGAGCAGGCCCTTGCCGGCCTGCGCCATCAGCTCGGCGGGCGTTTTCTCGCCCGGCTGAAGGTAGAGGTTCGATGTCGTCACGCCCGGTGGATCGCCAAAGCCGAGGGCGGAAAAGCCATTGGGCTTCAGGCCAAGCTGGCGGGCTGACGGACCATTGAGCAGCCATTCAGTGAGGCGGCCATCCTCGATCAGGTAAGTCTCCTTCACAGGCAGGCCTTCGCCATCATGGCTGCGCGAGCCCATGCCCATCGGCCGGAACGGGTCGTCGATGATGTTGACGCCCTTGGCAAAAACCTGCGTCCCCATGGCCTCTTTCAGGAAGCTGACACCGCGCGCGATGGAGGGCCCGGAAATGGCGCTCATCAGGGCGCCAAGCAGGCCGGACGAGACGCGGCGGTCATAGAGGACTGCGGCCTTCTGCGTGCCAAGTTTGCGCGCGCCAAGGCGGGCAATCGTGCGCTCGCCAGCCGTGCGGCCGATGGCTTCGGCAGTCGGGCGGTCAGCGGTATGCCGCACGGACCAGCTCTCATAGTCGCGCTCCATGGCGCCATCTTTCTCGGCGACGGAGGCGAGGCCGAGGCTGGTACTGGAGCCTGTCTTGTAGGCGAAGAAGCCGTTACTGGCCGCAACCCAGCGGCTGGAACGGTTCCACGATGCGCCGCAACCGGCGACCGTCTTGATGCCTTTGACGGCCAAGGCGGCAGCCTCTGCCGCGAGGGATTCGTGTTCGAGTGTCTCAGGCGACAGTTCCGGCTCGCCACTCAGGTCCATGTCCAGGGCGCCTGTCGCAAGCTCGCTCGTATCCGGCAGGCCGCAATACTTGTCCTCCGGCACGGCGCGGGCCATGGCGGCGCAGCGTGTGGCCAGGGCATGCAGGCCTTCGGTGGAGAGATCAGAGCCGGACACATGCGCCTGCCGCTTGCCGTAAAAGGCCCGCAGCGACACGGATGTGCTCTCTTCGCGTTCAATGCTTTCCAGCTTGCCATCCCGGACGGAGACGCTGACGCCTTCAGCGGCCCCGATACGGGCGTCTGCAGCGTCGGCGCCTGCCTTGAGGCACTGGTCGATAAGGCCGGCGAGCAAGTCGGCCGGCGGGGTCTTGAATTCAGCCATGAGCGCTAGATGGACCGCCGCGCGGGGCCGCGCAACCGCTCAAATCAGGCAAGGCCGTGATAAATCAGCATGAGTGCGATCCCGATCATGGCGATCCATGTGAGCACCATGCCGAAGGCGCGCGCGGGCAGGATATTGCCCGACAGGCCAACGGCATGAAGGATGCGGCCAAATGTGAACGTGCCGCCCAGAACGTGGATCCATAGCACCGGGATGCCCATATAGGCCGCCGTTACGAGGCCCACCATCATGGCCGGGATGTACTCGGTGGCATTGCCATGTGCGCGCGTGCGCAATTCCAGCTCCACATTCCCGCCATGACCGACGGATATCTGCGCGGAACGACGCATGAAAACCACGCGCGATGATAGATAGATCAGCAGCAGGATATTGATGCCGATATAAACGGCTGCGGCTTCCAATGGTGGCATGTCCTATTCCTCCAAGAAAAAATGCCGCCGGAACAGTCCAGCGGCATTTATCATTTGTCCCATCCCGAAATCCGGCTCAGTCGTCGCGGCGTGCGTCTGGCAGGCGGTCGTTGATGTCGTCGCGGATGTCCATCAGCGTGACGATCAGGCCGCAGACAAGGCTGGCAGCGATCCAGCCGCCGGCTGTGAAGATGACGAAGTCTGCCACTTGGGAAAGACCGCCCGTCAGGCCGAACATTTCATTGCTGAATACGCCCTTCTGGTAGAGGCCGAGCGCGATGCCCCCGACGATGATCGCGATATAGGCCACGTAGACCATGATGCGGAAACTGTTGATGATCAGAAACTTCATGGGCATCCCCTCTGTGTTGCAGGCAGAATCTAGGCTTTTTGCGGCCTCGCGTCACGCGATTACACGCGAGAAACGAATGTCAGGGCCCGAACGGTGTCCGAATGCACCCCGTCAGGCAGGCCGGGCTAGTCCTTTGGCGGGGCAAGTTTGCAGGTGAACATGTCATTCACGACCGACGCGAACTGTAGCTGTTCCGCTGTCGTCAGGGACGTCACAAAGTTCTCCACGTCGCGCTTTTCACGGCCGATGGCCTGCGCCGTACGCTTGAACAGGTCCGGGTCTAGCTTGGCTTCCATCGCATCGGCAATGCAGGTGCAGGTCTCGACCGCTTCGCCTTCAGACGCGCACGTCTTCACGATGGCCTTGTTGTCGCCGCCGCTACAGGCGCCGAGCAGCGCGAGGGCAGAAATCGAAAGGAGAAGGTGGCGCATTCCGGCGGCTCCATGGTCAGGTTGATCGCGGAACTGACCATGAATCTCGGGTTAGGGAAAGCGCCTATTCCCGGCCAAGTATCTTGTCGACCTGGACCTTGGCGCCAAAATTCTCAAGGAATTCAGTCTTCACGGCCATCCGGTCATAATCCTCCTCCACCCAGTCGAGGAAAGGCTTCCAGGCCTCAGGCGCGCGGCCGGCATTGTAGCGCTCATAGGCATCGAAAAAGGCGTCCAGCATGCCCGTCTTGCCGTGCTTGATGTGCAGGTACTTGAACGAGAGCTGCTGGCGCGCCTCCGCGAACGGCACCTTCTCGTGCAGCAGCATATACAGGACCGACATGATGCCCGCCCGGTCCGCACCGGACTTGCAGTGCATCAGGGCCGGATATTCGATGCGCGCGAACAGGTCGCGTGCGCCGAAAATGGCTTCCTTCGTGGGCGTGTCGCGGGAAAAGACCTGGAAATCGACGAGGGCGATGCCCGCCGCTTCGCAGGCCTCTTTCTCCAGCAGGTAATAGCCCTTCGTGCTGGGGCCGCGCAGGTTGATGATCGTCTTGATGCCGCGTGCCTTGGCATGCTCAACGACCTGACGGGGCGAGGGCTGGTTGGCCCGCCACATGTCTGGCGCGATCTGGTGCAGGTTGCTGAAACGGGCCCGCAGGAAGCCGTGATCGCCCCAGATCAGCTCGCGCCGTGCCCGTTTGCGCCCTGCGACGGTCGCGAGATCAGCGGCCACATGCGGGCGCTTCTTCTTTTTGGGCGTCAGTTTCACCATGCTGCCCACGCGATTACAGGCGTGCCCGGCTGGCTGCAAGCAAAGGCGGCAGGACATTTTTCCAGGCCCCCTGCATCCAAACGGGCATCTGGCTGCATCTACCCAATGAGGCCGGACATTTGGAGCCGGTGAAACAATGAGAAAGATACCCTAATGGAAGACGTCCTTGTCCCTATTGTCCTGTTTTCTGTCCTGCCGGTCTGCATCTGGCTGGTCAGCCTGTTCAATTACAAAAAGCGCCTCACGGCCCACGAAACCGTGCGCCACGCCATCGACAGCGGCCAGACCATCTCGCCGGAACTGATCGAGAAGATGTCGCTTCTGGTCGATCCGATTCGGGCTGACCTGCGCCGCGGCGTCCTCTTCATCGCCTTCGGATGCGCTTTCGCCGTACTTGGTATGGTGGTTGGTCAGCAAGAAGGCGAAGCCGTCATGCCGATGATCGGCGTGGCCTCATTTCCGGTTTTCCTTGGACTGGCATATCTTGGCCTCTGGAAATTCGGTCATGGCTCCAAAGCAGCCTGATCTGTGGATCGTCGCCGCGGGAGGCAACGACATGCGCACCGACCCTGACCTGGCAGCCGATGCCGCACGTGGCAGCGAAAGCGCCTATGCCGAACTCGTGCGGCGTCACCAGGCAAGGGTGCGGGGCATGGCGCGCCGCCTGACAGGCACGGCCAGCGACGGGGACGATATCGCCCAGGCAACCTTCCTCACCGCCTGGCAGAAGATCGGCACCTATGCCGGTGGCACGTTCGCGGCCTGGATCTGCACGATCTGCTATCGTGAATTCCTGCAGGTGCGCCGCCGCCAGAAAATGGAGATCGAGTTCGACGAAACGGCCGAAATCATCCCCTTCGGCCGCACGCAGGCCGACTCGGCAAATGACAAGATGGACCTGTCACGCGCCCTCGAAAAACTGCCTGAGGCCCAGCGCATATGCGTTACCCTCTGTGTCGCTGCCAGCCTCAGCCACCGGGAAGCTGCAGAAGCCACAGGCTGGCCGCTCGGTACGATCAAATCCCATGTGAACCGCGGCGTGGCCGCCCTTCGCAAACACCTTGCCGCCACTGAAGTGGCATGATGGAGTAGAAACCATGCGAGACGAAGATACTTACGCCGACCTGACCGCCCTGTTCGCGAGCGAAGACCGCGCACTGGAGGCGAAACCCTTCACCGATGGCGTGATGGGCCGGGTGCGCGCGCAAGGCCGGATGCGCAAGCTGCTGCTGGCCGTAACCGGCGTTGCCGGCGCGCTGGTTGCCGCCTCTCAACTGCCCAAACTGCTGGCCGATACGGTCGGCCTCGACACATCCATCACGACGTCCATCGTGCAGGCGCAAACCGACATGACGGCCCTTGCCAGTGCCAATCCGCTATGGCTCGGCGTCGCAGCTGTTGTTGGATTGAGCCTGCTGGCCGTGGCAGCGATGGAGCGGGCCTAGGCTTTCGCCCGCCAGCCCATGCCCTCTAGCAGCGCTTTCGTCTCATAAAGCGGTAGCCCGACAATCGCCGTATAGCTGCCATTGATATGGCTGATGAAACCACCCGCCATGCCCTGGATGCCATAGCCGCCAGCTTTACCCTGCCATTCGCCGCTGGCGACATAGGCAGCGATCTCCGCATCGGTCAGCCGCTTCATCCGCACGCGGGCGAGCACAGTGCGCGCCTGCACGCGGCCATCCGGGGCCTTCACGGCTATGCCTGTGATGCACTGGTGCGAGCGCCCTGACAGCAGCCGGAGGAAGGCCTCCGCCTCCATCGCATCTGCGGCCTTTTCCAGATTACGCGTGCCCAGCGCGACAACCGTATCGGCAGCCAGCACATAGCCCGCTTCCGGAGACGCAGCCGCCTTCTCGCGCGCAAGGCGCTCAGCCAGCGCACGCGGCGACTCGTCCTTGCGACGCGTTTCGTCAATGTCGGTGGGGGCGATCAGGTCCGGGACGATGCCGATCTGGGCGAGCAGTTCCCGGCGGCGCGGACTGGCGCTCGCGAGAATGAGCGGCGCATGTCCGGTAGACGCCATCGGTTTAGCGGAAGCGGTAGGTAATGCGACCCTTGGTAAGGTCGTAGGGGGTCATTTCAACCATGACCTTGTCGCCGGTCAGAACGCGGATACGGTTCTTGCGCAGCTTGCCCGCAGTGTGGGCGATGATCTCGTGTTCGTTCTCGAGTTTGACGCGGAACGTCGCGTTCGGCAGCAGTTCGACAACTGTGCCTTCAAATTCAATTAGTTCTTCCTTCGACATGAAGTCTCCAAATAATCTGCGGACCGTTGCGCCGCCGAAACGCATATAGGGGTGCGCCATAGCCCGTAGAAGGGATTCCGGCAAGCGCGGATGGTCAGACGCGCATGTGCTTGTTCCCCCGCGCCTGCTGGCTTACCACTTTAAGTCACGGAGGATACCATGCTTGATCTTGATCAGTTCGTCGAAGATTGCCGGGCGGCGGTGACGAATGACCCGACCCATAAAGCGGTCAGCGAGATCGTCACCCGTGCGCTAAGCGATCCGGCAAATGTGGTGGCCGCCGTGGGCGAGCCAACCGCAGGCGGCATCTTCCCGATCCATCGGGCAGACGATCTCACCATCCTGAATGTCGTCTGGAAGCCCGGCATGACCCTGATGCCGCATAATCATGAAATGTGGGCCGTGATCGGCGTCTATGGCGGCCGGGAAGACAATATCTTCTGGCGCCGGATAAAGGACGACCCGACAGGACGCGTCGAGGCCGCTGGCGCGAAAGCCCTGTCGACGGGCGATGTCGCGCCGCTCGGGAAAGACGTGATCCATTCGGTCACCAACCCGATCCAGAAGCTCACCGGCGCTATCCATGTCTATGGCGGTGATTTCTTCGCCGTCCATCGCAGCGAGTGGGACCCGGAAAACCTGACCGAACGGACCTATGACGTGGAAAAAGCGAAAGCCATGTTCGCCGGCTGAAGCAAATAGCGCTAGCGCGTCTGCCCCGCGTGCAACGAGCAGATCAGTGTGAACAGGCGGCGGGACGTGTGGAAATCGACATCGACCTTGCCTTCGAGGCGCTCGGCTAGCAGTTCCGAACCCTCATTGTGGATACCGCGCCGCGCCATGTCGATGGCCTCGATCTGATGCGGCGTCTGGTTGCGGATGGCATCGTAATAGCTGTCGCAGATCATGAAATAGTCGCGGATCACGCCCCGGAACGGCCCCATGGACAGAATAAAGGTGTGCACGTCCGCGCCGGCCTCGTCGCGGATGGCGAAGACCAGCTTGCGCTCCACCTGAGACAGGCTGAGGGCATAGGGCCCCCTGTCATGGTCCGGCAGGCCGAAACTGTTCTCTTCAATCAGGTCGAATATGGCAACGCGGCGCTCATGCTCCGCATCCGGGCCGGACGCACCAAGCGTCTCCTCATCGATATGGATCGAGATCAGCCGGTTTTCACCCATCAGCCCCGCTCCGGTTGGTACGAATGGACACAGAACGGGCATGCGCCGGCAGGCGTTCAGCCTCGGCAAGGCGCAGGGCCGCCGGTGCAAGCGCCGCAAAGCCCTCAGGGCTGACCCGCTGGATGCTCATGCGCTTCAGGAAGTCATAGAGGCCAAGGCCGGAGCCAAAACGCGCGGCGCGGCTGGTCGGCAGCACGTGGTTGGAGCCCGTCACGTAATCGCCCAGCGCCTCAGGCGTCAGGTGGCCAAGGAAGACCGCGCCCGCATGCTGGATCAGTGGCAGGAGCGCGTCCGGATCGGCAATGGCCAGCTCCAGGTGCTCCGGTGCGATCTGGTTCGCAATGGCTGCTGCAGTTTCGAGGTCTGGCGCATCGATGATGGCGCCGTGGGCCTCCCACGAAAGACGCGCCCGCTCGCCGGTCGCCAATTCCTTCAACTGGTTTTCCACAGAGATTTCCACAGCCTTGCCCACAGCCTTATCCACGGCGATCAGGATGGACTGACTCGATGGATCATGCTCGGCCTGCGAGAGCAGATCAGCAGCCACCCAGTCAGGATTTGCGGTGTGGTCGGCAATGACGAGGATCTCTGACGGACCGGCAATGGTGTCGATGCCGACTCGGCCGAAAACCTGCCGTTTCGCCTCGGCCACAAAGGCATTGCCCGGGCCGACAATCTTGTCGACCGGCTTCAGGCGGCCAGCGCCAAAGGCGAGCGCGGCGACGGCCTGAGCGCCGCCGATGGGGTAGAATTCATCAACACCCGCTTTCAGCGCTGCATAGGCCACGGCAGGTGCCAGTTCGCCACCGGGCGCTGGCGCGACCATGACAATGCGCGACACGCCGGCAATCTTCGCCGGCACGGTGTTCATCAGGACTGAGGATGGATAGCTTGCGCGGCCGCCGGGCACATAGACGCCGACACTTTCCAGCGCCGTCCAGCGCCAGCCGAGCTCAACGCCGGCTGTATCGGTGAAGCGGTGGTCCGCGGGGCGCTGGGCCGTGTGATAGGCGGCAATCCGGTCATGGGCGAAATCGATGGCCTCGCGCAGGTCGGCCGGGCAATCGGCTGCGAGCGCGTGAAGGTCCACATTATCAGACTGAAGGGTCGTCGGATTGACCTGCAACGCATCAAATTTTGCCGTGTAATCGGCCACAGCCTGCCCGCCGGATGCCTCAACATCATCGAGAATTTTGCGCACAATGCTGGCCACATCATGCCCTGTGCCACGATCCTCCGCGAGGAACGCAGCAAAGCCGGTTTCGAAATCCGGCTGAAGGGCATCAAATCTACGGACCATGAGGGGGACCCGGCTTTCCAAAACCCGGTACATGGACTGTCATATCCCGGCTGGCAAGGCGCGGCTTGTCCACTCCGCCACGCAAACCTAGAGTAAGAACCATGACTGTAGGGAAGGAACCAGAACATGTTCAGCCATGTCACGCTTGGAACCAATGACTGGGAACGCGCCAAACCGTTCTGGGAAGCCGTAGCAGACGTGCTGAAACTACCGGTAATGTTCGAGCACGAGACCGGCATCGCCTATGGCGCGTTGAACAACCCCATGCTGTTCATAGGACCAACCTTCGACGGCCGCCCCGCCACGAATGGCAATGGCACGCATGTAGCCTTTGCGGCAGACAGCCGCGCCATGGTCGATGCATTCCATGCCGCCGCGCTCGCCAATGGGGGCACGGATGAGGGCGCACCGGGTCTGCGTCCCCAGTATCATCCAGACTATTACGGCGCGTATGTACGCGATCCGGACAATAACAAGTTACAGGCCGTGTGCCATTCGGCTGATGGCTAGCGCCGGCGACGCTCGTGGCTCGGTAGGTTGCGCGTCGGCCAGACATAATCACTGTCCAGCAGCGTTGCATCCAGCACTTCAACATCCAGCGTAATCTCACCATCGCCAGCGAATAGAAGCGTGACCGTGCCGCCGGGCGGTTCTTCGGCTGGTGTGAACGTCACTTCAAGCAGCGAGAGGATCAGTTCCGGATCGACTTTCGTCACGGCCCGCGTCTTCGCGCCCAGAACGCCATCAAATGCCAGCAGCGAGCGCACGCGTGCGCCTTCCTTGCGGTTCGGCTGGCCAGCTTCCCAGCGGAACCGGTTCAGCTCGAGCGAAAAGCGACGGATACGCGCCTCGTATTTCAGGCTGCCGGCCTTAACGACCGAATCCTGAACCGCGGCTGCAATGACTTGAAGGTCCTCGGGCGTTTCCGCCAGGAGACGCAGCGCTTGTGGCTCGGACATATTGGCCCCTTATTCGTCCTCGCCCGACAGGCGCTTGATATTGGCGCCGCAGGCATTCAGTTTTGCTTCCAGCCGCTCGAACCCGCGATCGAGATGGTAGATACGGTTCACCACAGTCTCACCCTCGGCCGCAAGCCCTGCAATCACAAGTGATACCGAAGCGCGCAGGTCTGTTGCCATAACAGGCGCGCCCGTCAGGTGTGGCACGCCCTTCACAACGGCCTCCTGCCCACGCACGAGAATATTGGCGCCCAGCCGCTGCAGCTCGGGGGCGTGCATGAAACGGTTCTCGAAAATCGTCTCGCGGATGATGCTCGTGCCATCGGCAACGCTCATTAGTGCCATGAACTGAGCCTGCAAGTCCGTGGGGAAACCGGGGTGCGGCTGGGTCGATACGTTCACCGCCTTGAGGCGCGTGCCATTGCGACGGATGCGCAGCGTCTGGGCCGCTTCGTCGGCGTCCACCGTAACACCGGCCTCGCGCAGCTTGGCAATCATCGCGCCGAGCGCCTCGACCGGGCAGCCGTCGAGTGTGACGTCGCCGCCCGCTGCCGCTGCCGCCATGGCATAAGTGCCCGCCTCGATCCGGTCCGGCATCACGGCATGCGTGGTGCCGTGCAGCTTTTCCACGCCCTGGACGCGGATCGTGGACGTGCCGGCGCCGGTAATCTTCGCGCCCATCTTGTTCAGGCAGTCAGCGAGATCCTCGATCTCCGGCTCGCGCGCCGCGTTTTCGAGAATGGTCTCACCTGACGCCAGCGTGGCCGTCAGCATCGCATGCTCCGTCGCGCCGACGCTCGGCATCGAGAACACGATATGAGCGCCTTTGAGGCCCTGAATGGCTGCCGCCTTCACATAGCCCTGCTCGACCTTCAGGTCAGCGCCCATGGCTTCCAGTGCCTGCAAATGGAGGTCGACCGGTCGCGCACCGATCGCGCAACCGCCCGGCAATGACACGGTCGCGTGCCCGGAACGGGCAATCAACGGTCCAAGAACGTTGAAGCTCGCCCGCATCTTGCGCACCTGTTCATAGGGCGCGATCGTGCTTTTCAGCTCGGCAGCATTGAGGTGGCACGTCGACTCGCCCTTTGGCCAGTAGACCTCCACACCGAGAGTCTCCAGCAGCTGCGCCAGGAAGCGCGTGTCCGCCAAGCTTGGCATATTGGTCAGCGTGATCGGCTCGTCGGTCAGCAGGCAAGCCACCATGAGCTTCAGCGCCGAGTTCTTGGCGCCGGAAACGGGAATGCGGCCGTTGAGCTCAGCGCCGCCAATAATGTTCAATCTATCCATGGGGCGCACTTATAGAGCGGTTCACGGCGCGGGAAAGGCGTGATTGTGCTGTGGGTGGGGCATTGTTGGCGCCGAGGCAGCGTCAGGAGCTTTTGGTTGGCTTTTCAGGCGCAGGCGGCGTGTCGCTCGCCTTCCGGGAGGCAGCCTTCCGGCGTTTCAGATTCGCCCGCAGCGCCTCAGCGCGGCGGGCAGCAATTTGCGGGTCTTTCGGCGTATGGGACATAAGTACAGCTTTTCGCGGCGAAACGGTCTTTTCATCTGGGTAGGCTTAAGCTAAAGCCGCGACTTGCAAACGGCAACGCCGCGGTAGCTCAGTGGTAGAGCGCGTCATTGGTAATGACGAGGTCGGGAGTTCAATTCTCCCTCGCGGCACCAGTTTTCCCAGAAAATCAGGCCTGAGGCGCCACCCCGCGAGCGAGGTGGCGACAAGTCGTTTCAGCTATTTCAGGCCGCACTCTCCATAAAGGAAGTCCTCAATGGCCTCCAGCGACTGGCGCTGCTGGTCCGGCGTCCAGGGCAGGCTGTGAGGCTGGTCAGCAATGCTGACATATTTGGCCTTGGTGTGGCCCTTCACGGCATTATAGAACGCTTCGCCAAACGTGTTGGGCACGCGCACGTCGCGGTCGCCATGGAAGATCAGGACAGGAATGCTGGCCTGATCCGCATCGCGAATCACGTCTTTGCCTGAGAGAGCGTTGGCATAGGCCATGCGGCCAAAGCGGCTGCGGTCCACGCCGACATTGATCTTGGCGGATTCGGCATAACCGGCCCCGGCAATGGCGCACTGGAAGGGACTGTTTGTCCGCGTCGTTGCCGCCATCGCGGCATAGCCGCCATAGGAATAGCCGAAGATCGCCATGCGGTCGGCCTTGGCCAGCCCGCTCGAGACAAGCCATGCAGCGCCATCTTCCAGGTCGTCCTGCGCCTTGTAGCCATACTGGCCGTCACCGGCGCGCCACTGGTCAAGCCCCCAGTCGGTGCTGCCGCGATATTGCGGCTGGAGAACGGCGAAGCCGCGCGATGTCAGGAACGGAATCCATCCGCTGGCATCCCAGCCGCCAAAGTCCCGCGCCCAGGGGCCGCCATGCGGCAGCACGATCGCCTTGCCCGGTGCATCACCCTCTTTCCAGCCGGCAGGCGTGGTCAGCAGGGCTGGCGTTTTGCGGCCATCGCGGGCGTCGTAATAGACCAGCTTGGTATCACCGATATCAGCCGGATCGATCCACGGCCGTGCCGCACCAAGCGATTGCAGGTTCTTGCGATCATCCAGCACGTAAAAACGCCCCGCGTTCTTCACGGACGAGGCTTCGAAGATGATGCGGTTGCGGTCGTCAGATGCATAAACGACGCTGATATTTTCGCCCGGCATAGCCTGTTCGAGGCCGAGGACGATGCCGCCCAGATCCGGGTCTACCCAAGTGGTGCGGACAATATCGGCATAGTATGTAAAGCCCAGAACCTTGCCGAACTCTGCCGCAACAGTAGAGGTGACCATGCCCGCCGCATCAAAATCAGGATGCGCGAAAACCGGCTCGTCGCTCAGCGTCTTTGTCTTCGGATCATAGGTGTAGATCTGCGCCTTGTCTGACATCTTGTTCGTCAGGATGTAGTAAAGGCCAGTCTGCCCATCCCAATGGATGACCTCCAGCTTGCGACGATCAACGAGGTCAATCCGCAGCGCATCCTGTTTCTCCAGGGTGCCGCCTTTTTCGACCTTCAGATACGTGTCCTGGTAGAAAGTATCGGAAGTTTCGTCGAAATCGGCCTCTGACATCACCTCGCCATCCCAAGGATCGGCATAGCCAGCCGCGCGGGTGCCGGAGTTCTGGTAAACGACGTCAACCTTGTTGTCCTTGAGGTTCAGACGGGCAAGTTCTGTTTCGAAGGATTTCGCGCTGAGGCGTGAAATCAGCACTGTGTCCGGGTCCCCGGCCATGCGTGAAACGACCGACCCACGAGCTTCCATGCGCAGGCACGTTTCGGTGTTCTTGCTCATGCCGCGCATGCTGCCCATGTCGATGAATGGCTCTTCGAACTTCTTGAAAGTCTTGTCGGTGATGAGTGTTTTTACCACCCACGTGCGCGTGGAGCCGGTCGACTTGCCCTCGCTGCAGCCGCGCAGGGAGCCGGTGAAAGGTCTGCGCACAGCCGTCAGAACATAGCCATTCTTCAGTGCCTGCAGGTACATGAACTCGCTGTCATTGCCATCGGGTCCGGCGATGACCGGCGCCTTTGACAGGTCTTCGAGATCCCATGCCGCAACCACGGCGCGATCCCGATCATTGCCCGTGCTCGGCCCGAGCAAGGCGAACATTGTCTTGCCGTCCGTCGTAACGGTGACGTTCTCAATGGCCGGAAGGCGGGCAAGGTCATCAATTGGAATGGGGTCCGCGCTGGCTGGGCCCATGACAGGCGTGGCAAGGCCACATGCGAGCAGAAGCGAAGTCAGGATCGGTTTCATCATGGTCTGTTGGTCTCCCTCATTCCGGTGTCACCCGGCAGGCGCGGGCATGTCAACTCACGGTGTTTACCTGAAGCAGACGCTTCTGCCAGAATGCGCCTTCGTGGCATAGTCTTGCCCAAATGGACTCTGCGATGCTCAAACTGTGCATAGCTTGTGCAATCCGCGCACGAATTATGGCAAATATGTCACTAATGTCACTCTTTTGGCCAATTATGCATAATCGCCATTGATCTCTAGATTACGAGATCGCAACAATTCATGCAGGGGTAGTCGTCTTATTGCCGGAGTTGAGGCCGGGTCATTGACGGATGCTCTCCATGAAATGAGGGAAACGGAGAAGCCACTCATGAAACCAATGAATTACAGCGGTGCGCTATTGCGCACGGTTGCCATCACGGCGTTGTGCGCCGGACTTGGCAGCAATGTTTTCGCACAGGAAGCAGATGTAACGGAAGACGAGGCAGTTGCCGTCGTCGCGCCGGCTACTGAAGCTGCAGACGAAAAGAAGCTTGATGTCGTGCGCGTT
Source organism: Hyphomonas oceanitis (assembly GCF_036964545.1). Classification (NCBI taxonomy): domain Bacteria; kingdom Pseudomonadati; phylum Pseudomonadota; class Alphaproteobacteria; order Hyphomonadales; family Hyphomonadaceae; genus Hyphomonas; species Hyphomonas oceanitis. Next base: position 334,633 of record NZ_JBALTL010000001.1, read on the forward strand.
ACGGGTTCGCGCCTGTCGAGCGAGTACACGAGCGTCGCGCCTGTTGACATCATCTCGGCTGACAAGGCTTCGCTGGCAGGTATTTCGGATGTGGCATCGCTGCTGCAAACCGCAACTGTCGCGGCTGGTTCGCCTCAGGTCACCGCAGCAACGTCTGCTGCCTTTGTCCAGAACGGCGGCATCGGCACGGAAACGATTTCGCTTCGCGGTCTTGGCGCCAGCCGGACACTGACACTGATCAACGGCCGTCGCGCCGGTAAGGCCGGTACACGCGGTGGCGTTTCGGCATTCGACCTGAACGCCATTCCGCTTTCCGCCGTCCAGAACATCGAAGTCCTGAAAGACGGCGCGTCGTCGGTCTACGGTTCTGACGCTGTGGCCGGTGTGGTCAACATCATCACCAAGTCGGGCGATACGTCCGAAATCGACTTCTTCTACAGCGGTCCTGAAGAAGGCGGCGGCGAAGAGCTGCGCGCCAGCGGTGCATGGGGCAAGGATTTCAGCCGCGGCAATGTGCTTCTCACGTTCGACTACAACAAGCAGGAAGAACTCGCACAGGGCGACCGTGACTACTTCAACTGTGGTGAAGACTATGTCTTCGACCCAGAGACGGGCGAGCGCGCTGACCTGATCAATCCGGCCACCGGCAAGTACAAGTGTACAGATGCCCTTTGGGGCCACCAGTGGGTCTATGACTACCTCGACCCGAACTATGCTTCGCGTCCATGGCAGCGCCAGAGCTCACTGCTGCAGTACGACTATGACGGTACGCTGGCCCAATACCTGCCAGCCTTCGGCCCAAGCGGCGCGGGCATCATTGCCCCTCCCGGCTGGTATGCTGTCGGTCTTGGCGAACTGCTCCTGCCAGGCGCGGATCCTGACTCGTACTACGGCCCGACAGCCGGTCTCTCCGAAGCGCTTGTCAGCGCAGACCACCCGTTCCAGGACGAAGCCACGCTCGTCCCTGAATCGGAGCGCGTGACACTGTTCGGCACCGGTACGTTCGAGCTGACAAGCAGCGCTGAACTCTACGGCGAATTCCTGCTGAACCGTCGCGAAACGAAAGTGAACGGTTACCGCCAGTTCTGGTCCTACCAGTACCTTTACGGCTACGACTATGGTGCAGGCTTTGCCGTTGGCGGCGACCCGGTGGCCCTGGCCAATGGTTGGGGAGTCCAGCAACCTGACGTCCTGACCGGCGCAGGCGTGACCTCATACTTCGGCCTCAGCGGCACGGGCGCGACCAACCACTCTGACGACAAGGTCACCGTGAACTACGTGAACCTTGTTGGCGGTGCCCGCGGTAATTTCGACGGCGCGCTGACCGACTGGAACTATGACGTGTTTCTTCAGTTCTCGCAGTCCGATGGCGATTACACCAGCGACGTTATCTATGACGATGCCATCACGCCCTACGAGTTCCGCAACAGCCTTTGCGAAGGCACCGTGACACCCGTTCGCGGCGTACCATGCGTCGACGTGAACTGGTACAACCCGGACCTCCTGAATGGCGAACTGCCACAGAACGAGCGGGACTTCCTGTTCGGCACGGCAACCGGCAACACGATCTACGAACAGGCACAGATTGAAGCCTTCGTTGATGGTCCACTCTTTGAACTGCCAGCAGGCACAGTGGAAGCCGGCTTTGGCTTCAACCGCACCCGTGAACGCATCAACGATGTTCCGGCTGAAGTCTTCCAGGTCGGCAACGCCTGGGGTTCCAGCAGCGCCGGTATCACACGCGGTTCGAAAACATCGACAGCCCTGTTTGGCGAATTGGCCATTCCGCTGCTTAAGGACAAGCCACTGGTCGAGGCCCTCGACCTCTCCCTGTCCGCACGCTGGACAGACGTGGACGTCTATGGCGACGGCACGACCTACAAGGTCGGTCTCGGCTGGCAGGTCACGCCATCCGTCAAGGCACGTGCAACTTACGGCACATCGTTCCGGGCACCTGCTCTTTACGAACTCTACCTTGATTCCCAGACAGCCTTCGCTGGCCAGCGCACGATCGACCCATGCGTCAACTACGTGAACGCATTTGCCGATGGTGACATTTCGGAACGTCGCTTCAACAACTGTGCGGCTGATCTTCCACCGGGCCTCGTGCCTGGCGGCGGTGGCGGCAGTGCCACGGTTTCGGCCAGCGGTAATGCCGGTAGCCTGGACGCTGAAACATCCGATGCTCTTAACATCGGCCTGATCTGGGTTCCGACATTTGCCAACTTCCGTGCATCCATCGACTATTACGAGATCGAAGTGTCTGACCAGATCACCCAGCTTGGTGCCGCAAACATCCTGCTCGGTTGCTATGAATCCGACAACTTTGCCACCGAGCCACTGTGTGACCTGTTCACCCGGAACGACACCAACTACCTGATCGATACGGTCACCAATAACTTCATCAACGTTGCGACCCAGACGAACAAGGGTGTCGACATGCAGGCTGAGTACAGCCGCGACTTTGCATTCGGCTCCATGACCCTCGAAGGTCAGGCAACATACCAGATGGAAGATGAACTGGTCCTGTTCGCATCGAGCGACCCGATCGACTCCAATGGTGAAGCCGGTGATCCTGAATGGGTTGGTGAAGCCAGCGTGACCTTCGAACGCGGTCCATGGGCAGCTTACTGGGGTGTCAACTATATCGGCGACACGTCCAACATCGACAGCTACGGCGGCAACACGGGCACCTCGCTCGGTAACCCGATCCGCTTCAAGCTGAAGACGGAGCAGGTCATCTACCACTCCGCCTCGCTGACCCGCGAACTGCCAAACGGCTTCCAGGTCCGCGTCGGTGTCGCCAACGTGTTTGATGAAGCTCCACCATCGGTGACAACGCTGAACCTCGGCGAATACAACACCGTCGGTACATCGGCCTTCTACTCCCAGTATGACTGGTTTGGCCGTCGCTTCTTCATGAACATCAACAAGAAGTTCTAGTTAGACCGAAACACCTGATGGAAGCGGCGGAACATGTTCCGCCGCTTCTTCTTTGGGCGAGATGCGATAGTCTCCCCTCTGGAACACCAAAGGAGATGCCCCAGTGCCCCGTATCACGATGAAGCAGGACAATCTGAACGAGCGGAACAAGGAGTTCGTCCAGGCGCCACTAGAGCAGCCCGTGTTCCTCAATTCCGTGCCCAAATGCGGCACCCATCTCATTCGCAACATCATGCGCATGTTCGTGCCCGTTGAGCAGCAATACCACGACACGTTCCTGCAGATTCCCAACCTGCGCGGCCACCTGCGCGCCCTGTCGCCCGAAGCACCCAAGATCAGCTGGGGCCATATGCTTTTCTCTGACGATTCCGCGATGGCGATTTCGCCGGCCCGCCACATCCTCCTCGTGCGCGACCCGTATAGCTGGGTCATCGCGCGCGCCCGTTTCTTCCTGTCAGAGAATTTCGATGGCGGCATTGGCCATCTGCGCAGCGACAAGCTGGAACCCGAAGTCCTGATGAACCTCATGATTTTCGGAATCCATGGCAAGGCCCCCGAATTGAAGGACATTTTCACCTTCAATGCCGCCGCATGGCTTGGAACGCATGCGCGTCTGTATCGCTACGAAGACATGGTCCAGCACCTGAAAGACATCAATTCCCTGCGCGCCGAGCAGTATTTCACGCAACTGCTAAACGATTGCGGTATTGCCGTGCCAGATGACTGGCGCGAACGCGTCATCATTGGCAGCGACAAGGCCCAGAGCAGCACATCGCGCGACAATCTTGATGTCGACGATTCCCGCCTGCCGGACGTTCTGCCTGACGCGCAGAAAAAACTGGTCGACTATGCCGTGCCCGGCCTGCGGGCGCTGCTTGGCTACGCCTGACCAGCGCTCCTAGGCCAGCGTTCTGCGCATCGCGTCGTTCCAGCCCTTGATCAGGGTGTTTCGCTCGGCGTCGGCCATTTTCGGCTCGAACCGGATGCCCTGTACGGGGCGCTCCTGCCATTCCTTGGGCGCCAGCCAGCCAAGCTGCATGGCCGCCAGTGCCGCTGCACCTAACGCCGTCATCTCGCGATAGTCGGGCCTCAGCACGGGCCGGTTGCAGATATCGGCCAGGAACTGCATCAGCCAGTCATTTGCGACCATGCCGCCATCGACGCGCAATTCGCGAATACCTGCGCCATCGGCCTCGAAGGCCTCCAGTAGATCCAGCGTCTGGTAGGCCGCCGACTCCAACCCGGCTCGAACAAGGTGCGCCGCCGTAGTCGCCCGTGTCAGTCCGCTGATTGTGCCGCGCACATCCGCGTTCCAGTGCGGCGCGCCGAGGCCGGTAAAGGCGGGCACGATGAAGACGCCGCCATTGGTCTTGAGGCCCGATGCCACGCTCTCGCTCTCCTCCGCCGAATCAATCAGCCCAAGATCATCGCGCAGCCATTTGACCACTGTGCCCGCATTGAAGATCGAGCCCTCCAGCGCCATCGCCCCGCCGCCCGGCAGTTCGTATCCGACTGTGCCCAGCAGGCGGTTTTGTGAATCCGGCCGCTCGGCCCCCGTGTTCGCCACAAGGAAGGCGCCGGTGCCATAAGTGATCTTCGCCATGCCCGGCGCGAGGCACCCCTGCCCCACCAGCGCCGACTGCTGGTCGCCTGCCGCCGACAGGATCGGCAGCGCCGCGCCAAAGAGGCTTTCATTGCTCATCCCGAAATCGGCAGCATTGGGCTTCACCTCAGGCAAAATGCCCATCGGGACCTTGAAGAGCGCCGCCATCGCCTCGCTCCAGCCCCCGTCCCCGCCAAGCCCCAGGCTGTAAAGCAGCGTGCGCGAGGCATTCGTGACATCGCTGGCGTGCACCTGCCCGCCCGTCAGCTTCCAGATCAGGAAGCTCTCGACCGTCCCAAACGCCAGCTCGCCCGCCTCGGCTCGTTCCCGGGCGCCGTCCACACTATCGAGGATCCAGCCAATCTTGGTCGCGGAGAAATAAGGGTCCAGCAGCAGGCCCGTTTCGGCCTGCACGGCTGCCTCATGCCCCTCTGCCTTCATCGTTTCGCACACCCGAGCCGTGCGGCGGTCTTGCCAGACAATAGCCGGCGCAATCGGCTTGCCGGTCGCCCGGTCCCACACGAGCGTCGTCTCGCGCTGGTTGGTGATCCCGATGCCCGCAATCTGTCCGATGCCGCCGGCCGCCTCAATCGCCTCGCGACATACCGCCAGCGTGCGCTCCCATATCTCTTCGCCATCCTGCTGCACCCAGCCATCTTCCGGATAGGCCAACGTCAGGTCCTGTTGCGCGAGGGCGACCTGTGCAAAGCCGCGATCAAACACAATGGCCCGCGTGGAGGTTGTGCCCTCGTCGATAACGAGCAGCCTGTCCTGTGTCGCCATGTGTCAGATCTCCCGCCGTAATTGCTGTGACGGCGATAAGCGCGCCGCGATTCCCAATGGATTACACGGTGAGCCCGGCTTCTTCCAGCAGGCTTGCGAGGCCAAGAGTCGTGCGGTCCTCAAATGGCCCTCCAATCAGCTGCAAGCCGATTGGCAAACCTTGGACGCTCTTGGCTACTGGAACAGCCGTTGCTGGTAGTCCGGGGAAGGTCGCGAGGCCCGCCCAGGCGAGCTGCGCGCCATAGGGCTGCACCTGGCCATCCACCGATAGCGTTCGATTGCCCCAGTCCGGATCTATCTTGTAGGTGAAAGCGGGCGTGCTGAAGATCGGTGCGATCACGACATCATATGTCTCGAACAGCTCGCGCCAGGCACGTGTCACGCGCATCTGTTCGTCCACCACTTCCATCCAGGCATGCGCATCGATTGGCCGGGCGCCCGGCGTACCGCGCGAAAGCGTCGTGTTGAGCATCTTCACATAGGTCTGATGGATCGCCGTCACGTCTGGCAGCACGCTCGTATCATCAGACACGGAGGCACCCGCCTCGGCCAGCGCATCAGCCAGATTGGACACCGCCGCCCGCGTATCGCTGTCGGCAGGAACGCCAGGCAGGCCGTCCAGTATAAGCACGCGATACTTGCTCAAGGCCGAATGCCGCGCAGTCGGCAGGTCCAGCCGATAGCCCGCGCCCGCATCCGGCCCCGCCATGACGTCCAGCGCGACACTCAGGTCTTCCGCATGGCGCGCCATCGGCCCAACCACACCGAGTGGAACATCCACACCATCCGTTCCCGGAAACCCATGTCCCTTCAGCGGAATGATGCCATAGCTCGGCTTGTGCCCGAACACGCCGCACATGTGCGCTGGCACGCGGATGGATCCGCCGATGTCGGAGCCTACCTCAAGTGGCACCATCCCGGTCGCCAGCGCCGCCGCTGCGCCGCCAGACGACCCACCCGGAGAGCGCGTCTCGTCATAGGGGTTCACGGTGCGCCCATAGACGGGGTTCTCCGTTTGCCAGTCAGCGAGCGCGACCGGCGCATTGGTCTTGCCGAGGATCACCGCCCCCGCCGCCTTCAGGCGCTTCACGAGCAGCGCATCCTCCGTTACCGGCAGGTCCTTGAAAACGTCCATGCCCCATGTCGTCGGCAAGCCGGCGATATCGATGGATTCCTTCACCGTCATGGATACCCCCAGCAACGGGCGTGCATCACTCGGCTGGCGGGTCTTGTCGATATTTTGCGCAGCGGCGCGGGCGCGATCAAAGTCGCGCACCACGACCGCATTGATCGACCCATCCGTGCGCTCTATCCGCGCGATGGCCGCCTCGCAGACTTCCAGCGCAGATACATCTCCACGCCTTACGGCAGCCGCCGTTTCGCAGGCGCTGGCCGACCCAAGGTCCAGCCTTTCCTTTGTGGCCATGACGTCTTCCTCCTTATTGTTTTAAGGAGGAAGCTACCACGCAACCGAAATGTATCAACGCGGATCGCGGCGCGGCCCCCGGTCACCAAACCACCAGAGCGTTGCGGCTGTCGCTGCGAACGTCGCCGTCTCGACAATCTCCCCGCGAGCCGCCGCGCCGCTGCCAAGAAAGACAAGCCCGGTGATCAGCCACAGCAGCAGTGTGAGGAAAGGCCGCGTCACACCCCGCACGGCTTGAACCCATTTATAGCTCGCCCCAATCGCAGCCTCCGCCGCTAGCGACGCCTCCAGTCCGCGCCAGCCGCCCGCCACATCAGCCAGCCGCAGGTCCGCCTCGCTCGCCTGCTGCTTTGCCCGCATCTGCGCGTCCAGCATGCGCGCCTCATGCTCCCACCGGGCCCGCTCCTGCGCCTGTTCCTGCCGCCGCTCAACCAGCCCGGCGGCGCGCCCGATGACGCTGCCGATAAGGCCGAAAAGGCCGCCACCCGCCGCGCTGGCCGCAAGGCCCGCTATATCTGCCATGACCGTGCACTCCCCTTGTAATACCAGCGCGCAGGCACAGCCCGCCGGTCGAGATGGATGAAGGTTTTCGCAAGGCCGACGCCGGTAAATCCCAGCCGCTCTGCCGCCGTCAGCAGGGTAAACCGGTCGTGGCCCGCCAGCGCCAGATCGACCGCAATGGTCCGATGCATCGACTGCGCTGCCCCGCCAACCGCCGCATTCCAGCCCTCGCACCGATGCCCGGAATTGACCACGAGCGGTCGCCCCACCGCCGCGCGCAACGCCTCCAGCGCATCAAGAAAATCCGGGTCATGCCAATAGGCCCCCGCGCAGAAGCGCCCGCCGCAACGGCAGGCCAGTTCACGCAGTGTGAAGTGCGGCCAACGCCAGCCAGCTAAATCGAGATCGGGAAAATGAGCAATCAGCATGGACGCAATAATGCGCCCGGCGCCATTGCGGTCGGAAAAGAAAAGCCCGCCTGCCGGTATTAGCGGACAAGCGGGCTATTCATTTGAGGGAAAGGGCCTGCCCTATTCGGCAGCGACCTTCGCCTTCGCCGTATAGGCTTGGCGTTTCTGCAGTGCGTCGCGCGCGCCATTATACTCGCGCTCCAGCTGGTCGACATATTCCGCTGTCGACATCCGCGTCTTTACCGAGCCGATGCCTTGGCCACAGCCCCAGATATCTTTCCAGGCCTTGGCTTCCTGATTGCCACCGGAGCCGAAATTCATCGCCGACGGATCGGATTCCGGCAGGTTGTTGGCGTCGAGCCCCGCCTTCGCAATGGAAGGCGCGAGATAGTTGCCGTGCACGCCGGTGAACAGGTTCGAGTAGACAATATCGCCCGCCTTGGAGTCGACGATCATGTCCTTGTAGCCTTCGACCGCATTGGCCTCGTGGCAGGCAATGAAGGCCGAGCCGATATAGCCGAAATCAGCGCCCATGGCCTGCGCGGCCGCAACGGCATTGCCGGTCGCAATAGACCCCGAAAGAGCCAGCGGGCCGTCAAAGAACTCGCGGATTTCCTGGATAAGCGCAAAGGCCGACAGCGTGCCGGCATGGCCGCCTGCGCCACTCGCCACGGCGATCAGGCCGTCAGCGCCCTTCTCAAGCGCCTTGTGGGCGAACACGATATTGATGATGTCGTGCAGCACGATGCCGCCATAGGAATGGATCGCGTCATTCACTTCCTGCCGCGCGCCCAGCGATGTGATCACCACAGGCACTTTCCATTTCACGCACATTTCCACGTCATGATCGAGGCGGTTGTTCGTCTTGTGCACGATCTGGTTCACGGCGTAGGGCGCCGATTTCCGGTCCGGGTTCTTCTCGTCCCATTCGGCCAGCTCGGTCGTGATCTTGTCGAGCCATTCATCCAGCACAGGGCCGGGGCGCGCATTGAGCGCCGGGAAGCTGCCGATCACGCCGGCCTTGCACTGGGCGATCACCAGGTCGGGATTGGAAATGATGAACAGGGGCGAGCCGATCACAGGTACGCGCAGATTTTGCAGAACAGGTGGCAGGGCCATTGGTTTTCCTCACAGGGTAAAAGGCTTTGGTTTTTAACTAGATGCCCCCCGCTGGGCGGCAAGCGGTAACGTCGGGACAGGCAACTTGCCCCCTATCTCAGCTTGAGGCTGTCGACACTGACAACCTCGTTGATCAAACTGTCGGCGTCCGGTCCTGCAATCTGTCCGCTGAGGATCAGCATGGCCAAGCCGTGCACCAGCGACCAGGCACGCAACAGCGCCGCACGCTTCTGTGCAGCCGTCGCCTTTGCCCCCGCCAGTCCCGCTATCGACTGGCGCAGCAGCCAGCCGGGCGACTCTTCCGGATTCACACAATCCGGGTCCGTCGCCGCTGGCAGCGATGTATAGATAAGGCGGAACAGCGCCGGGTTGCGCACGGCAAAGCGTACATAGGCGCGCCCCATTTCGGCAAAGGCTTCCTTGCCGTCCTTGCCCTTGGCGGCCGCCTTCTGCTCGCGCGCCAGCTTGGCCATGCCTTCGGCCGCCAGCGCCGCCAGAAGCGCATCCTTGTCCGGGAAGTGGCGATAGATCGACGTCGCGCTAACGCCGATCTCTCGCGCGATCTCGCGCAGGCTCAGCGTTTCCGCGCTGCCCTGCTCCAGCAGTTTCAGGCCGGTTTCGATCAGCGCCGAGCGCAGGTCACCATGATGGTAGCCACTTTTGTTCGAACGGATGTTGACAGTGTTATCATTTGCACTCATGTTGTCGCTGTAAACATTATTTGCATGTGTTTCAACCCCGGAGATTCCCAATGGCCAGTTCAGTCGAGACGATTATCCGCGATAACGTCACCAAAGGCATCATGAAAGTCGTGGCGTTCAATCGCACGCGCCCGCGTCTTGGCAATAAAGAGAACACGTTCCTGACAGGCATCCATGAGCCAGTTGATGCCGAGCTGACGCTGGAAGACCTGAAAGTGACAGGCGAAATACCGCCCGCGCTGGATGGCCGCTACATCCGCATCGGCCCCAATCCGGTTACCCCGCAAAACCCGGCCACATATCACTGGTTCTCCGGCGACGGCATGATCCACGGCGTGCGCCTGAAAGGCGGCAAGGCTCTGTGGTATCGCAATCGCTGGGTCCGCTCGAAAGCTGTCTCGGCTGCCCTCGGCGAACAGGATGCCCCTGGTCCGCGCCACGGGACGCAGGACAATGCCAACACGAATGTCATCGCCCATAATGGCAATACGTGGGCCCTGGTAGAAGCCGGCGCCTTCCCTGTGCGCCTTAATGACGAACTCGACACGCTCGCCCACGATCCGTTCGGCGGCACGCTCAAGAACGCCTTCTCGGCCCATCCGCATCTAGACCCAGCCACAGGCGAAATGCACGCCATCACCTATTACGCGATGGAACCCACCCAAATTCACCACACGGTCGTCGATCCCTCCGGCAAGGTCATCCGCGAAGAACCCATTGCCGTAGAACATGGCCCGTCCATTCACGACTGCGCCGTGACCAAGCAATACGTTGTCATCATGGACCTGCCGGTCACCTTCTCGATGAAGACGCTGCTCGACGGCCAGTCCTTCCCCTATCGCTGGAACCCGGCACACAAGGCACGCATCGGCCTGATGCCCCGCCTCGGAACAAATGACGACGTCATCTGGTGCGATATCGAGCCGTGCTACGTCTTCCACCCCTGCAATGCCTACGAAGCTGACGACGGCACCGTCATCATGGATGTCTCTGTCCACGACACGATGTTCGCCGACAGCAAGCAGGGCCCGGACTCCCAGAAGATCACATTCGAACGCTGGGTCATCGACCCGATCGCGCGCAATGTCACCCGCACGGTTCTGGACGAGTCCCCTCAGGAATTCCCCCGTCCCGACGAGCGCTTCACCGGCCAGAAATACCGCTATGCCTACACCATGGCCCTACCCGAGGATCGCGGATTCGAAGCCTTTGACCAGACCAAACTCTTCAAGCATGACCTCGACGCCGGCACCCGCGAGACCCATGATTTCGGCTCTGGTCGCGTGCCCGGCGAATTCGTCTTCGTGCCTCGATCAGATGATGCGCCCGAAGGCGACGGCTGGCTAATGGGCTACGTCATCGACACAAACACGGACACGACCGACCTCGCGATCCTAGACGCAATGAGCTTCACCGCACCGCCCGTCGCCCTCGTCCATGTTCCCCACCGTATCCCGCCCGGCTTCCACGGCAACTGGGCCCCGGCGACCTAGCTGTCTGCGCCGGACTTGAAGTGCTTGTAGAGATACTCGCAGGCAAAACACGTCGCCACCGTAACAGCCGCGATCAGCAGGTTCAGCTTGCTCGTCTGGAAATTGTGGACGAGCAGGGCTGCCAGCACCGCAAGGCACAGGAAAGCGCTTGTCGCCGCAACAATCCGCGAGCATCCGATCTCCGCCGCCTTGCGGAAGCCCACCATGTTCACCACCGCAAAGATCAGCAGGAAACCGATACTGCCTGTCGATGAAATGCTCTCCAGCTTCAACGTGTTGACCATTATGAGGGTCAGCACGGCCGTCACCAGAAGACCAATCGGCTGGTTCCAGAATTGCGCCGTGAACTCATGCGGCAGCTCGTCATCCTCGGCGATTTCATAGCTCACCCGGCTACCGCCATAAAGCGACGCATTGATCGCCGAGAAGGTCGAGATAAGCGCCGCAATCGTGATGATCGTGAAGCCCGCCTGCCCCAGCATCGGCTTCGCCGCCTCTGCCAACACATAATCCTGCGCGTCCGAAATCTGCTTGAACGGTAGAGAGCCCACGGTGATCACCGCAATCGCCAGATAAAGCGCGATCACGAAAATGACGGCGATATAATAAGCGCGCGGCACGTTCTTCTCGGGTGACTTGATGTCCGGCGCCGCATTGGCGATCAGCTCAAACCCCTCATAGGCCACAAAGATGATCATGCCGGCTGTCACCAGTGTCAGTGGCGATGGCCAATTGCCAAGGCTCAGCTGTGACAGGCTGGGATTGCCCACCAGCCCCACCGCACCGATGCCGACAAAGCCAAGCAGGATCACCAGCTTGATGATGACAGCATAGGACTCAATCGCGCTCACCACCTTGATGCTGTAATAGTTTATCCCCGTAGCCAGCAGGATAATCGCGCTGGCAAACAGGTGCTGGTCCAGGCTTTTGTCGCCCGTGATCTGGATCAGGTTGGGCGCGTAGGATCCGAAGGCGGAGGCATAAAGCGACAGCATGATCACATAGCTGACCCATAACAGGTTATTCACACCGCCGCTGAACACGCCACGCCCGAACCCCTCATTGATGAAACGCACTGTGCCGCCACGGTCGGGATAGGCCTTGGAGAGGTGCGCATAACTGTAGGACGTCATCAGCGCGATAAGGCCCGCAAACAGGAAGGCCACCGGCGTGCCCCCCTGCGCCAGGTCCGCCGCCAGCCCCAGCACGGCAAAGATGCCGCCTCCCACCATGCCGCCGACGCCGATCGACACGGCCTCACGAAGTCCGACCGTCTTCTCGTCAGCCATCGCCTGCTCCCCTACACTCTCGAAATGCGTCAGCGCGCTTCGTCGAGTATGAAACGCGCTGCCTCATGCGCCAAGCCCGCCGGGGCACACGCATTATCCTAAAGCAAGCACAAGACAAAATAGCGCGTAATCTGTTGTGGATATTAGGAAAATGACGCCGCGAATTGATCGTTTCGAAACCTTCATGGCGTATGCGCAGGCAAATGGTTTCATCGTGGGAGCGATGTGCACGGCCAAAAATGCGCATGGGGGGAAGACGATAAATGTCGACCGGAGTCTATTTTCAGCTGATGAACCCGCTCGTTTTCGGGCTGTTCTCGCTTGGCTTCCTCGGCATCCATCACATGCGCCCCAGCAAGAGCACGCTTGTCATCTCGATCTCCTATGTGGTGGGCGCGATCGCTTTCATCTCGGATCTCATCTTCCAGGACAGCACACTCTTGATAACGCGGGTTCCGATCGCGGGCCTGTATGCGATTACCACCTGCATGCTCGTCGCCGCGCTGTTTCTCCACTATCGCGGCAAGGCGCCGTGGACCGTTCTGGGCGGCCTCCTCGTCGTTCATCTTGCCATCTACAGCTACCTCATGGCGATTGAGGCCGACTGGATAAGGTCGTTCAGCGCGAACGCCGGATGCGGCATCCTGGCCTCGATTGGCCTGTTTGCTTTTCGCGGAAAGCTGGACCGGACTCTGGATCGCGTCACGTTCTCAATTCTCGCCCTGTGCTGCGCGCAATCCTTCATACGTCCCGCCATCATTGCGGTTCTGGCCAGCGGCCCCCTGACAAACGCCAATCATAGCGAAACCACATTCATCTTCGCGATGCACTTTGTCGTAGGCGCCTGCGCTGTGACGATGGGGATGTGCCTCATACTTGTTTTCAGCCAGGCGATCTTCAATGACCTCCGCAACAACTCGGTTACGGATGTCCTGACGGGCATCAACAATCGCCGCGGGTTTGACGAGGCAGGCAACCTCGTCCTGCAAAACAGCGCGGCGCAGCCCGTCAGCCTCATCCTGGCCGATCTCGATCACTTCAAATCAGTCAACGACAATTACGGCCACGCATTCGGCGACGGCGTGATCGCCTCCTTCGGCGCACTGATGGGCGACTATGCCCGCTTCGGCCGCGTGGCCGGGCGCTTGGGCGGCGAGGAATTCGGGCTTCTCCTGCCCGGTGTCCCCCTCTCCATGGCCGCCGAACTTGCCGAGTCGATCAGACGTCGCTTCGCCGCTGCCAACATACAACCGGGCGAGCCGCATGATGTGTTGACCGCCAGCTTCGGCGTTGCGCAATACAAAAAAGAGGAATCGCTATCGCAATTGATGACCCGGGCAGACCAGGCGCTCTACCGGTCAAAAGACTGCGGTCGCGACCGCGTGACCTGCGATACCGAGATCCCTGACACGGCCGCTGAGCCCACCCAAAACATGTACCCGGCGACAAGCGCAACCGTGCAGAAACTGCCCGTCAAATACGGCTGAGATAAACGCCGCACATCCGACCTGGCTTAGCCGACACGCACACTGCCACCCCCATCCACTGGCAATATCGCGCCCGTGATGAAGCGCGCTTCATCACTCACCAGGAATAACGCGGCATGCGCCGTATCCCATCCCGTGCCCATAAACTTCATCGGGACGCTCTTTGAGCGTTCTTCGCGCAATTCCTGCTCCGAAATGCCCCGCGCCGTCGCAATGCCACCAACCGCCATCGGCGTATCCATCAGGCCCGGCGTAATCGCATTGCAGCGCACACCGCGCGAAGCCCCACTCATGGCCACGCTCTGGGTCATCCGGTTCATCGCCGCCTTCGACACTTCATAAGCCATCTGGAAACCGCCTGCGATCGAGGCCAGCGAAGAAATGTTCACGATGGCGCCGCTCTGCTGCTCACGCAGGCTCGGCAACACCGCCTTGGTCACCAGCCACGCGCCTTTAAGGTTCACCCGCATGATCCGGTCAAACGCGTCCTCGGTCAGCTTGTGCGCCGGCCCGTCGCCATTGCCGCCAATGCCGACATTGTTGACGAGGATGTCCACGCGCCCGAACGCGTCGAGACACTCCTGCACGATACGGCTCGCGTCACCCATCTTGGTGATGTCGGCATGACACGCCTGCGCGACGCCGCCCTCTCCCTCAATCTCAGCCACGGTCTCGCCGGCCCGCGCCTCATCCCTGTCCACGCACAGCACGCTCGCCCCGGCACGCGCAAACAGCAGGGCGATAGCCCGGCCATTGCCGATATTCTCGCCGGGCGTCTGGCCTGCGCCTGAGACAATTGCCACCTTGCCCGCAAGGCGGCCCGAGACGTCACCGAGGCTCATTTGGCTAGATCCGGGTCCAGCTCCAGGTCATCGTCCAGCTGCACGCCGAACGAGTTCAGCATCATCGACACCTGCGTGTATTGGCCAACGGTCATGACGAGGTCCATGCGTTGCTTCTCGGTCAACTCGGCCAGCTCGCCCCATGTCTGCTCGGAAATGAACGCATCGGTCGTCAGCTCGTCCACCGCGCGGATCATGGCGCTTTCCAGCGGCGTCCAGCTTGGCGCCAGCGGGCCGTCCTTGATGTGCTGGATTTCCAGATCGGTCAGGCCGCATTCCTTGCCGATGCGCACATGCTGCGCCCATTCATAGCCCGACTTCCAGTTAAAGCCCGTGCGCAGAATAATTATCTCACGTTCACGCGGGGCGATGCTGTTATGGTCCGATAGGATATAGCCGCCCCAGCGCATGAACGACTTGTAGGCCTTCGGCGCACGCGCCAGAGTCCGGAAGATATTGTAGACGGGCCGGCCATTGAAGTTCTTGGCCAGCGTGTCCTTCATGTCCGGGTCGAGTTCGGAATCCGCCAGCGGGGCTATCCGCGATTTGTTCAGTCTCATACGCTCTGTCTTTCCTCATTATGCCTGCTTTTTAAGGCACTAGAGACCAGCCGGCTGTAGGCGGCAAGAGCTACCCGGCGACAGACTTGCGAGAGTTGACCGCCATATGCTCCCACGCGCCGACGATCACCATCACCAAGGTGCCCACTATGCCCAGCGCGAGTGGCCCAGCCACCGGCATTGCAAAGGCAGCAGCGGCCAGCATGATGAGGCCCGCAATATGAGACCGCGCAAACTTGCCAAACACCGCCTTCTTGAAGAACAGGTTCCCGGCCAGGAAAAGCGCAGGCCCGCCCAGCAGTGCCAGCCCTTCCAGCGGCGCAGTCGCGCCATGGTGCCCCATCGGATGCAGCAGCAGGATCTCATCGGATACCGCCGTCAGAAGGATGCCCGCAATGATCGGGATATGGAGGTAAGTGTAGGCCAGCCTTCCCAGCTGGCCGGGGTCCTCCGCCTGCGCAATGCGATGAGCCGCCCGTTCCGCGCCGATATTGAAATAGACCCACCACATGGCCACCGTCCCCACAAAGGCCGTCACCAGACCTGCGATAGGGATCAGCGTGGGGGCCTGTTCGGCAAAGGTCGCCCCGGTCACCAGCAGCGACTCACCCAGCGCAATGATCATCAACAGGCCGCAACGCTCGGCCATGTGCTCGCCACGAATGTCCCAGTCCCGCATGTTCGATGCGCCAAGGCCGGGTGTCCAGTAAAGGGCGTAAGGCCCGGCGATTTCAATTAGCAGCGCGATGCCCCACACGATCCAGCGCGCTTCATGTTCGAGAAGCGCCCCGGCGAACCAGAAGACGCCTGAAAACATCAACCAGATCGAAATACGCATGAAATTCCTGAAGTGCCCTTCATGCGTCCGCAGAGCCCAGGCCGTAAACAGCGACCGGCTGACCTGCATGAACACATAGGCCCCGGCAAACGAGAGCCCGCCTGCGCCGAATGCATGCGGAATGGCCAGCGCCAGCACCAGCCCGCCAAACATCTGGCTGAACAGCATCAGCCGCACGGAGGTCGCCGCCGGATTAAGCCAGTTCATCGCCCATGTCGTATAGACCCAGACCCACCAGACAGCGACCAGAAGGAAGGCCGTTTCCGCCAGCCCGATTCCCGTGAAGTGGTGCAGCAAGGAATGCGACAGCATCGTGATAGCGAAAACATAAACCAGGTCGAAGAATAGCTCGACGAAGCCGACCTTCCCGCTCTCATGCCCCTGCCCGGTCCGCAACGTGGAAGGCTTCTCGTATGTCGTGCTCATGCGAATCCTCCGTTAGCCCGTCTCGCCCGCCTATCCTGACCGGATCAGGCGCCCCTTGGCAATAAGCGGCCGGGCGTGCCATGCCCCTACGGCAGCAGCCGTTTCAATGTCGCATATCGTATCCGGGGCCTTGCCTTACGTCTGCGTCAACTCCATTACCTAGCCAGAGAAATGAATACAGGCATTGTACGACATGGCAGATGACATCCTCCCCCTCAGCAGCGCGTTCGCGGACGCAACCGAAGCCGAATGGCTGGCCGCCGTCGACAAGGCGCTCAAGGGCAAGGGTATCGACACAATCACCCGCACGACATCAGACGGGCTGAAGGTCCATCCGCTCTATCGCGAAAGCAACTTCCCCTCCGCGACCGACCCGCTCGGCACGCCCGGTGCGGCGCCCTACCTGCGCGGCGCCACCGCCGCGCCAGACGCATGGCTACCTTGGGACATCCGCCAGGCCTTTACCCATCCAGATCCCGCCACCACGAACGCTGAAATCCTGCGCGACCTTGAGCGCGGCGTCTCATCAATCGAACTGACGCTCGACCCAGCAGGCGAAAACGGCGTTCAGGTCCTCGGCCTCGCCGACCTGCAAACCGCGCTCGACGGCGTCGATGCCACGATTGCCACCATCGCCCTGGATCCGGTCGACGAACCCGGCTTCATCGCCGCTGGCCTGCTTTCCACATGGGCAGAAGGCGCTGCCGACCTTGGCGCATTTAAATTCGCGTTCAACCTCGATCCACTCGGCGCGCTCGCCCGCACGGGCACGCTTGCCGCATCGCTGGACGACACGTTCACCAACCTCGCCGACACGCTAGACCGCCTCAGCCCTTTCACAAGTGCCAGCCTGATCCGCATCGACGCCCGCATGGTGCACGAAGCCGGTGGCTCCGACGCACAGGAACTCGGCGCCCTGATCGCCAGCGCCGTCGACACGCTACGCCGCTTGCCAGAGGCTGACCTCGCCGCGCTCGCGCCGCGCATCACCTTCTCGCTGGCCCTCGATGCCAATTACGGCCTCGGCGTCGCCAAACTCCGCGCAGCCCGCCGCCTCTGGGCCCGCTGCCTTGAATTGCTCGAAATCTCGCCCGCGCCGATGCGCATTCAGGCCACCACATCTGCCCGCATGCTCGCGCGCTACGATGCATGGACCAACATGCTCCGCTGCACGACCGCCGCCTTCGCAGGCGCAGTCGGCGGCGCAGACGTGGTCACCGTCCGCCCGTTCAACTCATCGCTCGGCACACCGGAAGAACTCGGCCGCCGCATCGCTCGCAACACCCAGATCATCGCCATGGAAGAAAGCCAGCTTGGCCGCGTGGCTGACCCGACAGGCGGCGCCTGGTTCACCGAAACCTTCGCCGACGATCTCGCCAAGGCTGCTTGGGAAGAGTTCCAGACTATCGAACGCGAAGGCGGCTATGCCGACAGCCTCCTCTCCGGCGCGTTCCAGTCCCGCATCGCCGCCACACGCGACGCCCGCGCAAAGGACATCGCCAAGCGCAAGGTGCCGATAACGGGCGTCAGCGAGTTCCCGCTACTCGACGAGATCGCAGCGCCCACAGCCGACGCCGCCACACCAAAGCCTGCGCCCAAGGCGCCCGCCGCCGTGCTCACATGCACGCCGCTCGCCCCCATCCAGCTCGCCGCACCCTTCGAGGCCCTGCGCGATGCTGCAGCCGCCGCGAAGAAGGCGCCCGCCATCTTTCTCGCCACGCTCGGCCCCGTCGCTGAACATTCAGGCCGGGCAGACTTCGCCCGCAACCTCTTCGCCGCTGGCGGCCTCGAATCCAAAGAGCCGCCTGTCGTGCCGAAATCGGTTCCCGAACTCGTCGCCGCCTTCAAGGCCTCAGGCTGCCAGATCGCGGTCCTCTGCGGCAGCGACACGCGCTACCCGGACGAGGCCGAAGCCGCCGCAAGCGCCCTCAAGGCCGCTGGCGTCCGCCACCTCTGGCTCGCGGGCAAGTTCGAAGCGCCCGGCATCGACTCCAACATCTTCATGGGCTGCGATGTGCTCCACACATTAACGCTCGCGCACGCAGAACTGGGGCTTTCCCAATGACCAAATTTCCTGATTTCACCAAAGCCGAACTCGGTGCCCCGCACGTCAAGAGCGCTGCGCCATCCCTCGGCGCGCCATGGCACACGCCCGAAGGCATCGACGTGAAGACCGCCTTCACCGCCGAAGACACGAAGGGCCTAGACTTCCTCGACGATTACCCGGGCCTCGCGCCTTTCGGCCGTGGCCCTTACCCGACCATGTACACGAACCAGCCCTGGACCGTGCGCCAGTATGCCGGTTTCTCCACCGCCGAAGACTCCAACGCTTTCTACCGCCGCAACCTGGCCGCCGGCCAGAAAGGCCTCTCGGTCGCCTTCGACCTTGCCACCCACCGCGGCTATGATTCCGATCACGTCCGCGTCTCCGGCGATGTCGGCATGGCGGGCGTCGCGATCGACTCCATCTACGACATGCGCACGCTCTTCTCGGGCATCCCGCTCGACAAGATGTCCGTGTCAATGACCATGAACGGCGCCGTGCTGCCGATCCTCGCGCTCTACATTGCAGCCGCCGAGGAACAGGGCGTCACGCCCGACAAGCTGGCCGGCACGATCCAGAACGACATCCTCAAGGAGTTCATGGTCCGCAACACCTACATTTATCCACCCAAACCCAGTATGCGGATCATTTCGGACATCTTCGCCTACACGTCGCAGAACATGCCGAAATACAATTCCATCTCCATCTCCGGCTACCACATGCAGGAAGCCGGCGCGACGGCAGACCTTGAGCTCGCCTACACGCTGGCCGACGGCATCGAATACATCCGCGCAGGTGTCGCCGCCGGTCTCGATGTCGACAAGTTTGCCCCGCGCCTCTCCTTCTTCTGGGCCATCGGCATGAACACGTTCATGGAAGTCGCCAAGATGCGCGCCGCGCGCCTCATCTGGGCCAAGCTCGTCGAGAAAGAATTCAAGCCGAAGAACGTCAAATCCCTCAGCCTGCGGACGCACAGCCAAACCTCCGGCTGGTCGCTCACGGCGCAGGATGTTTACAACAACGTCATCCGCACCTGCCTTGAGGCCATCGCGGCAACCGGCGGACAGACACAATCCCTGCACACGAACAGCTTCGACGAAGCCCTCGCCCTGCCGACAGACTTCTCGGCCCGCATCAGCCGCAACACGCAGCTCTTCCTGCAACAGGAAGCTGGCGCCTGCCAGACGATCGACATGTGGGGCGGCTCCTATTACGTCGAGCGCCTGACGCACGATCTCGCCGCCAAGGCCCTCGCCCATATCGAGGAAGTCGAGAAAATGGGCGGCATGCGCAAGGCTATCGAGGAAGGCCTGCCCAAGCTCCGCATCGAGGAAGCCGCCGCCAATACGCAGGCCCGCATCGACAGCGGCACGCAGACCGTCGTTGGCGTCAACAAGTTCCATCTCGATGAAGACGAAGACGTGCCCGTGCTGAAGGTCGACAACGCCGCCGTGCGCCGCATGCAGCTCGACAAGCTCGCCCGCCTGAAAGCAGACCGCAACCAGGCCGAAGTCGACGCCAAGCTCGACGCCATCGCCAAGGCCGCCGCCGGTACGGAGGGCAACTTGCTCGCCCTCGCCGTCGATGCTGCCCGCGCCAAGGCCACTGTCGGTGAGATCTCTGAAGCCGTCGAACGCAGCCAGGGCCGCCACAGCGCCGTCATCCGCTCGATCAAGGGCGTCTATGGCGGCGGCGTCAAAGGCAACCCGCGCGCCGAGGATGCCAAGTCGCTCGCAGCTGTCTTCGAGAAGAAACACGGCCGTCGCCCGAAAATCTACATCGCCAAGATGGGCCAGGATGGCCACGATCGCGGCCAGAAAGTCGTCGCGTCGGCCCTCATGGACCTCGGCTGGGATGTCGAGATCGGTCCGCTCTTCCAGACGCCGGAAGAAGCCGCCGCCGATGCCCGCAAGGCCGGTGTTGACATCGTCGCCGCCTCTTCGCTCGCCGCTGGCCACCTCTCGCTGGTGCCGGAACTGAAGCGCGCCCTTGGCAATGAAGGCGCGGCCACGGCGCGCATCATCGTCGGCGGCGTGATCCCGCCACAGGATTTCGACGCCCTCTACGCCGCCGGCGCCACCGCCATCTTCCCCCCCGGCTCCGTCATCGCCGACAGCGCAATCAAGATGCTGGAAGTTCTGGAAGATGATGGCGTAGACGTGGCGGCGGAGTAGCAGCCATGATCGTCTCAACCACTCCCACCATCCAGAACCGCACGATCACTGCCTATAAAGGCATAGTCTGCGGCGAAGTGATTATTGGTGCGCACATCGGAAAAGATATTCTGGCCAGCTTCACCAACATTGTTGGTGGTCGGTCAGATTCCTATGAGCGCACGATCCGGGAGACCCGCGACGGGGCGCTGGATGAAATGATGCGCGACGCTGAACGCCTCGGCGCCAATGCCATTGTAGGCGTCAAATTCGACTATCAGGTCATCGGGCAGTCCGGCTCCATGATGATGGTCGCCGTGTCCGGTACGGCAGTTACTCTGGATTAAGCAGCCCTCATAACAAATGTTATGTACAGCTCGCGCCAGTCTCGAATACAAGAAACGAGGCGGGTGAGGAGCAAGTGTCCATGCCGACACGCAGATCGAGACTGGGCGAACTCGATCTTGTTGATCGTCTTCCCGACGTAATACCTCCCATCCTCATACAAATCGGTTTTGGCCTTATCTGTGTGCTGGCAGCTATCGGCGCCCGCATGGTGGTCAACGTGTTTGCCACGTCAGCGGGGCCGTACTCGCTCATCTATCCGGCTATCCTGATCTCCACGCTATTTGGCCGTTGGCAATCGGGCCTCATCACCTTCGTCGGGGCCTTTGCCTATGCTTGGTATGCCGTCCTGCCGTATCATTATTCCTTTGAGTTTGCTGATCCCGCTGACGGCGCCCGTACCATCGTAAATGGCTCAGCTGCCTTGGTCATCGTTATCTTCGCCGAACTCTTCCGCGCCGCCGTCCGGCGCGCCGTGCTCGAGCGTAATGCCCAGATCCGGACACATGAACTGCTGCTGCGCGAACTGGACCACCGCACCAAGAACAACTTCGCCATGGTGGCCAGCCTGCTGGAAATGCAGCGCCGCCATCACCCCTCGGAAGATGTCCAGGAGGCACTGGCCATTGCCGGATCGCGTGTCCACAGCTTTGCGGCCATTCACAATGCCATTTATAGCGGCGGCGACTATGTCGAGGAAATCAACATGCGCGACTATCTGTCGGCATTGATCCGCCAGCTGTCGGGCGCTCTCTTCCTCAGCGATACGGTCTCCATCACACTTGACTGCGATCCGGCAGACCTTCCGCGAGATACCGCTGTCGCCATTGGTCTCGTCACCAATGAAGTCGTCACCAATGCGGCCAAGCATGCCTTCGCTGAAGGCGACACGGGAACGATCCACGTTACCTTCCGGGCCAGCGAACACCAGCCATGGTGCCTCACCATTACGGATGATGGGCGCGGCACGCCCGGGAATGCCAAGCCCGCCAGCCCCCGCAGCGGCCTCGGCTCGCGCCTCATTGATGCCTTTGCCCGCAAGGCTGGCGGCGAACTGCGCACCGATTGGCCGGGCAAGGGCACCCGCGTCACCCTCACACTGTCTGACGAGGACTTCGGCGACACCTAGTCTCTTCCCTTTCGCCTCCTGACGTCCCAGACTGGCAAAAAAGCCGGAGGACGCAAGGCAATGGACGACTACGCAGATTATGACGCGCTGGGCCTTGCCCAACTGGTTCGCACAAAACAGGTCAAACCATCGGAATTGCTGGACGCCGCCCTTTCCCGTGCAGAGGGCGCGCAAGAACAGCTCAACTGCTTCTCGGCCCTCTTCCCCGACATTGCCCGGCAACAGCTTGAACAGCCCCTCGGCGACGGTCCATTCGCTGGCGTGCCTTTCGTCACCAAGGATCTCGCTGTGGACATCAAAGGCGCCCCCATCACGCAAGGCTCCGTCGCCTGGAAAGGGCATGTGGCCGCCGAGGACAGCACGCTGGCCGCGCGCTACCGCAAGGCAGGCCTCGTCTTCTTCGGCGCCACAACCTCCCCCGAGTTCGGCCTGACAACGACCACGGAATCCACCCTCTACGGCCAGACACGCAACCCATGGGATACCACCCGCACGTCCGGCGGCTCCTCAGGCGGCGCCGCTGTGGCTGTCGCCTCGGGTGTGCTTCCCCTCGCGCAGGCCAGCGATGGCGGCGGCTCGATCCGCATCCCGGCAGCCTGTTGCGGCCTGTTCGGCATGAAGCCCTCACGCGGACGCATCCCCATGGGCCCCGGCCGCACGGAAGGCTGGAACGGTCTCTCAACGGTCCACGCCCTAAGCCGCAGCGTGCGCGACAATGCCGCCCTGATGGATGCTACGCACGGCCCTGAAGCGGGCAGCCGCTACTACGCGCCATCCCCCGTCCGCCCTTTCCTTTCGGAACTGGACCACGACCCCAAGCCGCTAAAGATCGCCCTCTGGCGCACCGCGCCGAATGGCACCAAGCCCGATGCAGATGCAGAAGCCGGCCTCAAATACACCGCCGACCTGCTGGAAAGCCTTGGCCACACCGTCGTCGAAGCGGCCCCGCAAATGGACGGCGAAGCCCTCGGCAAGGCGGCCCTCTTCACGATTTCCTCCAATATCGCCGCCATGATAGACAACCGTGCCAAGGCGCTCGGCCGCCCCGTGCGCGAAGACGAGTTGGAGCCGATCACGTTCTCCATGGCGCAACTCGGCCGCACCGTGCCCATGATTGAACTCGCACACGCCAACAATGCTTTCCAGACCGCCGCGATTGCCTATGAGCGCTTCCTGGACGAAGGCGGCTTCGACATGACGCTGTCTGCAACGCTCTCTCGCGCACCGGAAAAGCTTGGCGTCATGGCCCTCACCGCGGATCGTGACACGATGGGCGCCGCTGTCGCCAGTTTTACGCCCCATTGCCCCGTCTTCAACCAGATGGGCGCGCCCGCCATGACCGTGCCCCTGCACTGGACCGCCCCAACGCCAACCGCGCCATCGGGCCTTCCTATCGGCATGCTGTTCGGCGGGCGGTATGGCACGGAAGCACTGCTCTTCGCTCTGGCCGGGCAACTTGAGCGGGCAGCGCCCTGGGCACAGCGCAGACCGCCCGTCTGGGTTGGTTAGGCCACGGCGTATATTGCTCTGCGACCTGAAAATGTGAGACATTTAGCCAAGACCGGACTTTGATTCCTGAAAGGATACCCGCATGCTGAAGTCTCTCGCCCTTGCACTTGCCGCCGCCAGCATGGCTTTCACCGCGTCCGCCGACGCAGGCAATCCTGACGCCGTTGCAGTCATGCTGCGCAATACGGACAGTACTAATGTCGCAATCGAGTGGGTGGATGATACGATTGCCCGCATTGATGCCAGTCGCGATGGCTACAATTATTCCATCCGTATGATGGATTGTAACGCAGAAAAATACTGCGTTTCCAACATGATCTTTGCGACGTTCGACATGGCTGGCTCACCTGCACTTGCTGACTACATGAAGGTCAATGAGTACAATGACAGCTACCCGTTCGGCAGGGCTTTTCTGATCGGCCAGCCGGATGAAGACGGTTATGTCATCGGTGTCGACTATACGTTCATGACGTCCGATGAGAACATGCTCGGCAAGGAGGAAGTGGACCTGTTCTTCGTCATCCTGGATTCATTCGTGACGCATATGCAGGAAGAAGGCTGATGCCTTTGCGCAGGCATGCAGGTGGCTGCCATTGCGGCGCTGTCCGCTTCGAGGTCGACCTGCCTGATGCCTTCGAGGTCGAGGATTGCAATTGCTCGATCTGTGCCATGAGCGGCAACATCCATGTCATTGTGCCCGCCAGCCGCTTCCGGCTGCTGAGCGGTCAGGACATGCTGACGGAGTACACATTCAACACGGGCGGCGCCAAGCACCTTTTCTGCAGCAAGTGTGGCATCAAGAGCTTCTACATACCGCGTTCAAACCCGGACGGTTTTGCCGTGACATGGCGCTGCCTGGATGACTGGCAGTCACTGGACGTAACCATCAACAGGTTCGACGGGCAGAACTGGGAAGCCAATGCGGGCGCACTTGCGCACAAATCACAAGGCTGAAGCGTCCCGATCAATCCTCGTCCGGCGGCGGGCCACCAACATCATCGCGCATACGCATCCTGCGACGGCCGCGATCATCACCCGGTTCGCGTGACAGCATTTCAGCCAGCGACTTGCGCTGCGCGAGAGTAAGGTCGCCCATCCTGTGAACCAGCGACTCCTGGATTGTCGCGTGCACGGTCTCATCAGCAATGCGCAGGCTCGCAAACGCCTTGCGCACAGCTTCGGCATCATAGGGGTCAATCTGCAGCGCCTCGCCAAGTTGCTTGCGTACGACGCGCCGGTCTTCCACTTCCTTTTCGGCAGAGCGGAAAGACTCCATCATCATCTTGCGAACGACCATGCGGTCTTCCTGGCTCGCGCCTTCCAGCATGGGCGGACGCGGGCCGTCGCTGCCATCCGGTCCGCGCCCGTGCATAGGCGAGCGCAGCGCCATGCCGATCAGCAGGCCAACCAGCAACAGGTTGGCCATAACAGAAAGCGTCAGCCAGAAAGGGATCCGGCGGGTTGGACGGGTCTCGCTCATTGAGCGGCCTCCTGCGTGTAAGTCGTATCAAAGCCCAGCGCGGCATAGACGAGCGTATCGACGGGGTCTTCAGTGGTGCTTGTCGGGGCAGTTTGGGCCGTTCCGAGTCCAATCGCGAGCCCAATGGCGAGCGAAGCCAGCGCACCAATAGCGGGCCAGCGGGGCATGGCGGCAAACCAGCTCCGGCGCTCGGCCCGTGCACGCGGCGCACTGTCGATCAGGGCAGCCGTCAGCGCAGCCGAAGGCATCACCTCCGGCATGCCGCCCAGAAGCACATCCATGTCGCGCGCCGCTTTCAGCTCCGCTGCAAAGCGTTCAGGCGCCTTGGCAAGAAGGGCCTTGGCAGCGTCGCGCTCGCTTTCCGGATAGGCATTGGCATCCGCGCCCCAGGCTTCGATCAGTTCGATCAGCCGTGCATCGGTCATTGTCTGCGTCATGCCTCACTCCTCTCCATCAATACGGCCCGCAGCGCTCTGCGCGCGCGTGCCAGTAAACTCTCCAGCGCTTCGACGCTGATTTCCATTATGTCTGCCGCTTCGGCCTGAGAATGGTCCTGCAGCGCGCATAGCGTCAAGGCAGCGGCCTGGCGCTCCGGCAATGCGGCGATAGCGGCTTCCACCGCTTTCACACGCTCTGCCTGGTCGAGCGCATCGTCAGGCCGCAAGGCCATGTCCACCTGCTCCGGCGGTTCAGCCATGGTCGCTTCGCTGCGCTTGCGCAGCCGGTCATAGCAAAGGTTCAGTGCCACCCGGTGCAGCCAGGTCGAGAACTTCGCCCGTGGTTCCCAGTCCGGCAGGGCCTTCCAGGCCCGGATGAATGTTTCCTGCGTCACGTCCTCAGCCTCCCCCCGGTCGCCCAGCATGCGCGTGGCAAGCGCCAGCACACCGGGGCTGTAGCGATTGACCAGCGCCGAAACCGCCTGCCGTTCGCCGGCAGCCGCACGCGTGATCTGGTCAAGGTCTGATGAGAACGCCACGAAACCGTGTCTATCCTGCGATGCCGCAAAGTGGAAACGCCTTCACCACAGGTCGGCAATGAAAAGCGGGTTGCCAGGCGAGCCGGACGCAAGTGAGTCTGCGATGCAAGGAAAGGAATTCGCATATCATGCCTCCGGCCCGCCTGGCTGTCCGTTAGCCCGGCCTATTCAGCGTCTGGCGTTTCAGGCGGTGCACCGTCTCCGCGATGGACCCATTTGCCGCGATGGTCTTTCATCTTGGCGCGGGCCGCTTCACGTTCTTCCTCGGTCACAGTGCCGTCACCATCGGTGTCCATGCGTTCCATGCCGCGCATGGGCCGGGTCTCGAATTCAGCCTTGCTGATCTTGCCATTGCCGTCAGTATCGAGCTTAGCAAACATGGCTTGCTGGCGTTCGGCCTTGCGCTTGGCTTCCATGGCTTCATGGTGCGCATTCATTTCGGCCAGTGTCAGCGAGCCGTCCTTGTTAGCGTCGGCCTCGGCAAAGATCTTGGCCTGAAAGGCTTCAACTTCTGCTTTTGAGATGTCGCCATCGCCATTGGCATCCACGGCTTTTATATGTTCGCCGCGCATGCCGCCATGACGGTCACCACCGCGTTCGGCCTGTGCGGCCAGCGGCACGGCAACAACCAGTGCGACTGATCCAAGAAGTGCTGCGAGTGTTATACGTTTCATGAGGTATTCCTCCGTTATCGTGATTAACCCATCACACGTTCAACGGAGGTCGGTCGCTAATCCGTCGCGACCAGGTGCAGTTTCCTTACAGCAATCTCATGAACCTTGGCTTTCAGGTCCGCGAGCCGCGCCTCCAGCGATGCGAAATCCTCGGCGCCAACAGCGCGGCATAGCCTGTCTTTCAGCCCGTCCGGAATCTCGTCCGCTTCCATGTCGCTGCCTATCGCAAGGCGCTGAACCTGTTGCAGTGCATGCAGGTAAGCCAGGGCTTCCTCCAGCAC
The DNA here is from genome assembly GCF_036964545.1 of Hyphomonas oceanitis. Taxonomy (NCBI): domain Bacteria; kingdom Pseudomonadati; phylum Pseudomonadota; class Alphaproteobacteria; order Hyphomonadales; family Hyphomonadaceae; genus Hyphomonas; species Hyphomonas oceanitis. The sequence goes on from NZ_JBALTL010000001.1 coordinate 361,645, forward strand.
GCCATAGTCCGCATCGGGCTCGGCTGCGCTGGCTGGAATACCCTTCAGGGCGTCCTCAACGTTTGGCCAGATGCACTCCGGCCGGCCCGCCATCAGCATGGCTTCCTGCACGATGAACTCGATATCGATCAGGCCGCCCTGTTCTGTTTTCAGGTCCCAGAGGCCCTTGCCCGGCTTTTCCTTGTAGAGCCGCATCCGCATGTCGGACACATCCTGCGCAATCTGCCCGGAATCCTTCTCTGCCCGCGCAGCAATCGCCGCCTTGGCCACCGTCAGCACACTTGCGCCCAGCCCGGCATCGCCAGCCACGAAGCGTAGCCGCGTCAGCGCCATATGTTCCCAGGTCCAGGCCTCGTCATTCTGGTAGCGCTCGAAGGCCGACAGGCTCACGGCCACTGGCCCGCCCCGCCCTGACGGCCTGAGGCGCATGTCGACTTCATAAAGCGCGCCTTCCGCCGTCGGTGCCGTCAGCGCCGTTATCAGGCGCTGCGTCACACGCGTGAACCAGCTTTGCGCCTCCAGCGAGGGAGCGTCATAGATCACGATGATGTCGAGGTCAGAACCCGCCGTCAGTTCGGAACCTCCCAGCTTGCCCATGGCAAACACGCCCCATGTGCCCGGCGCCTCGCCGTAGCGGCGCACGGTCTCGACTTCAGCGGCAGACGCCATCTGCCGGATCGTCTCATCGGCCAGACGCGACCAGTGAACCGCCGCATCGGAGGCATTGATCAGTCCGTGCAGCAGGCGATGCCCGATCAGGAAACTCTGCTCGCGATGATACCGGCGCCAGTCATCCAGCGCCGCGTCAAAGTTCGTTGCCGCATCCGCGCGCGGGGGCACAGGCGCATCGCCGCTCACCAGTGCCTCCAGCAGATCCGGCCGGCGCGACAGGATTTCCGCAAGGCGCGGCGCCAGCGCCAGCGTCGCCACAAGATCGTCCAGCAGGTCCGGCTTGGCGAGCAGCATGGACAGTGTCTGCACGCCGGAGGACAGCCCGCTGAAGAAGCGCGAGAACCAGCGGAACGCCTCGTCCGGTTCGCCGGTCTCGCCCATCGCGGTCAACATGCGCGGCAGGATCGCCGTCAGCAATTCGCGCCCGCGTACCGTACGTGTCGCCGGCACACTGCCCCGGTGCCAGTTGCGGATCGTGCCGATCGCGCGGCTCGGGTCGGTAAAGCCCAGCCCATCCAGCGTCCGCACGGTTTCCGGGTCGTCATCCACACCCGTGAACACGAGGTTGCCGATGTCGCTGGCGTCGTCCTGCTGGCCTTCATGCGCGAAGAGGCCGTCATAGGCTTCCTGCACCAGCTGCCGCGTCTCCAGGAGGTCCCGGTCGAAATCGGCAAGCGAGTCATAGCCGCACAGCGCCGCGACGCCTTCGCGTTCAGTTACATCAGCAGGGATTGTATGGGTCTGCTCGTCATGGCGCATCTGGATGCGGTGTTCGACATTGCGCAGCGCCTTGTAGGCGACTGACAGCGCCTCAGCCGTGCCGCCGGTCACAATGCCCGCATCCCGCAGCGCCGCCATGGCGCCCAGCGTGGAATTGTCCCGCAGGGCGGGATGACGCCCGCCGAGGATCAGCTGCTGCGTTTGAACGAAGAACTCGATCTCGCGAATGCCGCCCGGGCCCAGCTTGATATCCGGCGCCGGGTTCTCCAGCCCTTTGGCGCCGATCTTGGTATTGATCATGCGCTTGATCGCCTGGATGTCGTCAATCGCCCAATAGTCGAGATTGCGCCGCCAGACATAGTGGCTCATCCGCTGAATGAAGCGCGCCGCCGCCGCACTATCGCCCGCCGCCGCACGCGCCTTGATCCAGACCATCCGTTCCCAGTTCTGGCCGACACTCTCGTAATAGACGTCCGCCATATGGGTCGATACGGCAAGCGGCGTCGAAGAGGGGTCCGGCCTCAGGCGCAGGTCCGTCCGGAAGACATATCCATCGGCCGTAATCTCATCGAGCAGTCTGACGACATCCCGCATCACGCGCTGGGCTGTCTCGCCCGGCGTGCGGTCCCCGCCGTCAAAGCTGTCCGGCTCATAGAAGGCCGCGATGTCGATATCGCTGGAATAATTGAGTTCAAATGCGCCCATCTTGCCGAGCGCAAAGATGAAGATGCCCGTGTCGGTCAGGCCCCGGCTTCCCAGCGCCACACGCAAGGCCGCCTGAACCGACGCTGTCGCCAGCTCTGTCAGCGCCGCCGTCACCTGCATCACGTCGCGCTGGCCCGACAGGTCGTCGGCCGCCAGCGACAGGTGCACCGCCGCCTTGGCCTTGCGCAGCACGCGCATGGCGTCCTCAATGGGCGTATCCGCCGGCAGGCCGGTCACATCCGCCAGGGCCGCCTCGAAACTGCGCGCCTCGGTCCGTTCCGACAGGCGCCGCAGGTAAGGCGCATTCGCCAGCGCTGCGGCCAGCGCAGCCTCAGGCGTGGCGGCAAGAGGGCGTATCTTCAGCATGGATCAGGCCCTCGGCAGACGCAGGACTGCCTTCAGGCCGGGACGTTCCGGCGGGCCGCCCGCATCCTGCAGCATCAAGCGGCCGCCATGCATGTCAGCCACCGAATCGACCAGCGACAGGCCAAGGCCCGAGCCCGGCTGCGTACGCGCGGAATCGAGCCGCTGGAACCGCTGGACCACGAGCGCCCGCGCGGCCTCAGGCACGCCCGGCCCCGAATCCACGACGGTCAGGTCTATTGTCCCGTCCGGCCCGCGCTGCACGGTGAACGAGATCGCCCCGCCGGCCGGCGTATATTTCACGGCATTGTCGAGCATATTGGCCAGCGCCTGCCCGATCAGGTCGCGGTCGCCAAGGATCATCATGTGCCGTGCGATCTGGCTCTTGAACGAGAGCTCGGCCTCTTCGCAGGCCGGATCGAAAAGTTCCGCCAGCTCTTCGGCCAGTTCGCTGACATCCATGCGCACCCGTTCGCCCTCGGCGCCCGCTTCAAGGCGCGCCAGACGAAGGATAGCGTTGAACGTGGCCAGCACGCGGTCAACTTCCTCAACCGTCTCGCTGAGCGTCGCATTCGCAGCGTCCTGCGACAGCGGCTGCGACAGTGCGATCTCGAGCCGGTTGCGCAGCCGCGACAGCGGCGAGCGCAGGTCGTGTGCGATGGCATTGCCCGTGTTGCGGGTGGCATCCACCAGCTTCTCGATCTGGTCGAGCATGGCATTGATGCGCTGGCCCAGCCGGTCGAACTCGTCGCCCGATCCGCGCACCGGCACGCGCCGCCCCAGCTCGCCGCCCATCACCGCTTCCGCCGTGCGTGCCAGGTCATCGGCTCGGCTCGCAGCGCCGCGCGAACTCAGCACGCCGCCCAGCAGCGACAGGAACAGGCCAATCGGCGCCGCTATGAAGATGGCCCGCTGGATGCGCCCCACGATAGCCGTCTGCTGCGCCGTGTCGAAGGCCACCAGCAGCGCCCCGCCATTGTCGCGCAGGCGAACGAACTTGCCCGCCGCCGAACGCACGATGACAGAACCATCCGGCTCAGGCTGGTCAAAATCGAAATAGACGGTCTTGGAATCGGCTTCCGGTGGCGCGACGGGCATGCGCCCGAAATGCCCGGCAATCTTCCGGCCGGACGAGTCCTCCAGATAATAAAAATAGGTCGAGCCCGTGCGCGTCATGCGCTCCAGCACGGACTGGCTCAGCCGTTCCATGCCGCCGGTAAAATACGCGTTGCCCAGCTGCTCGAACTCAAGGTCGAGCCGCCGGTCGGATTCGTTGCGGATATAGTACACCGTCGAATAATAGAGATAGACCAGCAATGCGGCCGAGAACGCCGCAAACATGGCGCTGTAAAGCAGCGCCAGTTTGAACGTCGTCGTACGCAGGAAGGTCGGCAGGCCGAGTTTCATGACTCGCCTCGTGCCAGTCTGTGGGCGGGCCGTCTAGCCCTGCAAACGATAGCCAGCGCCGCGAACAGTGTGCAGCAGGGGCTCATCGAACTCCTTGTCGATCTTCGCGCGCAGGCGCGAGATGTGCACGTCGATCACGTTGGTCTGGGGGTCGAAATTATAGTCCCAGACCTTTTCGAGCAGCATCGTGCGGGTCACGACCTGTCCGGCATGGCGCATGAGGTATTCGAGCAGGCGGAATTCGCGCGGCTGAAGATCGATCTTCTTGCCGGCACGGGTCACCTTGCGGCTGAGCAGGTTCATCTCCAGGTCGCCGGCCTTCAGCGCGGTAACCTGTGGCTCACCCGCCTGACGACGGCCGAGGGCCTCGACACGCGCCGCCAGCTCCGAAGGCGCAAAGGGCTTGGACAGATAGTCGTCCGCCCCGGCCTTCAGGCCCTGAACGCGGTTCTGGACATCGCCCAGCGCCGAGAGGAAGAGGGCCGGCGTGGTGCCGCCGGCCTCCCGGTATTCCTTCAGCAGGGTCAGGCCATCCTTGGCGGGCAGCATGCGATCCACAACCAGCGCATCGAAATCGGTCGAGCGGGCCAATTCGAGACCGCGCTCACCATCAATCGCCTTGTCGACGCTATGGCCTGCTTCCAGCAGCACCTTTTCGATGAAGTTCGCCATCTCGGCATCATCTTCAATGACCAGTACGCGCATAGTGTCTCCCACGGCTGTATTCTCCACCAAGGTGTCCTGCATCATTTATCCTATCCTTTTGTCGTCAGGTCGAGGGTGCGATAGTTGGTAATCTGACCGATACGCACGGCGACAAGCACCTTGGTCCGGCCGGATTTCTTCGCATCCGCGATCGCTTTCTGGAATGCATCCACCGAAGTGGCCGGCGCATTATTGGCTTCAAGGATCACCATGCCGACCTGAAGGCCCGCTTCCTCGAACACGCCCTTGCGGCTCACGTCCGTAATGACGAGGCCGTGCTCACCGCTCTTGAGGCCGAGCTTCTCACGGGTTTCCTCGTCCATCGGCTTGAAAGTGACGCCGAGATCGCCGAGCTCCGTGCTATTGTCTTCAGCGGCCGGGGCTTTCGATCCCGAAGCAGGCACAACACGCGCAGTCAGGTCATCCGGGCGTTCGCCAACCGTCACGCTGACAGTCTTTTTCTTGCCACCGCGCAGGATTTCGAACTTGTTCGAGGTATTGGCGATCAGCTTGCCAACAAGACGCGTCGTGGTCGTGGCATCCTTCACCTTCTGGGTATTGACCGAGAGGATGATGTCGCCGCGCTCAAGACCGCCTTTTTCTGCCGGGCTACCGATGGTGACGTCGGCGATGATTGCACCGGCATCATCCTTCAGCCCCTGGGCCTCGGCCATGTCTTCGGTCAGGTCCTGGATCGCAACACCGAGCCAGCCACGTGACACGCGTCCATCCTTGATGATCGCCTGGGTCACTTCATCGGCCAGCTCTGCCGGAATGGCAAAGCCGATACCGACCGAGCCACCGGTTGGCGAGAAGATTGCCGTGTTGACGCCGATCACGTTGCCATTGAGGTCAAAGGTCGGGCCGCCGGAGTTACCCCGGTTGATCGAGGCATCAATCTGCAGAAAGTCTGTGTAAGGACCGGCGCCAATATCACGACCGTCAGCCGACAGAATACCCGCCGTTGCTGTACCGCCGAGGCCGAACGGGTTGCCGAGCGCCACAACCCAGTCGCCCTTGCGCATCGTGTGCGAGTTGCCGAAGCGAACGTAGGGGTAAACGCCCTTTTCCTTGATGCGCAGCACGGCCAGGTCGGTCTGCGGGTCGGTGCCGACAAGTTCGGCTTCCATCTCGCGCCCGTCCTTGAGCGTCACTTCGATCTCTTTGGCATTCTCGACGACGTGGTTATTGGTCACCACATAGCCATCCTTGGAAATCAGGAAGCCCGACCCGAGCGAACGCGCTTCCTGGGTCTCGGGCTCCGGGTTTTCCTTTTCTTCCTTTTCGCGGTTCTCGAGGAACTCGTCAAAGCCGGGCATGCCGCGGAACTGTTCAAAGAACTGCTCCATGTCGGCCAGCTTGCCCACTTCGCGCTCGCTCACCACGTTCACACTCACAACCGACGGCTCAACCCGTTCGATCAGGTCAGCGAAGCTGAGGGGCGCGCCCTGCGGCGCTTCGATGGCGATGGGCTGTGCGTCCGCGTGCGGGCTGAAGATCTTCGGCGACAGCGTGAACGTGCCTACGGCCGCCGCGCCGAAGACAGCCGCCACCAGGGCTTGTCTCGAAATGCCAAAATTCTTCATTAGTCTCTCCAAGTCACTGAAATTGTGTCGGTTAGCCGAACACTGCCTAGATAAACATGTCCGGGGCAATGTGGTCATTAAAAGACAGTTAGGTAGATTTCATTGGGTTTTCTACCGTTTGCACCCTGGCACCCGCCTCAAGTGTCTGGTGGACCGGGCATTTGTCAGCAATGTCCATCATCCGGGCACGCTGGTCCGCGTCCAGAGCTCCCTCAATTGTGATCGCGCGGTGGAACACATCGATCTTTCGTCCCTCCTCGCAATGCTCGCAATCGTCCGGATAGTCCCTCGTACGGGTGATCGACACGCTCACACGGTCCAGCGGCCAGCCCTTCCTGTCGGCATACATGCGCAGCGTCATGGACGTACAGGCGCCCAGTCCGGCCGCCAGATATTCATAGGGGTCTGCCCCCTTGCCGCCGCCGCCGACGTCAACCGGCTCATCCGCAATCCCCACAAAATCGCCGATGACAATCGCGTTTTCGTATTTTCCGCGCCCCGTTTCCCGCACGAATACGTCGCGCGTGCCACCCGTTTCCTGCGCCGGCATCGCCACGCCAGCCTCGTAGATATAGGGCTCGGCCCACGCTGCGATCATTGTCCCGGCGCGTCTGGCGTCGGCCTGCGAAGTCAGCAAATGATCCGCCTTGTCGAGGCTGATAAAGGATTTCGGGTGCCGCGCGGCCACGAACAGGCCGGTCGCATTTTCGATACCGACCGTTTCATCCAGCGGCGCATGCAGCACCAGAAGCGGCCGCTTCAGGGCGGCAGCCGCCCCGGTCACCTTTGCGCCGCGCACATCTTCCAGGAACTGGCGTTTCAGCCGAAACGGGCGTCCGTCCAGCTCAACCTCCGCCTCGCCTTCTGTCTCGATTTCCTCGACATAGGTGCGGATCGAATGGATCACATGCGCTGCATCCGATGGCGCGCCAATCGTCGCCACAGCCTTCACCTGCGGAATCTCATGCGCCGCCACCACCACTGCAGCCCCGCCCAGCGAATGCCCGATCAGCAATTGCGGCCCGCCATGCCGCTTCTCCAGCCAACCGGCCGCCGCGACCAGATCCTGCACATTGCTCGAGAAGTTCGTGTTCGAAAAATCGCCTTCCGAATGGCCGAGCCCGGTAAAATCGAATCGCAGCACGCCGATGCCCTGCTCCACCAGCGCAGCCGTAATCTCGCGCGCGGCATAGATGTCCTTCGAACAGGTGAAACAGTGCGCAAACAGCGCCCAGGCACGCGGCTCGAATACCGGCTCGTCCAGCCGCGCGGCCAGCATGCTTCCGTCATAACCCGGAAATTCGACGCGATATGATTGGCCCATGTCAGCTCCCTGAATGCTTACAGACACAAGAACTGGGGGAACCCGCCCCCCGGCGCAAGGCCACGGCGCCCGCTCCTGCCTAACGAAACACGCCGCTCAGGCTTGACTTGCACGGCCCGCATGCCGTTCGTGGCACTCAGACTCAATCGCGCGGAACTCTTCGAACTCAGCATGAAGCCCGTCCACGTTCTCGTCGCGATTACACTGCCGCTGATGGTCCTCAGCGCGTGGCTGTTTGCGCCGCCCGGCACCATTCTCCTGTCGCTCAGTTTCGGCGCCCTGCTGATCGCGCTCGCGGCCGTGGACATGGTCACGCTGCGCCTGCCCGACGCGCTGAATTTCACCGTCCTCATCTTTGGCGTCATCATGGTCGCCCTGACGCGGCCGGACCTGTGGCCCCATCACCTCATCGGCGCCGCCGTCGGCTATGGCGCGCTCGTTGCGCTCGAATTGGCCTACAAGCGCCTGCGCGGGCGCGACGGCCTCGGGCGCGGCGATGCGAAACTGCTCGGCGCCATCGGCATGTGGGTTGCCTGGCCGGGCCTTGCGCCCGTCCTGCTCGTTGCTTCCCTGACGGGACTGGTCGCGGCCCTCATTGCCGGCCTCGCAGGCAAGCGCCCCATGGCCTCCGACACGGCCATCGCCTTCGGGCCCTTCATTGCGCTGGCAGGATGGATCGTGTGGCTCGCCAGCCCGCATCTGGGGCTGCTGCAGCTCTATTAAACGTCTTCAGGCGCCACCGGCTCGACTTCGCTTACGCCCGCCTGCCGTCGCCGCGCGACGCCGAACGCAATCAGCCCGCCGACAATCAACAGGCCAAACGGCGCGCCCCACAGAAGCAGCCCGCTAAGACCCTTGCCCGTCGGACGGAACAGCACGAACTCGCCATAGCGGCTCTCAAACCAGTCGCGAACCTCGTCGTCGCTCGCGCCCTCGCCGACCATCGTGCGCACGCGCGCCCGCATGTCCTCGGCAATTGACGCTGACGATTGCGAAATCGGCTCATTCTCGCAGGCCACGCAGCGCAGCTCCCGCATCAGCGACTGCGCCCGCGCCTCCTCGGCCGGGTCGTCGAGGGCCTGCGCCGCACATGTCAGAGCCAGTAAACAGGCGGCGATACTCAGGAACATCCCACGCAGCAAGATCATGCAGGTTTCCTCCGGACAGGCAGCAAGCTGAAAAACGCGCCGAGCCCCATCAACAGAACCCCAAGATACACCAAATCGATCAGCGGATTGAAATACACCCGGAACACCCAGCGCGTCTCGCCGTCCACATCGCGCCGGTCACCCAGCGCCACATAAAGGTCGCCCGTGCCGGTCTTGTGGATCGCCGTCTCGGTCGTCGGCATACGCGCGGCAGGATAATAGCGCTTGGTCGGCGCCATCTCGGCCTTGGCGCTGCCACGCCGCGCCGTGATGTCCGCCTTGTCGGCATACCAGTTCGGCCCCTCGATCGCGCGCACATCCTCCAGCGTGATGTTCCACCCGGCAACCGTGCCCGAGCCACCCGCTGGCAGCGCCAGCGTCGCTTCATAGCGCTGCGTGGTTTCCACCACTGCGCCGATCACGAAAACGCCGAGTCCGATATGCGCCAGCGTCATGCCCCAAACCCGCAACGGCATCCTGAATACACGGCCCCAGGTCACCGCCCGGCGTCGCAATTCCCACACCGAGCCGAACAGCAGCCACACGCCCAGCGCCAGCCCGAAAGCCGCGCCCAGCGGAATGTCCCAAAGGCCCACGCCCAGCGCCATGAACACAGCCACCAGCGCCACACCGCCCGCCGCCCATTTCCACAGCATCGAGAGGTCAGCCTTGGCCCAGCTCCACACCTGAACCACCGGCAGGATCGCCAGCAACGCGGCCAGCATCGGCACAAAAGTCAGCCGGAAATACGGCTCGCCAACGGAAATTGTCCGGCCCGCCGCTTCGGCCATCAGCGGGAACAGCGTGCCCAGCAGAACGGTCAAAGCCGCCACCACAAGCACCACATTGTTCACCGCCAGCGCGCCCTCGCGGCTCAGCATTTGCCACGGCTTGCCACCCTCCAGCTTCGGCGCCCGCAACGCAAACAGGCCGAGCGCAAACGTGCCGTAAACCACCAGCCCGGTCAGCAGCACCATGCCCCGCTTCGGGTCCACCGCGAACGCATGCACGGACGTCAGCACGCCGGAGCGCACAAGGAACGCCCCCATCACCGAGAACAGGAAGGCCAGCACGGCCAGCAGCGCCGTCCAGGCCGCAAAATTCCCGCGCTTCTCCGTCACCGCCACCGAGTGCAGTAGCGCTGCACCGATCAGCCATGGCATCAGCGAGGCATTTTCCACCGGGTCCCAGAACCACCAGCCGCCCCAGCCAAGCTCGTAATAGGCCCAGTAAGAGCCGAGCGCGATGCCGATGGTGAGGGGCACGAAGGCTGCCAGCGCCCAGCGCCGCGCCTCCTTGGCCCACACGCGGTCAATCCGCGCCTCCATCAGGCCCGCCGCCGCCAGCGCGAAGACGAACGAGAAGCCGACATAGCCGAGGTAAAGCATGGGTGGATGGAAGGCGAGCGCCGGGTCCTGCAGGATCGGGTTCAGCCCCGCCCCCTGCAGCGGCGCCGGGTCCAGCCGTAAATAGGGTGAGGAGGCAAAAAGGAGGTAAGACAGCGCGCCCGTCGCAAGCCAGCCCTGCACGCCCAGCGTCCGCGCCTCGAACACGTCGCGCCCCGTGCGCATCCACAGCGCGCCCGCGCCGCCAAAGCCCAGCGTCACGAGGCACCAGAGCGCCATCGAGCCTTCATGGTTTCCCCACGCACCCGCGACCTTGTAGAGCATCGGCTTCAGCGTGTGGGAATTGTTCGCCACCAGCGCCAGCGAGAAGTCCGACCGCGCAAAGGCCACCACAAGCGTCAGGAAAGACAGCGTCATCACGCCAAGCGCCACCAGCGCCGCGCGTCCGGCCAGCGCGCGTGCGCCCATCAGGCCCAGCACGCCCTGCGCCAGCGAGGCGGCCAGCGCCAGGAACGCGGCAAGGTGGCCAAGCTCGATCATCTAGCTGGCGTTCTGGTCCGGGCCAGCGCCCAGCGGGCGCAGCTCACGCGGCTGGTAATTCTCGTCATGCTTGGCCAGCACTTGCCGCGCGGTGAACTTGCCGCTCGCATCAAACGACCCGATCGCCACCACGCCCTGTCCCTCACGGAACAGGTCTGGCGCAATGCCTGTAAAGCTCACGGTGATCGTGTCAGGGCTATTGTCGATAATGGTGAACACCATTTCGCTGCCATCGCCGGGATAGGTCAGCGAGCCGGGCTCGACCCAGCCGCCCACTTTCACGTCCTTGCCGGGCGCAGGCAGGCCTTTTTCGGCCAGCACTTCGGGCGTGTAAAACAGGTTCGCATTCTGCCGCAGGGCAAAGAATGCAAGCGCCGCCGCCGCCAGCAACAGGGCAGCCGCCACGCCAAATGTCCACAATCTGCGGGTCCGGGCTCTCATGACGGCCATCTATACTGGGAACCGCCCGATTTGACAGTGCGGCAGATACAGCAAGCTTCGGCCACCCTCACCTCCCACGCCTCTGGGCGCGGGCCCCTCCTCTCCCAGAGGGACAGGTGTTAGTAGTGTAGAGCTGTAAACCCCTCTCCCTCTGGGAGAGGAGGTGCCCATTGCGCAGCAATGGGAGGTGAGGGCCCTACCCCCTACTGCTCCGCAGGCGCTTCCCGGCCAATCGCATCCAGCATCGGCGCAAAGCGTTCCCGGCGCGGGTCGTCTTCCGGCAGGTTGGCAAACACGGCGCGCATCATCTCTGCCGCCTTGTCCTGATCGCCTGCCTGCGCTGCGCCCATGGCCGCCCACATGCCGGCGCGCACTTCGGTCGGGTCCAACTCATAGGCCCGCGCATAAAGCCGCGCGGCATCTGTGGTCACGCCGCCGCCATCCAGTTCCACCAGCACATCAGCGAGGCCAATCAGCGCCGGCACATAGGTGCCGTCCCGCCGCAGCGCAGACTGGAAGGCCCGCGCCGCATCGTCCGGCCGGTTCTGCTGGCGCATGATCACACCGATATAATATTGCGGCTCCGGCGCGTCGGGCTGGTCGATGGAGGTCTGCTCCAGCCGCGCCAGCGTCTCGGCGGGCGTCAGCGTTTCCGGCGCCGTGCGGATTTTCTCCATGATCTCGGCCTGGCGTTCCTTCATCGGCAGGTCGCCCATGCCCGGCCGCCCGAACACGGCATAGCCAGCGATGCCCAGCACGAGGCAAACCCCCACGATAATTGCCTGCAACCGTGTCATGATTTCGGAAACCTCAACCTTGCCTGAAGGCCGCCCATCTGGCTCTCGCCCAGTTCAAGGCTGCCCTTGTGCAACTCCGCCAGCTCCGCAACGATGGACAGGCCAAGGCCCGTGCCCGGCGTCGTCTCGTCCAGCCGCACGCCGCGCTTCATCGCGCCTTCGCGCGCTTCGGGCGGCAGGCCGGGGCCGTCATCCTCGACATCAATGACCAATGCCTCGGCGCTGTCGGAAATGCGCACACACACCTCCGCCTTCGCCCACTTGCAGGCATTGTCCATCAGGTTGCCGATCATTTCCTCGAAATCCTGCTTCTCGCCGCGGAACACTGCGCCTGCGCCATCCTCGACGCTGACATTCACGCCCTTCGCATCGAAGAGCCGGTTCAGCAAGCGCGCCAGGGCCTCAACCACCTGCGTCACATCGGTGCGTGCGCCCAGCGTCTCGGCCCGCGCCGCCATCCGCGCCCGCTTCAGGTAATGCTCGACATTCGCGTGCATGGACTCGGTCTGGCGCCGCACGACATCATCCAGCTGCGTCTCGCCCTTCGCCTCATTGCGCAGCACGGCGAGCGGCGTTTTCAGCGCATGCGCAAGGTTACCCACATGCGTGCGCGCGCGCTCCACCACGACGCGGTTATGCCCGATCAGCTTGTTCAGCTCCTCGGTCAGCGGGCGCACTTCGATGGGGTAGCCGTCGCGCAGCGTCTGGCGATTGCCTTCGCGGATGTCTGCAATGTCGCGCTCGATCCGCTTCAGCGGCTGCAGCGAAAATCGGATGCCCGCCACCATGGCCGCAAACACGCCGCCAAACAGCGCAATCATCGTGCCGAACAACATGTTGCGGAAGCGCGTCGCGGCGGCATCATTCGGTGTCCGGTCGGCCGCCGCCACAAGTATAAGCGGCGTCTCGCGGTTCTCCACAAGAATCGCCTTGGCCGCAGAGCGCACCTTCTGGTCAGCCGGCCCGGCATAATCATCAAATTGTGTCGTGCCCGGGTCGGCCACCGCGCGGCGTATCTGGATCTCGGTCACCGGCACCGGTTCATCCCAGAGGCTCTTTGAGCGGAAGTCGCCGGAGATCGTCAGGTCCGGCGTCAGGCCGACAACGGCCCAGTACTGGCCGGAATACTGCGTCTGGAAACGCGCATCGCTGGTCAGGAACTGGCGCTCGGTATCGGTCACCCGGCCATCGGCCAGGAAGGCCTCCTCGCGGGTCATCTCGCGCGTCAGTGTCACCAGCGTCTGGTCGAGGTCTTCTTCCAGCAGGGTCAGCGTCTGGGCGCGGTAGAGCGCCGACAGGGCCAGCGCCCCGCCGATCAGCACCACGAAACCCCAGATCGCCGCCGCAATCATGATCCGCCGGGCGAGCGAAACGCTCGACCAGCGGTCAAGGAAACGGGGCTTGGGTGTGTCGGCTGCGTCCATTCAAACGGTCTGGCACGGCAGGCGCCTAGCCTGCAACGCGCGCCTCGTTTTCCGGCACGATCAGGCGATAGCCAAGGCCGCGCTCGGTCTGGATCCGGTCAACGCCGATCTTGCGGCGCAGGCGCCCGATGAACACTTCGATCGTGTTCGAATCGCGGTCGAAATCCTGATCGTAGATATGCTCGACCAGTTCCGTGCGCGGCACGACCCGGCCCTGATGATGCATCAGGTAGGACAGCACACGGTATTCATGCGCGGTCAGCTTGATCGGTTCGCCATTGACCATGGCTCGCGCGGCGCGCGTATCGACCATCAGCTTGCCGGCTTCCAGCGTCGCCGCCGAATGGCCCGCAGCCCGGCGCAGCAGCGCGCGCAGGCGTGCCAGCAATTCCTCGGTCACAAAGGGTTTCGACAGGTAATCGTCGGCGCCGGCATCAAAGCCTGCCACCTTCTCGCTCCACTGGTCGCGAGCGGTCAGGATCAGCACGGGGAAGGATTTCCCGTCCGCGCGCCATTTCTTCAGGATGCTGACACCGTCCATTTTCGGCAGGCCCAGGTCCAGGATCACGGCATCATAGGGCTCGGTATCGCCAAGGAAGTGCCCATCCTCGCCATCCGCAGCCAGATCGACCGCATAGCCCGATTGCGACAGCACGTCTGCCAACTGGCGGCGCAGGTCGTTATCGTCTTCAACTACCAGGATACGCATGAAAAATACCTTCCGTAGAACGGGTTAACACGATTTAGCCGCCGCGACGATCCGTGATCGCGCCAGACTGGGCGTCAACGATAAAGCGCATTTTGCGCCCATCTTCGGTCATCCAGTCAATATGATATTCGGCGCCGCCACCCTGCTTGGACACAAGGTCTGCGCCCAGCTGGTAGCCGCCATATTGCTGCTTCAGCATGCCAAATATCCGGCTCAGCGGCACGGTCTTGCCATTGCGCACGGCATCGCGCGCCTGATTGGGCGAAAAGGAATCGCCCCAGCCCTGCGCGGTGGCAGGTCCGGCAGACAGCATCGCAATGGCTGCAAGAGAGGCAAGAATCCGCTTCATGGGCCCAGCGTATAGGTCCAAAGCCCTGAATGTGAAGTGAACGTCTGAAATCAGTTTTGTTCAGGATTACGCCGCCTCCGGCCCGGAAATCGCCCCAGGCGCGACTCGCGCCGGCCGGGGCCTGGTGCCTTGAGGTCAATCAGCCTTGGTCTGTTTCTGCGCCTGCAGCGTCACCAGCCAGCCTGGCGTGCTGTTCCGCCCGCCGCCAAACCCGGCATAGTGCATCTCCACATAGAGCGGGTCGGCGATAAAATCGCCCACCTGCTCCTCGGGCTCGACCGGCTTGAAGACCGTCTTGCCATACACCTCATACTGCGAATCCTCGGTGTCCGCCGCGAAGGTCCAGGCATCCCCCAGGCACGCCTTCACAGTGCCAACGGCACCCTCATAGGCCGCTTCGGCCAGCTTGCCGTCCGCATCCTTGTCCATGGTTCCCGCCTCGAACAGGTCGCAGGTATAGATATGGATATTCGTGTCGCCACCAAAGAAGCCGCGCATGACGCTCACCCGGCAGGCACTATCGTCAAAGGTCGCGTTGGATTCCCAGGCATCCGGCAGCGGGCTGTCGCCCAGCATACGTTGTTCGCCCCGCAGGCTGGTAAATGGCTCGGCCTCGGCGCGTGCCGCAATGATGGTTGAAATCGCCGCGCAAGGGTCTTTCTCCCCGGCTGCCTCTCCTTGTCCGCACGCGGCCAGCGCCGCCAGCGGCAGCAACAACATGTATCGTTTCATCTTATCCCCACAGGTCTGCATCTCGGTCACACCCTAGAGCCAGACGGCCCTGCATTCATCCCCCCCGAGGGGGGTGCCAGACCGATCTGCGGCCTCTTATCCGTCCGTTTTCTCGAGAACTGCGATCTCACGCACTTAAAACACGCTGTAGTGGAACGAATACACGCGCCTGCGCATAGGTGATGCACGCGAAGAAAGCACAAAATGTCTATAGTTTTCAATTCATTAACAAAACACCACGATTTTATGCATATGGTGATTGCCGTGCTTGTGCTCGGCTTCAGCCTTGTCTGCGCCCTGTTGGTGTTTCAGCGCGGCATGATCGACCGCAGCGAAACGGGCAGTCGCCGCTGGATCATCGCCGCAGGCATCGTGACCGGTCTGGGTGTCTGGGCCACGCACTTCATCGCCCTGCTTGGTTACAAGCCGGGCTTCCCGGTCACGTTCGATGTCTTCGTGACCCTCATGTCAGCGCTGGTCGCCGTGATCGGACTCACGGTCGCAACGGCGGTTGCCAGCAATAGCGGCACCGCCGCTCGCAAGCTCAGTGCAGCGCTCCTCGGCTCAGGCACGGTCATCGTGATGCACTATTTCGGCATGACGGCGATGAAAGACAGTGTCGAGATCGCCTATGATCCGCGCCTCGTCCTTCTTTCCATCGTATTCTGCGGCGGCTTCTACACCCTCGCCTACAGCTTCCGCCTCAGCACACTTCCAGTCGTGCGCAATGTGGTGAGCTGGGCCTGCGCCATGCTCGCCATTCTTGGCCTTCACTTCATCGGCACCGCCGCCCTGACCATGACGCCGCTCGCCGCAATACCTGACACTGGCTGGCTGATGGGCGCTGGCGCCCTGAGCGTCGTCATCGCCACCAGCATCTGCCTCATCCTGATGTTTGCCGCGCTCGCCGCCGGCCTCGACTCGCTTGTCGTCCAGATGCGCAACATTGAATCGCGCAAGCTGTCGGCCCTGGCGGATTCCTCGCAGGAGGCGCTCTTCAT
The DNA here is from genome assembly GCF_036964545.1 of Hyphomonas oceanitis. NCBI lineage: Bacteria > Pseudomonadati > Pseudomonadota > Alphaproteobacteria > Hyphomonadales > Hyphomonadaceae > Hyphomonas > Hyphomonas oceanitis. Next base: position 377,614 of record NZ_JBALTL010000001.1, read on the forward strand.
GGTGTCCGCAAACGGCAAGGTCATCCAGGCGAACATGGCCGCCGAAACCATGCTCGGCATCCCGCGCGACGACATGCAGGGCACCAACATTTTCGACATCCTCCAGCTCAACGACCTCGACAATTACGCCGATGGCAAAGACAGGCTCCTCGCCGAGCATGTCATTCACATCTCCGGCGGCCATGACGTGACCGTGGAAATCACCACCCGCGCCATGCAGGACTCTGAAGCCGGCTTCACCGTTTTTGCCGTGCGCGACCTCACGCGCCAGCTACGCCAGGAAGCCAAGGTCCGCGCTCTGGCCTATCGCGACACCCTGACCGGCCTTCCAAACCGCGCCGCCTTCAACATGGCACTCGAAGCCGCCATCCGCGACAAACCCTATGCCTGCGCCGACCTCACTGTCTTCATCATCGACGTTGATGAATTCAAGGAAGTGAACGACCAGTTCGGCCATTCCACCGGCGACAGCCTGCTGAAAATTGCCGGCCGCCGGATCTCCGGCTGCCTGTCGCCTGCCGACATGGTCGCTCGCCTCGGCGGCGACGAGTTCGCCATCATCCTTCGCGGCCGCTCCAGCATCCACCAGATCAAATGGACCGCCAACAAGATCCTCAAGGCCTTTGCGACACCCATCACGCTCGGCACGCGCAGCCTGTCGATGGGCGCCAGCATCGGCATCGCGCTTGCCGAACCCGAAGCCACCGGAACGGCGCGTGTGCTCAACGCTGCCGACCGCGCCCTTTATGCCGCCAAGGAAGCGGGCCGAGGCTGCTTCCGTGTCTATGATGCCGCCCTGCATGAAGTGCACGAGCAGAAGCGCGACCTCGAAACCGCCCTGCATGACGCCATCGAGGGCGATCAGTTCGTCCTCCACTTCCAGCCCAAAGTGTGCAGCCATACGCGTGCAATCGTGGGCCGCGAAGCGCTCATCCGCTGGAACCGCCCCGGGCGCGGCATGGTCTATCCCGACAATTTCATTCCGGTTGCGGAGCAAAGCCTCCTGATCAACGATATCGGCCGCTGGACAATCCGTGCCGCCTGCGAAGCTGCCATCGAATGGGACGCAAACGAGACCGTCGCGGTCAACCTGTCCGCCCGCCAGTTCCTCGATCCGGACCTTGTGGAAGACATACGCAACATCTTGCACGAGACGGGCCTCAATCCCTCACGTCTTGAACTCGAGATTACGGAGACGGCGCTCATCCTCAACAAGCAGCTCGCCGCAACCATCCTGATGCAACTGAAGGCGATTGGCATCAAGATCGCCCTTGATGATTTCGGCACGGGCTACTCGTCCATGAGCTATGTCCAGTCTTTCCCGTTCGACCGGCTCAAGATCGACCGCTCCTTCGTGGCGGCCATGAATGGCGACCGCAAGTCGCGCGCGATCGTTGAAGCGATCATTAGCCTTGCTCATTCGCTCGACATTCCGGTCGTTGCCGAGGGCGTCGAGACAGAGGAGCAGGCCAGCCTGCTGCGAAGCCTTCTGTGTGAGGAGATTCAGGGCTTCCTGATCGCCCGTCCGGAACCCTTCATCTCGTCGGACCAGGCCGACCCGAAATCCGCCAGATCCCTCGCGTCGCTCTCAGCCGCCTGATCTGACAGGTCTCAGGCCTTGCCTTCGGCCCATTTCTTCAGGCCGGGGTCGGCGGGGTCATCCAGCATGATCTTCAGCTTGGCATAGAGGTTGCCCGGCGTGCTCGTCTGCACGCCCTTGCCGCGCAGGCGCAGCGTCGCATCCGTATTCGATCCCGCCGGCACTTTCAGCGTCACCGGGCCGGACGGCGTCTTCACTTCCACGCTGCCCCCCAGAACCGCCGTCTTCAGGCTGATCGGCACGCTCATGCGCAAATCCTTGCCATCACGTTGCCAGACAGTGCTCGGGCGCACTTCCACTTCCAGCAGCGCGTCGCCCGGCGCCCCACCATTCGGCGAAGGCTGGCCCTGGCTTTTGAGGCGCAGCGTCTGGCCGGAATCGATGCCAGCCGGGATGTTCACGTCCAGCGCCGTGCCGTCCGCCATGGTCATCCGGCGCCGCGCGCCTGCCACGGAATCCTCGAACGAAATCTCTACGCGGTAGCGGATATCGCGGCCCTTTTGCGGGCCCGGATTCCGCCTGCGTCCGCCGCCTCCGAACATGCCGCCCAGAATGTCCTCGAACGGGTCGCCCTGCGCGCCGTCAAACGGATTGCCGCCGCCGCGCGTCTGCCAGCGCGCCCCGCCGCCGCCCGGAAAGCCGCCACCCCCGCCGCCGGGATAGCCCCCGCCAAAGCCTGCAGGGTTGCCATCGCCGTCAATCTCGCCGCGGTCGAACTTCGCCTTCTTCTCCTTGTCGCCCAGGATATCCCACGCCTGCGACACCCGCTTGAACTCCTCCATCTTGGCATTGTCATCGGGATGAAGGTCAGGGTGCAGGGCTTTCGCCTTGTTGCGATAGGCTTTTTTGATCTCGGCCTCGCTCGCTGTGCGGGGAACGCCGAGCACGCTATAGGGATCTAGGGCCAAGGGCGGTTATTCCTCTAAATAAGGTGAAATCACTGTCGCCCCAGAGTTAGGATGTTCCGGCGCCGATTGAAACCCATGGACCCACACGGCCATCAGCGCCAGTCTCCGCCACCCGTGCGGAAGCCACGCCCGGTGCCAGCGTTGCCGAGGGCACGGCCACCTCAAACCGCCCCCCAAAGCCGCTCCCTGTGTCCACCTCCACGGCAAACCGCCCCGCATTGGCCGCCTCTGGAAACGCCCAGCTCGTCGTCACGTCCGCCCCGCGCCGCGCCCAGTCCAGCAGGTCGCCCCGCCGCCGCAGGTGCGCCACGCGCCATGGCAGGCCGCCTTTGTCCTCGAACGCAAACGCCTGCGCCGCCTCATCCCTCGCCGCCCGCCAGCCGCGCCCGCGCCGCCGCGATCAGCGCCGTCACCAGCGCGTCCTCGCCATCCGTCCCGATGCGCAGATAGTCCTTCGCCGCATCAAGGGACAAAGCTTCCCCGTCCGGCGGTGTCATCACCGTCAGTGTCATTTGAAATTCCTGTTATATATCCGGCCTCTATCCGGCCGTTTGCTTTTGGTTCAGCACTTGCAGTCTATAACCCCGTCCAGTCCCTCTATCCGGAGCCACCCTTGTCCCTTCGCGTCACCCTTCTCGCCACCGCCCTCATCGCCCTGCCTGCCACCGCGCAGAGCACGGACTATATGAACGGCTACTACCAGCGCGGTGTGGAATCCGGTGTCACGCCCGAAAACCCGTCCGACATGGTCCGCTGCGCCTCCTACTGGGCCGTCTGGTCGCAAAGCGCTGGCCAGGACTGGGACGCCGCCTTTATGGAGCGCCTCAGCCCGGACCTGCGCCCCGCCGAAAGCGAACTCGCCGCCGGCTACTGGGCCCAGATGGCCTCGGACCGCTTCGAGGATGAGACAGGCGACAGTGCCCGCTTCGAAGAAGAAGTCGACATGGCCACCCCCATCGCCCTCAAGGCCTATTCAGACCTGCGCACCGCCCCCGACGCCCGCGACCGCTACCACATGTTCCGCGTCCTCGGCGCCTGCCACCTCACGTTTGAATAGCCCCTTATCTTCCCCCGCTTGCGGGGGAAGTGGGCCGGACGCGCCAGCGGCCGGGTCGAAGGGGCTCCCCCCTCCGCCCTTCGGGCACCTCCCCCGCAAGCGGGGGAGGATAAGCCTAGACCAGCGCCGTCAGCTTGCTGATGATCATCCCACCCACCGGCAGGCCCACCTGACGCACCAGCTCGTCATCAATCGCCGTCTCGGTCGACTTGATCAGCGTCGCCAGGGCCTCCGCCGCCTTGGTCGTAAACTCCTCCTGCTGCGGCTTGGTCAGCAGCGCGGCCTGACGGATCAGGGCAATGATTACGGATTCAATCATGTATTTCTCCTTGGTTTGAAAGCAGTATCTCTTCATCTTCCCCCGCCTGCGGGGGAAGTGGCCCGGACGCGCCAGCGGCCGGGTCGATGGGGGCACTTCCCCCTCCGCCCTGTTGGGCACCTCCCCCGCGAACGGGGGAGGATCGCAAGGCGCTAGAACACCATCGCCTTGATCGCATCGAAGTTCTGAACCCCGCCGCCCACACGTTTCGTCGTGTAGAACAGCACATAGGGCTTGGCCGAATACGGGTCGCGCAGCACACGCGCGCCCTGCCTGTCAGCAATCAGGTAACCGCGCCGGAAGTCCCCGAACGCAATCGCCGCATTGCCCGTGCCGATGTCCGGCATGTCTTCCACTTCGGTCACCGGATAGCCCATCACGGTCGCCGGCTCGCCGCCATTTCCGGGCTGCCACAGGTAGCGTCCGTCGCCATCCTTCAGCTTGCGGACGGCTGACACCGTGCGCCGATTCATCACAAAACGGGCCCCGGCCCGGAACTGCGATTTCGGCGTATAGATCAGGTCGATGATCTGGTCGGCCGCGTCATCGGCCGTAAAGTCCCCCGCAACAGACCCGATCTTGCCCCAGACATGGCTGCCCTCGGCAACGATCTCATAGTCGAGAAAGCCCCTCGGCTTGCCGCTCCCGTCGCCCGAAACAAAGGCCGCCGATTCCTGCGCCGCAAAGGCGCTCTCCACCTCGTCGGCCAGCCAGGCGTCGACATCGGCATAGGAATCCTCCAGCAAGGCCTGCGTCGCCGCCGGCATCGCGTAAAGTTCCCCCGCCGGGAATTCCAGCAGCGCCAGCCCGTTCGTCGCTGTCTCCGGCCGCGCCGCCGTCTCACCCACCCAGCTTGCCGCCGCGCCAAGGCCCACCGGCTTGCGGAACACGCCCGCAGAGGTCTGCCGCACCGTCGCAATCGCACGCATCGGGCTTGCCGCCATCAGCCGCGCCTCAATCAGGCGGTCCAGCTCCGGCGGCGCCACATAGCCGCCCTGCGCATCGCTGCCCGTGTTCAGGCCCTTCGTATCCAGCCGCGAAATGCCGCTATCATCGCCCGTGCGCAGGTAACGCCCCCAGGCCTCGCTGCGCGCATCATCTTCACGCGTGCCTTGCGCAGGCAGGGCCTCCGGCCGCGCCATCTTCAGGCTCAGGGCCTCCAGCTGCCGGTCAATCCGGCTAAGGCGCTCATCCGTCAGCGGATCGCTCGCCCCTTTCGCTTCGATCTCGCCGAGCCGCGCATCATTCGCCTGCCGGAAGGCCTCGAACGCCGCCATCATCTCGGCCACTTCCGGCTTCGGCCCCGCCATTTTCGTTTCCTTGGTCATTCACTTTCCTCTTCCGAAATTCACAAAACTTTCCGCTTCCCCAGCGCACGCTGGGGCCCAGTCCCACACGCAGCACACTTTCCCATCCGCACTGGATGCCAGCGTCCGCTGGCAACACGGGAATGGGTCACGCCGCCCATTTCCGTTCCGCGCCGCCCACCAGCGCAAACCGCGCCGCCCCCAGCATCGGTCTCGCCACCAGCGACACTTCCACCAGCTCCACCTCGATCAGCTCCCGTCCGCCTTCCACACGCGCCCGCCACAGGCGCGGCCGAAACCCGATCGACAACCCGTCAAGCCCGCGTGCCGCCAGGCCCCTTGCGCTCTCCGCCTCGACCAGGCCGCGCACATACAGCCCGCGCCCGTCCTCGATCATCCGTGTCCACCGTCCGGCCACCGCGCCATTGCGATGCTGCAACAGCATCGGCAACACGCGGGTCTCGCGCAGGCTCCGCGCAAACGCGCCCGCCCGCACAACATCCCCGCCCGCATCCGCCACCCCGAACAGGCTGGCATAGCCCTCAATCAGCAGCGCGTTTTGGTTCTTCATCTCTCGCGGCCCGTGGCCCTGCCTGCGCAGGGCACACGGAACTTGGTTCACGCACCGATCTTCCCGCTTCCCCTGCGCAGGCAGGGGCTGCGAAGGCAGGGGCGGCGACTGATAGAATTCACTCATCCCCCGCCTCCAGTTTCCGCTCCATCCGGTCCAGCTGCGCGCGCACAGCGCCCAGCTCCGCCTCCACACGCGCCAACCGCTCGCCCACAGGCCGCCCGGCCTCGGCGCTCCGCTCAAGGACGGTAATCCGCTCCGCCGCCGCCCCGGCCCACACCAGTGCGCCGCCGGTCTGCACCAGCACGGCCATCACGAAGGCCAGCGTGATCTTCTTCTCGAAATTCATGTGCCAAGCCCCGCAATCGCCCGCTTCTCATCCACGGTCGCAAAGCCCGCGCCCTCCAGCCGCGCCCACAGCGCATCGCGCTCGACCGACAGCGCCGGCACCCGGTCCACATCGCAGCGCACCTCGACATCCCCGGCCAGCGGCTCATCCAGCCACAGGGACAGGGCCGCCGCCATCTTCTCCGCCAGCGGCAACACACTCATCCGCCAGAAGGCGAGATTGGCCTCGCGATAGTTCGAATACGTATTATCCCCCGGTATGCCCAGCAGCATCGGCGGCACGCCCAGCGCCAGCGCAATCTCGCGGGCCGCCGCATTGCGGGCCTCCTGAAAATCCATCTCCGCTGGCGACAGCGACATTGGCTGCCATTCGAGCCCGCCTTCCAGCAACAGGGGTCGCCCGGCATTCGCCGCGCCGGAATAATGCGCCTCAAGTTCGCTTTTCAACGTCTCGAACTGCTCGTCCGGCAAGCGCCCGCCGCCGCCATAGACCAGCGCGCCCGAAGGCTTCGCCGAATTGTCGATCAGCGCCTTCGCCCAGTCGGCACTCGCATTGTGCAGGTCCAGCGCGCGGCGCGCGGCCCCCAAGGGCGGCAGGCCCATCACGTCATCGGCCGGATTGAACAGTTTCAGGTGCAGCACCGGGCTCCAGCCCGTGTCCTCGCGCCGGATCAGCCGCTCCCCGCGCCGCTCGCGCACGGCCCAGGCCTCTACCCAGCCACGCGCATCCGTCACCGGCCGCACACTGTCAGGCCGCAGCGCAAACAGCGCCGCAATCCCGTCCCGCCCATCAATCTGCACGGCCTCGACAAACGCATTCCCGGCCAGCTGAAGCTGCGTGTAAACGCCCTCCAGAAAGCTCGCCCCCGCCATGTCCGGCGCTGGGGCCCGCAGCAGTTTCGCCGCCGCCTCATGCCCCGTCACCAGCGGCACACTGGCCGCCGCCTCCGCCACCATGCGCACACAGCGATAGGCCACCGCGTTACACAAATAGCCGTCCTGCGTCAGCGACGCCGCGTCGCGCCCGCCCCACGCCGCTACCCCCAATTGCGATAGTGCAATCAGAGGTGCCGCCGCTTTCGATTCGCGCCGCATTCCTGCAAATGGCCACCCCCAGTTCATGCTTCGTCTCGCCTCCATGGAACTTCTTCCGATGGAGTGAATTTACCCCGGTCAGCATGCCGGTCGGACGGAAGATAATTTTCCCTAGCAATCCTCGGGCACTAGGCTGAAAAGTTGAGGGAAATGGGCTTTCCGGCCCTGCATTTTTAAACAAACAGGCAATAGCCATGCAGACCCAAATCTGCTTTGTGCCGCGCTTGTGACAGGGGAAGAGGAGCTAGCAGAATGTCGGCACGCGTCATCTCGATCGCCAACTCAAAAGGCGGTGTCGGCAAGACAACCACCTGCGTCATGCTGGCGGAGGCCTTCGCGGCTTCAGGCCGGCGCACACTCGTCGTCGATCTCGATACGCAGGCCAACGCATCGCTGCTCGTTTACGGGCACGAGGGCGATGAACACCTGTTCCAGGCGATCAATGATTACGCCACGATTTCCGACTGGCTGCTGGAGAATTTCTTCGCAAACGAGCAAAAGCGCCTCGGCGAATTCGTCGTCACCAATGCCAGCGACGTTACGCATGACGGCAAGCCGCTGCCCCTCGATCTGATCCCCTCGTCTCCGCGCCTGCGCAAGACAGAGCGCGAGCTGATCTACGAACTCACGGCCAAGAAATACTCGATGCAGGCCCTCGAAGGCCAGGTCGGCCGCCGCCTGCGCGATGACTTTGACCTGCTGAAAAGCGAGTTCGACATCATCATCTGCGACTGCCCGCCCGGCATCTCGGTCATGACCGAAAGCGTGCTCGCGGCCAGCCACCTCATCATCGTCCCCACGATCCCGGATTTCATGTCCACGCTCGGCCTCGATCTTTTCACCGGCGACATCATGAAAAACCTGCGCGATCGTGATATCGAGAACCTGCCGGTTGTCCTGGCCACCCGCTTTGACAACACGCCCCACCAGCAGGTCGTGCTGCAAGCCATGCGCGATGCTGCCAATTCGAAGGAAGCCGAATTCCGGATGTTCAAGACTGTCGTTCCTCTCAAGACCGGCTTTGCGACCAACCCGATCGAACTCGGCCCGGATCCGACCCTCTCGGCCAAATGGCCCGGCGAGGCCCTCGGCATCATCGACTCCCTCATGAAGGAAATCCTGGAGCTATTGAAATGAGCACCCTGACAGCCACCGGAGGGGCCGGCGTGCTGGCAGCCCTGCTCGACAATCGCGACCGTTTTGCCAAGCTCGGCGACAAGGACTTCACCGCCGCCGCCGGCCTCCTCGTCCGCAAGCTCATGATCTCCGCCGGCCAGACGACGGAAGACATGGTCCTCCTGCGCGAAACCGTCGGCAATGACCTTTTCGAAACCGAGCTTAAGCGCCTCACGGCCCACCAGGCGCGCCTCCTCGCCCGCCGCCTCGACAAGCATGTCGACGATTTCGAAGTCTCGACCGCCGGCGCCGCGGCCGCGCATATCCGCCAGCTCCTCAACGGCACGCTCGCGCCCACCGAAGCCACGGATGCCACCGCTCAGGAAGCCGCACCCGACGAGACACCACCCGCCGACGACACGCCCCCAACCGGCAGTGACGACGCCCCGAAGAACGCCTATTTCGGCCGCAAGTCCTTCCGCGCCGGCAACTAGGCCGCCGCGCCCCTCGCCATTTCTTCCGGGCGTAATGTCAGCACCGACACGCCATCGGAGGTGACCGCCACCGTATGCTCGAACTGGGCAGACAGCGCCCCGTCCTTCGTCACCACCGTCCAGCCATCCTCCTCGGTGCGCACATAGCGGCGCCCCTGATTGATCATCGGCTCGATCGTGAACACCATGCCCTCGCGCAGCACCAGTCCCGTGCCCGGCTTGCCATAGTGCAGCACCTGCGGGTCCTCATGCATCTTGCGGCCAATGCCATGCCCGCAATATTCCCGTACAACGGAATAGCCATTCTTCTTGGCATGCCGCTCGATGGCCCAGCCCACATCGCCCAGCCGCGCGCCGGGTCGCACCGCCTTGATGCCCTTCCACATGGCCTCATAGGTCGTCTTCACCAGCCGCTTTGCCGCCGGGTTAACCTCGCCGATCAGGTAGGTCTTGCTCGAATCCGCGATGAAGCCGTTCTTCTCCAGCGTGATGTCGAAATTGACGATATCGCCATCCTTCAGCACATCCGCTTCGGACGGCACCCCATGACAGACCACATGGTTCACGGATGAATTCAGCACGAAGCCATAATCATACTGCCCCTTGCTCGCCGGCCGCGCCTTCAGGTCTTCGACAATGAACCGCTCCACCATCGCATCGACCTCAAGCGTCGTCAGGCCCGCCAGCGGCGTGCGATCCAGCAGGCCGAACACCGAGGCCAGCAGCCGCCCAGACTCCGCCATCAGCGCCAGTTCTTCAGGCTGCTTCGTCATGCGCGCTTTCCGCCAGATCCGGCACCGAAACGCCTGCCGCTTCCATCTCCCGTGCGATCACCTCGCTGAAGCTCAGCCCCGGATTGCTTTCACACAGCAGGCCGATCTTGATCCAGTAAGCCGCCTGCGCATTGATCGACCGGCACGACACCTTGCTCGCCCGGCGCAGCTGGTCGTGCAATGCGTCATCTATATTCACGATGCCCATTCAGGCCTCCATATACGATTCATATATGGATCGTATAGAGTGCCAAAAATAGCCTGCCAAGTGTCCCGGCGCAGATACGGCGCCTAGGCCGCCGCGCCCCGCGGCAGGAACAGCGCCCGGTTCTCGGCTAGGATCATCGCCGTGTCCTCCGCGCTTGGCTCCAGCGACCAGTTGCCCTTCTGGAACGTCCCGCCCAGCACCACGCCATCGCGCCGCCCGAACATGTAGGCATGGCTCCCGGTGATGATGTTATAGTCCACCTCTTCCTGCGGCTGCAGGATCACCAGCTGCCCCCGCGCCGGCATGATGCCCGTGTCGCCGAACAGCACGCCCGCGCCAAGCCCTGTACAGTTGAACACCACCGCTTCGGGCAGCGCCGCCACCTGCGCCACATCGTCAAATGACTGCACCACAATCTTCCCGCCGCGCAGCCGGATGTCCCGCTCCAGCACCCGCAGGTAATAAGGCGTATCCACCATCATCGTGTCGAAACTCTTCGCGAACGGCGCATTGAAGCTCAGTTCGCCCGGTTCATACTCCCGCTCGTTCACGACAAACTCATGCATCGGGCTGCCCTTCGGCGCGGGCGTTTCCGGCTTCGCCGTGTCCGACAGCACATAATTCACTTCCCACGTGACGCCATATTCCGGCCCCGTCAGCAGCTGGAAGCGCTGGAACGCAAAGCGCGACGCCGCCACATGCTTCGCGCGGTACGCATCATCCACCAGACTGTCCTGATACACAGACGCTGGCCACCACTGCCCGCCCGCAATATTCGATGTCGTCTCCGGCGACAGCGCCTTGGCATAGATCGTCACATTGGCCCCGCGCTCCAACAGCAGCATCGCCGTCGACAGGCCCACGATCCCGGCGCCCATCACGGCATAATCCTTCACGCTCGGGTCCCAGCCCTCCTCCACGGCCAGGTGCGCCGTGCCCCAGGACAGCGTGATCCCGCCGCCGCCATGGCCATAATTATGGATAATTGCTTTCTCGCCCAGCATCTCCCGCTCCACGCGGAAACCCGTCGGCCGATAGGGCCTCAGGCCCACAACAACCCGCGCCACCCGGCCCGGATCGACAATCACCGGCGGCACCTGCTTCATCACCACGCCCGGCCCGCGCGACGCCGGAACCCCCGCGCAGGCCGTCGCCACCGCCGCCAGCCCCGTCGCCCCGAAGGCCCGCCGTGTAAGATCTGTCATGGCCCGTCTCTCCTGATTCAAGGTCGCAGCCTCCGCTGCCCCGTGTCGGAGATCAAGCCGTTTCCGCCGCCCGTGTCAGCTGACGCTGCCCCTGCCTAAGCAGCCACCACCGGCCCTTCGGTAAAGCCCGCCATCTGCGCCGCCAGCGCCCGCTTGAACGCCGGGCGCGCAAGGCACCGCGCGTGATAGGCCGCAATATTGGCCCGCTCGCCCAGCAGCGTGGTCTCTTCCAGGTCGCGCAGCACGCTGGCCATCGCAATATCGCCAATGCTGAACGCGCCCTCCAGATAATCCTTCTCGTCCAGCCAGTCCGACAGCCGCTTCAGCTTCTGGCGCACCATCGCTTCCGCGCCCGGCCGGCGCAGCTTGGCCCATTCGGCATCCGGCTCGAACTTGGCGATAATCATCAGCGGCATCACGAACGTCTCGACACTGTTCAGCGCCGCAAACACCCAGCTCGTCACCCGTGCCTTCGCAACCGGGTCACGCGGCATCAGCTTGTCGCTCTTGTCCGCAATATACAGCATGATCGCCCCGGATTCGAACATCTGGATATCGCCCTCTTTCAGCGCCGGCACCTGCGCAAAAGGCTGCTCCTTCAGATAGGCTTCCGGGCGCTCCTCGGACGCATTGAACAGCCGCATCCGGTAGTCGATCCCCGCCTCCTCCAGTGCCCAGCGCGCGCGGATATCGCGCACATGGCCCTTCGCAAAGTCCGGCACCCAATTATAGCCCGTAAGCTCGATAGCGGCATTGGCGGTCTCGGGCATGGCGTGTCTCCTCTTGCGTCCCGGTCTTGACATTTACGTTGATATCAACATATATAGACCATGTCAAACAGCCACGCCGTCCCCTTCGAAACCACGCTCCACGTCCGCGACCATTGCCTCTGCCTCGCCGCGCAGCGGGCCGCCCGCGCCCTCTCGCGCCGCTTTGACGAGGCCTTCCGCCCCCTCGGCATCACGTCCGGCCAATACTCGCTCCTCATGTCGCTGAACCGGCCACAGCCGCCCAGCATCGGCGCAGTCGCCAGCCTCCTCGCCATGGACCGCACCACGCTCACGGCCAACCTGAAGCCCCTCGAAAAGCGCGGCCTCCTCACCTCAACGCCCGATCCCGCAGACAAGCGCAGCCGCCGCCTCGCCCTCACCGATGAAGGCCGCCGCACGCTCGCCGCCGCCGTCCCGATCTGGCGCCAGACGCATGCCGACATCGACGCAGGCCTCCCGCCACGCGCCATCAAGGGCCTGCGCACCGGCCTCGCCGCTCTCGCCTAAAGCGCTCGAATGCGCGGGCCTCCCGTCCGCTCCAGCATCAGCGCCCACACAGCCCACACCAGCGCGTCCACCCGGTCCGGCGACCCGATAAAGCCCTCCGCCCCGAACCGGCACATCTGGTCTTCCAGCGTCGCCAGCAGGCCGAGATGCGCCACCTTGCCCTGCTCGTACAGCAGCGCCACCGGCATCGCCCGCGCCCGCTTGCCAAGCCGCGCATGCACCAGCCGCACCGGCAGGCGGCACCCCGCGCTCTCCAGCGTCTGGCGCACCATCTCGCCGCCCTGGTTCGCCTCGGCGATAATCATGCTCGCCCCCACCGCCTCGGCCAGCGACACCGCCCGCCCCGCCCAGTCTGCCGGGCGCAGGCCCGCCGCCGAGGCATCGCCCAGCACGAAACAGCGCCGCCCAAAGCCTGCCGCCTCCGCCACGCCCGCCGCAATGATCCCGCACGCATCGGCCCGCGGCCCGCTCGTCGCCGGCGGGTCCACCGCCACCACAATGTCGGCCATCCCCGGCACCGCATAAACACGCGCCGCATCAATCATGCTGCGCAGGAACAGCGCGCCCTTCGGGTCTTCCAGCAGGTCGCCCATCAGCTCCTGCCGCGCCATGGCCGATCCCGCATAGGCCGCCTCCATCATGTCAACAAAGCCCGGCGCAAGGTTCACCGCATTCTCCCGCGTCGTGCTGCGCGTCATCATGCTGCCCGCGTCCGCCACCAGCCGCCGCACCAGGTCCACCGGGCGCGGCGTCGTCGTCGCCACGCAGCGCGGGAACGCCCCCAGCCTGAGGCCCATCTGCAAAGTGTCCCACACCGCCTCGCCCTTGGCCCACGCGGCCACTTCATCGCACCAGGCCGCGTCAAACTGCGGGCCCCGCAAACTGTCCGGGTCTTCCGCCGAGAAGGCGAAGGCCTCGGCTCCGTTCGGCCACACCAGCCGCCGCCGCGACACCTCATAAATCGGCCGCCCTCCCGCACCCTTAAGACGGCGCAGCCCGCTCGGCCCCTCGATCATCACCTCGCGCACATCCGAAAGCGCCGGCCCCACCAGCGCCACCCGGCGGCATCCCCGCCGTACCGCCATGCGCACCCATTCCGCCCCCGCCCGCGTCTTGCCAGCGCCACGTCCGCCCATGAACAACCATGTCCGCCACGCCCCCTCCGGCGGAACCTGCGTATCCCTTGCTTCGAATACGAACGGATTTTGTCTCAGGTAGGCCTTTATCTCCTCCGGAAGACTGTTCACCCCCATCCGCATCGCCATCGCCCGCACCCTGTAGTCCAGCGCCGCCCAGCCCACGCTCCTGCTCAACGGCCTCAAGTCGTGCCCAGATTGCATCCTCATCCGGCTCCCTCCCATCCCCCATTCCCTCCTTCGGCGCATCGCCTGCTGCCGCCCGCATCGCGGCTTCCGTCAGCCGCATCTCATTGTTCAGCTTCGCCAGCTTGCCCACATCCACCTCACGCCGATCCGCCACGCTCTCGGCCAGCAACTCATAGGCATGGCGCAGCGTCAGCCAGGCCAGTTCCAGCGGTCGCTCCGGTGCGCCGAGATCCTTCTCGCGGATCGTGCGATCAATCGTCTTCCGGTTGCGTCCCAGCCGTTCGGCAATCTCGCCATGGCTGTGCCCCAGCAAGACAAGAAACCGGATGTCCCGCGCCTCCCGCTCGTTCACGTATCTTCGGTGCCGCGTACTGTTCATGGAGCGTACTATACGCCCACGCGAATCACGGTCGGAGAAGACGCCATCTCTCCCTCACGCGCACAGGCCAATGCAACGCGGAAAACCCCGTCCAGCGTGTCGCTTTTGCGATGATAACATGAACCTTTTTTGACAAAACGCGCCCGCCTGTTGCCGTGCAACCACACTTAACCTGAGTTAAGTTTCCCGAGGCAAAATTGTCGTATTTCAGCAGAAGAAGTGTCGCGCGACTGTCACGTTTGCCGCCTATGCGGGCCCCAATTCTCCCAGGGGCTCGACAGGGTATTCACATGAAACTGCGATATAAAACACTTCTCCTCACCACAGCGCTCGCCTCGGCCAGCCTCTGTTTCACCGCACCCGCCAATGCTCAAGTCACGGAAGTTGACGCCGACGCGCGCCTCGACACCGTGCTTGTCGTTGGCCAGCGCGCCATGATGGAAAGCGCCATCGCCCGCCAGCGCGCCTCCGACACGATCCAGAGCGTCGTCACCCGCGATGCCCTCGGCCAGTTCCCTGACCAGAACGTCGCTGAATCCACCCGCCGCCTCACCGGCATCAACATCCTCGACGATCAGGGCGAAGGCCGCTTCATCTCGGTTCGCGGTCTTGACCCGACGCTCAACGCCTCCTCCATCAACGGCGTCCGCCTGCCATCGCCAGAGGCCGACACGCGCGCCGTCGCGCTGGACGTGGTCGCCTCCGAACTCGTTGAATCGATTGAAGTTAAAAAGACCCTGACGCCTGACATGGACGCCGACACGATCGGTGCCTCCATCGAGATCAACACGACCAAGGCCTTCGACCGCGAAGACCTCTTCCTCAGCACCAAGCTGGAAGGCTCGTACAACGACCTCAACGGCGAATATTCGCCAAAAGCCTCTGTCGACTTCTCCGTGCCGATCACCGACACGTTCGGCATTGCGGGCGGCCTCTCCTTCTCCAATCGCAAGACCTCGACCGACAATATCGAGATGGGCGGCTGGAATACGACGGATGATGGCGTCACATACGCTGAAGACCTTGAGTATCGCGACTATGATGTCGAGCGCGAACGCCTCGGCGGCTCGCTCTCCTTTGACTGGAAAGCCACGGACGAAACCACGCTTTACGCCCGCGCCATCTATTCCAGGTTCGACGACACCGAAAAGCGCCAGCGTCTCGTCTTCACCTTCGACGAGCCCGTCAGCGGCGACGCGAATTCCGCCACCTTCGACTCCGGCAACGAGATCCGTGTACGTCGCGGCCTGAAAGACCGTTTCGAAAGCCAGATCATCCAGTCCTACCAGATCGGCGGCGACACGATCACCGGCCCCTGGAAGTTTGATTACAAGCTGGCCTATTCCGAAGCCCAGGAACACGAATACGATACGCAGGATCCAACCCGCTTCGAGAAGAAGTTCAAGGATGCCGGCGAACTCGGCGTGAATGTCGACTACACCAATCTTGAAAAGCCCATCTTCACCATCCTCAATGGGGCCGACGCCTTCAACGATCCATCGACCTACAAGTTCAAGGAATTGTCTATCAATGACGGCATGTCCAAGGACAAGGAATGGTCGGCCAAGGGTGATATCGCCCGCACGTTCGACCTTGGAAATGCCGATTTCGAATTCAAGACCGGCCTCAAAATCCGTCTGAGAGAGAAGTCCTTCTCCGCCAACAACCTCATCTATGATGATTTCGAAGGCGCAGACGGCTACACGCTGGCCGACGTTGCCGGCAAGCAGAGCTACGGCCTCGCAGAGCTCGGCGTCCTGCCGGACCTCGGCAAGGTCCGCGCCTTCTATGCCGCAAACAAGCAGGGCTTTGTCCTCAACGAAGACGACTCCTTCCTCGACTCCATTTCCGGCGCCTATGACGTGCAGGAAGACATCTACGCCGCCTACGCGCAGGGCAAGTATTCGACGGATCGCCTCACCGTCATCGGCGGTTTCCGTGTCGAGCAGACCAAGGATGACCTCGCCGGCAACCTCGTTGACGAAGACGCTGTCACGGCCACCCCGCTCAGCTTCTCCAACGACTACACCAACGTGCTGCCAAGCCTGAACGTGAAGTATGAGGCGATGGAAAACCTCGTCCTCCGCGCCGGTGTCTTCGCCAGCGTCGTGCGTCCCGGCATCGGCCAGATGGCCCCGCACTCCACGATCAACGAAGACTTGGAAGCCTCGTTCGGCAACCCCGATCTTGATCCCTACAAGGCCTGGAACGGCGACCTCAGCATCGAATACTATCCAAACCCCGGCACCGTCCTTCAGGCCGGCGTCTTCTACAAGGATATCAAGGACTTCATTGTCGAGCAGACCTTCGAAGATGATGTCGCGCCTTATAATGGCGTCTTCCAGGGCATTGAATTCACCGAAGCCACAATCGCCGTGAACGGCGACACGGCAAAAGTGAAAGGTCTTGAGCTGAACTACCAGCAGGCGCTGGACTTCCTCCCCGGCCTGCTCGACGGTGTCCTTGTCGGGCTGAACTACACCTATACCGATGCCGAAGGCGACGTGCCGGATGGCGATGGCGGCTTCCGCTCCATCTCGCTCCCAGCCGCTGCGAAGAACACATACAACGCCATGCTCGGCTACGAGAAGGAAGGCCTGTCCCTCCGCCTCACCGCCGCCTATCGCGACGAGTATCTCGACGAGTTGGGCTCCGAGGCAGGCACCGACCGCTTCGTGAAGGATCACCTTCAGATCGACGCCTCGGCCAAGTATCGCTTCACCGACCGGGTTCAGGGCTTCGTCGAGTTCGTGAACATGGGTGACGAACCCTATACCGCCTTCCAGAAAGGTCCGAACGGGGATCGTCTCCTCCAGTACGAAACCTATTCCTGGACCGGCAAGTTCGGCGTCCGCCTGACCTACTAGTCCCGACACCTCCAGCGGCCTTCCCCCACCTCAAATCCATGGGGAAGGCCGCCTATTGCGGCACAGGCCTGCCGCAATCCCATCGGGAAATGGCCCAGAACACGTACCGGGCCTGCCTGAAAGCGAGACCTTTCCTGCCTTATTCGGGGCGCAGCTTCCAATCATTGCAAATCCGCAATGAAAGGAGCTTCCCATGTTCGCCGCCGTCAGGATCCGTGCCCGTGTCTCAGACTGGAGTCCCCTGTTCTCCCGTTCAGGTCAGTGGCTCGGCGCGGCCCTGACAGCGGCGGCATTTGCCGCTGGCGCCGCCTGGGCCGATCAGGAACCCCGCCTCGTCACGCCGAATGATGCCACCACCGGCACGCTGCTCTTCAAGTCCTCCACCCAAGGAAAATACGTTCAGGCCCCGTCTTTGTTGACGGATGTGCAGATCGACATTTCCGGCCCCATCGCCCGCACCCGCGTCACCCAGCGGTTCGAGAACACGACCGATGGCTGGGTCGAAGGCGTCTATGTCTTCCCCCTGCCTGATGAAAGCGCCGTCGATACGCTCCGCATGCAAATCGGTGATCGCTTCATCGAAGGTATGATCGAGGAGAAGAAGAAGGCGAAAGCCATCTACGAACAGGCCAAATCCGAAGGCAAGAAGACCGCCTTGCTCGAACAGGAACGCCCGAACCTCTTCACCAATTCCGTCGCCAATATCGGCCCCGGCGAGACCATCATCGTCCAGATCGAGTATCAGGAAACCGTCCACCTCGCCGACGACACCTTCTCCCTCCGCTTCCCCATGACCGTCGCCCCGCGCTACATGCCGGCCCCCGAAATCCTCACCGCCTCCCTCGGCGAAGAGGGCTGGGCCGTCGTCGACCCCGTGCCGGATCGTGACCGCATCTCGCCGCCCGTCCTCAACCCCGAACTTGGCAATACCAACCCGCTGACATTGAACGTCTCCCTCGATGCCGGCTTCCCGGTCGGCAAACTGGAGTCGACCTACCATCCAATGGACACGGAATGGTCCGGCAATGGCGCCGCAAACCTCACCCTGTCCTCCGGCAGTACCTATGCCAATCGCGACTTCGAACTCACCTGGACACCCAAGGCCTCCAAGGCCCCCAGCGCCGCGCTTTTCACTGAAACCATTGGCGGAGAGCCCTATTATCTCCTCATGGTCACGCCCCCCGTCGCCGCCCAGTCCGCGCCGCCCCCACCCCGCGAAATCACCTTCATTATCGACACATCCGGCTCCATGGGCGGCGAGTCCATAAGGCAAGCCCGCGACAGCCTCGCCCTCGCCATTGCCCGTCTGAAACCCGAGGACCGATTCAACGTCATCGAGTTCAATTCCGTGACCCACGCCCTGTTCGACCACCCCCTCGATGCCAGCACAACCAACCGCGCCCGCGCCACACGCTGGGTGAACAATCTGGAGGCCACTGGCGGCACCGAAATGCTGCCCGCCCTGCGCGAAGCCCTCGCTGACCATGGCACCGGCGACGGCCGCCTGCGTCAGGTCATCTTCCTCACAGACGGGGCCATCGGCAACGAGCACCAGCTGTTTGAAACCATCACCCAGTACCGCGCCGACGCCCGCATTTTCACCGTCGGCATCGGCTCTGCGCCCAACAGTTTCTTCATGTCCCGCGCCGCCGAACTCGGCCAGGGCAGCTACACATACATTGGCGATGTGGATGAAGTCGCCGCGCGCATGGGCGCCCTGTTCACCAAGCTTGAAAGCCCCGCCATCACCAGCCTCGCCGCCACATGGCCCGACGGCACCAAGGTCGAGGCCTGGCCTTCGCCGCTGCCGGATGTCTATTCCGGCGAGACCCTCGTCATCGCCGCCCATGCCGCCGCAAAGGACGGCCTTGTCTGGGTCTCCGGCGTCAATGGCGACCAGCCCTGGAAGGTCGGCCTGCCCCTGAAACAGGCGGCAAAACGCGAAGGCATTTCCAAACTCTGGGCCCGCAAGAAAATCGCCTCGCTGGAACTCGACCGCGCCCGGGCCGACACATTGCCGGACCTGATCGACGACCAGATCCTCAGCGTCGCCCTCGCCCACCATCTCGTCTCGCGCCTCACCAGCCTCGTCGCCGTTGACGTGACCCCGAGCCGCCCGGACGGGGCTGAGCTGGACAGCGCTCAGGTGCCGCTCAACCTCCCCGCAGGCTGGGATTTCGGCAAGGTTTTCGGCCATGAAGGCATCCGCTCCGACGCGCCGATGATCCCCGTCGACGCCCTCGCCATCCGCAAGCCTGATGCGCAAAAGATGAACGCCCCCATGCAGGTCGATCGCGGCGTCCCGCTGCCGAACACGGGCACACTGTCAGACCTGAAACTGCTCGCCGGCATCATCCTCGTCCTGCTCGGCTTCATGGTGAAACTCGTCTTCCGCCGCATTCGGTTGCGCCATGCCATGTGACGCAGCCGCCAAGAATCCTCCCCCCACATGGGGGAGGTGGCCCCGCCGGGGCCGGAGGGGGGCCTTTCTCACCTCAGCCCTCCTCCTCACCGGCCTCTTCCTGTTCGGCAATGGCGCGTACATGAAAGCCAAGGCCAGCCTATCGCAGATACTCCTCGCCCACGCCTGGGAGCAGACACTGCAAGGCGCATCCGATACACGCCCCTGGCCCTGGGCCGACGTGATGCCCGCCGCAAAGCTGGAGCTGCCCCGTCTCCACGCCTCAGCCATCGTGCTCACCGGCACGAGCGGTCAGGCCCTGGCCTTTGGCCCCGGCGTGATGGAAGGTTCCGCCGCCCCCGGTGAGCCCGGCCTGACGCTACTCGCGGGCCACCGGGACAGCCATTTCGCCTTCCTGCAGCACGCCGAGATTGGTGACGCGATCACCCTCACCGGCCCTGACGGCACGCCACACATCTACACGCTCACAGAGACCCGTATCGTGGACGCAAACGCCAGCCTGCTCAGGCCCGGCGGCACAGGCGCCCCCACGCTTGCCCTGACGACCTGCTATCCCTTCAGCGGTGTCACGCCTACATCCCAGCGCTATATCGCCATCGCCCAAATGAAAGACCCGCCAACCGGTGAGGCTGGCGGGTCTGGTCCTGTTGCAGAGGCAAAGGCGCTATCAGGCGCCGTCGCGATCCCAGAAGCGCAGGTTGGCGATTTCTGAAACGAAGCTCTTTATGCTGGCGGGTTTACCCAGTTCGATACAGCCGCCATCCATGTGGTCGGCCATGCCGATGGCTTCGAAAAGCTTCATCGAGTCAGGCGTGTAGCCGATATATTTGTAGTGCGCGAAGGCGTCGTTGAGGAAGTCCTTCGCCGGTGGCTTCTTCGCCATGTCGTCGGCACATTCTTCGGTCAGCATCAGCGCCACCGCATCGAAAAGCACAGACGGCCCGCCATCAATCTTCTCGTCTGCGGGAACGTGCGTGCGGTCATCAAGGTCGACGCCATTGATGGTCGGTGCGACGACCGCCACCATGCCGCCAGCCTTCTCAACCGCCTCTTTCAGGGCGTTGAACGATTCCGCTGAGGCGTCGTCGCAGAGGAACACGCCCAGTTTGCGTCCTGCAAAGCTCTTGGGCGGGTTCTTGAGCATGCTGAGCGCGTCGGAGGCAGGCAGGTCCTGCATCGTCGGCCGGGCAGCCTTCATGGCCATCGGCGTCTTGATGCCGAGGCCTTCAGCCACCGTATCGGCGAGTCCCTTGTCGATATTGACGAGATGCGCCACCATCCGCTCACGGATTTCGGCTTTTTCCACCTTGCTCAGTTCGAAAACGAGCGCGTCGCCCATATGGGCCTGCTCGACCTCGGTCTGGCTTATATAGAACTGGCGCGCCTGACTGTAATGGTCAGCGAAGGATTCAGGCCTCAGGGCCTCCTTCTTGCCGTTGATGGGCTCGGCGAAGTGCTGGTAGCCATTATCCGGGTCTTCGCGTGGGCCGCCATCCTTGGTACCCCAGCTGTTGGGCTCGTAATTGGCCCGGCCGACAGGGTTCTTCATGGCCATGTGGCCATCCTGCTGGAATGTGCGCATGGGGCACTTGGGGGCGTTGATGGGGATATGGGTGAAGTTCGGTCCGCCGAGGCGTTTGATCTGCGTATCCAGATAGGAAAAGTTGCGCCCCTGCAGCAGCGGGTCGTCGGAAAAGCCGATGCCCGGCACAACGTTGCCCGTGCAGAAGGCAACCTGTTCGGTCTCGGCAAAGAAATTGTCGACGCGGCGGTCGAGCACCATGCGGCCGATGATGCGGACGGGGATTTCCTCTTCCGGGATCAGCTTCGTCGCATCACGCACATCGAACGCGAACTTGTCGGCAAACTTGTCGTCGAAAATCTGCACGCCGAGTTCCCATTCGGGGAAGTCGCCCATCTCGATGGCGTTCCAGAGGTCGCGGCGGTGGAAGTCAGGGTCGGCGCCGTTGATCTTGACGGCCTCGTTCCAGACGACCGACTGCATGCCCATCTTTGGCTTCCAGTGGAACTTCACGAACGATGATTTGCCCTTGGCATTGATCAGGCGGAACGTGTGGACGCCGAACCCTTCCATGAAACGCAGCGAACGCGGAATGGTGCGGTCCGACATGATCCACATGACCATGTGCATCGCTTCGGGGGAGAGGGAGATGAAGTCCCAGAAATTGTCATGTGCCGTCTGCGCCTGCGGGAAGCCGCGATCCGGCTCGGCCTTGGCGGAGTGGATCAGGTCCGGGAATTTCATTGCGTCCTGGATGAAGAAGACCGGGATATTGTTGCCGACGAGATCCCAGTTGCCTTCATCGGTGTAGAATTTCACCGCGAAGCCGCGCACGTCGCGCGCAAGGTCCGGCGAGCCCTTGTTGCCAGCCACGGTGGAGAAGCGCGTGAACAGCGGCACTTTCTTGCCCACTTCCGTCAGCACCTTGGCGCTTGTGAATTCCTCCAGGCTGTCGGTCAGCTCGAAAAAGCCATGAGCGGCATAGCCACGCGCATGAACCACGCGCTCCGGAATGCGCTCATGGTCGAAATGGAACATCTTTTCGCGGAAATGGAAGTCGTCCATCAGCATCGGGCCGGGCGTGCCGGCCTTCAGATGGTTCTGGTCATCGCGGACAGGCACGCCCTGCTGGGTCGTCATGGCTTCGTAGCCGTCCTTGGTGGTCTGATGGGGCGCGCCGCCCTTGTCGAGGGGGGCTCCGGGCTTCATCGGCATGGGGAAATCCTTTCGCTGGAAAAGGCGGCGCAGGGCGGGCCGCATCTCTCAGCTACGCCGCCCCAAGGCTTTCGTTGCACGCATTATGGGAAAATCGCGAAAGTCATAACCTAAGTTAAATCAAAGGCTTCTGCGGCGCGATTCATGGCAGGGTTGTAATGAAACGGGGACGATTCTGGAGCGGGTACACGGGATCGAACCGAGATAGCTAGCTTGGAAGGCTAGTGCATTACCATTATGCTATACCCGCGCCTGACGCGTCGCTCGACCATAACACAAACAGTGGTGGAGGGGACAGGATTCGAACCTGTGTACGCTATGCGGGCAGATTTACAGTCTGCTGCCTTTAACCACTCGGCCACCCCTCCAAGGGCTGCCTGCGACTTACGATAATTGACGCCGTCGCCCCGAACCGCCTAAAGGCACGTCAATTACGTGCCCTCATCCGCTTCAGGAGACGGCCTTATAGGGACGAAAGAAATGGCGCGCAACCATCCAAAACGCCGAAACACACAAGCACCTGCCGGAGGGGACGGATCGCCGCGCCCACGGCAGGACCGCCCGCGCGAGCGCAGTGGCGGCGGGGACGGCGAAGGCTGGCTGTGGGGCACCCATGCGGTGACCGCTGCATTGGCCAATCCGTCGCGCACGCTGCACAAGCTGCTGGCGACCGAAAACGCGGCGGCGCGGCTGGGTGCGGCCCGAATCACGCCGGAAATCATCCTCGGCAAGGATCTGGACAATCGCCTGCCCGCTGGCGCTGTGCATCAGGGCCTCGCACTGAAGGCGGCGCCGCTGAATCCGGCGAGCCTCGAAGACCTGATCGACCGGGGCATCAGCCATATCTGCGTGCTGGACCAAGTGTCTGACCCGCACAATCTGGGCGCGATCTACCGTTCTGCGGCCGCTTTCGGCTTTGAGGGCCTCGTATTGCAGACCCGCCATGCCCCGCCTGTGACCGGTGTGGTGGCGAAGAGCGCTGCGGGCGCCGTGGAAACGGTGTCGGAAGCGCGGGTGGTCAATATTGCCCGGGCGCTGGAGCAGCTGGCAGAGGCGGGCTACCACACGGTGGGCCTCGCAGGCGAAGGCCGCCGGAACCTCGCTGATGCTGTCGCGGGCACGGCGAAGCTGGCCATCGTGATGGGGGCCGAGGGCTCGGGCCTGCGTCCGGCCGTGGCCAAGGCCTGCGCCGAGCTGGCGCGCATACCGATTGCGCCGGAAATGGAAAGCCTGAACGTGTCCAATGCTGCCGCAATTGCATTTTACGAAGCGAGTCGGGATCGTTTCCCAGCCGCGTGACACTCTGCTAGGGTTAACGGGTTGAATCGCCAATCGGGAGCGCGCGATGCTTAGACTTTTCTCCATTCTCCTTCTGCTGGGCGGCATTGCGGCTGCCGTATTCGGCGGCGCGGCTGTCATGAAGAGCTATGAGGAGCCGGCGGCCATGGAAATGGCCGAGGCTGGCGCGCCGGTAACAATGGAAGAAATGACCGAGGCCCCGATGCCGGATGCTGTTGAAGCGGCGCCGCAAGCCGAGATGGCCATGGAAGCTGCGCCGGAGGCCAGCATGGAAGCGGCCCCTGACGTGCTGGACGAGGCCCCTATGGCCGCGGCCCCCGCCCCTGAAGCCCGCTCGATGGCGAAGTCGCGTTCGCTGTCGCCATCTGAATTTGCTGACGACGAGACGGCCAGTGTCGCGTCTGTTCAGGACGCATTCGATGACGCTGGCGATGTGGCCGAGGAAGCGTTCAGCGACGTGGGCGATGCGGCCGAGGCGATTGCTGAAGCGGCTGGCGTTGCTGCGCCGCCGCCCCCGCCTTCGAAATCCCATGCCGAGGCTTTCATGGAGAGCCTTCAGACCGTTCCAGTGGCACATGAGACGCCCAAGACAGCCGAATACAAGCGCGCCTTCGACGTGACCCTCGCGATTGATGCGACGGGCGACGACACGGCGGTCGATGCCCTGCCGAACAGGGGCGGCAATATCGTGACCGGCGAAGCGAAAGTGTCCGAGCGGGTGGAAGCGCGCGTGAGCGGCGCGAATTTCGAGATTGTCGAACTTTCACCGGGAATCCAGAAACTGTCGCCGCTGACGGAGAATGTCTGGCGCTGGTCGGTGATGCCGCTGTCGGCAGGCGACCATGACCTCGTGTTCGAGATCTATGCCATCGACCAGGATTCGGTCGTGCCGCTGCGCACGTTCCGCGACACGGTGACGGTGCAGGTTTCGGGCCTCAACCGCGCGATTGCCTTTGCCGACCAGGCCAACCCGCTATTCGTGCTGCTGGGCGGTCTCGGCTCAGCCATTGCAGGCCTGCTTGGCGCGGTGAAATTCTTCGGGCGGCGCTAGGCGCTCAGCACTTGCCTGCGAGGCATTTCTGTAGATCTGCCGCGCAGCCGCGGGCGCCTTTTTCCTGCGCGTCTGTCATGCCGTCCTGCACGCGCACGACGACCGCATCCCCGGAACGCCACTCAACGGCATAGAGATGGCTGATGGTGCGGGCCTTGAGGCAGGCCGTGGCCGTGTGGGCGCATTCGTCGCCCGACAGGATACGGCAGACACCCGGCGGGGTGATGACATTATGGTTGGCGGCGGGCACCGGGCTGGTGAGCGGCGCGGGCGCTGGCTCGACCACACTGGACGTTTCCGACGCGGGAATGAGCACCCTGTCCGTGCTTGTGACCGCCGGTTGCGCAATGGCCGGCAGCATAGCCAAGCCAAGGCTGACCAAGCTTGTCAGGATCATGCCTGTTGCGCGAATCTGCATCTACACTTGCCCCTGTAACGGCACATTACTGATACGACATATTGTCTTCACGTACCACACCAGACGGACAATCTTGCGTGGAATAGCATTCAATGCCTTGCTGAAATGCAGGGCTCGTCTGTCGGGCACCTGCTTTGACATCGGCCTCAAAGGAGGCTTTGTGCTGATCCCATGACGAATGCAACCGAGACACCGCTTACACTCGCAGCTGCGCAGGACTTTTTGCGCGCCCAATCCGCCCGTATTGCGGTGGATCCGATGACCAATTCGGTCTTCGCGCTGGCCCAGTCGCTGTTCCAGGATGTCGAGGCCGGCCGCACCAGTATCAGCGAGCTGTCGCGCTTTGCCGGCGACCTGCACCTGACGCTGATCAGCGAGCGCGCCGACCGTTTCCGTGAGCAGCATTATGATGCCGATGCCAAGGCGGCGTGGACCGATGTGCGCGGCATGCTCGAGGTGCTCGCCGAGGAGGGCTTCGACGCGTTCAAGGCCAGCGTTGAGCAGAACACGGGCGGCATCGTGTTTACCGCCCACCCCACCTTTGCCCTTTCCCGGGCCCTTCGGCAGGCCTTCACGGCCCATGTGACGCGGCCCAACAAGTCCACGCGCGCGGCGCTGCTGAAACATATCCGCGAGGATAGCCGCGAGTGGAACAAGGACATCAACCTCAACGGCGAGCATGACGAAGTTCAGGACGCGCTGCTGAACGCCGCCGGAGCGCAGCAGGTCTATGCAAGCGTCATTCTCGATGTGGCACGCAAGGCATTCCCGGACCAGTGGCGCGAGCTGCGGCCCTTCCTGCCGACGCTGGCGAGCTGGGTCGGCTATGACCTGGACGGGCGCACCGACATTCACTGGTCGCAATCGCTGACCTTCCGCCTGCGCGAAAAGGCTGACCAGCTCGCCCGCTATGGCGAACGTTTGGAAACCATGTCTGGCAGCGCGAAGATCGCGGCGCTGGCCCGCCTGATCGTACGCCTGCGCGGCGCAGCCAAGGAGACGGCTGGCGACGCCAAATTGTTTGACCAGGACCTGACCGATCCGGAGAAGCTGGTCGCGGCCGCCAATGCGCTCAGCAATCACAGCAAGCGCATGATCATTGATGCGACCGAGATCACCACTGTTCTGGATGGCGTTATCCCCGAGGCCGACGATGCGCTGGCCGCCAGCCTGATTGCGTTCCGGGCGGAAGTGGAGTCGCTGCAGCTCGGCACGGCGCGCATCCACCTGCGGGTCAATGCTGCGCAGGTGCGCACGGTCATCAATCGCGACCTAGGGCTTGAGACCGAGGACCGCCAGCTGGGCCGCCTTGCCCTCGCGCAGCTGTCGCAGAAGGCGCGCAACTCCAAGCCGGTGGACGTGAACTTCGCCGACCTCTTCCTTGAGCAGTCGACCGCGCGGCGCCAGTTCATGATGTGCGCGCAGATTCTGAAACATATCGATTCCGGCTCGGTGATCCGCTTCCTCATTGCCGAGAGCGAGAACCCGGCCACCGTCATGGGCGCGCTTTATCTCGCCCGGCAATATGGCGTGGCCGACAAGCTCGACATCTCACCACTCTTCGAAACGCCCGAAGCACTGGAAACCGGCGGTCGCTTCATCGAGCGCCTGCTCGAGGAGCCGGAATTCCTGCGCTATGTGAAAGAACGCGGCTATCTCTCGATCCAGCTTGGCTTCTCGGATGCCGGGCGCTTTATCGGGCAGGTCGCCGCCGACATGGCGATCGAGCGTATCCATAACCTGATCGCCCGGGCGCTCGCCGCCAAGAAGGCCGACGTGGCGCTGCTGATTTTCAACACGCATGGCGAGTCCATGGGACGCGGCGCGTGGCCCGGCACGTTCGGCCAGCGCTTCGACCATGCGCTGACGCCGTGGACGCGCAATGGCGCGGCCGCGCGCAACCTGCCGCTGATGCATGAGGTGAGCTTCCAGGGCGGGGATGGCTTCCTGCACTTTGCCAATCCGGTGATGGCCGAGACGACCTATGCCGCCTGGTGCCGTCGCTCGCTGTCGCTGCCGCCGGACACGTCGAAAGACCCTTTCTATACGCGCACCGATCTCGTGTGGGATTTCTACCGCTCCCTTCGGGCGTGGCATGAGCGCCTGTTCGTTAATCCTGACTATGGCCGCCTTCTGGGCGACTTTGCCGCCGGGCTGGTGGTGAAAGCCGGGTCGCGCCAGAAGCGCCGCACGGGCGGCCCGACCGGACCGCGCGCCCTGCGGGCGATCTCGCACAATGCGACGCTGCAGCAGCTGGGCATTCCGGCGAACACGGCGGCGGGCATCGGCTCGTCCCTGCAACGCGAGAATGACCGGCTGGTCGAGCTGATCAATACGAGCCCGCGCATGCACGCGCTTATCCTGCTGGCGCTGAACGCCCGCGTTCTGACCAGCCTGCCGGCGCTGCGTGCCTATGCCAATGTGTTTGACCCGAGCGTGTGGATCGCCAATTCGCGCATGGTCGATCCGGAGCGGGCCGGCGCCTATCGCGCTGTGTACTACGGCCTGCGCGATGACGAGACGGCGATCTCGATCAACCGGATTGCCAACCTCCTGTCGATCGATCTTGGCCGCTTTGACCGCCTGCTCGCCCAATTGGACGATGCGCCCTCGCCCGAAGAGCGCCATGAAGGACGGCTGGACCTGCACGCGCTGCATGCGATCCGTCAGGCACTGATGATGCACGCCTTTGTCCTGGTCGGGCAATTGCCACGCATTTCCGAACGCCACGACACCAATACGCGCGACCTGCTGCGCATGGTTCTGGACATGCGGATCAGTGATGCTGTCGACATGCTGGTCAAGATCTTCCCGCGCGGGCGCGATGAGGACACGCCATTCAAGGAGCTGACCGAAGCCGGTAGCGAAGCGAAGTCAAACGCCTATGGCTATGACCGCATCCATCGCAACATCATCGGCCCGCTCGGCGAAATCGACCGTGCACTGCATGGAATCAGCCTTGCGATCACCCATGCGTATCGGGCCTTTGGCTAAGGCCCACATTAAACTCTCGTCATTGTACAGATGTTGGCGACGGAGGCGGAGGCGTCGTTCGTTAGAGGTGTGTCGTATCGTACAGGAGACACGCCATGCCCCCTTCCCTCATCCTCAAAGCTGCCTGCCTCGGAGCGCTGGCGCTCGGCGCGGGCGCCACAGCCTCTGCCGGTGACTGGCGGCTCGACCCGAAACTTTGCCCCGACATCGTGAAGGACCGGCTCGACGAGCGCGTGTCGTCGGCCCGGCCCGGCAAAGCCGATGACATTAACCACATGCGGCAGGTGAATTGCCCGGCCTCGGCCTGGACCTACACGCCAGCGAAGGACGAAAAGTTCAAGGACGGCCCGCGCATCTATACCGGCTCGTCGATCGTCTATGTCGGCTTTGGTGGCTATTACCAGATGCCGGCTTCGCGGCCCGGCAAGGGCCATGTCCAGCCTGCCCGCATCAAGATCGTGTCCCGCTAAAGGCTTCCCCAGACCCGCCGCCACCGTTTCCTCCCACCCTGGCGGCGAGGGTCCGTCATGCCGGGATGGTCCCCCGGCATGGCGGACCATTTTCCGGCGCCATGACGGCAAGGTCTAGTCACAGGCAAAGCCGGTGTCGCCTAGGGCGTGGCACTTGTCAGGCCAGCCATGCACGCGCCAGTAGGCGAGCACGCCGGTCTCTTCGACCAGCGTTTTCATGTAGGGATCCTGGCGCAGGCCGGGATCAATATCGCTCCAGAGCTTGCCAAACGTGTCCTTGTCGCCATCAGGGTCGAGCGCGATCATGCGCAGCGCATTGCTGCTTTCGCCGGCCAGCAGGTAGGACGGCGTCAGGAAATCATCATCCGAAGCAAGGGTGGGGAATGCCATGGCGGCTGCGTCGACGCTGGCTTCATGCCGCATGATGGTGAGGTAATAGGCGACGAGCGCCGGCTTGTCCTCGACAGCAATTGTCTCCTGCAGCACAGCCGCCTCTGCCATCAGGTCTGCTGCGCGCGGGAGATCGTTATGGGCAAATGCGATCAGGCCGCGATCAAACACGGCATAGGACATGCCCGCATTAATGGCGGTCTCGAAATGGGCATCCGCCGTGTCGAGATTGCCTCGCATTCGTGCGATATAGCCGGCCACGAGGTTCATGATGGCTGAACCTGAATCGATCACGAGACCACCGGCGATCGTCTCACTGGCCTTTTCGAGGTAACCAAGCTCCATCAGCGTCTGCGCGTGCCACAGGAAGGCCGTCGTATCCTTCGGGTCGAGCGCTTCGGCATGTTCGAAATGGTCGAGTGCATCTTCCCAGCGGTTCTGGTCGAGCGCGATGCCCCCGAGCACGGCAAACGGCTCGGCCAGATCCGGGTCGAGATCGGTGGCTTTCCGGGCATAGGTCTCACCCCGTTTCCAGGCAATCTCCTTAGGTGATTTCAGATAGGTGTGTGAGACGGTATGGGCCACGGCGAGCCCGGCATAGGCACGGGCATATTCGGGATCCGCTTCGATAGCGACTTCGAAGCCGGATATCGCCTTGGCAACGCCCCATCCGCGATTGTTCAGGTATTGGCGTGCCTTGACGTATTCGGAGAAGGCGACGGGATTTTGCGTGCCGGCATCGAACAGGGGCGCGTCACCGGCCGGCAGGTGCGAGTTGAGGGCACTGGCGACACGGCGGGCGATATCGTCCTGGACCAGAAGGAGGTCATCGGCGTGGCGGTCATAGGATTCCGACCAGAGATTATAGCCGTCGTCGACCGAGATCAGCTGCGCCGATATACGGATCCGGTCGCCGGAACGCCGCACGCTGCCCTCCAGGACGTGGGCCACGCCCAGAACCTCACCGATCTCCTTGAATTTCGGGGTCTTGCCCTTGAAGGCAAACGTGGCCGTGCGGCCCGGGACCTTGAGATCCGGGATATCGGACAGCGTGTTGAGCAGCTCCTCCGACAGGCCGTCGGCGAAATAGCCATCTTCGATGTCTGAGCTGATGGAGACGAAAGGCAATACGGCGACGGACCGCTCGGGAACGGCGCGCGCCGGGCCCCGCTGACGTCCCGGGTCTGCCGTGAGGATCAGACCGGCCACTACGATGATCAGAGCCACTGCGCCTGTCATGGCCACTCGCCAGTGTTTCCGGAGCTGGACCTGCCATCCGGGGATGACGCGCGCGGGTTCGGCTGGCGGCGGCGCGGCATCCTTGCGTTTTACCAGACCCGCCGGAACGTCTTCTTCCACGTCGAAACTGACGTCAGGTATGAGCCGGTAACCCCGTTTGGGGATCGTCTCGATCAGTTCATCGCAACAGCCGGTCAGCTTGAATGCCTTGCGCAACTGGGAAATCGCCCGCGACAGGCTTTCGTCAGCGCCATGCTCGATCTTCCAGACACGGTCGATCAGGGCATCGCGCGACACGACTTCCCCGCCTGAATCGGCGAGCGCGCACAGGACATCCATCACGCGCGGCTCCAAAGGCGTTGCATCCCCCCTGTAGATGATCCGGTTACGCGCCGGATCGACCTCGCACAGTCCAACCCGGAATGGGCCGCGATGGTATTCCGTTTCCGTTTGCATCGTCAGATTCCCGCCAAAGCCGAGTTTTAGAGGATCGACGTGATTCCGCAATTGCGACGAGCGAAACAAAATCTCTTTTGATTCAATGTGATCAGGTTTTGATCAGATAACGATCAGGTGAATATCAAAAACCCATACGGTGACCGTCAGGCCAGTGGTCCGGATCGGTGAGAGAGCGGCGTCACAGCAACTCCGCTGCACAAATTTTTCAAGAGACGAACCAATGAACATCACCAAATCCTTTCTCGCCGCCTTTATCGTTGCCGGCACAGCCATGGCCGCATGGGCCGACAAGACGCCTGACGTCGCCTTTACGTACAATCCTGATGCCAGCGTCAGCGAAATCTACGCCTCCATTGAAAAGACCGCCCGCGAGGTCTGCCGCAGCCAGTCTGGCACCATCCTTGGCGTGGCCACAAAAACCCGCATGGAGCGCAAATGCGTCGACGATCTCGTCGCTGCCGCCATCAACAAACTCGTCCTTGAGTCCGTCGAGAATACAGATGTTGTAAACCTCGACGCCTATTTTGAAGGATACCCGACACCCGAAATCGTCCCCACCAGTTTCGCGTCGCTGCAATAGGTACTGTCACCCCTTCAGTATCCTGCACTGGTATCCTTCAGAAGGGCGCCCCCTACGGGGGCGCCCTTCATCATTCAGCAGCCCTTCTCCCAACGTCATCCCTTCCATTGACGCTTACGTGCGCGTAAACCTGCTGCAAGCAATCACTATTGATACAAACCGGGAGAAACCCACATGGCTGAAGCCTATATTATCGACGCCTGCCGCACACCGCGCGGCATTGGCAAACAGGGCAAAGGCGCCCTTGCGCACATCCACCCCCAGCAACTGGCAGCCACCGTGCTGAAAGCCCTCGCCGAGCGCAACAAGCTCGACACGGCCACCGTGGACGACATCATCTGGGGCACAAGCAGCCAGCGCGGCGCGCAAGGCGCTGACCTTGGCCGCATGGCGGCGCTTGATGCCGGTTATGACGTGAAAGCCTCCGGCGTCACGCTCGACCGCTTCTGCGGCTCGGGCATCACGTCTGTCGCGCTTGCCGCTGCGCAGGTCATGTCGGGCATGGAAGACTGCGTCATCGCAGGCGGCACCGAGATGATGAGCTACACGGCAGCCTCCGCTGACCCGAAAACACCGCCTGTCATGGACGCCGGCAACACCCGCCTGCGCGCCAGCCACCCACAGACCCAGCAAGGCGTTTGCGCCGATGCCATCGCCACGCTGGAAGGCATCGACCGCGAAGCGCTCGACAACCTTGCCTATGTCAGCCAGCAGCGCGCCGACCGCGCCATCAAGGAAGGCCGTTTCGACAAGTCTGTCGTGCCGGTTTACAATGAAGATGGCTCGCTGGCCCTCGATCATGAGGAATTCCCGCGCCCGTCGACCACGATGGAAACGCTGGGCGGCCTGAAAACCGTGTTCAACATGTACATGGACATCCCGGTCGACGACCAGGGCAACACGTACGGCAACCTCCTGACACGGAAATACCCGCAGCTCGAAGGCAAGATGAACCACGTTCACCATGCCGGTAACTCGTCCGGCGTTGTTGACGGTGCAGCCTGCCTGCTGATCACATCGAAAGAATACGCTGACGCGCACGGCCTGAAGCCACGCGCCCGCATCGTTGCGACGGCAAACATGGGCGACGATCCGACACTGATGCTGAACGCACCCGTGCCTGCGGCGAAGAAAGTGCTTGAGAAAGCCGGTCTGACGACGAAGGACATCGACGTCTACGAAATCAACGAGGCGTTCTCGGTCGTTGCCGAGAAGTTCATCCGCGATCTCGATCTTGACCGTGAGAAAGTGAACATCAATGGCGGCGCCATGGCCCTTGGCCACCCGATCGGCGCAACCGGTTCGATCCTCATCGGCACCGCGCTGGACGAGCTTGAGCGTTCCGGCGGCCGCTATGGCCTGATCACGATGTGTGCCGCTGGTGGCATGGCCCCGGCCATCATCATCGAACGCATCTAGGCTTTTATGCCTGACTAGATTCAGCCCGCTCCCGGCCAACGGGGGCGGGCTTTTTCGTGGCATGGGTGCGCAGACCGGCCTAGGGTGACCGAAAGCCAAAAGGGGAAACGCATGAAGACCATGATCTCGACCGCCGCATCACTGAGCGCGCTGATGCTCGTTGCCTGCGCGAGCGCACCGACGATTGCCGCTGATCCGGCGCCTGCCTTCGATGCGGATTTCCCGCCTTCGCTCGTGGAGCTGAATTTCGAGAGCCATGGCGACCGGCTGAACGGGCATGCCTATCTGGCCGATGGCCCGGGCCCGCATCCGACCGTGGTTCTGCTGCACGGCTTTCCGGGCAATGAGCGCAATCTGGACCTGGCGCAGGACCTGCGCAGTGACGGGTTCAACGTCCTGTTCTTCCACTATCGCGGCGCGTGGGGCAGCGAGGGCACGTACAGCTTCACCCATGTGATCGAGGATGTTGCAGCGGCGACCGATTACCTGCGCGCCAATGCGGAGAAGCTGCGTACCGATCCTGACAAGCTGATCCTTGTCGGCCATTCCATGGGCGGCTTTGCGGCGCTGGAAGCAGCCGCGCGGGACGAGACGATTGCCTGCGTGGCAGGCATCGCGCCGGCCAATATGGGGCCGCTGGCGGATGCACCGGCGCAGCGGACGGACGGCTTTGCAGCCTATGCGGACACGATGCAAATGCTGGCAGGCCTGACCGGCGCGAACGCGATTGCCGAGGTGAAGGCCAACCGCGAAGCGTTCGACACGCGCCTGCTGGCGCCAAAGCTCGCAGGCAAATCCGTGCTGATTATCGGCGGGGACCAGGACACGTCGGTGCCGGTCGACAGCGTGATTGAACCGCTGGTCGCGGCCTATGAAGCTGAGCCAGGCATCGACCTGACAGCCGTCATTCTCTCTGGCGACCATTCATTTTCATGGTCACGCCAGGAACTGATTGATGAAGTGATCGAGTGGGCGGAGGGGTGCCGCTAAGCCCTAGTTCGGGTATTTCTCGTCTTCGTGGCCGCCCCAGAAGCGTTTGATGCGGCCGAGGAAGCCTTCGCTTTCCGGGTGGCAGTCGGCACCGGAACAGTCGCAGAATTCGCGCAGGATTTCTTTCTGGCGGGCTGACAGGTTCTGCGGCGTCTCGACGAACATTTCGACATAGAGGTCGCCGGTCTGGCCGGATGACCGCACCGAGGGCATGCCCTTGTTGCGCAGGCGCAGCTTGCGGCCGGTCTGGGCGCCTTCGGGGATGGCGACGCGGGCGCGGCCACCGTCAATGGTCGGGATTTCAATTTCGCCGCCGAGGGCCGCCGTGGCCATGGGCACAGGCGCGCGGCAATAGAGGTTTGGCCCGTCGCGTTCGAAAATGTCGTGCTCGACCACATCAACGAAGATATAGAGATCGCCCTTGCCGCCGCCAGCCGTGCCGGCTTCGCCTTCGCCCGAGAGGCGGATGCGCATGCCGCTTTCGACGCCTGCGGGGATTTTTACCGAGAGTTGGCGCTCTTCGCGGACCTGACCGGCGCCGCCGCATTCCTTGCAGGGCTTGCGGATGATCTTGCCCTTGCCGGAACAGCGCGGGCACGTGCGCTCCATGGTGAAGAAGCCTTGCTGCGCGCGAACGCGGCCGTGGCCATCACACATGTCACATTGCTCGGGCGTGCTGCCCTGCGCGGCGCCGGTGCCCGAACAGGGCTTGCACGGCACGGCCTGGGGCACGTGAATGGTTTCGTCCTTGCCGAAATAGGCTTCGGCCAGCGTGATCTCGAGATCATAGCGCAGGTCTGCGCCGCGCTGGGGGCCGCCGCGACGGCGTCCGCCGCCGAAGCCGCCTGCGCCGAAGACCTGACTGAACAGGTCCTGGAAAATGTCTTCGGGATTGCCGCCGCCCTGGCCAAACGGGTTTCCGCCCGCGCCGCCATTCTCGAAGGCGGCATGGCCGTAGCGGTCATAGGCGGCACGCTTGTTGGCATCGCACAGGATGCCATAGGCCTCGCCGACTTCCTTGAACTGGGCTTCCGCTTCGGGATTCCCCTGATTCTGGTCAGGGTGGTACTTCATCGCAAGTTTGCGATAGGCGGATTTCAGCTGTTTTTCGTCTGCGTCGCGCGCAACGCCGAGTACTTCATAATAGTCACGTTTTGCCATGATCTACTGCCGTCTTCCCGATTTCCCTGTCGTGCGCAGTCATGTGGGGCGAAGCGGCCCCGCCCGCAAGGGATAGCTGCAGATTGTGCGTAGCTTAACTGGACCCCGGGCCGAAGGCCGTGATGCCTTTTTCCACAACAGAAGGGCCGGATGCATTGATCTGCATCACGGCCAGGCCGCGCTGGGACGTGCCGTCGATACGGAACCGAAAGAGGCCATTGACCCCCATGAAGCCGTCGGGATCGGTGACGCCATTGTAGCGAATGTTGTCATCCGTCGCGAGGCGAACCGAGAGCGCAGCGGCGTCATAGGCCACGGCAGCGAGGTCAGTGGGGTTACGGCCATAGATGCGCTTGTAGGTCTGCTTGAAGCCGACGAGGTTTGCAGGGTCTGGCGCGGCATAGACACCGCCCGACAGGGTTGGCTCGCGCCAGATGCTGGAATCATCCCACAGGCTGGTGCCCATGAGCATGACATTCTGCATCGGGGCGCCATTGTAAGGCAGCAGCGGAGCCACGGAGAGCAGCTTCACGCCGCGTTCCGGGATCATCACGGCGACCTTGCCGCGGCCGGCTTCTGATTTCAGCACACTGGCGATCTGGCGCGCCTCGGCGCCCGCGCCGCCTGACGGGTCATAGAAGGCGGATGACGCCATAACGCCGCCCTGCTGGGCCGCCTGATAGCGCATGGCGGCTTCGACCTGCTTGCCATATTCGGTGTTCGGGCCGAGGAATGCGAAGGTGCGCACGCCGCGCGAGGCAGCATATTCCATCACGCGCGTGACTTCTTCTTCCGGCGAGATCGAGGCGAGATAGGCCCCGCCACCGGCTGCGCTGCGATCATTCGAAAAGGCGACGATGGGCACTTGCTGCTTGCTGGCAACCGGCTTGATCGCCTTCACATTGGCGCCGAAGAGCGGGCCGAGAACAATATCGACGCCTTCTTTCAGGGACTCGTCGAGGCGGGCCTCGGTGACCGACTGCTTGCCGGCCGTGTCTTTCGGCATGATCAGGAAATTGTCGCCTGCATATTCAAACAAAGCGAGTTCGATGCCGGCCAGCATGCTTTCAGCCTCGGCGCGGACCTGCGCATTGGGGTGCGAGAAGGGCAGCAGCACGGCGGCGCGTTTGACATCGCGGCCTTCCATGAAGGGCGGTGTGAGGCCACCATCGCCGCGAACAGACCTCGGCGGATTGAGTTCATTGACCCGGGCTTCGTCGATTTCGCGGGGCGTCATAGGCTCCCCGGTGACCGGATCGACGCGCGGTTCGCCGGTGCCGATCTGCACTGGCGGGCGGGCGGGCGCTGTGGCACAGGCCGTAGCGAGCAGAAGGGAAGCCAGAACAAGGCTTGGCGCTTTGAGCTTCCTGAGCAATGGTTGAAGCAATGTCATCTCCTGATCCTTCTGAGCCCGAAGCGATTCACGCCTCAGGCGACTCTACGGGCAGCCTTCGCGGCGGGCAACCGGCGCAGACACTTCAACCCGGCCTTTATGTTGTCTCCACACCCATCGGCAACCTGCGTGACATCACGCTGAGGGCGCTGGATGTCCTGTCTGCTGTCGAGGAAGTGCTGGCCGAAGACACGCGTGTGGCCGGAAAACTGATGTCTGCCTATGGGCTTAGGGTGAAGCTGAGCCCTTACCATGACCATAATGGGGCGGAACGGCGACCGGGACTTATTTCCCGTATGCAGGCGGGGGCGAAGATTGCGCTGATTTCCGATGCGGGGACACCGCTTGTCTCCGATCCGGGCTGGAAGCTGGCACATGACGCGCTTGAAGAAGGCGTGCGCGTGTTCCCGATACCGGGCGCGTCGGCCATGCTGGCGGGGCTTGTGGCGAGCGGCCTGCCGAGCGACCAGTTCCTGTTTGCGGGCTTCCTGCCGCCCAAGAGTGGCGCCCGCCGGGCCGCGGCGGAGGCTTTGAAGACCGTTCCGGGGACATTGATCTTCTATGAGAGCGGGCCACGCCTTGCCGCCTCGCTGGAAGACCTGGCCGCCACGCTGGGCGCTAACCGGCAGGCCGCCGTGGCGCGTGAGCTGACCAAGCTGTTCGAAGAAACGCGCCGGGGCACGCTGGCCGAGCTGGCCGCGCATTATGCCGAGGCGGGGGCGCCGAGGGGCGAGATCGTGCTCTTGATTGGTCCGCCACTGGACTCGGAAGTCACACAGGAAAACCTCGACGCGGCCCTGCTGGACGCGCTGAAGGACCAACCGACCAAGGCCGCCGCAAATGCTGTGGCAGATGCGCTGGGCCTGCCCAAGCGCGATGTCTACCAGCGGGCGCTACAACTGAAAGCCAATGGCTGAGGGCGCGCGGCAGCGGGCTGAACGGCGCGGACGCGCCGCCGAGACGCGCGCCGCGCTGTGGCTTCGGCTCAAGGGCTATCGCATTCTGGAAACGCGGCTGCGCACACCCGTTGGCGAGATCGACCTGATCGCGGTGAAGGGAAAAGTGGTTGCTTTTATTGAGGTAAAAGCACGCGCGAACCGCGATGCGGCGCTTGGCGCGGTGACCGTGGCCAGCTGGCAACGCATTGCCCGCGCGGCGGATGTGTGGATGGCCCGGCGCCCGCGCTATGCCGAGCATGGGTGGCGCTATGACCTGATCGCACTGCAGCCGGGCCGCCTGCCCGTGCATGTGCGCGACGCGTGGCGGCCGGGGATGGCGTAGGGCCTATTCCGTTGCGGGATCGGCCTTTGGCGGTTCTTCCTGGATCGAGACAATGTAGGCGAGCACGACTTCGGCGCCGAGGGGGCCGAAGACGAAGTCCGGCATCATCTCGTGGCCAACATGGATGCCGTTCTGGAAATCCTGGGACAGCGTGTCGGGATTGTACTGCGCGAGGAGGTAGCGCAGCGGCGGGGCGTCCTGCGGGCGGATTTTCGGATCCTGATCCAGCGCGTGGCAATTGGCGCATTGCGCCTCGGCGATCTTGCGACCGTCGGCAATCGACTGGGGGTCCGTCTTGATGACCATGGGTGCGGGCGCATCATCGTGCGCGGCGTTACACGCCCCGGTCATGAGGGGCAAAAGCAGCGTTAACGCGATGGAACGGCGGAAAGGTCCTGACATGGACAAGGCACTCCTCAGTTGTGCCAGACGGACCTGTCGAAACAGCAGCCTCCCCGGCGTTTGATGGAAATACGCGTCCTCACATTAGGCCCGCCCCGGCGCGCTACCATACGCATATGCCCTTAGCTGCAGTGCCAGATGAACAATGCCTTCACCCTGCCGTAATCAAATTTCATGTAGACTTTCGCTCATGATTCGATCCACAGGCTGACATGGCTAGATCCCCTGCTCCGAACGGGCCGCGCACGATAAAGGTGCCGCGCCCCCCGATTTTCACGCTGCCCACGACCGTGCGCGGCTGGATCATCCTTGTCGTGCTGGGTGTGTTGCTCGCCGTGGGCGGGTTTGCCTTTTACAAATGGCAGTCGCTGTACTTTGGCATGCCGAAGCTGCCCGACACGGCCGAGCTGTGGGAGACGCACCGCGAACCGGCGATGGAATTCGTGGACCGGGATGGCAATACAGTGGCCGTGCGCGGCCCCCGTTATGGCCGCGCCACCAATGTCGCCGCCCTGCCCGCCTATGTGCCGCAGGCCTTCATCGCCGCCGAGGACAAGCGCTTTTACGAGCATGACGGGGCCGACGACGCCGCAATTGCCCGCGCGGCCTTCTCTAACTTGCGCGCCGGGGAGACTGTGTCGGGCGCCTCGACCATCACACAGCAGCTGATCAAGAACCTCGTGCTCGACAATCGCCAGACGCTGAAGCGCAAGGCGCAGGAAATGAAGCTGGCCCGCGAGCTGGAGAAACAGCTGAGCAAGGACGAGATCCTGTCGCTGTATCTGAACCGCGTCTATTTCGGCGCGGGCCTCTATGGCATCGATGCGGCGGCACGCAATTATTTTGGCAAGCCACCGGAAAAGCTGGAAATCCAGGAAGCCGCCCTACTGGCAACGCTGCCCAAGGCGCCCTCGAAACTGAACCTGCGCGAAAACCTCGCCGGGGCCCGCGACCGCCAGCATTATGTACTGTCGGAAATGGTGGATCAGGGATTCATCACCAAGGAGCAGGCCGCAAAGGCGCGCGAAGCCGATGTGAAGATCATCGAAGCGCCGACCTATGACCCGCAGATGGGTTATGTGATCGACGCCTCCGCCGAGCGCGTGAAGGCCATGCTGCCCAAGCTGCCGGGCGACCTTGTGGTGACGGTCTCCATCGACACCAAAATGCAGGAAGCCATCGAGAAGCTGCTGATTGCGCGCATGGCCGAGGACGGCAAGGCGCAGGGCGCCAGCCAGGTGGGCGCCCTGGTGATGGGCAAGGATGGCCGCGTGATCGCCATGGTGGGCGGCACGGACTATGCGACCTCGGAATTCAACCGCGTGACACAGGCGAAACGCCAGCCGGGATCGAGCTTCAAACCGTTCGTCTATGCCGCCGCGCTGGAAGACGGCTTCTCGCCCTATGACGTGATGGTGGACAAGCCGGTGACGATCGACAAGTGGCAGCCGACCAATTACGGCGGCGGCTATCTCGGCCCGATGACGCTGAGCGAGGCGCTGGCACGTTCGACCAATACGGTTGCGGCGCAGCTGGCGCAGGAGAGCAGCGAAGAGCGCGTGATCGCACTGGCGAAGCGCTTTGGCATGACCAGCGACATGGAGCCTTTCCCGTCGATCGCGCTGGGCAGCCAGGCGGTGACGATGTGGGAACTGGTGCGGGCCTTTGGCGCGTTCGAATCCGGCGGCCTGCGCATGGACCCGTACCTGATCGACAAGATCGAGGATTCGCGCGGCATGGTGCTTTACCAGCGTCCGGAATACGAGCGCGAGCGCGTGTACCCCTATGACCTCGCCGAGGACATGAACGCCATGATGGCCCGCGTGGTGAACGCGCCCATCGGCACGGGCGGGCGCGCAAGGGTCAAGAACTGGACCGTGGCGGGCAAGACCGGCACGTCACAGGATTGGCGCGACGCATGGTTTGTCGGCTTCACTGCGGCCTATGTTGGCGCAGTCTGGGTGGGCAATGATGATGACAGCCCGATGAAGCGCGTGACCGGGGGCGGCCTGCCGGCAGACCTTTGGTCGGACATGATGGAAGTGGTTCACGCGGGCAAGCCGCCCGAAAGCCTGATCGGCGCCGAAAGCGGCATGGTGATCAGCGAGGCAGCCGAGCAGCGCATCTCCTTCTACCGCGGCCTGAGCCAGGCGTTCAGCGTGGCGGCGGCCAACCGGGCGGCGGGCGTGTCAGCGCCGCAGTAAGTGCGGGCTTTTCAGGGCGCTTCATTCCGCCTAACAGGCTGACGGATGGATACTGATGTTCTTGAAACCCTGAAGCTCGCCCTTGATGGCGGTGGTGTAACCGTGCCGGAAACGGGGGACGTCCTGTTCCTGCGGGCAGAACCGGGCCCGGCCATTCCGTTATTGCCGAAAGACCGGCTGACCTGCCAGCAGACGTTCAAGCCGCCTTATGAAGCGCTGGCGGCGATGGGCCTGACCCTGCTGCCAGCAGGCACGGAGACGTTCACGCCGGCGGAACTGACGCTGATCCTGCCGCCGCGCCAAAAGGATGAGGCCCGCGGCCTGTATGCGCGCGCGATGCTGTCAGCGCCGGAGGGCGGCGTCGTGCTGGCCTGCCTGCCGAACACGCTGGGCGCCAAGACCGCCGAGAAGACGCTGGGCGAGATTGCAGGCGAGACCGAGAGCCTCAGCAAGCACAAGTGTCGGGCCTTCTGGGCGCGCAAGGACAGCGCAACCTTTAACAAGGCGCTCGCAGAAGCCTGGGTCGCGGCCGACCAGCCGCAACCGGTGGCCGATGGCGCAATGTGGAGCCGGCCGGGCCTGTTCTCATGGGACCGTGTGGATGCGGGGTCTGAACTGCTGGCCGAGTGCATTCCGGAAGACATCAAGGGCATGGGCGCGGACTTTGGCGCGGGCCAGGGTTATCTCTCCAAGGAAGTGCTGTTGCATTGCCCGAAGGTGAAGCACCTTGACCTTTACGAGGCCGAGCACCGCGCGATTGCCTGCGCCGAGAAGACGCTCGAAGGCTTTGAGAATATCACGATCAGCTGGGCCGACGTGACACGCGACGTGTCTGAGACGCGCTATGATTTTGTGATGATGAACCCGCCGTTTCATGTTGGCCGGGCAGATGCGGCAAACCTTGGGCAGGCGTTCATTCAGGCCGCCTCCCGCGCGTTGAAGCCGGGCGGCAGCCTCTATATGGTGGCCAACCGCCACCTGCCTTATGAGGCAACGATCAAGGCCTGCTTCAAGCAGTTCGAGATCATCGAGGATGCCGGCGGCTACAAGATCATCCGCGCGGACCGTCCGAAGCGCCAAAAATGAAAGACCTCCGTGTGCTAACAAAATACCTCGCTGGCCTTGGCTATGGCAGCCGCAAGGACGTTGAGAATGCTGTGCGGCGCGGGCGTATCGGGGGCATTGAAGCGGGCAGCAAGAATCTTGCGCCGCCTTTCGATGGCGTGACCTTTGATGGCGAACCGCTGGATCCGTCACCCGGCATGGTGATCCTGATGAACAAGCCGGCGGGCTATACCTGCTCACGCGCCGATGGCGGGCAGCTGATCTATGAGCTGTTGCCGCCGCGCTATCTGGCGCGCTCCCCGGCGCTGTCGACCGTGGGGCGCCTCGATGCGGCGACGACCGGCCTGCTGATATTCACCGATGACGGACAATTACTGCACAAGCTGATCTCGCCCAAATCGGAGACGCCGAAAGTGTATGACGCGACGCTCGCCCGCCCGCTTGAAGGGCATGAGGGTGAGGCCTTTGCCAGCGGTACGCTCGTGCTGCGCGGCGAGGACAAGCCGCTGAAACCGGCAAAGCTGGACGTGACTGGCGAGCGCACCGCGCGCGTCACCCTCACCGAAGGCCGCTACCATCAGGTACGCCGCATGTTTGCCGCCGTCGGCAACCATGTGGAAGCATTGCACCGCGCCCAGTTCGGCCCGCTGACCCTCGATGGTCTCGCTGAGGGCGAATGGCGGATTCTGGACGCGGGCGAGGTGGCAGGCCTGTCGTGACAGCGGGCGCGCGATAGATTCGTTCGTCTGCGTCCTAATTATCTGATACTTCGACGGCCAGCACAGTGCCCATGTCGTAAGTGGGCGAACTCGCTGCAAAGACGTCCTGCATGATCGTACCCGGCAGCAAGTAGTAGCCGTCAGAACTTGAAAAAGAGATGTCTGGTATACCGTCCCCATCCATGTCGGAGGCGATCACATAGGTGCCGACACGCCCCCCCGACGTAAAGCCTTCAAATGTTCGTGCGGCGAGAGGCGATATCGCATCATTCGAAAATGACACCGTTGCGGATGATGATCCCGCCAGGGCAGTGTCCTTGATAACAAGGACGGAGCCTATACCCTGCAATTCGATATCTCCGTCATTCATAAATCCGATCATCAGCTCATCGCCTGGACCGTCAGTGACATTCGGCACGAAAGACAGCGTCATTGGCGTGTTTTCGTTTTGGGTAAATGTCTGGTTTGTCAGTGAGATTGCCACGCCATCTGAAGGATCGACGAAATCCAGTGTCGAGTCGCTGCCCGCAAGCAATGCATCCCGCAAGCCTGATCCAAAAATGACACTTGCGACACGCTGACTATAATACGAGCCCTGATGACCAAGAGCAATATCGGCCAGACCGTCCGCATCTATGTCGCCACCTGCGATCACATCGGCTATCGCCAAGCGCGCGCCGGTCAGGGTCACAATCCCCGCGTCGAGTGCGCTGTCGGAGAAATCAATCTTTGTTGCACCGGTCGTTTTTGCATCGCTTATGACGGCACCCGAAACAAGGCGAATAGCGGCTGGGTATCCGGCTGGAAGGTCAGAGCCTGTTTCGGGGTCAAACACGGTCGACTCTACGTATCCAATACCGCTGGCGACAAGTTCGTCTTTTCCGTCCCCTGAAATGTCGGGCAGCCCTGCAACCTTGAAAGGCACCGAGCCATATGCGTTACGCATCTTTTGTAAAGCATCTTGCAATTGCAGCACTTCGCCTGGCGCGGCCAGTGTCAGGTCAAGCCCACCCATCGCCCGCGCCGCGCTTACAGCTGGCCCGAAGACGACCCAGCCGGATGTGGTTTCACCCGACGCGAAGACAATGTCGCTACGACCGTTCCCGTCAAAATCGCCCGCACCAATCGAAAGCCTCAACGCTTCGCGCCGGGGCGTACCGGTGAACGAGACTTGCGCGAGTGCGGGTGGCGAAAGGAGATTGTAGGACAGGTCACTATAGTCGACGAGCGAATTGCCAAAGACGACAGCGGCGACCGGGCCCTCGACTTCCGTGCCGACCTCATATCTCTGGCGCGCGTCCGGAAAGCCTACAAGAAGATCCGGCGTTCCGTCGCCATCGACATCATCCGCCGAGACTGCAAAGATATGATCGGTTGGACGGCCTGATCCACCCTGAGCTACAGCATTGAACCTGATAGCCTTCGTCGCTGTCAGATCAGACGCGTCGAGATTGGCCTTCCCGTCCGCAAGTTCATCTCGGAGGGTTTTGCCCCAGATGAGATATGCGCCTCCACTCGTGTATCCATTGGAGGAATAATTGCCTGCAGAGCTCACGCCATAATTGATCCAAAGTTCGTCTATGCCATCGCCATCTATATCTCCAACGCTTTTGGAATAGCCGCTCCCAAGCCCGGTTATGCGGGCGCCCTCCGCGACAGTGTAGGGCACGTCCTGAATTTCTATGAGCACCCGCAGTCTCACCGTCAGCGAGCCATCGGTTGCTTCTATAGACATTCCGATTCCTTCGTCGCCATCCTCCGCCTCAAAATCGAAGGGCGTATTCACCGTCAGAATGCCTGTGGTGCTGTCGAGCGAGAAGGCCTGCTGCAGCATGCTGGCGTCTCCGCTCGCACCATACCTGCTTATATCTGTAAGGGTGTATCGTATCGCGGCGCCTTCAGGATCGCTTGCCAGGAATGTGTACAGAGGACCCGTATGATTTTCTTCAAGTTGCAGAACTGCAGACTGGGGAGCCGTGATCGAGGGATTTACATATACCGGCGCCTCGTCGACATCCCGTATGGTGACCTTGATTGTTGTACGCACCGTATTCTCACCATCGAACAAGGTGATGTTCTGCTCATAGACATTATCGCCATTGCCATCCAGCGGGTCTTCATAGTCAAGCGTCCGCTCAGATGGATTGAGTGTGACAATTGCCGCGTCAGGTGTAATCGTCACAATGAAAAGAGCCCCGTCTCCGGTCGCGTCATCCGTGATGGTCAGCGTTTTACTGTCCGGATCGGTAACGGTTAGCTCGAAGTAGACCTCGGTGTTCTCATCGAAGGAAAATGACGTGGGACTGGTGAAACGCGGCGCCACGTTGGACGATCCGCCGCCATTGTCGCTGCCGCTGCCGCCGCCGCCGCAGGCGGCCAGGCTGTATGCCAAGATCATGGCCGCGATTGCGCGGCGCCAGATGACGAAATTCATGCCCCATTCCTCCAGACTTAGAAAATTTCAAAGCACACGCCGAACGCGCTTTCAAGCAAGACGTGTGCCCGAAATCCCCAACAACGAGAAATTTCAAAACTTATTCGATTTTAGTTTGGATAAGTGCGCGGAAATTGGTGCGGGCCAGGTTCGCCCCGTCGGCAACCATGTGGAGGCGCTCCACCGTACGCAACTCGGCCCGCTGACCCTCGACGGCCTAGCCGAGGGCGAGTGCGGGTGTTAGGCGCGGATGAGGTGCGTTCGTTTCGGACCCTGTAGATCCGAAACTGTAGCATGCCTAAGCAGCTTCATTGCACCGGCGTTTTGTTTGCCAATGATAAAGCCAAATCATAGCCGGACGAATCGGACGTGAAAGCGTCCTGCATAATCGTGCCAGGCAAGATATAGTACGCGCCAGCATGAAAATCTGACAA
The DNA here is from genome assembly GCF_036964545.1 of Hyphomonas oceanitis. Lineage (NCBI taxonomy): Bacteria > Pseudomonadati > Pseudomonadota > Alphaproteobacteria > Hyphomonadales > Hyphomonadaceae > Hyphomonas > Hyphomonas oceanitis. The sequence continues at coordinate 422,024 of NZ_JBALTL010000001.1, forward strand.
GGGTGATGCTTTAGGGCCCGCCGAAGGGCTGGCAAGCGATAGATCCACTATGCCGTCGCCATCAAAATCAGTGACAAACATAGTCTTGCCAAGCATCGCTCGCACGGAAATACCCTGAAATACCCGTGCAGCGCTTTTGATCGACGCGTCATCTGACAGACTTATGTTAGCTGTCGCAGCCCCCGAAATAGCCCGATCGCGGAAGACGAACACGGATCCAGCCATGAAGCGGTCAAGCGGCGTATTTGACCCGCGTCCGATCAAAAATTCATCTCCGGGTCCATCCGTGAAGCTAGGCGCAAAAGCTACGCTCACCGACGGCTCCCTGCCTGTATCTGCGTAAGCATAATCAATGCTTCCATAAGGAAGGTACCAAATGTCCTCAACGCCTTTATGTTCATCGGGCAAGTGAATGACAACGCCATCCGAAGGATCGGTAAAATCCATCGAGATATCCCCGCCGCCTGCATCTATAGCTGCTTTTATTGTCGCCCCGAAAATCACTGTGCCGATGCGGTCATAGCGTCTCCCGTTAATGTGAGCGACACCAATATCTACCAGGCCGTCTGCATCCACATCACCATTTGTTGCAATGCCGCCAACAGCTGCATTCTCAGCGGTGATTTTCACGATTCCAGTTTGCACGGGTCCGCTCGCCACATTGATTTCGGAGAGGTGCGCTGCTTTAGCATCGCGAAGCACACTGCCTGAAACCACGATCAGTCCAGACCGTGAGCGCCACCCTCCCGCGACCTCGATATCGCGCACAGTGATAGCACTTGCGCTTAGTACAAGTTCATCAAGGCCGTCACCGGTGATATCCGCCAGGCTTGCAATATTGTCACCGATCGCACGCTTCATGTCTGTATAGTCGACATCGCGATACTGCTCCAGGAGGATCGTGCTTCCGGGGAGGGCAAGGGATATGTCCAAGTCTCCGGACGTCTTCGCGGCGCTTACTGCATCGCCGAAAATGACGCGGGTTTTTGTCTCTATCGGAGAGCCAAGGACGATATCTCCATAGCTGTCACCATCGAATTCACCGCCTCCGAGCGATAAGCCAAATGCGTCGCGTCGCGAAACACCCGATATGTTCACCTGTCCAAGCGTTGGCGGCGAGAGCAAATCATAGACGCCGTTAGAGATTTTTTTCACCGCGTCGCCAAAAACAATCGCGGCGATAGGGCCGTCCTCGACATCCGGCAAATAGCTATCAACACGCATTTCCCTGAAGCCGACGAGTATGTCCTGTGTTCCATCGCCATCGACATCACCAGCGCTCGTCGCCACAAGCTGGCTGCGCTTTTCATAACCAGTGCTGCCATAGGGATCATGCGTAAATCTGATTGCTTGCGCACTCGTAAGTGCATTAATGTCCAGATCCGATGGATCGTCGAGAAGCAGCTCACGCATTGTCTTGCCCCAGACGAGATAGGCTGTCTCGAGCGGAGGCTGATCAAGCATTGCGACCACCTGACGGTTGATCCACACTTCGTCGATACCGTCTCCGTCGATATCACCGATCGTACTGCCGAAATCGCCAATTGGCCATCGTTCGTAAGGGCCAAACAATCGTACGCCCGCAACAACGCGCGGGGGCTGTTCGATGAGATGAACCACGACACTTCCACTGCCGACGATGTTACCATCGCTCGCCTCAACAACGACAGTAAACGGAATATTTGGATCATCCAGAGATACGTCGAACGGCTTCCTGACGGACAGAACACCCGTCGAACTGTCAATGGAAAATGCCTCCAGAAGGCGCCCGGATATTTCCTTCCATGTGCTGACTTCCGTGATCTTGTATTGTGACACTGACGCGCCTTCGGGGTCTTCCGCCTTGAATGTGAATACCGGGCCGGTGGCCGCCTCATTCAGATTAAATTCGCTAGAACTGGTGAAGACTGGCGCTTCGTCAACGTCAACTATTGTTACCTTTATGGTCGTTTCGACGGTATTGTGCCCGTCGGACAGGCGGACGATCTGCTCGTATACATTGTCCTTGTTTGTGTCAGACGGCTGCTCGAAGTCGAAGGAAGCACCCCAAGCAGACGACGCAACACCCGATGGCGGATCAAAGCTGAAAAGGCTGCTGTCAGCCCCAAGCAGAACAGTAATTGTGACCGGGTCGCCTTCGGGATCGGAGACTGAGAGGTCGAAACTGAAAGCGGTGTTCTCATCGAAGGAAAATGAAGTCGGACTCGTGAAACGCGGCGGCGCGTTGGACGATCCGCCACCATTGTCGCTGCCGCTTCCGCCGCCGCCGCACGCGGCCAGGCCGCACGCCAAAATCATGCCCGCGATTGCGCGGCGCCAGATGACGAAATTCATGCCCCATTCCTCCAGACGTGCAAAATTTCAAAGCACACGCTGAAACGGCTCACAAGCAGGAGGTGTATCGAAAATCCCCGACAACGAGAAATTTTACCAATTATTCACATTACGTTTAGCGTGACGTGGCGGAAAGTCAGTCCTTTCGATGCGCCGGCCTACTCTCCCGCCTCTGCCAGCCGGCGCACGGTGGCCTTGCTGGCGCCGGGGCCGGGCCGGGTTTCGATATCGGCGCGGGTGAGGCGGTGGCCGTCGCGGGATGTGGGGGCGAGCGCCTGGAGGGGCTGGCCAGTGGCGCGCTCCAGCAGCACGACGGGTTCATTGCCGGGACCGTAGACGTGTTCATTGCCCCACTGGTGAAGCGCGAGCAGGACGGGATGGAGGGACTCGCCCTTTGCCGTCAGCCGGTAGGCATAGCGCGTGCCGTTTTCGCCGACGTCTTCCCGAACAAGAATGCCCTCGTTGACGAGCACGTCCAGCCGGGCGCTCAGCACATTCTTGGCGATGCCCGTGTTGCGCTGGATCTCGCTGAAGCGCGTGGCGCCGTAGAAGGCCTCGCGGATAACGAGCCATGTCCAGTTGTCGCCGAAAATGTTCAGGACACCCGCAATGGGGCAAGTGTGCGTGTGGCGTTTGGCCATGAGCGGCTCCTTCTATCTGGCCATAATATATTGGTTGCAAATTAAAACCAAATGAATAATGGTCTTATTCAGCAACCGAAAAACAAGGGAGGATGTTTCATGCCTGACAAGTCTGCCTGTCTCGTGATTGGCGCGGGGGATGACACCGGTGCAGCAATTGGCCGGGCCTTTGCGCGCGAGGGCATGACGGCCTGCCTGGTGCGCCGGCCGCGCCATGCCGATGCGCTGGAAGCGCTGGCGGCGAGCATTCGCGATGACGGGCATGATGCGGTGGCGATGCCCATGGATGCGCGCGATGAAGAGGCCATGATTGCCCTCATTGAGCGGATTGAGGCGGATGTCGCACCTATCGATGTCGCCGTCTTCAATATCGGCGCGAATGTGCGCTTCCCGATCACGGAGACGACAGCGCGCGTGTATCACAAGGTGTGGGAGATGGCGTGTTTCTCCGGCTTCCTGATGGGGCGCGAAGTGGCGAAGAAGATGCTGGCGCGCGGGCATGGCACGATCATCTTCACCGGCGCGACGGCTAGCACACGGGGGCGCGAGAATCTTGCCGCCTTCGCCGGGGCCAAGGCGGCGCTGCGGGCGCTGGCGCAATCCATGGCGCGCGAACTCGGCCCAAAGAATATCCATGTCGCGCATACGATAATTGATGGCGCGATCGATTCCAATTTCATCCGTGAGAATGTGCCGAATGTCGACGCGCTGCGCGACGAGGACGCAGTTCTGAACCCGGATCATATCGCGCAAAATTACGTCATGCTGCACAAGCAGCCGCGCACGGCCTGGACGCACGAACTGGACCTGCGGCCCTGGAAAGAAACCTGGTAGGAGGAAGCCCCCATGAGCAAGACCATCGACTTCATTTTCGACTTTGGCAGCCCGAATGCCTATCTGTCGCACAAGGTGATGCCGGATATCGTGGCGCGCACTGGGGCGACGGTGAACTACATCCCGTGCCTGCTAGGCGGCATCTTCAAGGCGACGGGCAATGTTGCGCCCATGATCGCTTTTGGCAACGTCAAGGGCAAGCTGGAATATGACCGCATCGAGATGATGCGCTTTGTGAAGAAGCATGGCCTAAGTGCGTTTCGGATCAACCCGCACTTTCCCGTCAACACACTGATACTGATGCGCGGCGCCGTGGCGGCCGAGATGCGCGGAGATTTGGCAACCTATATCGAAGCGGGCCTGAAAGCCATGTGGGAAGACGGACTGAAGATGGACGACCCGGCCGTCTACGTGGAAGCCATGAATGCGGCAGGCCTCGACGGCGCCGCGCTGCTGGAAGCAACGCAGGACCCGGGCGTGAAAGCGAAACTGGTTGCCAATACTGAAGCCGCCATCGCGCGCGGAACATTCGGCATACCGACTTTCTTCGTTGGCGACGAAATGTTCTTCGGCAAGGACCGCTTGGGACAGGTTGAGGAAGAGGTGGCGCTACAGGTGTAGGCCAGCGCCGCACAGCGGAGTCGTGGGAGCCACTGCCGCCGCCTTGGAACAAGTCATTGATGGGTTCGTTGGTGTGGTTCAGTAATTCACTCTCTGATCCACGCGCATCGAAACCCATTGGTGACCGTGTTCATTGAACACAAGGCGACACATCTATGAAAATTCTCATGATCCTGACATCCCACGAAAAGTTGGGGGATACCGGCGACAAGACCGGCTTCTGGCTGGAGGAGTTTGCTGCGCCCTATTATGTGTTCAAGGATGCCGGTGCCGACATAACCCTGGCCTCTCCGAAAGGCGGCCAGCCGCCACTTGATCCAAAGAGCAATACCGACGACGCGCAGACCGAAGAAACCAAACGCTTCAAGGCCGACGGCGACGCGCAAAAGGCGCTCGCCAATACTGAAGTGCTCAGCACAGTCTCTGCCGACGGCTTTGACGCGATCTTCTATCCCGGCGGCCACGGTCCGCTTTGGGACCTGGCGAATGATGCCGACAGCATCTCGCTGATCGAAACCTTTGCGTACAGCGGTCGCCCCATCGGGGCCGTCTGCCACGCACCGGCGGTGTTCAAATATCCGAAGGGCAAGGACGGCAAGCCATTCGTGCTGGGCAAGACCGTAACCGGCTTTACCAACACTGAAGAGAAAGGCGTCGGCCTCACCGATGTCGTGCCCTTCCTCGTGGAAGACATGTTGAAAGAGAATGGTGGACACTACAAGAAGGGCGACGACTGGGCCTCCTTCGTGGTGACAGACGGCAAACTGGTCACAGGCCAGAACCCCGCCTCATCGGCAGAGGCCGCCAAGAAGCTGCTCGCATTGCTCAGCTGAGCGCGCCTACCCGCGCCCCATTCCCAATTATCAGGACATATTCATGACGAAACATATTACCACGACCAATCCGGCTACAGACGAAACGCTTGCAACCTATGATCTGATGAGCACCGAGACAGCCTTCGGGAAACTCGAAGCCTCGCATGCCGCGTTCACGGACTGGAAGACCAAATCCCATAGCGAGCGCGCGCAGAGCCTTCGCAATATCGCTGCACGCATGCGCGATAATGCGGACAAGTTTGCCAATCTGATGACGATGGAAATGGGCAAGCTGCTGCGGGACGGCAAGATGGAAGTCGAGCTGTGCGCACGCATTCTCGAATACACCGCTGATAACGGCCCCTCCGAGCTCGCCGATGAAGAGCGCAAGCATACCGGCGGCAAGAAGCGCGGCATCGTCACCTATTCCCCGATCGGCGTGATCTACAGCATCCAGCCCTGGAACTTCCCGCTCTATCAGCCGGTGCGCGTTCTCGCCGCGAACCTGATGGCGGGCAACGCGGTCGTGCTGAAGCATGCCAGCATATGCACCGGTAGTGGCCTGCTGCTGCGCGATGTCTGCCTCGCGGCGGGCCTTCCCAAGGGCCTATTCGACGTGCTGGTGATTGACCATGATACGTCAGACAAGATCATAGAACACAAGCTGGTGCGCGCTGTAACCATGACGGGCAGCGATGGCGCCGGGCGTCACATCGGCCAGCTGGCCGCAAAGAACCTGAAGAAAACCGTTCTCGAACTCGGCTCGAATGACGCCTATCTCGTACTCGATGACGCGGACATTTCGCTCGCCGTGAAAACGTGCGTGCAGGGCCGCCTGTTCAACAATGGTGAGACCTGTGTTTCGGCCAAGCGCTTTATTGTGACCGAGGCGCATTACGATGCCTTCGTCACGGGCTTTGTTGACGCCATGAAAGCCGTGAAGATGGACGACCCGATGAAGGACGATACCCAGCTTGGCCCCGTCTCCAGCAAGGACCAGTTTGATACGCTGTGCGAACAGGTGTCGAAAAGCGTTGAAGGCGGCGCGGACCTGCTCTGCGGCGGCAAGCCGCCCGAGGGCAAAGGCCAGTATTACCCGCCGACCGTGCTCGCCAATTGCAAGCCAGGCACGCCAGCCTATGACGATGAATTGTTCGGGCCGGTGGCCTCGATCATCAAGGCCAAGGATGACAAGGATGCGATGCGCATCGCCAATGACAGCCGCTACGGCCTCGGCGGCGGCATCTTTACGAAGGACGAGGAGAAGGCGATTGCGCTCGCCCGCGACCATTTCGATACCGGCATGGTCCGCATCAACTCCTTCGGCACGGCTGACCCGAACATGCCCTTCGGCGGCGTGAAGGATTCCGGCTATGGCCGCGAACATGGCGGCTTCGGCATGAAGGAATTCGTCAACGCCAAGGCGATTTATCTTCCGTGATAACATAGGCTAAGGCAGACAAATTCCAGGGCCATGTCACATCTGTGGCCGGTGTCTCGTCAGGGGTGTATCAACCGCAAAGGAGATACCCATGACACCCCGTATCAAAGCCCCGCTCAAACATGTCCCTCAAGCGATGAAAGCAATGATTGCATTGGAGGCCAGCCTGAAGGATAGCGGGCTGGAGCCGACCCTGCTGGAGCTGGTCAAGATGCGCGCTTCGCAGATCAATGGCTGCGCCTTCTGCATCGACATGCATGTGACTGAGGCGCGCAAGCTTGGCGAGAGCGACATGCGCCTGCACATGCTGAACGCCTGGCGCGAGTCCAGCCTGTTCTCGGCGCGCGAGCGTGCAGCACTGGCCTGGACTGAGGCGCTGACGCGTGTAGCGGATACGCATGCATCTGATGCGGACTATGCCCCTCTCGAAGACGTTTTCAGCGAAGATGAAATCGTCAATCTGAGCTTGGGCATCGGCGCGATCAATCTTTGGAACCGGCTGCAGATCGGCTTCCAGGCGATCCCCACAAGTGAGCTGCAGCATGCCGCCGCCTGACGGCGCCACTGCCCTATTCGAGTCGCACCGGCCAATGCTGGTGCGCCTTGCCTACCGCATGCTCGGCTCGATGGCCGAGGCGGAAGATGTAGTGCAGGACGCATGGCTGCGCTGGCAAGGCATGGATCAGGACAATGTGCACACACCGGCGGCCATGCTGAACCGGATCGTCACCAACCTCTGCCTGGATGTGATGAAGTCGTCGCGCAAGCAGCGCGAAACCTATGTCGGCAGCTGGCTGCCCGAGCCCCTGATTGAAACTGCGACGGAGGATGACCGGCTTGACGACCTGACCCTGCCGCTGATGCTGGCACTGGAACGCCTGTCGCCGCTGGAGCGCGCGGCCTTCCTGCTTCACGATGTGTTCGACATGCCGATGGACGAGATCGCCGCCCTGTTGAAACGCGAACCCGCCGCCGTGCGCCAGTTGGCCGCCCGCGCGCGCACTCACGTGCAGGAGGCCAAACCGCGTTACCCCGTCGCGCGGGAGGAAGGCGAGCAGATCGTGTCGGCCTTCTTTGCAGCGGTCAACTCAGGCAACATGGACGCGTTGCAGGGCCTGTTGGCCGACAATGTCGTGCTGCAGTCTGACGGCGGCGGGAAGGCGCATGCCTGGCGTAACCCCATCATCGGTATTGATAACATGGTTCGGCTTTTCGCAGGCATGTTTCGCAAGATGACTCTACAGCCCGCCGTTTACATTCGTTCGGTCTGGATTGACGGCCTGCCCGGCTATATCAGCCGCGAACGCGATGATGTCCTCCAGACAAATGCCTTCGCCATCGAGAATGGGAAGATCACCCATATCTTCATCACGCGGAACCCTGACAAGCTTGGCGGCGCGAAAGCCGTCGCACAGGACTGAGCGCACGGAAACTGCCCCCTTCCCCTCGCCCCCCGCACACGCTATCTGGCGCGGATGGCTCAACCTCCCCTGATTTCATTGTCCGATGTGCGTCTGTCGCTTGGCGCGAAGCCCCTGTTCGAGGGGGTGACGCTTAGCCTGTCCAAGGGCGAGCGGGCGGCGCTGGTGGGGCGCAACGGGGCGGGCAAGTCCACGCTGATGCGCATCATCTCGGAGCAACTCGAAGCTGACAGCGGCCAGGTGTGGCGCCAGCCAGGCACGACCTATGCCACCGTTGTGCAGGAGCCGCGCTTTGACGGCTATGACACCGTGCTGGCCTATGTCAGCGACGGGCTGGAATATGACTATATGGCCGAGGCCGAGCTGATGGAATTCGGCGTCGATGGCAGCACGGACCCGAAAACGCTTTCGGGCGGCCAACAGCGGCGCGTGGCGCTGGCACGCGCCTTTGCGGCCGAGCCCGACGTCATCCTGCTGGACGAGCCGACCAACCACCTCGACGTGCCGATGATCGAATACCTCGAAGGCCGCCTGAAGGCGTTCAATGGCGTTGTTCTGGTGGTGAGCCACGACAGGCGCTTCCTTGAGAATATCTCGACCAATACGCTGTGGCTGCGCCAGGGCGTCGTTCTGAAATCGCCCGATGGCTATGTGAAGTTCGACGAATGGGCCGAGGCTATCGAAGTGGAAGAAGAACGCCAGCTGAAGCGCGTGACCACGCAGCTGAAGGCCGAGCAGCACTGGCTGGCGCGCGGCGTGACCGGGCGGCGCAAGCGTAACCAGGGCCGCCTCGCCAAGCTGCACGACATGCGCGCCCAGCACGGCGCCATGCGCGCGGCGCTGAATGATCGCAAGAACACGGCCGAGTTCAGCGCGGGCGTCGGCGACTCGATGAGCAAGAAGGTGATCGAGGTCAAAGACCTGTCGAAGACATTCGAAACGCCGAACGGGCCGCTGGTGATTGCCGATGGCCTGTCGATCAAGATCCTGCGCGGCGACCGGATCGGCATTATCGGCCCGAACGGCGCGGGCAAAACAACGCTTGTGCGCCTGTTGCTGGGAGAGATCGAACCTGACGCGGGCAGCATTCGCCACGCCAAGACGCTGGACGTGACCTACCTGGACCAGACGCGCGACACGCTGGACCCTAAAGACACGATCTGGGAGGCGCTGGCGCCATCGGGCGGGGACTCGCTGATGGTTCAAGGGCAGCAGCGGCACATTGCGGCCTATGCGAAGGACTTCCTGTTCAAGACCGAACAGCTGCGCCAGCCTGTCGGCGCGCTGTCGGGCGGGGAACGCAACCGACTGGCGCTGGCCATTGGCCTTGCCAAGCCGTCCACGCTTCTGGTGATGGATGAACCGACCAACGATTTGGACCTGCAGACGCTGGACCTCTTGGAAGACATGCTGCTGGCCTATGAGGGCACACTGCTGCTGGTGAGCCACGACCGGGCCTTTCTCGACAGTACGGTGACGAGTTGCCTCTGCCCGCTGGGCGAGGGCAAATGGGTGCAGACGGCAGGCGGCTGGACCGACGCGCAGGACCAGCTGGCGCAGGTGCGCCGCAATGGCGACAATGACGCGCGCTCCGCCAAGGCCAAGCCAGCCGAAGCGCCGAAGCCCAAGCCGCAGAACAAACTGTCGTTCAAGGACGAGCACCGCCAGAAAGAAATCGACGCACTGATCCCCAAACTGCATACGGAGATTGCGAAGCTGGAGAAGGAACTCGCCGATCCGGCGCTCTATTCGCGCGATCCGAAGGCCTTCAATGCCAAATCCGAACGTATCGGCGCGGCGCGTAGTGAGGCCGAAGCGGCCGAGATGGAATGGCTGGAAATCGAGGAAAAGCGCGAGGCACTGACCAGCTGAGCGTAAAAGCTTCCTTAACCGGCGCGGCCTAGCCTCCGACGCTGGAGACTTGGGAGTTTGACCGATGCGCCATATCCGACTGCTTGCACTGGCCGCCTGCCTTGTAGCGCCCGCCTTTGCCGAAGCGCCAATGTCGCTGAAGGCCGATGCCGTGGCTGAACCAGCGCCTGTGGGCTATGAACAGGGCTACTACCGCTTTGGCGCGACCTATAGCGTGATGCCATCGGAAGACGCGCTCAGCTGCCAGAGCGCCTGCGCCGACAATGACATGTGCAAGGCGTGGAGCTTTGTCGCGGTCGTGGGCGAGACGCCTGCGCGCTGCGAGCTGAAACGTGGCGGCGGACGTCTGGAGCGCAACCCGGCAGCGACATCGGGCTTCTCACCAACGCACGAGGCCTTCTTCGCGCCCGTGCTTGAAACGCCGCCGGATGATCTTCTGGGCGAAGCCCCGGAAGACGATACGCTAAGACACTAGAGCGAGCGCTCTTTCGTGGCCGTGAAGCGGATCGACGGGTTCTTTTCCTGCGCGTAACCGACATCCCAGGCATTCTTCGCCAGATAGACAGGTGCGCCGTCAAGGTCTGTGCCTGACGCTGACTTGTTCCGATCAAGGAACTCTTCCAGCTTATCCGGATCATCGCAGGCCATCCAGCGCGCGACGTTATAAGGCGCCATTTCGAACATGACTTCGAGGCCGTATTCAGCCGCCACACGTTCGATCATGACTTCAAATTGCAGCTGGCCGACAGCACCAACGATCATGTCGGAGCCGATAGCTGGCTTGAACAGCTGGGTGACGCCTTCCTCGGCGAGGCTTTCGAGCGCCTTGCGCAAGTGTTTGGCCTTCATCGGGTCCTTCACGCGGGCGCGGCGCAGCAGTTCCGGCGCGAAGTTGGGGATACCGGCAAACTGGATGTCGCCGCTTTCCGAGAGGCTGTCGCCAACGCGCAGCTGACCATGGTTTGGCACGCCGATCACATCGCCCGCATAGGCGGTTTCGGCTATCTCTCGGTCCTGCGCCAAGAACATGAGCGGATTGTGGATATTGAGCTGTTTGCCTGTGGCACTCTTCAGGCGCATGCCGCGCTTGAACTCGCCGGAGCAGAGGCGGAGGAAGGCCACGCGGTCGCGGTGGTTCGGGTCCATGTTCGCCTGGATCTTGAAGACGAAACCGGAGACGTCATTATCAGAGGGCTGAACACTTATCACCTGCCCCTTGCGTTCAGCCTTCTGGACGCGTGGTGGCGGCGCGAAGTCGCGAAGCGTGTTCAGGAGTTCCGCGACGCCGAAATGGCGCAGGGCTGAGCCGAACACGACAGGCGTCATGTTGCCGGCATTAAAGGCCTCTTCATCAAACTTCGGCAGGAGGCCTGTGACCATCTCGACGCCTTCGACAAGCTCCGCATAGACATGATCATCCAGCTTTCCGAGCAGGTCTTCATCGCTGCCGGGAATGCGTGTGGCCGGGCCGATATGCGGCGGTTCGCCGGGGCGGCGGTCGAACTGGCAGAACTCGCCTGTGGTGAGATCTTTCATGCCGGCAAAACGCTGGCCGGAGGCGGCAGGCCAGTAGAGCGGCGCCGTGTCTAGCTGGAGCTTGTCCTGTACCTCATCGAGCAGTTCGATCGGCTCAAGCGCCTCACGGTCCATCTTGTTGATGAAGGTGATGATAGGAATGTCGCGCATGCGGCAGACTTCAAACAGTTTCAGCGTCTGCGGCTCGATACCCTTGGCGGCGTCGAGCACCATGACGGCGCAGTCGGCTGCTGTCAGCGTGCGGTAGGTGTCTTCGGAAAAGTCTTCGTGGCCCGGCGTATCGAGCAGGTTGAAGACGAGATCGCTGTATTCGAACGTCATCACCGAGGCCGAAACCGAGATGCCCCGGTCGCGCTCGATCTTCATCCAGTCAGACCGGGTGCGCCGCTGCGCACCGCGCGCCGCAACCTCGCCAGCCGCACGGATGGCGCCACCTGCGAGGAGCAGGTTTTCGGTCAGCGTCGTCTTGCCGGCATCCGGGTGCGAGATGATGGCAAAGGTGCGCCGGCGGGCGGCTTCGGCGATATGGGACATGGTATTTCCGGACAATTCTGTTTCAGCCGCCAGCCACTAGCCGATTTGCATGCAGGAATGAAGGGGTTGAAGGCGGCTTTGCACGCCGCGATTGCGTTGTATGATGTGCATGGGGACAGACCAGCCAGAATAAAGGGGACGCTTTTCATGGCTTATTCAAACATAATTCTCGTCAGCTGCGCTGCAGCAGCGCTGATGCTTACAGGCTGCAGCAAGGACAAGGCACCAGACGCCGATGCGCCGCAAACACTGGCATCGGACGCCAATTCCACGGATTCAGAGCCCGCAATCGCTGCAGAACAGACCTCACTTGAGAGCGACAGCGGCGCCCAGCCCATCGCCGTGAGCCTTGAGGCCCCTGCCAAGCCGGAAGATGCGGTGGTGGAAACGCCCAAGGGGCCCATGAAGGTCATGGTCGTCATGGATTCCTCAGGGTCCATGTGGGGTCAGATCGACGGCAAGTCGAAGCGTGATATCGCGCGCGAGGCCGTGCGCACAATGGTTGCCAGCAATCCGGATATCGGATCGGCCGGCCTGATCGCCTATGGCCACCGCCGCAAGGGCGACTGCAAGGATATCGAATTGCTGCGCAGCCCGGGCGCCACAACGCCCCTGCCCGATGTGGTCGACAAGCTGGTACCAATGGGCAAGACGCCGCTGACGGCGGCCGTGGAAACGGCGGCCAATGCCATGAAGATCGAGGAGACGCGGGCGACCGTCATCCTGGTCACCGACGGCATCGAGACCTGTGATGCAGACCCCTGCGCGGCGGGTGCCTCGCTGGAGGCGCGCGGACTGGACTTTACGGCCCATGTGATCGGCTTTGGCCTCAGCGCAGCTGAAGGCCGGCAGGTCGCATGCCTCGCCGAACAGACGGGCGGCAAATATATAGAAGCCTCGAACGCGGGCGAACTGGCAGATGCCTTGAGCACGGTGGCCGAGGCTGTCGAATCCGGCCCGCCGGAAGCGGCGACCGCGACGGCCACGATCACCGGCCCGGAAAGTGTCGAGATCGGCTCCATGTTTGAAGTGAACTGGGACGGCCCCGGCGCTGACGAAGACTATGTTGATCTCGTGCCACCGGGCTACACCAAGACCCATGGCGAGCTGTCCTATGGCTACACAGAGGATGGCAACCCAGTGTCCATGCGCGCGCCGGGAACGCCCGGTGATTATGAGCTGCGCTATGTCTGGAACGCGCCGCAGGGCCGCACCGTGATCGCGAACACCACGATCAAGGTGGTCGATGCGGCTGTCGCGATTGTGGCCGAACCTTCTATCGGCATCGGCCAAAATGTCTTGGTCAAATGGCGCGGCCCCAACAATGATGGCGACTATGTCGACCTCGTGCCGGAAGGCTACACACTGACGAGCGGTGAGAAGGCCTATGCCTATACCAAGGACGGCGAAACGCTGACGCTACGCGCGCCCGGCACACCGGGAGCCTACGCGCTGCGCTATGTCGCCAAGGCCAGCGATGGTCGCACAGTATTGAAAACCGTGCCGCTGGAGGTGACCGACACCCGCGTCGAGCTGGCCTTCAATCCTGCCGTCGCTATCGGCAAGGCGCTTGTTGTCGACTGGACCGGGCCAGGAACGAAAGGCGATTATGTCGACATCGTCCCTCGCGGCTACAAGCAGACGAGCGGTGAAAAGGCCTACACCTACGTCACCGACGTCAATCCGATTGAGGTGAAACTGCCGGGCGAAGCGGGCGAGTATGACGTGCGCTACGTGCTGCAATCGGCCGATGGGCGCACGGTACTGAAAACTGTGCCGCTGACGCTGAAGGACATTCCCTTCGACGTGACGCCATCCAAGGCAAGTGTGACCGTAGGCGAAACCTTCTCTGTCGCATGGGCCGGGCCAGCCAATCAGGGCGACTATGTCGACATCGTGCCGCGCGGCTACAAGGAGACGAGTGGCGAGAAGTCCTACACCTATGTGCAAGCCGAAAACCCGCTATCGATCCAGGCTCCAGGGGAAGCGGGCGAATATGACCTTCGTTATGTGCTGCAGTCATCAACGGGACGTTCCGTGAAGGCAGTCGCACCACTGACGCTGACTGCAGCCAAGGCGACGCTGGACATCCCTGCAAGCGTTCAGAAGGGGACGAGCTTCGACGTCTCATGGACCGGTCCAGCCAATCAGGGTGACTATGTCGACCTGGTGCCCGAAGGCTATACGAACACAAGCGGGGAACTGACCTACGGCTACACGTCAGAGGGCCCGACGATCACGCTGGAGGCACCGGACAAGGCAGGCGCCTATACGGTTCGCTACGTATTGCAGGCGCGCAACGGACGCACCGTCATCACGACCAAATCCATTTCGGTGAAATAAACCGTCAGGCCGCCAGCGGCCAGATCTCGGCAATATTGGGCGGCGTGCCTTCCTGTTCGGTACGCTGCTTCAATGCCCTGAGGATGGCTTCCGGCAGGATGGTCAGGCGGGGCTCGCTGACTTTGGACTCAAACACCGGGAACAGCGCCGCGTTGGCGCCGGTCTTGGCGATGATCAGTGAACCAAGGTCCTGGATCAGGACTTCGTCTATTGGCATGTGCTCGCGCACATGGTCCGAGATGACACGGGTGACGAATTCCAGCGCCTCGCGTGCCCGCATCCCGTGCGGGTCGCCGCAGCCGAGGCTTTTCCAGCGTTTGGACAGGTGGATCTCCGGGATATCAATCTCGGCGATCGTATCGTTGAGTAGGAACAACATGGTCTGCACGCCCCCGGCAGTGGATTTGAGCCGAGGCTGCCTTGGACGGGTTAACAGCGAGTTTACCTGAACGGCCTTGCCGCGAAATCGCGGTGTAAGGGGCAAAACTAGTCTTCGATATCCTCGGTGAGGAAATGACGGCCCTCGCGGTCTTCAATCTCGACCACCCAGAGGTCGCTGTCGCGGTCGCGGGCACGCCTGATATAGGCATCCACGCTGGCCTCATCCGGGCCGACACCCTGGGAGAGCAGATTGCGGAAGACGCGCTCGCCTTCAAGATTGGTACTGGGCGTGTAGGCGACGGCGGTGCCATCGAGGCGTGATACCTTGATCAGTGTGTCGCCCCGTTCAGCGTCGCCCTTCTGCACGACGAACGCAGAGGAGCCAGCAACCTCAACGGTGCGGATGAGGGCTTCGACCCAGAGCTTTGACGGCAGACGGACCATTCCCGGACCTTTCTGTGATGTGCGGCTGGCCCGCAGGCCGCCACGGTGCGCCTATTGGGCGGCATCCTCAAGGGGCGCGATGTCGGCCGGGTCTGCCAGCGGCAGTGTCACCTCGGCGCGTGTGCCCTTGCCCGGCCGCGATGTGAGGTTCAGCAGGCCGCCATGCAACTCGGCAAAGCTCCGTACGACGGCGAGGCCAAGGCCCGTCCCCGCGCGGCCGCGTGAATTACCACCCTGCGCGAAAGGCTCTGTCACTTTCTTTAGATCATCTTCCGTCATGCCTGCGCCACGGTCGATGACACTGATTACGGCTGCGCCACCGGCCTCGAAGGCATCGAGAGTCACCGTGCCGCCGCGCTCGGAATACTTGATCGCGTTGGAGACCAGGTTCTGCCAGATCTGGCGCACGGCGCGGGCATCGGCTTCGGCCCACACTTCAGCGTCGGCCTTCATCTTCAGCTTCACGCCAGCGCGCTCCGCCTGGTTGTCGAGCTGTCGGATGATGGACTGAGCGGAGGCTACGAGGTCGACCGGTTCCGGCTCAAGGCGCTGGCGGTCCGCATTGGCCTTGGCGAGATCGAGAATGTCGTCGACCAGAAGGAGCAGGTCCTGTCCGCTTTCGTGGATGATATCCGGATAGTCCTTGTAGGCATCCGGTAGCGGACCGCGGATCTGCGCGCGCATCATGTCGGCATAACCGAGGATGGCATTAAGGGGTGTTTTCAGGTCATGGCCCAGCGAGGCAAAGAAGGCGGTGCGGTCCTGAAGTTTGGCCGCAGCTGTTTCGAGGGCGCGAGAGGCTTCGTCGCTCTGACGCTGCGCCGCACTGATATCATGCAGCAGCAAGTGCGTGCCACCGTCATGCGCCTCTGCCGCGTAGGCCGCGAGGCGACCATCGGCCAGCACGATCTCGCCCTGCGCAAGGCCGCTTTCCGGGCGCAGTGCGGCCACGTCGGCGTCAGGGCCAAACAGGCTGCTCAACGCGGCGCCTGTCTTCAGCGTCGCAAGTCCGAGGCGGTCGCCCGAAAGATTGCGCACGCGGCCTTCGGGGGCGATGTCGAGCAGCAGTAGGCCCGATGCTGTGGGGAAGACAGGCAGAGGCGTAGGCGGCGTCTCCGGGACGACCTCAGCCTCTGGCTGCGCCTGCACGGCTGCGCCATTCGCATAACGGTCCCGCACGAGCACCCAGACAAGCAGCCCGGCCAGGGCAAGGCCCGCAAAGGCAATCGCAACGGTGAGCGGCAGGTGCTCTGCCATGGCTGGCGGCAAGAGGCCGAAGCGCCCCATGATGAGAACAGCGAAGTAGGCAATGACGCCAAAGATGGCCGCCTCAGCCGCCATGTCCGTGTCTGAAAGGTTAAGCGCGACGAGCGGCGCCAGCGCGAACAATATGGTTAAGGGAGAGGACGGTCCGCCGGTCAGCGCAACGCCGAGCACGGCGAGCAGCGTCCAGCAGATTACAAGGAGCGGCGGCGCAAAGCTGGATGCTTCCCGCCCCTGCCGGAGGAAGACAAGGCCCACGCAGGCTGGGAGAATCGCAATCGCGCAACCGATTAGCAGCGGGATGATTCCCACGCCGCGCAGCACAGCAATCAGGGCAGCTGCCGCAATAAGCGCCAACCATGTAACATTAACCAAGTTTAATCGGCGATGCGTCATGCTGGGGGACTCGTTAACATCCCATAGAGATTCATTAGGCATTCTGAAGCTGGTTCCCATCCCTTGCTGTATTTGTAATGCTTTCGACAGGCAAGGTGAGGTTCCCCCGGTGGGGAAGATGGGGCAAGACTATCGCGTATCGCGTGAGGGAGAGTTGAGACCATGAAAACCATCAGAATGATCGGGGCGGCATTTGTCGGATTGGGACTGGCAGCAGGCGCAAGTGCGCAGGCAACCGATCCGATTTCGGATACAGCCGCAGTCTATGCCACGTACCAGTCGGACGTCACAGACGTGAAAGACAAACCACTGTCTTCAGCTGGGGACATCGACCATGCCCTTACTTCGCTGGGCGGTCATAATCCCGACCAGCTGTCGAAAGGCTGGATCGCGTATTCCGCGCTGATCGCTTCGCAAAACCCGGAATACCGTGCCGCCGTGCACGACATTGAAAGCTTCTACGGACGTGACGCGCTGGAAAGCGGCATGCGTAACGACGTGCGTTATGCCCGCACACTCAGCGGCGGCGACACGGCCGTCAGCTCTGCGCTGGCCGCTACGGAAGCTGATAGCCGCCGCCTCAACAGCGCGGCCGCTTACGTCAAGGAGCAAGCCTATTCCCTACAGGCTTCTGGCTGGGCCAAGGCCAAGATCGGTAATTCGGGCGCCAAGGCCCGCGGCCTGAACCTGAGCCAGTCGGCCGGCATTCCTGCCAAGCTGGGCCTCGTGACCGCCATGAACGACACAAGCTTCGACTCTGTTCTCGTTCAGGCTGGCAGCACGGGCGCACCTTCACTGTGGGATAACGTGTCCGGCGCAGCCAGCGCCATCAAGTTCCCGGCCGCTGTCACATCCGGCCTGACCGGCAACCGCAAGCGCGTAAAGTTCGGCAAGGAACCTGTTGCTGACCAGATCGCCACGCTGGCGGCCTATCGCGTACTGGGTGCCAGCACCGAGACGAACTCAAGCCAGATCAACTCAGCCATGGCAGAGCGTGAGACCAAGGGTTGCCTCAACATGGCAAACCTGAACCTTCAGCAATGTGTGGCCGCGGCGAACCAGCAATATGAAGTGCCGTTCTGCATCGGCGAGCATGCCCTGTCGGATGTCGGCAAGTGCATCGGCGGCGTCTACCAGTAGGCCCGAACACCCCTCAAGAATACCAGACCCCCGGTGGCCATCATGGCGCCGGGGGTTTTCATTTGCTGCGCGATGCCCCATTTCACGCACATGAGCATTGAATCGGCTGCCGCAGAGATACGCGAAGAGTTTTCCTGGCTGGAAGACTGGGAGGCGCGCTACGCCCATATTATCGATCTCGGCAAGGCCAACCCGGCGCTCGCACCTGACGAAAAATCAGAAAAGACGATCGTGCGGGGGTGCGCCTCGCAGGTCTGGATGGTCACCCATATTGAAGATGGTCAGTTGATCGTGCGGGCCGAATCCGATGCGATGATCGTCTCCGGCCTGATCGCACTGCTCATAAGACTCTATTCCGGCGCCAAACCTGCCGAGGCCGCGGCGTTTGATGCCAAGGCCCTGCTCGACGAGATCGGCGTATCGGGCGCGCTGACAGCCCAGCGCTCCAACGGCCTCGCCTCCATGCTGGAGCGCATTCGCAACGACGCCCATGCGGCCCTCACCGCCTGAGTGAAGCGGAACAGGCCTGTTGCGGCGCAATGCCCAGTAGAACAACGCTCGACAGGCCCAGCGACAGCTGATCGAGCCAGTCATCGAAATCCGCATCATCGCGCTTGTCCTCCACAAGGTGGCACGCATAGGCGACGGTTGAGCGGTCGCGGTCAAAGGCACGCGCCACCCGGGCGAGGCTCATGCCCAGCGCCACGTGCGTGAGATACATCGCGATATGCCTGGCGCGCGCTTCTATCGGGCTGCCCCGCTCCGGCGAGAGCACCGCCTCCAGCTTCAGGCCAAGCGCAAAGGCCGTCAGTGCCGCCGCCAGGTAGGCGCGGTCCTCGTCTTTCTGTGGATCGAATTTCGCCATCACTGTCTCCTTCTGGTTGGCAGGCAGAAGACTACCCGGCTCCGGAAGGTGTAGGATAACTTTCCTATTTCATCAAGACGACATCAGGCAATGCAGGCGATTCAGGCGGCCGCGCGCGGGGAAGAAGTGTGGACAGAGTCCTTGTTTGGCAGGATCAGGCGGCGGCTGGGCAACATCTCGTCATGGCAAAGCACCATGGTCAGCTCGCCGTTGGAATCCAAGAGCGGCAAACGCAGCCACGCATGCATCCCGTTGGACTGCTCGATAACACCGCCAACAGGCGCACGCCGTTCAAGTGCGACAGACAGACCGAGGGCGAAAGCATCGCCATGCTCGCCGATGACATCGGCAACCCGACGACCCCGCGCCTCCATGCCGAAAATGTCCCGCAGACGGGAACCGGCGATCCGGAACCGTCCATCACCGGACTCGTCAAACTGGACGATGGAAATACTGGCCAGCATGCTGCGAAGCGCGCCGGGATCAATCGCCTCGCGCCGGACGCAACCGGCATCATCGCGCAGCTGCTTCCAGTAATCTATCAAGGCTTGCTGGGCGATGGTTACGCCCTGGAATACTGGTTTTTTAGGCATCGTGGGCCACCCCCAAGGTGATTCGACAGAATCACCTATCGCGCGAGTGGAGTCGCAGATCAAGAGTCAACTACAGGATTTGTTAACCAGTCTTACAAATTTATTTCGTTGCGGCATCGTAACGAACAGTATTCGCGATCAACAACTAGGCTTTCTCGCCTTTTCCGAGACCCATCTTTTTAGCCAGCATTGAACGATGCTTGGAGTAACCTGGCGCGACCATCGGATAGTCTGGTGGCAGGTTCCATTTCTCCCGGTATTCATCGGGCGACATGTCATACTTGGTCCGCAGGTGGCGCTTCAGCGATTTGAACTTCTTGCCGTCCTCAAGGCAGACAAGGAAATCCTCACCGAGCGAGCGCTTCACCGATACAGCCGGTTTCTGCCGGCTCTGGTCGGTTTCTGTTGTGCCGAGTGCGGAAAGAGACGCATGGACGCTTCGGATAAGATCTGGCAGCTCGGCTGCCGAAACCGAGTTGTTCCGAACGAAAGCGGCCACAATCTCGCTCGCAAGTTCGATGACCACACTATCCCGTGCAGTATTCTTTGGAGCATCAGTCATCAGCATCTCCCCAGCCAGACTATATTCTGGCGTATCTGAAGAACACTAATAGTAAATATTAAAAATGCAGCCCTGACAGGCTAAAGACAACTTTGCATTTATCTACAGGCACTTGCGATGCCAATAGATACCTAGCCGACTGTTACAAAGGCAAGCAGAAGCACAAGCCCCAGCAACGCTGCCGTCCAGATCGCCATCG
This sequence comes from Hyphomonas oceanitis, assembly GCF_036964545.1. Classification (NCBI taxonomy): domain Bacteria; kingdom Pseudomonadati; phylum Pseudomonadota; class Alphaproteobacteria; order Hyphomonadales; family Hyphomonadaceae; genus Hyphomonas; species Hyphomonas oceanitis. The sequence continues at coordinate 442,259 of NZ_JBALTL010000001.1, forward strand.
CACCCGTCAGGCCGCCACGCGCCAGTTCGCCGCGTGGGCTGAAGGCTGCCTCGATCCGGTTATAGGCCCGTCCCGTGATGCCGAAGAACACAGCCGTCATGGCCGGACCAACCTTGCCCCAGACCGTGCCAAGCCACTTGGCCATGCCGAACCCGACCTTGCGATAGGCCCAGTCGGTATCGAGGATCGTGCCGGGCTTTTCGGGCGGGTAGAGGCCGAAGCGCTTGAGCACGACAAAGGCGAACGTGGCGAGTACGAGCAGCTGCATCTGCGTCAGGATATGCTCGAAGGTGAACGGCTGGTACGACATCGCCTCTTCGCGATATGGCAACAGGTTGTAGAGCCACTCATAGCCGAGGCCCGGAACGATGGCCGGAATGCCGATGGCGATACAGATGAACGCCGCCATGCCCATCGCGAGCAACATGTTGAACGGCGCCTCTTTCACCCGGCGTCCGCTGTCATGCCCGAAGAAGGCAAAGTACGGGATCTTGATGCCCGAGTGCTCAAGCACACCTGCGGAAGCGAACATCAGCATCAGCCAGATGATCGGCAGTCCGGCATGCGCCACGGCGCTGAGGATCATCGATTTGGTCACGAAGGCAGAGAAGAGCGGCATGGCCGAAATCGACACGGCGCCGACGAGGCAGAACACAGTCGTCCATGGCATGGAGCGGTAAAGGCCGCCCAGCTCGGAGGCCTTGGTCGTGCCTGTCCGGTAAAGGACGGCGCCCATGGACATGAACAGGAGGCCCTTGAACATGATGTCGGCAAAGGCGTGGGCCACGGCGCCATTAAGCGCCAATGGTGTACCGACGCCGATTGCGCAGATCATGAAGCCTATCTGGTTGTTCGTCGAATAGGCCAGAACCTTGCGCAGGTCGTTCTCGAGCACGGCGAAGAAGACCGGGAAACAGGTCATGATCGCGCCGATCCAGATCAGCGCATCCTGGCCGGGGAACATGCGCGCACAGGCATAGACCGCAAGTTTCGTCGTGAAGGCCGACAGGACAACTGCGCCGACAACCGAGGCCTTCGGATAGGAATCCTGCAGCCAGTTGTGCAGGAAGGGGAAAGCCGCCTTGATACCGAAAGCGATGAAGATGAGCAGTGCGCCCGGCTCAGCCAGGTTTTCGAACACTTTGAGGCTGATGCCGCCCGTATCCTTGTAGACATAGGCGATGCCTGCCAGCAGCAGCACGCCCGACAGGATCTGAACGCCAAGATAGCGCATTGACGCGAAATAGGACGCGCGCGTCCCTGCCCCGAGCACCATGAAGACTGAGGTTACAGCCGTGATCTCCCAGAAGATGAACAGGGTCATCAGGTCGCCGCAGAAGGCCGCCGCAACAGCCGCGCCCCCATAGGCCAGTGCCATACCGTCCTGCACGCGGTCATCTGTATGCCAGGCATAGATGGCGTTCAGCAGCGCAGCGATCAGGAAGGCGAGGCCGAACACAAAGCTCAGGCCGTCGACGCGGTAGAGCACGAGGTCCATGCCCATAACGCTGGCTGTCAGGTGGTTCACATTCTGATCGGCCATGGCCAGGAGCGCGATGCCAATTAGCGGCGCGGCAATGGCAATGCCCTGACGCGCGCGGCGCATGGGCAGGAAAATGGCCACAACGCCTGCAAGGATCAACAGCCAGCCAGGGTTCAGGGCGGTCAGGAAGGCCGGCATCAGTCGTCTCCCTCATAAGTCGGATGTGCATTTTCAGGCGGCAGGGGCCTGTCCGGGTCAACGTCGGCGGGCGGGCCGCCGGCATCGCCATAATAGTTCTCGCCACGTCGCAACAGGTTGCCCAGTGGCCAGCCCATCAGCACCACAAAGGCGAAGCAGGCAAAGCCGTAAAGACCGTAGAAACCGGTCGAATTGGCGAAGGTGAAATAGTCATGCCGGTGCACGAAAACGTCGGCCACGATCAGGACCGCGCCTAGAATGCCGAGGCCCCAGAACATGATGGCGCCGATATTCTTGGCTTCGGTCCAGCCAAAAAGGATCTTTGCCATCGGGTGGACACCCTCGTCGGAAACGGTGTGCAGGTCGTGCGCCTTTTCGGCAGCACGGCTGAGGAAACGGCCGGACTTGTCGCGGGTTTCAGGCGTGTCATTGCTCATGGCTGGACTCCTGTGACGATGGCTGCAGCGCTGCCGCCAACGGAGGGCGCGAGGAAATCAGCCAGCGGCCCCATGAGGAAGAAGAGGATGATGCACAGCGCCGCGGTGAAGACCGGCGCCGCCACGGTCAGCGCAGGCGCACCGCCGGGCCGCTTGAACGCCTTCGGCTCAGGCGAGCCCGGTGGCGGCATAAGCGCCAGGATCGGGATAGGCAGCAGATAGGCGATGTTCAGCAGCGAAGAACCGATCAGGATCCACGGCACATAGGTGTCACCGCTGTTGATGGCGCCCTGCATCAGCTCATACTTCGCCCAAGCGCCAGCCATTGGCGGAATGCCGATGATCGAAAGCGAGGCGATGAAGAAGGCGATGAAGATCATCGGCATGCGGCGGCCAAGGCCGCGCATCTGGGAAATGTTGGTCGCGCCCGTGGCGACATAAATCGCGCCTGCACACATGAAGAGCGTCATCTTGCCTGCAGCGTGGGCCGCGATCTGGATGCTGCCACCGAGGAAACCGGCCTGGTTGGCAATCATCGCACCGGCCGTCACATAGGCGAGCTGGGCAATCGTTGAATAGGCGAGCCTTGCCTTCAGGTTGTCCTTGGTCATCGCGACAAGCGAGCCGACAATCATCGTGAAGCAGGCGACCCCCAGAATGAATTCGCGCCCCGGCGTGGCCTGAAGCAGGTCTTCGCCGAAGATGAAAATGGACACTTTCATCACGGTGAACACGCCAGCCTTCACAACGGCCACGGCATGCAACAGCGCCGATACGGGCGTTGGCGCAACCATGGCGTTGGGCAGCCAGAAATGCACCGGCATGAGCGCCGCCTTGCCGATACCGAAAGCAAAGAGCAGGAGCAGTGCCGTCGAAACGGCCGGGCTGATGTTCAGGCCCGCCAGCAGGCCGCCCTGCACGAAGTCGAGGTTTTGACCGGCGAGCGTCCATGTCCACATCACCGCCGTCAGGAACAGGCCAATGGATGTGCCGAGCAGCGTCAGCAGGTAGATGCGCCCGCCGCGCTTGGCTGCTGCATCGCCCTTGTGCGCGACCAGCGGATACGTCGACAGCGTCAGTACTTCATAGAAAACGAACAGCGTAAACAGGTTGCCCGACATGGCCACGCCCAGCGCACCGAAAATGGCGAAGGCAAAGCAGATGTAGAAGCGCGTCTGGTTGCGTTCGCGGTTCCCGCGCATGTAGCCGATCGAATAGAACGAGTTGACGATCCAGAGTCCGCTCGCGACCAGCGCAAAGAGCGCGCCGAGCGGTTCGAGCTTGAACGTGAAGGACAGGCCCGGCGCCGCCGCACCGAGATCAAGATACGGCGTCTCGCCATTCGACACGGCCACGGCCAGCGCGATCACCACGCCCAGCAGGATCACGGAGCCGATAAGGGTCACACCCTCGCGCACGTTCGGGAAACGCCCAGCGGCGGCAATGCCCGCAGCAATCAGCAGCGGAAGGCAAAGGGCAGCAAGGATCAGCATGTCAGGGCTCATCGGAACGCCTCCAGTCCGAAGGCCGCCGCAGCTGCATCACGGGCGAGGCCGAGCGGGATCTCGGTCGTTATACCGAAATAGATGTTGGCCAGCGCCAGTATCCAGAGCGGCACGAGCAGCACGATGGGCGCTTCCTTATGCGTCTTGCGCGGATTGACCGGCGGCTGGAAAAAGACCGCTTCAAGAATGCGGCCGACATAAATCACAGCCAGGAAGCTTGAGAACACGACGAGGATCACCGCCCACCACCAGCCATGCTCGAAGAGAGCGTAGCCCAGCTGAAGCTTGGACTGGAAGCCTGCTGTCAACGGCACGCCGATGAGCGAGAGGCCAGCAATCGCGAAAGCCGTCATCGTCCAGGGAGCGGAGCGGCCAAGGCCGGCAAAGTCACGGATATTTGTGCCCTTGTAGGTGAGCACGACACCGGCAACCGCCATAAAGAGCGCGCCCTTGATCATCGCATGGTTCAGGAGATGGAACAGGCCCGCACTGAGGCCAGCTGCCGTGCCGACCGATATGCCGAGGATCATGTAGCCAACCTGCGCGACCGACGAATAGGCCAGCACGCGGCGCACGTCCGTCTGGAACACAGCCTGGAAGCTGCACGCCACCATGGCCGCAATACCGACCGGCATCAGCAGCGCCGTAAAGGCAGCATGCTCGAAGGCGAAGGTCGGGCTGAACACGAAGAAGAGGAAACGGATAAGGGCATAGAGCGCCACCTTGGTCGCCGTGGCCGACAGGAACATGGTGACGAAGCTGGGGCTGTAGGAATAGGCATTCGGCAGCCACTGGTGCAGCGGCCACATGGCGGCCTTCAGGCCAAGGCCCACCACGATGAAAGCAAAGCCTGCCTGCACTGTGCGGCTGCCCTGCAGGGCCGGCAGTTTCGAGGCGATATCGACCATGTTGAGCGTGCCGGTCGCGGCATAAAGGAAGCCGACGCCGATGATGAAGAAGGTCGCGCCAATCGTACCCATGATCAGGTAGTTGAAGGCCGCATGAAGAGCGCGGCGGTCGCGCGAGGCGCCCAGCGCCACAAGCACGTAAGTCGAGATTGAGCTGACTTCAAGGAAGACGAAAAGGTTGAACGCATCCCCCGTGCTCGCCACGCCGCAAAGGCCTGCGAAACAGGCAAGGAAAGCGGAGTAGAACAGCGCCGTCTTCTCCTTGCGCACTTCGGCCAGAACCGTCGGATAAGACATGATTGATGCCAGCAGGCCGATGGTCGTGACCAGGACCAGGATCATCGCGTTCAGCGCATCAATGCGGAACTCGATCCCAAGCGGCGGCATCCAGTTGCCCATGGCATAGCGGATCGCTCCGCCCGACTCAGGCGACTGGACAATGCCCAGCAGGATAAGCGCGAAGACCAGCGATATCGCGGTCGCGGCAACACTGACCAGCCAGGCCACGCGGCCGCTCGGCACAAGCGCCAGCAGCGGGGCCAGCATCAGCGGCACCATCACGAGCAGCGGCGCGGCATGCATCAGCGCCCATTGCGGCGCGGAACTCAACAGTATTTCGATCATGCGCCCGCCTCATGGAGCCATTGGTCAATCTCGGCTTCCTGCGCGAGTGCCGTCTCAAGGTCGATCTCGCGGACTTCGTCGCTCTCGATCGAGCCATAGGCTTCACGGATGCGAACGATCAGTGCGAGGCCAACCGACAGCGTGGCCACGCCAACAACGATAGCCGTCAGCATCAAAACGTGGGGAAGCACGTTGGAATAGGTGTGGACCAGCTCCACCGGCGCGCTGGCATTGCCGAGCGCGTGGCCGCCGGCGACTTCCGTCGCATGATGCGCGGCCTCTGCGCCGTGCCCCCCGCCATGCTCGACGGCGTCTTCACCATAGAGGATCGGCGCGGTGCCACCGGCAACCTTGCCCAGCGTCACGTAGAACAGGCAGACCGAAGTCTGGAACAGGGACAGGCCGACAAGGCGCTTGATGAGGTTTCCGCTGGCAAACGTGATGTAGAGGCCGATCATCATCAATCCGATGATGGCCCAGTAGTTTGCCCGTTCGAGAATGAATTCCAGCATGGCTTACCAGTCTTTGTCGCGGATTTCGGCAACGCGGCCGGCGAAGGCATAGAAGATGGTCAACATGGCACCAGACACGCCGCAGAGGACGCCGAGTTCGATGAGCATGATGCCGATATGCTGGCCGTGATGTTCCCCCGGCGGCTCGTTGAAGAGCGCCTGATATTCGAGGAAATGACCGCCCTTGAAGAGCGCCCAATAGCCGACGCCCGCATAGATCATGACGCCAATAGCGGCGAGCGAGCGGGTGAAAGCTGGTGGCACGGCGCGCATGGCGGCCGGAACACCCGCGACGAGCGCGTAAAGGATGACCGCAACAGCGACGATCACGCCGGCCTGAAAACCGCCACCGGGGCCGAAATCACCGTGGAATTGCGTATAGAACGCAAACATCATGATGATCGGTATGAGCATCTTCGACACGACACGAAGAATGACGTGATGATCACTGTTCACGAAGCGTCCTCCTCTTTGCCGGTTTCAGAAGCAGACTTGCCGTTACTTCCCGGCAGCTTGCCTTCGCGCTTGATCGATTCCGCAAGCGAGCGCTCACCGAAGCCAAGCAGCAGCGCGACAGCGAGACCGGCCAGGAACACAACGGTTGTTTCGCCGAGCGTATCGAATCCCCGGTAGCTGGCCAGAACCGAGGTAACGACGTTCGGGATGCCCGTGTCGGCCCAGTTGATCTGCATGTAGGTGAGGCCAACGCCCTGGTTCACGGGCGAGTTCGGGTCGCCCAGCGCCGGCAGGTCAACCGTCGCATAGATCAGCATCACGCCTGTCGCGATGACAACGAGAAGCGGCCCAAGACGGGCAAATTTCTTGTCCGGCTTGGCGGTGCGCGAGGTCAGCAGCATGGCGCCCAGCAGCACGACTGTGGACATGCCGGCGCCAACAGCAGCCTCGGTAAAAGCCACGTCGACAGCATCGACCACGACATACCATGTCGCCGAAACAAGCGAATAGATGCCCGACAGCATGACGATGGCGAACAGGTTGCGCAGGCGCGCAATCGAGATGGCGACGACGAACAGAACTGCCAGAAGCAGGATATTGACCAATGCGATACCGATATCGCCCTCAAGCACGCCGGTCATGCTGCGCCCTCCTCGTCATCGGCCTTCTTGCCGATCCGGCCAATCAGGGGCTGGAGGCCCGCCGTGTGCGCCGCATTGACGACAGCGTGTGACGCTGCCGGACTGGTCAGGAACAGGAGCCAGAAAATCGTGGCCAGCTTGGCGACGATCAGCCAGCCCGGTGCCATCAGCGCCATGCCGATCAGGATGACCGTTGCGCCGGAAGTGTCGGTGATACTGGCCGCATGCATGCGCGTGTAGAAATCGGGAAAGCGCATCACGCCGATGGTGCCGATAACGCATAGAATGGCGCCGACGAGGCACAGGGCGGATCCGGCCGGATAGCGCACCATCTCAAAGAATTGCAGCAGGTTGGCGAGCAGGTCAGACATCAGCGCTTGCCTCCCTGGGCACCACCGCGGCGCACGAGCGGCACCTGGAAGGAACGGTAGCGGAAGAATTTGAGGATCGCGATCGTCGAGACGAAGTTGATCATGGCGTAGAGGATCGCGATGTCGAGAAACTCAGGGCGCCCCATGACATAACCCAGCAGGCCGAGCGCAAGCACCGTCTTCGTGCCGAATGAGTTCACCGCGAGTACGCGGTCATAAAGCGTTGGTCCGATCAGCGTGCGAATAAGCAGGAGGATCATGCCAAGCAGGATAGCGATCAAGGCGGCGGCGGTCATGCGGCGGCTCCCTTGCCGTCAATGGCGCGCGCCGAACGGCGATCCATCTCGGTGAAGGCTTCTGGCTGCGAATCCTGTTCGTAGAGACCGTGCACGAGCAGCTTGTCGCCATCGATCTCGACCGTAACGGTGCCGGGCGTCAGCGTGATGGAATTGGCGAACGTCACCTTGGCGAGGTCTGACGTGCAGATCGTCTTCAGCTTCACAAGCGTCGGCGCGATATCAAGGTCGGCGCGCAGGCAGGCCCGGATGACCGTCCAGTTGGCCTTGACGATTTCCTTCATCAGCCAGGGAAAATACATCGCAAAGCCGATAACGCGCACATAGGGCGCACCTTCGCGGTCAAGGATATCAAGCCGGTAAGCGAGGATCATCGTGAGAACCAGCGATACAACGCCAAGTCCCAGCAGGAGGGGTTCGAAATGGCCGGACATGCCGATCCAGAACGCAACCAGTGCAAACAAAAGCCCTAGAAAGTACGCCACTATGCGTCTCAGCTCCCGTATCAACCCAATCCACGAGTGCCTGACCTAAATGGCTGGAGGCCCCTTGGGAAGCCTCTTTGATACTTTTTCGCAGCCTAGCTACCAAAAACCAGTCGGGCCGTGCGCTGGGACGTCGAGAACGCCGCTTCTTCGTTCGCCGGAGCGCCTGATGCCTGCGCTTCGCGCAATGCCTGCGGTGAGAAGGCCGAGGACAGTGACCAGTTCCAGTAACGCAAGGTGGTCTGGGCCTTAGCGACGGTCAAAATCTCGTAGGTTTCCGCGACAATGGCAAACTGCGGATGCATCTCGTCATTGTCGATTTCCAGCGGACGACGCAGCGATGCCCAGAGAACAGGCAGGAAGTCGCGCTTCACGCCGGTCGCCTTGCATAGCACGGCGAGCCCCTCACCGCCCTTGTCGGAGAGTATCTTGGCAATCGTCACCGGTTTGATGCCGCAGAGGTAGCCGATTTCCTGAGCAAGTTCGGCGTTCATGCCTTCCATGGCGGCTGAATTGATCGCGCTTTCCAGGCTGTCGAACGGGCTGCGCTCAAGCGCTTCACGATTGCGCTGGCGCCTTTCAATCAGCTGCAGGGCCTTGCGCGCGACCGGGTCAGCCCATTTCTCCGCCGCCATCATCTCGAATACATCCTTGCAGGTCTCGATGACTTCAAGGCGATCAGCTGCGTGGCGCTGGAGAATCTTGCGGCGCGTGGCGCCATCGGACCACCAGAACATGGCCATTGCCTGCGACGGACGCAGCTCCAGCCGTTCGACCATAAGCGCGCAAAGCTGGGATTCGTCGCGCGACCGCGTGAGCAGCTTGTCGAGAGCAGATTCTGGCAGGACAGCGCCCGGATTCGCCACCAGTTCGCGCACCACGTGCGGCTCGCCATGCTCGGCCAGTGCCGCGCTAACACCCGGCGCCACGACCTTGCGGCGGGCAATAGCCATACGATGCTCGGTCGACGTGGACTCGACAATCTCGCTCAGGTCGCAGGCGTCGAATGCCTCATTCTGCTCCAGCAGCGGCTGGGCAATTTCAAAGGAACACTGCGCCAGATAGCGCAAAAGACGGCGTGGGGCCTCGCGGCTCGTCGCCAGCCGACTGGCGCAAAGGCTGCGCTCCTCTGTCGTAGCATGAAACAACATGTCCAGCAGGATATCGCCCACCATGTTACGGTCCTGGTGAGCAAGACGGGAGGCTGGCATGGCAACAAGGTCCAGCAGCCGCCTGAACAAGGCGTCCCGGGCACGCCCTCCTTTAGGCGAATTCATCTGCGCTTCCATATCGTCCATCGGCTTGCCTGCGTCGCAACGCCGTTAGATTGAACGCAAACCGTTAACGACCCGTACAGGCGCAGATATCAATTCATGAGGTCACTCGGGCCGTCCGGGATGCACCACCAGCATAAGCAGACTGGAGACCAGCATGATGATCGCCAGCATGAAAAGCATGCCGCCATCCGTCGCCGTTTCGCCCGGTGCCAGTGAAAGTGGAACTTCTCGGCCAAGCCAGGGTGACAGGTGAAATGCCACGGCGGCGCCCAGAATGGTGGCCGAGATGATCGCGCCAAAGCGCCGTGTGAAGGGGAAAAGCAGGAACAGCGCTGCAACGAGTTCCAGAACACCCGTAAGAATGCGCCCCGCAGGCTCGAACAGTGTCTGGCCCGAACGCTCGGCAAGGGTCTGGAAAACGATATTGGTTCCAGGCGGATCGAAAAACTTTACTGAGCCCTCAGGCGGGTTCGGCAGCGGATAGATCGTCGCCTGCACGAACATGACAATCAGAAACAGGGCGAGCGCCCAACTAACGAGGTGCCTGAACAGTCTCATGATACTCCACCCTTGGCATCTGCTTGAGGCAACGCGCCAACTCGAAGGCTACAAACACTCAGGCGGCAAGGCAACTCACCCTTGACCGCCCTGATCGTCCGCACCGCACTTGCTAAAGTAAGGAGCGGGCAAAAGAAGAGGTGCTGCAGGCAGGGACTGCGCAGGCCGGGGAACAAACGCATGCGTCACAAGTTGATTACGGATAGCCAAAAATTATGAGGTGCAATCCAGCGTATGCAACCCTGGACAGTCGAACCAATGCCCCGAAAAAAGACAGATCGTCATATCTCTGAGGGTAACTGGCCCCGAAACCAGAACGAGCCAGCCGTGGCCGGCGCCTCTGTATCCGATTCTGTAGCAACATATGCAGGCGTCAGCCGATCTGCTTCGTCTGCGGCGCCGGTCCGGGCACTGTCAGACGCCGCGGCTCATCTCCTGCCTCATTTCCGCGCGATAACCGGTTTCCTGAACAGATACGGCAGACCTGAGGACGAGCTTATCGCACAATTTCTGGAATCGATGATTTCCACCAGCCCGGCGAACATGCGCGTAGACATGGCTGAGCTTGAGGCCCGATTCTTTCAGTTTCTGGATGTAACAAAGCACAACAACTTACACGCGATTCACCTGAGTAGCGGCGTCGAAACGAAGGTCATCACGCATATGACGTTACATGATTTGTCCAAAATACTGAAAGTAAATCCGGGAATATATTCTTCAGACACCGGACAATAATGTTCAGTACTCAATAACCTGCGCGCAGGTAAAGCATCTAATGCTTTTTCTGTATTTTATTACTTATCATGACACAATGTAGACGCTGAATATTCAAATTCCCCGAAAGGCGAGTTGAGTAATCGCAACCCTGCCGCTAAAGGACTGCCGGGGAAGAATAGACACACATGGCGCTGAAGTGAGCAACGATCAGGACAAGACCCCAAAGCGAGGCGGAGTTGCTCCGTTCCACGCAGACGGCAGCGCCGTGTCCAAGCGACTCAGGGACGCCCTGCGTGAGCGCTATCAGGAAGCGCTCAACGAACCGGTTCCTGACAAGTTGCAAAGCCTCATCGACCGCATAAAGGCCGCGGAGCAAAAAAAAGACTGAGCCTGCATCTGCTGGCAAGCGATGCAGGCTGATTTACTTTCCCCCAGCCTAGGCCGTAGATACAGTCGCTATCGTCCATGGGAGCCGATATGAGCGACAGGATCGAAGAACTCGTCGACGATATGGCCGAGGGTGCAGCCGGTGACGTGACCTCCCCGGTCAGCGGCGTCAGCGAAGCGCTCGGTGCAGGCGCCTCCCTCCTGTCCACGGCAACACACTGGCGCGCGAAACAGCTGCGCCGCGGCGTGAAGATCGAACTGCCTGCCTACCTGATGGTCCAGTGCAGCTGGTTCATGGCCTTCGGCCTGCAGATGGTTCTGTTCCCCTACCTGATTACGGGCCGCGACCATCTCCATCTGGACGGACTGGCCCTCGGGCTCGCCAATATGGCACTGTCTGGCCCTTCGGTGATCTTTCTGCTGATCGGCGGCGTGGTGGCCGAACGCGCGGACGGCCGCCGCCTGCTGATCATTCTCCACCTGCTTGCCGCCATCCCTGCGCTCTTCCTGGCAGTCGCCGTGGCGCGCGGGCAGCTCACCTATGTCGGCATGATCATCTATGGCCTGACCATCGGCACGGTCGGCGCCTTCATGATGCCGGCCCGCGATTCCATCGTGAACGAAGTGGTCGAACGGCGCATGCGCGTAGGTTCGGGCGTCACCCTCCAGCTCGGTGTGACGCTCGCCACGATGGCGCAATTCCTGGCGCAGATCGCAGGGCTGATCCTCGCCGGTTATGCCGACAAGATGACCCGCATGCCGCAATGGATGGGCGGGTTCGGCGTCGGCCCCATCGCCGCCGAAAAGCTGTTGCTGGCACAAGGCATCGTCCTCGCCGTCGGCACCCTCTTTGCACTCAACCTCGCGAGAGGCCGTCAAGTGCGCACCGGACGCACCGGCATCAGCGCCACATTCGGCGACATTGCCGAGGGCTTCCGCGCCGTGCGTGCTGACGGAAAGCTCTGGGCCATGACGGCCCTCATGTTCGGCGTCGGCATCTTCGTGATCGGCGCCTTCCTCGTCGTCCTCCCAATCGTCAATCGCGACGTCTACCATCTCGGCTCCGACGGTATCCGGGACATGTTCGTCACCTTCTGGATGGGCGCGTTCGTTTCCTCCGTCGTGCTGTCGATCTTCCGACGCATCAAACGCCAGGGCCGCCTGTTGCTGATTGCGCAATTCCTCGGCTCAAGCAGTATCCTCGCGATGATGTGGGATATTCCGCACTGGGGCTTTCTCACCATCGTTTTCGTCTGGGGCCTTGCCGCCGGCATTTCGATCGCGATGAGCCGGTCGATCGTTCAGGATGCCGCCCCGAAGGAAAAGCTCGCCCGCGTGCTCTCCATTTACCAGCTAGGCTTCATGGCGGGCGCTCCGTTTGGCGCCGCCCTGATGGGCGCGCTGGTCGATATATTCGGCCCGCAGAAGATCGCGATCGTACCGGCCGGCGGCATGACATTGATCATTCTCTGGATGGTCTTCTTCACACCCGTCTGGAACATGAAGGGCGAGGCTTGGAAAGAGCACGCCGCGAGGAAGTGACTTAGGCCGCGAAGCGTTCTAAATCGCAACAATGAGCCAATTGCCTCGCGCCACGATCCACCTGTCCAATATCGTCGCCAATTGGCGGGCGCTGGACGGGCTCCATCCGGGCGCGACAACGTCTGCAGTCGTCAAGGCTGACGGTTACGGTCTCGGCGCCGGGCCCGTTTCGCGGGCCCTGATGCGCGCCGGCTGTTCCAGCTTTTTCGTGGCCTATCTTGAAGAGGGCCTCGCCCTGCGCAAGACGCTGGGTCTCGGCCCGCGCATTTTCGTGCTTAACGGGCCGACACGGAAGGAAATGTCGGCCTATGTCACGGCTGGCCTGACAGCCGTCCTCTCTTCACCGGACCATGTGAAAGCCTGGGCCAGCGCGCCCAAGGGGACTGCCGCCCTGCATTTCGACACCGGCATGAACCGGCTGGGGCTGAAGCCGTCCCTGCTGGCAACCGCCCTGCCCGCGCTACACAAACTGCAGCCCGTTCTGGTGATGAGCCATCTCGCCTGTGCCGACGATAAAGCCAACCCGATGAATGCCGCCCAGCAAAAGGCCTTCAGCGGCATAAGCGACGTCTTCCCTGATACGCCGGCGAGCCTCTGCAATTCCGATGGCTGCTATCTCGGCAAGGCCTATGGGTATGACCTCATCCGCCCAGGACTGGCCCTCTATGGTGGCACCCGCCCGCCCAAGGGCCTGCGGATTAGCACCGGCCTGACCCTGGACGCGGCGATACTCAGCGTTTTCGATGCAGAAATGGGCGAAAGTGTCGGCTATGGCGCGACTCATAAGCTGGCGCAGGATGCCGTGCTCGCGACAGTGGGCATCGGCTATGCAGACGGCCTGTTGCGCGGCGGCGCCAACGCCCTGATAGCCTATCTCGACGGTATTGCCTGCCCCGTGCTGGGCCGGATTTCGATGGACCTTGCGACTATTGATGTTTCAAAGGCACAGGATAAGGCAAAAGCAGGCGCGCGCGTTGAATTCATCGGCGAGCATGCCAAACTCGAAGATCAGGCCGCCCGCGCGGGCACGCTTGGTTATGAACTCCTGACGGGACTGAGCAATCGTGTCGAACGTGTCTACGCATAAAAGCGGCTTCCCCAATCCCCTGCGCTGGATCGGTACTGGTGTACTCGGCACCTTCGCCGAAATCGGCCGCCTCTCGACCTTCGCCGGGCGCATGGCTTTCGCAGCTGTCACGCCGCGCTGGTTCTTCGGCCAGATCTGGCGCCAGATGATCCAGATCGGTTTCTATTCCTTTCCGGTCGTAGGAATGTCGGCGGTCTTTATCGGCGCCGCGCTCGCCCTCAACATCTATAGTGGCGGCAGCCGCTTCGGCGCCGAACAGTTCGTGCCGAACATCGTGGTGCTCGGCATCACGCGCGAGCTTGGCGCCGTGATTACGGGCCTGATGCTGGCCGGACGCGTCTCCGCAGGCATTTCCGCCGAGATCGGCGCCATGCGCGTCACCGAGCAGATCGACGCGCTGGAAACCCTGTCCGCCTCTCCGTTCCGCTACCTTTACGCACCGCGCCTTCTGGCCGCCATCATCTCGCTGCCCATCCTTGTGGCAGCCTCAGACATTATCGGTGTCATGGGCGGCTGGCTGGTCAGCGTGTTCAGCCTCGACTTTGATTCGGCGACTTACCTGCGCAACACGCTCGATTTCGTGACGACTGACGACATCATTGTCGGCCTCACCAAGGCGGTCGTCTTCGGCGCCGTGATTGCCATTATGGGCTGCTACCAGGGTGACCGATCACAGGCAGGCGCCACAGGCGTTGGCCGCGCAGCAACCCTCTCCATGGTTGGCGCCGCCGTGCTGGTTCTGGCGACCAATTACATCATGTCCAATGTGTTTGCGGAGCTGGGCCTGTGAGCGAACCGATCCTCAAACTCGAGAATGTGGTCAAAACATTCGGCCGGAATGAAGTGCTGCGCGGCGTCGATCTTGATGTGGCCCCCGGCCAGAGCCTTGTCGTCATTGGCGGGTCGGGTTCTGGCAAGTCCGTCATGCTGAAGAATGCGCTCGGCCTGATGACGCCCGATTCCGGCAAGGTCTTCTTCGACGGCCATGACGTAACGCAGTCCACCGGCAAGCCGCGCGAAATGATGCGCGCCCGCGTCGGCATGCTGTTCCAGTCCGGCGCCCTGTTTGACAGTCTTACCGTCTGGGAAAATGTCGCCTTCCGCCTCATCCACAAGGAACGCCTCAAGCGCAGCGACGCGAAGGAACGCGCCATTGCCACGCTGAAGAAAGTGCGCCTCGGCTCAGAAGTCGCAGGACTCTACCCCGCCGAGATTTCCGGCGGCATGCAGAAGCGCGTCTCGCTCGCCCGCTCGATCATTTCCGAACCGGACCTGATCTTCTTCGATGAGCCGACGACCGGCCTCGACCCGATCACCGCCGATGCGATCAACGACCTGATCCTCGAACAGGTGCGCGAGCTTGGCGCCGCCGCCGTCTCGATCACGCATGACATGCCGTCTGCCCGCAAGATCGCCGACGAGATCGCCATGCTGTTCGAAGGCAAGATCATCTGGCGCGGCAAGGCGGCCGATGTCGATCACAGCGGCAATGAATATGTCGACCAGTTCGTCCACGGCCGCGCAAGCGGCCCGATCCAGCCGGCGATGTAGCATTTCCCGAAATTCGACATAAAAAACAAATCAACCCGGAATAGAAACAATATCTTCACGAAATTGCGCAACTTAGGCGCGCAATGGAATGGGGTCAAAGGTTCGGCCTGGCCCTAGTTGTGGAGGCTCGCACATGACCAAGAACCCCCTGCTGATGCTGATTGGTATCGGCGGCTTTATCTTCATTGCGTTCATGGTCGTTGATCGCTGGGACAATGACGCACGTTTCTTCCGAAGTGCCATGTCCTTCAAATCTCATTACAATTCCCACAAGGATGAGTTTGCTGTCTTGGCAAAGCAGCTCGATGTCGCACCGCCCCTGGGTGAAAACGACCTCTGCCTGAAAGCATCCTGCGTGGCCGTTAAGCCAAGCGGCATTTCGCGCAGCTATTCGCCAAGCGCCCTGCAGGGCCAACGCGATTTCTACACAAAGGCTTTCGCCGATCTCGACTTTCCCGATTGGGTGTTCGCACTGGTCAAAGAAGATGGCGAAGTCATCTCAATGGGCTTGAGCTGGCCCGCGCGTGACTATTTCGTCAACGCATCACTTCATTATACCGGCGGCGAGCAAACCTCTCTCAGCGCCTGTGACAAGGCGCCATCAGATGGGGGATGGGGCGAATGCGCACTTGATCTCGATGACGACTGGCTTGTCAAATATGCGTGGATGCCAGAAACGGCCTTTGATCCCAAGCCCGGCACGGCGCAGGCTGAGTGTGACAGCGCCAAGAACCAGTCCTTCGCGGCTTATAGCGAATGCCTTGAAAGATCACCTGCCCCGCGGGTCGAACTCGAATGCCAGGACGAAGACACGATCGAAGAATTGACCCGGTGCATGGACAATATGATAGCGCGCAAGAAAAGAGGTCAGTAAAGCTGCTAGGGGCCTGAAGCAAAACGCGAGACTGCAGCGATGTATATCAAATCCACGAGATGGCTGATCTACGGGGTTCTCTCCTTGATGATCGGTATTTTCGGCTTTCTCGCGCTTGTCCTGAGCCGGATGTCTGGCGCTTCGAGTGAGATTAATCCGCTCCTTCTCCTGCCATCGCTGATCATCTCGGCCGGCATGTTCTCGTTCTGCTGCACGAGAGCCATTGGAAAGCGCCAGTAGACTTTGCTCCATTCCGGCGCGCCGCGTATCGGTCTATGAATCTTCGGCCCTTCCCGGAGATTTGCTCAATGCCCAACCTGTTGTCATGGCCCGCCCTCGCCCCCATCGGGCTCCTGCTCGCCTCAAACGTCTTCATGACCTTCGCCTGGTACGGCCACCTCAAGCATACCGACAAGGCCCTCTGGCTGGTCGTGCTTGTCAGCTGGTCCATCGCCTTCTTTGAATATTGCCTCGCGGTGCCCGCCAACCGTATCGGTCATGCGGTCTGGTCCACGGCCCAGCTGAAGACAATGCAGGAAGTCATCACCCTCGTCGTCTTCGCCGTGTTCTCGGTGCTGTACCTCAGGGAGGCATTCACACTGAACCATGCCATCGGCTTCGGCCTGATAGCAGCTGGTGCCTACTTTGTGTTCGCTGGCCCGTTCCGTTGACGGCCAAACACCGCTAGGTCTCACCCATGGCCAAAGCTCCCACCTCCGCCTTCATTTGCCAGTCCTGCGGCGAGGTCCATTCCAAGTGGACCGGCAAGTGTAATGGCTGTGGCGAGTGGAACACGCTCGTCGAGGAAGCCGTGGCGGCCGTGCCGGGCGGCCTCGCCCCGGCTAAAGTCGGCACCAAGCGTTCCAGCAAGACAGAATTCGTCGCCCTCAATGACAAGACCGAAGCGCCGACGCGCATCGTCATGGGCGTGGAGGAACTCGACCGCACCTTTGGCGGCGGGCTCGTTCCCTCCTCCGCGACACTGATCGGGGGCGATCCGGGCATCGGCAAGTCCACACTGCTCCTGCAGGTGGCCGCACGACTGGCACGGAACGGACTCAAAACGGTCTACGTGTCGGGCGAGGAAGCCGCCGCCCAGATCCAGGAACGGGCCGTCCGGCTCAAGGTGGCCGAAAGCCCCGTCCAGCTCGCCACCGAGACCGACCTGCGCAAGATCCTGTCGGCGCTAAAGGCCGCCCAGCCTGATTTCGTCGTCATCGATTCCATCCAGACCATGTGGTCCGACAGTCTCGAAGCGGCCCCCGGTTCGGTCAGCCAGGTCCGCGCCTGCGCACAGGAACTCACGCGCTGGGCCAAGAAATCCGGCGCCGCGCTTGTGTTGGTTGGCCACGTCACCAAGGAAGGCACGATCGCCGGTCCCCGTGTGGTCGAGCACATGGTCGACACCGTCTTCTATTTCGAAGGCGAGCGCGGCCACCAGTTCCGCATCCTGCGCGCCGTGAAGAACCGCTTCGGCCCGACCGACGAAATCGGCATCTTCGAGATGCACCAATATGGCCTCGCCCCCGCCAAGGAACCCTCGGCTCTCTTCCTGTCGTCAGACGGTGGCGCAGAAGGCGGCGCCGCCGTGTTTGCAGCCATGGAAGGCTCGCGACCCGTGCTGGCCGAAGTGCAGGCCCTTGTCGCCAAAAGCGCCTATGGCACGCCCCGGCGCAGCGTGGTCGGCTGGGACACAGGCCGCCTCGCCATGCTGCTGGCCGTACTCGAAGCGCGCTGCGGCATCGGCTTTGCGGGCATGGACGTCTATCTCTCCGTCGCTGGCGGCTACCGCATCGGCGAACCGGCCGGCGACCTTGCCGCCGCTGCCGCCTTGCTCACGTCGCTATCTGACAATGCCGCGCCGGAACGCTCCGTCTTCTTTGGCGAAGTGTCCCTTTCTGGGGCAATCCGGCCCGTGGCCCGTATCGAGCAGCGTCTGAAAGAGGCTGCGCGGCTCGGCTTCGCCCGCGCCTATGTGCCCGAAGGCAGCCCTGCGGCAGTCGATGGCTTGACGATCATACCGATTAAGAGGCTTATCGAACTCGTAGAATTGCTCGCCCCGGACGCCCTTAATGCTTGATTCTGTTACAGCTTTCGACGCCATCGCCGTCGCTGTTATCGTCATTTCCGCGATTATGGCGTTTGCCCGGGGTTTCCTGCGCGAAATCGCGACAATGGGATCCTTCATCGGCGCGCTCACAGCAGCTATCTATGCGCGCAAGTTTTTCAGCGCCCCTTTAACAGCCATGCTGCCGGAAAACCTGGCGCAGCTCGATCTCGGCATATTCACCATCCCCTTGGCAGATGCCGTGCTGATCGTGACCGCCTTCATCGGCGTTTATGTCCTGGTGGCCTGGTTCGGGCAGCGGCTGTCCAAGAACATCCAGGGCGCCGAAGGCATAGGCCTGTTCGACCATTTCGCGGGCCTCGCCTTTGGCATCGCGCGCGGCGCAATAGCCCTTGTATTCTTCGTGGTCCTTCTCCACCTCGCGCTCGATGAGAGCCGGGTTCCCGGCTTCATTCAGAACGCAGCCTGCTACCCCGTACTCAGCAGTGTTGCCGATTATGTGAACGAGAACGCCACGAAAGTCGGTCAGGATGTGCATTCGACCCTTCCCTCAAAGGCCGAAACAGGCCAATAGACGTCACGAACCTGTCACGCAAAAAGGAGGCTCCGGTCTCATATGATCCTGTTCGATCATGACGATGACAAACCCCGTGAAGAGTGCGGCGTTTTCGGAATCTACGGCAATCCAGAAGCCAGTCTTTACGCCGCGCTGGGGCTCCACGCCCTCCAGCATCGCGGACAGGAAGCCTGCGGTATCACCACATATGACGGGAAGCGCTTCCCATCGGAACGCCATATGGGCCTCGTCGGAGACCATTTCGGCGGCGATCTGCGCACCCGCCTGCCCGGCTATGCCGCGATCGGTCACAACCGATACTCGACGCAGGGCCGGCCGATGCTCCGCAACATCCAGCCCATCTTTGCCGACCTGTCCTTCGGCGGTTTCGCCGTTGCGCATAATGGCAACCTGACCAATGCCCGCGAATTGCGCCACCAGCTGGTGCGCGATGGCGCGATCTTCCAGTCGACGATGGATACCGAAGTCATCCTTCACCTCGTCGCGCGCAGCCCCAAGCCGCGCTTCATGGATCGTCTTGTTGATGCCCTCCAACAGATCGAAGGCGGCTATGCCCTTGTCGGCCTGACCGGCAAGAAACTGATCGGCGCACGCGACCCGATCGGCCTGCGTCCGCTCGTGATCGGCAAGCTTGGTACGGCCTATGTGCTCGCGTCGGAAACCTGCGCGCTCGACATTATCGGCGCCCAATTCGTGCGCGAAGTCGAGAATGGCGAGATGGTCGTTATTACCGACGACGGTATCGAATCGATCCGGGCTTTCCCGCCCCGCGCCTCCAGCCCCTGCATCTTCGAATACGTCTACTTTGCGCGCCCTGACAGTATTGTTCAGGGCCGTTCCATTTATGAAGTCCGCCGCCGCATGGGCCACCAGCTCGCGATGGAAACGCCGGCGGATGCCGATGTCATCGTGCCGGTGCCGGACAGCGGCGTGCCGGCTGCGCTCGGCTTCTCTGAAGCTTCAGGCATCCCGTTCGGCATGGGCATCATCCGCAATCACTATGTCGGGCGGACCTTCATCCAGCCGACGCAGATTGGCCGGCAGGCGGCGATTTCCAAGAAGCACAGCCCGAACAGGGCCGTACTCGAAGGCAAGCGCGTAATCCTGGTCGACGATTCCATCGTGCGCGGCAACACGTCGAAGAAGATCGTCCAGATGGTCCGCGAAGCCGGCGCCAAGGAGGTTCACCTCCGCTCGGCCAGCCCGCCCATCGTGAACCCTGATTTCTACGGCATCGACATGGCCGCCAAGTCCGAACTCTTCGCCGCGATCCACACGCACGAAGAAATGGTGGCGGAACTGAAAGTCGACAGCCTCGGCTTCCTCTCCGTGCCTGGTCTCTACAAGGCCATTGGCGAGCCTGTGCGCAACAACATGCAGCCCCAGTTTGCCGACCATTGCTTCACGGGCGACTATCCGACCCCACTTGTCGACCACCAGCACGACGAGTCGGACAAGGAACGCCAGCTCTCCCTGCTGGACGACACGTAGGCCCTGCGCTAAGGGCCCGGCATGACTGACCAACCCAGACTCGTTCTCGTCACCGGCGCCTCGCGCGGTATCGGCCGCGCCGCTGCGCTCCATCTTGCGCGGCAAGGCGACCTCGTCATTGCCATCGCCCGCTCGAAAGCGGCGCTGGAAAAGCTCGACGACGAGATCCGCGCCATGGGCAATGAGGCGATCCTCGTGCCGATGGACCTGAAAGATGCCAAGGGCATCGACACGCTCGGCAAGGTGATCGCTGACAGGTTCGGCCGGCTCGACGGCTTCGTCGCCAATGCTGGCATCCTCGGCACGCTCGGCCCGCTGGAATCGGTCGGTCCGCGCAGCTTCGAGGAAACGATCGAGATCAACCTGACAGCCAATTGGCGTCTCATCTCTGTGCTCTCTCCTTCGCTGCGCAAGTCGCCTGCGCCGCGCGCCGTTTTTGTCACGTCCAGCGTTGCCGCCAAGCCCGTTGCCTTCTGGGGCCCTTATCAGGCGTCCAAGGCAGGCCTTGAGGCCATGGTCATGGGCTGGGCTGACGAGACCGAGAACATGGGCCTGAAGATCAATATCTTCGATCCCGGCGGCACGCGCACCGACATGCGCGCCAAGGCCAAACCCGGCGAAGACCCGATGACCCTGCCGTCACCGGACGAAGTCGCCGCCGAACTGGTTAAACTGGTCTCGACGGATGAGACCCGCACCGGCCAGCGCATCGCCTATCGGCAACTGGTCGCTGCCCGCTCGTAAGGGAGGCATCCCCGTGAAAGTCAGGTCAGCCACGCGCGACGAGCTCGAAACGCTGAAAGCCTTCGAGCAGGGCATCATCGCCGCCGAACGCCCCTATGATCACACGCTGAAGCCAGACCCAGTGAGCTATTACGATATCGGCGAGCTGATCGATTCAGATGCTGCGGAAGTGGTAGTTGTGGAAGTCGATGGCCAACTCGTCGCCTCGGGATATGCCCGCACGAAAGAGTCCAAGTCATATGTACAGGATACGCACCACGCCTATCTCGGCTTCATGTATGTGCACCCCGACTATCGCGGTCAGGGCCTCAACAAGCTGCTGATGGCCCACTTCTTTGACTGGGCAAAAGCCAAGGGCCTGCCGGAAGTGCGCCTCACCGTCTATTCCGGCAATACGCCCGCCATCAGTGCGTATGAAAAGGCCGGGTTCGCCCAGCACATCGTGGAGATGAGGCTTAATCTCGATGAGTAGGAAAGATCAGTTGTTCCTGCTGCAGCCGGGCTTTTCAGACCCCGCCTATCCCGGTGACGTTTTTTATTGCTGGCATTGCGCGCTGATGGAAGGCTTGCTGGCTTCGTTCCCCGAACTCGCTGCGCTTATCGACGTGCACCGTATCGCGTGGCCACGTCCGCGCACCGAACTCGTGCGCCTGCTTGGCCCGGATAACCAGTCATGCCCGGTGCTGATCCTTGCGGGCGAAACAGCGGATCATGAGGACGTAAAACACAACGGCGATGTCGCCTTTATCGACGACAAGGATGCCATCCTGCGCGCCCTGTCAGGCCGCCACGGTATCCCGATCCCGCATCCTTGAGATACTAGTTGACCGACAGGGTCACGTCGGAGGCTAGCACCGTCAGTTGCGAAATATCGGCCATGAGCGCGTCCTGCGGGGCAGCGCTTGGATAGGCTTCGGCCAGCGCCGCGATGGCATTGCCAATGGATGCAGCCGCCTCCGGATTGCTCGCCGCGATCTCGTCCCTCGCCGCAGCAAACTGTGTCTCGGCCACTTTGTGAAAGCCATAGCCGTCGAGATATGGCTCATAAACGCCGCTCGCTGCGGCGCTGCGATACATGGCGACGGCCCGTTCGATCATGTCGGCAATGACGTGCATCTTAATATCGGCGGGCGCCGTGCCATTTTCAGGCGCCTTGAGAGCTGCCGCGCGCAGGGCCGCGATAATGGCATCCGTGCGGGCCGAAATCTGCTCCGGCGTCTCGCCAGCCGAAGCGGCCATGGATGCATCCGTCAGCAAGCCGTCGAAAAGTGTCACGCCGCGCGCTTCAAGCACAGGCTCCATGTCGAACAGGACTTCACTCACAGGATGGGCAAACATTTCTGCCGCCGCTTCAGTCTCGCCATCGGCATAGGCATCACGCGCCGCCAGGATATGAGCTTCGGTGACAGCCAGCGCGATGTTGAACACGACAGGGTCGGTCTCGGCCAGCTCAATCGCCACGCCGCCCTCGCCTTCGCCACCAACCGAGCCGACGGGCGCAGGAGCGGCGGCGAGTGCTTCAGCCGCGACAGCTGGCGCTTCAACTGCCGCCGGCTCAGCAGCAGGCGCGGGCGTTGATGCAGACTGGCCGCAACCGGCAAGCGCCGTCGTGCCCATCAGTGCGCCCAGTCCAAGACGTGTCCAGCTGTGATAGATGTGTGGCATTTGCGACCCTTACGCGTGTCCTCGTAATGGGCTACACGCCTTACAGAAATGAAACTCATTCGCAAGTAGGAAGAGCATGTTTCTTACCCTTTCGGGCGTTCTTGACGCAGGCCAACTGGCCACAGCCACCGAACTCGCCGCCACACTGCGCTGGGTAGACGGCGCCGCCACGGCTGGCTCTGCAGCTCGCGCCGTGAAGCACAATGAGCAGGCAGACCTCTCCTCCCGCACCGGCGCGAAGCTGCGCGACATGCTGGGCGAAGCGATCCGCGCGCATCCCGTGCTGGCCGCCGCCGCCCAACCGCGTCGCTTCTCGCCGCTGCTCGTCAGCCGTACACAGGATGGCGGTATGTATGGCTTGCATGTCGATAACCCGTTCATGGGTACAGGCGAGGCGCGACTGCGCACAGACCTCTCCTTCACGCTCTTCCTGTCAGAGCCGGGCAGCTACGAAGGCGGCGAGCTGGAGATCAACCATGCCGGCATCACGCACCATGCCAAGGCAGCCGCTGGAGACCTCGTCCTCTATCCTTCAACCAGCCTGCATCAGGTGCGGCCCGTCACATCCGGCCAGCGCATTGTCTGCGTCGGCTGGATCGAAAGCAGCATCCGCGACGCGGCTGCGCGCGAAATCCTGTTCGATCTTGAAAACCTTCGCGCCACACTCGGACAGACGCATGATGTGCGCTCGCCCGAATATCTCACCCTGTCAAAATCCATCGCCAACCTGATGCGGCTGTGGGGCGAAGCTTAGAGCGCGAAATGCTTCGAGAGCTTCAGGCCCTGCCCCTGATAGTTGGAGCCCTTGCCGCCGTAGAGGCCTGACGGTTTCGCCGCCATCGGCTCATAGATCAGCTTGGCGACCGGCTGGCCGTGCTCAAGGATGAACGGCACATCCCGCGAGCGGACTTCCAGAACGGCCCGGCTACCGCCCTTGTTCACCCCAAAGCCCGGGTCGAAAAAGCCTGCATAATGGGCCCGGAACTCCCCTAGCTCGGGCGCAATGGGGGCCATCTCGGCCGCTTCCATAGCGGCCACTTTCACCGTCTCGCGGCTGACGAGGATGTAGAAGTCTTCCGGGTTCAGCACGATGCGCCCATGGCGCGGATAGACCGGCTCCCAGAACTGGCCCGCCTCATGTGCGCCAATCCCGCGCAAATCGACCACACCGGAATGGAGCTTGGCGCGGTAACCTGCTGGCTGGCCTGCAGGCGGCTCCAGATCAATCGAGACGACCCGTTCCTTCAGCGCATCCGGACGCTTGCGCTTGAACCGCACCTGCGCCAGCCGGTCGCCCGGCCGCACCATGATCGGGAAGGTGCGCGGACTCACTTCAAGGTAAAGCGGCCCGGAATAGCCCATAGGTACATCGTCAAACGCCCGTCCCCGGTTCGTCACCAATCGCGTAAACACGTCGATGCGGCCGGTGGAGCTTTTCGGGTTCGCTCGCGCCGAGATACCGGCTGGTAGACGCAGGTGCTCCTGCAGGGGCACAAGATAGACGCAGCCTGTCTCCAGAACAGCGCCTTTTTCCGTCAAGTCGATGCGGTGCATATGCACGCCGGGCTCCTGCAGCATCTCGGCCACCGTCCGGTCCTTGCCAGGCAGGAAGCTTGCGCGCAGGCGGTAGGCATCCTGCGCAAGTCGCAGGTCGAGGCTCGCAGGCTGCACCTGCCCCACCTCCAGCGCCAGGTCGCTGCGGATTGCACCTTCGGCGACCAGCGCCTCAATTTCATGGTCGGGCAAAACGCCCGTTTCCTGCACCATCACTTGCACCCCTTGTGCTCTCAGGCATAAGACCCGGTACAGGAAAGACAAGGACTATACTACCATGGCAAACGGGTCAGACTCATCAGGCAAGGCCAGCTGGAAAGCAGCAACCAAAGCGGTGCGCGGCGGCCTGATGCGTTCAGAGCATGGCGAGATCTCCGAGGCGCTCTACCTGACGTCCGGCTATGCCTATGACAGCGCCGAACAGGCGATGGCCCGCATGAAGGGTGAAGAGCCGGGATTCGTCTATTCCCGCTATGGCAGCCCGACCTGCGAAATGCTGCAACAGCGCATCGCCCTGATCGAGAATGCGGAAACCTGCCGCGTCACGGCAAGCGGCATGGGCGCCATTTCCTCAGCGATTCTCGCGCCCCTCAAGTCTGGCGATCGCGTCGTCGCGGCGACAGCCCTGTTCGGCTCGTGCCGCTGGATCATTGCCAACCTGATGCCAAAATACGGGATCGAAACGGTGTTCGTCGACGGCGCAGACCTTGAGGCGTGGGAACGCGAAATCGCCAAGGGCTGCCAGCTCGTGCTGATCGAAAGCCCGGCCAACCCGCTGCTCGACGGTGTCGATATCGAAGCGGTGTCGAAACTGTGCAAGAAAGCCGGCGCCGTTCTGGTCGTGGACAATGTGTTCGCAACGCCCATCCTGCAAAAGCCGCTGGAGCTTGGCGCCGATGTGGTCGTCTATTCCGGCACCAAGCACATGGACGGTCAGGGCCGCGTCATGCTTGGCGCCATCCTGACAAGCGCCCAATATATGGAAGAAGTGTACGATCCGTACCTGCGCCATGTTGGCCCGGCCGCTGCGCCGTTCAACGCCTGGGTCGTGCTCAAGGGGCTCGAAACGCTGAAATTGCGCGTCGATGCCCAAAGCGCCAGCGCGGCCCGTATCGCTGACGTTATTGCGGCCCATCCAAATGTCGCTGCCGTGCGCTACCCCCATCGCAAGGACCATCCGCACTATGAAGTGCACAAGCGCCAGATGACGAGCGGCGGCACGATGATCGCCCTGTCCGTCAAAGGCGGCCAGGAAGCGGCATTCAAGTTCCTGAATTCATTGGAGCTTGTCGATATCTGCAACAATCTCGGCGACACCAAGTCCCTCGCCTGCCACCCGTCCAGCACAACGCACCGCGCGTTGACCGACGAAGAGCAGGCCGCCATGGGCCTCGACCGCAGCTGGATCCGCTTCTCGGTTGGCCTTGAAGATCCTGACGATCTTGAAGCCGATGTTGTTAACGCTCTTAACAGTGTGTGAAGGAATTCAGATCAATTTCACATGATGGCTAGGCGACACGCTCCCCCGCTCTATGAACACATCACGCAAGGCGTGCGCATTCGCGTCCGCCCGAAGTTCATGCATGACGAATCCGAGCCTTCGCGCGGTCGTTTCATGTGGTCCTATACGGTCGACGTAGAGAATGAGAGCGACCAGGCCTGGACCATCGTTCGCCGCCATTGGCAGATCGTCGATGCGCAAGGTCGCATGCAGGCCGTCGATGGCGAAGGCGTGATCGGCCAGACGCCAACACTACAACCCGGCGAGCGTTTCAGCTACACGTCCGGCGCGCCGCTTGCCGCCCCATCCGGCATGATGAGCGGCACATATGACCTGCAGGATGAAAGCGGTTTCGAGATTGTGGCGACCATTCCGGTCTTCTCGCTCGACAGCCCTTATGACACCTCGCTGCCGAGCTAAGGCTGCGCAGGTACAGGCTCTGCCGGCAGGGCCTCTCCCATATCAATGACACGGAAATGCTTCGCCATCATCTCTGGCGAGAAGACGGCTGCCAGCTCATCCGCTTTCAACAGGCCGGGCCACTCGGCCAGCTGCTCCGGCCCCGCCTCGGCAAACAGGACATTGGCGCCGGCCTGATCCCCGACAAAGGCGCCATAGGTCTGCAGGGCGCGCGCGATGATCTTGCCCGTCGGCGACAGGTCTGACTTTTCGATATTGAAGGCCGGATCGAGCTGGAGGCGTGCGCCAAGCGGCAGGCCGGTCGTGCTGGGCGTAAAACCGCTGCGCTGCAGGCGCGCCGTGCTGGCAGGTCGAACAAAAACGTCCGAGCGAATAGTCGGGCTGGCGATCATCAGCGCATGCGGAATGCGCCCGCTCTCTATTTCGTCGACACGGATCAAACCCGCCACCAGCGGAAATCCGGATGGCAGTGCGCTGGCCGCTTCATTGGGCGTCTCCGCTTCATTCCATGCCGGATAAACGCCCTTGCCGCGCAAGCTGGAAACCACGCCAAAGCCGGTCATCCACTTGCCGTCATCGTTCTTGCTTGCCTGGTTCAAGTCCCATTCGAGGGCGCTTTTCTTGTCGACAATGGCGATATAGCCCGCGCTGGGTTTCTGCGTGGCCATATCTTCCGGGATCGGAATTTCACGCGGCATTTCGAAACCGCGACCATATTCACCCGGATAATAATCATAGACCGTCTGCGTCGGCGTCTCTGACATGTCGATATAATAAACCGGCACAGACCATTGATCGATATTGATAAAAAGGCTGCCAGCTTCGGCAAGCGCCTCAATCATTTCAGCCGAGTCCGCGTCAGCCACAGCGTCGGCAGCAATCGGCATATTCCACGGACTATCATCGGTGAACGGACGCCAGGCGACAGGCGCCTCCGACACGTCTTGTGCCGGGGGCGCCTTGGAACAGGCCGCCAGAAGGGCGGTCATCGCGATCAATACGTGAAGCTTTGCCATACCGTATACCTCGCCTGCCATCTGCTTTCGCTAAAGTTCCGGGCGTCTACTTGCTCGGATTGATGAGATATTTCTCGCCCGTTGCGCGGCGGTTATAGGCCTCGATCACGGGCAGTTGCAGGGCCTCGGCCAGCGAGATTTCGGACGTGTAATGGCTGGCAAACGTGGTCTTGAGTTCCTTGCCCACGCGGGCGCGCAGTTTGGCGCGGCCTTCGGCGCCCACCTTCTGCAGGAACGGCGTCAGCAGGAACCCGCCCACGCCCCATGCCATGCCAACACCCGGTGGCAACGTCGTCGGGCTCATATCGAGACGGCCATAGATATAGACCTGCTTGTGCGTCGCCGAACCGTAGCGGCTATATTCTTTGGCATTCATGTTCGCCGCCGCTTCCATCGCGACGAGGATCTGCCCGGCCAGTGGGCCACCGCCGATAGCGTCGAAGCCAAGCGTTGCGCCCGTCGTGGCCAGCGCCTGGATCAGGTCGTTCATGAAGCCAAGCGAGGTGGAATTGACAACATGTTTCGCGCCGAGATCGCGCAGGATTTTCTCCTGCGCGTCAGAGCGGACCACGTTCACGAGATCGATGCCGTCAGCGATACATATCTTGTTCAGCATCTGGCCAAGGTTAGAGGCCGCCGCCGTGTGCAGCAGGGCCTTGTGACCTTCCATGCGCATGACTTCCGTCATCGCGAGCGATGTCAGCGGGTTCACGAAGCACGAGGCGCCATCGCGCGCGGTTGCACCTTCCGGCAGCTCCATGCACTGGGCCACGTTGAGCGTGCGGTACTGGGAATACATCTCGCCGCCAAGGCCGGCGACCGTCTTGCCGAGCAGCGCCTGCGCCGCCGGGGACGACCCGGCAGCCACAACCGTGCCTGCACCTTCATTGCCGACAGGCATGGACTCATCGACCCGCGGTGCCATGGCACGCATCCCGACAGCCGGAACCTTGGCTGTGACAACAGGCCGATCCGCCGTGCCTGAAGCAGTTGCCGTGCTCATATCGGCAGCGCCGAGCAGGAGGCCAAGGTCGGACGGGTTGATCGGTGTCGCTTCGACACGCACGATCACATCGTCAGGGCCGGGCGCCGGAATGTCCACCTCGACCAGTGAGAGCTCAAGCTCCCCACCGGACTTTACGTGTGAGCGAAGTTGCAAGCCTTTGGTCGGAACATTGGATGCCATCTGTGTCTCCCTTATGTGTTGTCATGACTGCATTTTGCACATGCCTACACGCAGGAAGCGCCCCCGTCCAAGTCTTGTAATTTGGCGGGCGATGCCTAGCGCCCGCCAAAGCCCTAGAATTTGGTCTTCGGTTTGGCCTTGTAGCGGTTCGCCGGCGTTTGGGCGGCGGCCTTGTCGGCATAGGGGTTCTTGCCCTGCCGCACGAACAGGCGGATCGGCACGCCGTTCATGTCGAACGCATCCCGCACACCATTCACCAGATAGCGCTTGTACTGATCCGGCATCTGCTCACCGCGCGAGGCGATCAGCACGAACGTCGGCGGACGCGCCTTCATCTGGGCCATGTAGCGAGGCTTGATCCGCTTGCCGTGCACCGATGGCGGCGGGTGGCGCTCCACCGTATGGCGCAGCCAGCGGTTCAGGTCGCCGGTTTTCACCCGCGCTGTCCAGTTGGCATAGACGCTGACGACAGCAGGCATCAGTTTCTCGATATTGCGCCCGGTCAGACCCGAGAGGAACACGATTGGCGCCCCACCGGCATTCGGCATGAGGCGGCTGGACAGGTCGCGAATATGCTTCGCTGCCGCGTCCGGATCCTTCACCTTGTCCCACTTGGAGATGACCAGCACGATGCCCCGGCCTTCGCGAAGCGTGAGGTCGGCGATCTGCAGGTCCTGTTTCTCCATCGCTTCGTCGGCGTCCATGACCAGCGCAACGATGTCGGCATATTTGAGCGAGCGTATGGTCTCGCCGGTCGACATGCGCTCCAGCTTTTCCTGCACTCGTGCCTTACGGCGCAGGCCCGCCGTGTCGACGAGGCGGATGCGGCGGCCTTCCCATTCCCAGTCAATGGAAATGGAATCGCGCGTAATCCCCGCTTCAGGGCCGGTCAGCAGGCGATCTGATTGCAGAAGCTGGTTGATAAGGGTCGACTTGCCAGCGTTCGGGCGGCCCACAATGGCCAGCTTGATCGGCTTGTCGGGCCGCACAGGCTCTGGCTCGATATCGACGTCTGCCTCTTCAATGGCGGCGACGAGATCATCGTCTGACAGCGACATGTCGTCGATGTCGATATGGGAAAGTTTCTCGAGAATGTCTTCGCCGCCGAAACGCGTATAATCAGGTTCGGCCTCTTCCAGCGCGCGCTCGAAGGCCTCCTCGCCCAGCGCCTGACGGATCGCTTCAAAGAGGTCAGCCATACCTTCGCCATGCTCGGCCGAAAGGCCAACAGGCTCGCCGAAACCAAGTTCCCAGGCCTCGTTCAGTCCATCGCGGCCCGCCTTGCCCTCGGCTTTGTTCGCCGCCAGCACGACCGGGATATTGGCCTTGCGCAGCAGCTGGGCAAAGCTCTGGTCCTCAATCGTCACGCCAACGCGCGCATCGATCAGGAAAAGCGCCACCTCGGCCTCGGCAATCGCCGCTTCGGTCTGCTCGCGCATGCGCGACTGCAGGCTGTCATCATGCACGTTTTCATAGCCAGCCGTGTCAACAAGGATCAGCGGCAGCGAGGCAAGGCGCCCTTCGGCCTGCTTGCGGTCACGCGTAACGCCCGGCTGGTCATCGACCAGCGCGATTTTCTTGCCGGCAAGCCGGTTGAACAGCGTCGATTTTCCGACATTTGGACGCCCGAGAATGGCGAGTTTCAGCGGCATAAGCCTGCCCGTTCACTAAGTTACGGGCGGGCTTTGGGGGCCGTGCGCCCTATTGGATGGCGATCAGCTTGGCCTCATCGGTGAGGATAAGCAATTTGTCCTGTACGGCGATCGGTTCGAGATAAGCGGTCGACCCCAGCTTGACAGAGTCGGTCTGCTGCCCGGTTTGGGGCGAAAAGGCAAGCAGTTCTCCCAGCGACGAGACAATCACGATGCGCCCGGAGGCGATGATCGGCCCGGCATAACTGATCCGGCCCTTCTTCTTTTTCTCTTTTTTGAACTTCCGCAGCGGGGTGACCCAATAGGCCTCGCCATTAGCCGGGTTGATCGCCGAGAGCGTATCATCGGTCCCGAGAAGGAACATGAACTCGCCCGCAAGCGCCGGGGCCTGTGTCGAACCGGTCGGAATGGACCAGATCCGCGTACCGCTACGACCGTCAATGGCAACCGTCACGCCCGACTGGCTGGATGCAAAAACGAGCCCGCCCGACAGGATGGGCCGCGAGCCAATATCGTTGATCTCGGAAATTGGCGTGAACCGGCCAGCCTGAGAGATCGCATCCGTCCAGAGCCGGCGACCGTTGGAGGCGAGATAGGCGATGATTTCGCCCGAAGAATAAGGTGCGATGATGAAGTCTTCGACGGCAGCCGGGCTGGAGCTGCCAAGTACACGGGCCGATTCCGAAATCGCCTGATCGCTCCACTCGGTCTCGCCGTTTTCCAGCGACATCGCGAAAATCTCGTTATTGTTCGAGGCGACAAAGATGCGGCCATCCTTGATGGTCGGCGCGCCCGTCATCGGTGCGCCCATCTCGCGCTTCCACTTTTCCGTGCCCGTAGCGGCATCAAGCGCCGAAACGAAGCCGTAGCCGCTGGCCACGATCAGCGTATCACCCGTCACGGCGAGACCGCCGCCGAGCGCCTGCTTGTCGCGCTTGGTGAGGCCTTTCAGCTTTTTCTTCCAGACCTGTTTGCCGTTCGACAGGTTTGTCGCGACGACGGTCTGGTCGGCGTCCATCGTGAACACGGTGGTTTCATTGGTCACCGGCGGCGTGGTGATAGCCGATTTCTTGTCGGACTTGGCGCCGACATCGGCTTTCCATGCAATCTTCAGATCCGCACCGGCGGCGACATTGCCGACCACTTTCGTGGCATTGGAGCCGGCCTCGGTCCAGGCCTTGATGACCTGTGGCTCCGGCAGCTCGATGGCGACGTCCGCCAGTTCAGGGTTTGGCTTTACGGCCTCATCGGTCAGAACCATCGTGATCCGGCCAGCCTTGTCCTCGGCCGATTTTTCCTTGGCCTTGTTGCCGCCAAAGCTCGGGAAGCTGCTGCACGAAGCAAGCGACAGCGTCGCGCCAAGGGCGATGGCGACAGCCAGTTTACGCGATGAGCTCATTGGCCAGTCTCCTCAGACTCTGCAGGGGCGGGCGCGGGAGCCGGCGCTTCGGTTACTGTGTCAGGTGTTTCAGGCGCGGCTTCCGCAGGCGCTTCGAGCGTTTCGGCGCCGGCAGGAATGGCGGCCAATGCAAGCTCTGCGCGGCGCTTGACGCCTTCAGGTGCAGCTGCGTCGTAACGCAGCCGGTTGAATTCCGTACGGGCGCGGGCCGTGTCGCCGGTCGCAAACGCCTTGGCGGCAACAAGTTCGCGCGCCAGGGCACCCAGCGGACCTTCATCATCAACCAAGCTGCCCAGAGTGGCTTCCAGCTCGACCATGGACTGGCCGTCAGCCAGGAAATAGGCATTCTTCAGCAGGGCCAGGCGCTCATAAGGGCCGCCCTCGACCGTTCCGATCGCAGCCAGGGCATCCGCAGCCCCCTTGGCATCACCGCCACCCTCATAGAGCGTCTGGGCCAGATAGTTCGCTGCGAGCGGCGCCATCTTGCTGCCACCCTCGGCAAGGTCTGAAAACGCCGACTGGGCCTCGACATAGGAGCCATTATGCAGCTCTGACAGGCCTTTTTCCATTTCCAGGGCGCGTGCGGCACGCGCCGCCTCGGTGCGCGGGATGAGCACAAACTCATTCACGGCCACCGCGACGAGTACGAGGCCAAAGGCGCCATACACGAAATACTGGTAGCGACCCCACCAGCCTTCTAGTTTGTCCTGTCGAAGGCTCTCGTCGACTTCTCCGAAAATATCGCTCAATTCAGTCGCTCCGGTGGGTTTGGTGACTCGGTCAGGAACCTAGACGCGCTATTGGCAGGCTGCAACGTGTCAGCGCTGTTCCGGGTCAGGTTTTCGCAGGGCATAGGTTTCAGCATCTCCGGGAAAGCGGCGCGTGCGGACATCGTCGGCATAGGCCGCTGCCGCCTCGCTGATCGTCTTGCTGAGATCGGCGTAGCGGCGCACGAATTTCGGTGTCCAATCAAACAGGCCCAGCATGTCATGCGTCACGAGCACCTGCCCGTCACAGGCCGCTGATGCGCCAATACCGATGGTCGGGCAGCTCACTTCAGCCGTAATCTCGGCGGCGAGGTCTTCAGCTACTCCCTCAATCACGATGGCAAAGGCGCCAGCATCCGCGGACGCGCGGGCCTCGGCAATCACCCGGTCGCGCTCGGCATTGGTGCGGCCCTTGGCGCGGAAACCGCCGTCTACGTTCACCGCCTGTGGGCGCAGACCGATATGGCCCATCACCGGCACGCCGCGCTCCACAAGGTGAGCGATCTGTCCGGCCGCATAGGTGCCGCTCTCGATTTTCACGGCCTGACAGCCCGTTTCCTTCATGATGCGGGCAGCATTCAGGAAGGCATCATCATTATTCGTCTCGTAAGACCCGAACGGCATGTCGACCACGACAAGCGCCTGCTCGGCGCCGCGCATCACGGCCTGACCGTGCAGGATCATCATTTCCATCGTCACGCCAACGGTGGATGGCAGGCCATGGACGACCATGCCCACGCTATCGCCCACGAGAAGAAGGTCGGCGTGCGGGTCCAGCAGGCTCGCCATGGGCGCATCATAGGCCGTGAGGCAGACAATCGGCGTCTTCCCCTTGGCAGCGGCGATGTCCTTGACGGTCTTGCGACGGGTCTGTGTTTGTTTCGACATGGGCCGCGACTTAGCCTGACCGCGCCCGGCGAGCAAGACAAGTCAACGCGCAGGGGCTTGTTCAGGCCTTTGCAGGTTCCGGTCCGAAACGGTTGGTTCCCGGCGTTCCCGGCTGGCAGGCAAGGTAAATATTGTAGATGGGGATCAGCACCATGATGCCGCTCTGCTCGATATCGTGCATCCGCCGGATGGCAATGCCGATGCCCGGCAGCAGCAGGGCGAGGCTGATGAGCAGGCTCAACAGGCTGAAAATCGCGCCGAGATACGGAATCTCAGAGAGAATGCTCAGCGTGATCGAGATGATGAAGGCGATGGACACATAATGCCAGAATTCCCGGCGGCTGGTCCGACCGTCGAAGGCCGCATAGCGGTTCATTACATTGTCGAGAAACACCGCAAGGGCGTAATTGAAGTCATAATTCATGGGTCACACTCCTGCAGGCTTTACGCGAATAGTGAGCCAAACCCGCCAAACAGGTGGGTTCACCGCGAATTATCAAACAATCGGCACGCCGATCAGAATCTGGTGCAGCCACAGCACGAAGCCCACGTAGACCCCTGCCCCGATCAGCACAGACCCGACATCTGCCATCACCGAAGACGGCGCATCCTTGGCCGGACCCAAGTCACCGCGCTTCTTGACCGCGATCCGGTCAATCACGGCATAGGCCAGGAAAACAGTGAACAGGATGACCGAGTTCAACTCGCCATTGGCCAGCAAATGCCCGAAGGCCCAGAGCTTCACGGCCACCAGCATCGGGTGCTTTGCCGCCTTCTTGATCGCCCCGGTCGGCAATTGCGAGGCCACCAGCAGGATCAGTGCCGGCAGCATCAACAGCATGTTCACATGCTTGCCCCAGTTCGGCGGCGTATAGAGGATACCCGCCCCGCGCGACGCGCCATACCCGTAGCAGATCAGCACAAAACCGATAATCGAAACAAGGCTGTAAAGCCCCATATAGGTCGGATAGCCAAGTTTGACCTTGATATCCTTTCCCGGCTCCCGCGACCGGAATGTCGTAAATAGGTGCGCCCCGAAAAAGATGACCAGACCGAGTATCAAATAAAGCATGCAAACGCCCTCCCAAGGCTTTTGCAGAGCCTAGTCCGAATTGCAGGTTTGAGAAAGCCAATCGGCACGTAGAGCGCCAAGTTCCCTATCCGCCTCCGCCGGAAGAAGGACGAAGGCCCCGCTACAGAATGCTCCGTAACCGTGCTAGCCTCCTGAATGAGGCCCGGAGAACCGGGCGTGGGAGGGACACATGACACTATCTGTTATCAGCGCCGGATTCGGCCGCACCGGCACAATGTCGCTCAAGCTGGCGCTTGAGGAACTGGGCCTCGGCCCGTGCCATCACATGATCGAAGTCATCCATAATGGCGAGGCGCAAGTCCCGCTCTGGAACGCTGCACTGGCCGGCAAGCCCGACTATGCGGCCATCTATGATGGCTACAAATCAGCCGTGGACTGGCCAACCGCCGCCTTCTGGCAGGACGTCGCCGGGACCTATCCGGATGCCAGGATCATCCTCTCAACCCGCTCTGCCGAAAGCTGGTATACCAGCATCTCCGAGACCATCCTCGCCACGGTCTGGGCGCCCGAAACATGGCCACCGCAGGCGACCGAGTGGTTCACAATGGTCAGCAAGGTGCTGAAGCGCAGCTTCGGCGACGCCCGCGAAAAGGACGAACTGATCGCCACCTTCCACGCGCACGAAGCAAACGTGAAAGCCACCGTTCCGCCCGAGCGCCTGCTGGTCCACTCGGCCAAAGACGGCTGGGGGCCGCTCTGCGCCTTCCTCGAAGTCCCTGTTCCGTTCACCCCCTATCCGCGCACCAACAGCAAGGAAGAATTCTTCCAACACATGAAGGACGCAGATGAGATGTAGCCTTAGGCCAGCTAGTAACTCTTCGGCAGGCCCAGCACGCGTTCGGCGATGAAGTTCAGGATCATTTCGCGGCTGACGGGGGCGATGCGGGCGAGCATGGCTTCGCGCATCATGCGCTCGACATGGTATTCCTTGGCATAGCCCATGCCGCCATGCGTCAGCACAGCGGTCTCGCAGGCGGTGAAGCCAGCTTCGGTACCGAGATATTTCGCGGCATTAGCCTCGGCACCGCAATCCTGCCCGGCATCGTAAAGGCTGGCCGCCTTGTAGGCCATCAATTCCGCCGCCGAGAGTTCAGCCCAGCTGCGCGCCAGCGGATGCTGGATGCCCTGGTTCTGGCCAATCGGCCGACCGAACACGACCCGCTCCTGCGCATAGCGCGCGGCGCGCTCCAGCGCGGCAAAGCCAAGGCCGACGCTTTCCACGGCAAACAGAACGCGCTCCGGGTTCAGGCCCTGCAGCAGGTATTTAAAGCCCGCGCCTTCCTCGCCGATCAGGTGTTCCTTCGGCACTTCCAGACCGTCAATGAACAGCGTGTTGCACTCGACCGCCTTGCGGCCCATTTTCGGGATTGGGTTCGCCTCGATCTTGCCCCGGTCAAGGTCGGTATAGAACAGCGACAGGCCAAGATAGGGCTTGGCGCACTGGTCCTTCGGCGTCGTGCGGGCGATGATCAGGATCTTGTCGGCGCGCTGCGCGCCCGTGGTCCAGATCTTCCGGCCATTGATGACATAGCCATTGTTCGTCCGCTCGGCCTTGGTCTCCAGCGACGACGTATCCAGCCCGGAGTTCGGCTCGGTCACGGCAAAGCACATCTTCTCCTTGCCCGAGATGATCTTGGGCAGGTTTTCCTGCTTCTGTTCCGCTGTGCCGAACTTCTCCAGCGGCTTAGGGCCAAATATGTTGAGGTGGATCGCCGACGCGCCGGAATAGCCCGCGCCCGAGCGCGTCACCGTCTGCATCATCAAGGCCGCTTCGGTCAGGCCGAGGCCCGCGCCGCCATATTCTTCCGGGAAGGTGATGCCCAGCCAGCCGCCCTTGGCCATGGCATCGCAGAACTCTTCCGGCCATTTGCCGGTCTCGTCCGTCTTGCCCCAGTATTCGTCATCGAAAGGCGCAATCGTCTTGGCGACGGCGTCCTTGATGGCCATCTGGTCTTCGCTCATGGGGGCGATCTGGTGCATGCGTTTCCTCCTGCTTGTCAGGAGACTTAGGCGCGGCAGGGGCGCCCGTCCAGCATGAGCGCGGCGTCAGGCGGTCGCAGCCGCAAAGCGGGCCGGGCTGAATGCCGCCGCCAGTTCGCCGGTTTTCCCGTCGAGCATCGCATCCGCCATGATCTTCGCGGTGATCGGGGCGAGCAGGATGCCGTTCCGGTAGTGACCTGAGGCGACGAATAGCCCTTCAGCCCGCGTTTTCCCAAGCAGCGGCGCGTGATCCAGCGTGCCAGGCCGCACACCGGCCCACGTTTCCAGTTCGGGCGCATAGGCAATCGCCGGGCACAGCCGCACCGCTTCCGCGCGCAGCTCGGCAATCGCGCCCTCGTCAGGTTCAAGCGTCGCCCTGCCCGGCTCCATCGTGGCGCCGATGATTACTCTGTCAGGCTTTGGCGCGATATAGATGCCGCCACAACGCAGCGTCATGGTCGGCAAGCCCGGCTCACGCGAGACCGACAACATCTGCCCCCCATAGCAATCAATCTCGTCGAGCGCCGTGTCCCAGTTCACGAGGCTGAAATCATCGCCATTCTGGCGCACCTTGATAGCCGCCGTGTTCCAGCCCGCTGCAGCGAGGATCATGTCATGCCCCTCGATGAAGAGGCGCCCGTCGCGGTCTTCGAGCGGTGCCGGAACGGTCACAAAACGGACCGCCTCGTGTTCACCAAGGGCCGCAATCAGGGCCGAGACGATGGCACGATTGTCCACCTGTCCGTCAGTTGGCAGCCTCAGCGCGCCATGCACGCCCCGCGAAACAGCGGGCTCAATGTCCCATACGGCCTCGGGCAGCAGCATGTCGCTCTGCACGCCATGCCGCGTCAGGGCGGCTGAGAGACGGTGCAGGCCAGCCGCCTCGGCCCCGTCAAAGGCCAGCGCCAGCGACGGCCCCGGCGAAAAGCCAAGATCGCGCCCTGATGCCTGGCTGACAGAGGCGGCAAAGCCCGGCCAGAGCGCCGCGCTTTCCATGCAAAGATCGAACAGCCGCGGATGCGCGCCGTCTTCGGCTGCGGCCTCGAAGGCGGGTGCCAGCATGCCGGCAGCGGCCCAACTCGCCCCGCGCCCGGGCGTTTGCGTATCATAGAGGGTCACGCGCGCGCCGCGCTGTACCAGTTCCCAGGCACAGGCGAGGCCGATAATGCCAGCGCCAATAATGGCGACATGCGCAGAACGGGGGTTCGGGCTCATCCCGGCTCTCTAGGCGACTTGGCCGTCAAGCGAAACGCCTAGGCGGCGGCCGCCTGCATTTTCTGCTCTTCCCAGAAGCTCATGAAGGCATCTGCCCATGTCCTGTCCTGGAAGATCAGCTTCTTGCTGATGCGTCCGTTCGGCTTGAAAGCCGTATGGACCATCATGTCCGGGGCATCCCCACCCACGGCATTGTCGTTGGAACTGAGCATGTTGACGAAGAAGTCGACAGCCATTTCCCAAAGTGCCTGTTCCTCTGGCGTCCCCAGATCCAGGTCCAATACGATGTCATTCATGTCCCACCACCCCTGTTATTCTGACCGGAGTTAGTCCCTGATTTACCGAAGAAGACGGCCTGTGCGGAGTCATTTCGGCTGAAAAACCAATTCCTTGACCGTCCTGTGCAAGATTCGGGCAAAACGTCGCTACCCTCACTTGTTGCGATCCATTCTCAATTATGTTTGATAGTCGCCAGCCAGACAAGGATCGTTCCATCTCATGAAGTTTCCCGTATTACTCACCGCTATCGCTTTGTTCGCGGTCGCTTGCGGCAAACCTGCTGAACCTGCGGCAACAAAAGCTGAACCCGTTGCTGCGCCTGCGGTTCCCAGCGCCGGTGTGCTGAATGTTTATTCCGCCCGGCACTATGATTCCGACAAGGTCATGTACGATATGTTTGAGAAGGAAACTGGCATCCATGTCCGTTTCCGCGAGTCTGGTGCACCTGAATTGATCGAAACGATGAAGGCCGAAGGCGACAAAAGCCCCGCTGACGTCATCATTTCCTCCGATGTAGGCACGCTCTACCGCTTTCAGGCAGGCGGCTTCACCCAAGGCATTCGCTCCGAGACACTGGAATCGCTGATCCCGCCGCATTTCCGCGAGCCCGAAGGC
Source organism: Hyphomonas oceanitis (assembly GCF_036964545.1). Lineage (NCBI taxonomy): Bacteria > Pseudomonadati > Pseudomonadota > Alphaproteobacteria > Hyphomonadales > Hyphomonadaceae > Hyphomonas > Hyphomonas oceanitis. The sequence goes on from NZ_JBALTL010000001.1 coordinate 480,278, forward strand.
AACTGGTTCGGCCTCGCCCGGCGCGCCAGGATCATCGTGTACGATCCGACCCGCCTGAAGCCCGAAGAGGTTGCCCATTATCAGGATCTGGCCGACGGCACGCTACACGGCGAAATCTGCATGCGCTCCAGCTCCAATGTCTACAATCTCTCGCTAATGGGCGAATTTATCGGTCGATGGGGCTCTGACAAGGCGGCTGAGTGGGCACGCAACGTCGTTGCCAACTTTGCCCGTCCACCCCAGGGCGGTGACACGACGCAGATCGAGTCCATCGCGGCAGGTGAATGCTCTGCCGCCCTGATCAACCATTATTACTGGGTGCGCATGGCCACAGGCACAGACGCCGAGAAAGCCGTCACGGCAAAGACCGCGCTATCCTTTCCCGAGCAGGACGGAGTCGGCACGCACATCAACGTATCCGGCGCGGCCGTCGCTGCACATGCGCCCAACAAGGAGAATGCCGTCCGCTTCATCGAATGGCTGACCACCGCAGAGGGCCAGCAGATGCTGACCAGCGCCACCAAGGAATTCCCGATGGTTGCCGGCATGCCGCTGCCCGCTGGGCTTGAACAGCTTCCCGATTTCAAGCCGAGCGAATTCCCGCTGCAGGAACTCGGTGAGCACCAGGCTGAGGCACAGGAAATCTACGACCGGGCCGGCTGGAACTGATCCGCTTGGCCCGTGTAGCGCCCTTCCGAAACCTTGCCATTCGCGCAAGTGACGGGCCCGCCTTTCTGGCGGGCCTTGTCATTGCGGTGCCAGTCGCTGCCACGCTTGTGGCCGGTCTGGTCTTTGGCGGCGGCGACGCGTGGGACCATATTCGCACGACGCTCCTGACCGGCTATCTGCTCGGCACAATCGGCACGCTCGCGCTGACCGGCCTGTTCATTCTTGCCTTCGCCGTTCCGGCTGCATGGCTCGTCACCATGTACCGCTTTCCCGGCCGGGCCGTATTCGAGTGGCTGCTGATCCTGCCCCTCGCCGCGCCGGGCTATGTGCTGGCTTATGCCTATGGTGACCTGATGGGCGTTGGTGGGCCGATCCAGGCCGCCCTTCGCACGGCGACCGGATGGCGCGCCCGCGATTATTGGTTCCCGGACATCCATTCCTTGCCCGGTCTCGCCTTCGTTCTGGCGCTGACCCTCTATCCTTATGTCTACCTCACCGCCCGCGCGGCCTTCATCTCTCAGTCGGTCTGTTCGCTTGAAGCGGCCCGCAGCCTCGGCGCCAGTGCCGCCCGCAGTTTCTGGCGCGTCGCCCTGCCCGCCGCACGCCCGGCCATCGCGGCCGGACTGTCGCTGTCGCTGATGGAAGCCGCCGCAGACTATGGCGCCGCTGAATATCTCGGCGTGCCGACGCTCACTTATGGCATCGTGCGCGCCTGGACGAGCTTCGGCGAACCTGCCACCGCGGCCCGTCTCGCGCTCGTCCTGCTATCGCTCGTGCTGAGCCTTGTCCTGTTCGAGCGATGGAGCCGGGGACGCCGGGGCAGCGAGCAGAATTCCCGCCGCTGGCGCGCCGTCGCCCGCGCGCCCCTCACGCCACTAGCCGCTGCCAGGGCGACAGCGCTTTGCATCGCGATCTTCCTGATTTCCTTCGGCCTGCCTGTCGGTCGCCTCATCTGGCGCAGCGTGGAAACGAGCGAAACACTTGCCCCGATTGGCCCTGCGCTGATGAACACGCTGATCCTCGCAGGCGCAGGCGCCGCACTCGCCTTCGTGCTGGCCCTTGTAATCGCCCTATCCCAGCGCGCTTCCGGCCTGCTGCCGCGCTTTGCCCGGCTTACCGCTTCGTCAGGCTATGCCATTCCCGGCGCCGTGCTCGCCATGGGTGCGCTGGTCGTGCTCGGCCTGCTGCCATTTACGCTGACCGGCGCGTCAGCCCTCATCGCACTGGCATGGGTCTATGCCAGCCGCTTCACCGCTGCCGGGGCCGAGCCGATGGTCGCCGCTCTCGCCCGCGCGCCTGCCTCGCTTAGTCAGGCTGCTGGCAGTCTCGGCGCCTCGCCCCTGCGCCGGGCCCGCGAAGTTGATCTGCCGATTGCCCTCTCGGGCGCAACAGCCGGCGCCCTCATCCTGTTTGTGGAATCCCTCAAGGAACTCCCTGCAACCCTCATGCTTCGCCCCTTCAACTGGGATACGCTGGCGGTACGCGCAAACGCCTATGCCACCGACGAGCGCCTCGCCGCCGCCGCTTTGCCCGCCCTCCTGATCACGCTGGCCGGACTTGTGCCCGTCATCTTCCTGTCCTGGCGCCTTTCCCGCGCGCGCCCCGGAGCCCCTGAATGACCCTCGTCCCAACCCCTCTCTCGGCGCAGAATATCAGCCGCGTGTATGACGGTCTCGCCGTCGTATCCGGCGTGTCGCTGGACCTGCAGCCAGGCGCCATCACGGCCCTGCTCGGCGGCTCCGGCGCCGGCAAGTCGACACTCCTGCGCCTGCTCGCAGGCCTGGAGCCGGTCGACACAGGCAAGGTCTGCCTCGGGGACACCATCCTCTCGGAACCCGGCCACACACTGGCCCCCGAGAAGCGGCGTATCGGCCTGATCTTCCAGGATTTCGCGCTGTTTCCACACCTGACCGCCTTCCAGAATGTCGCCTTTGGCCTCGCCAACTTGCCGAAGGATGAGGCCCGCGCCATTGCAACCCAATGGCTCTCACGTCTCGGTCTTGGTGCCCGCAGCGGCGCCTATCCGCATGAGCTTTCAGGCGGCGAGCAACAGCGTGTTGCCATCGCTCGCGCCCTCGCTCCGCGCCCGGCGGCCATCCTGATGGACGAGCCCTTCTCGGGCCTGGACCCGTCGCTGCGTGGAACCGTGCGCGACGAAGCCCTCGACGCTATCCGCGCCGCGGGCGTGCCCGCCCTGCTGGTGACCCACGACCCCGCCGAAGCGCTGGAAAGTGCCGATCATATCGCGATCATGAAATCCGGCCGCATCCTGCAGCAGGGCAAAGCCGCAGATGTCTACCTGAAGCCTCAGGGCGCCGACATTGCCGCAGCGCTGGGCCCCGTGAACATTATCGCGGGCCATGACCTTCCCGCAGGCCTGCTAAGCGAGGCCATCGCCCCGGACGCCATCGTCGTCATCCGGCCCGAAGGCGTCATCCCTGATGCCACCTCTCCTGTAAGTGCCACTGTTGTTTCCAGCCGACTGACCGGGCCAATGGCGCGTCTCATGATGAATGTCGGCGACCTGCAACTGACATCCCTTGTGCCGCGTGCGCTGTCCCTACCCGCCGGGGCCGAGACAGGCATCCAGCTTGATCCCGAGCTTTCATTCATATTCGCCTCAGGTAATTCCTGACATTACTGTCATGGATGTGCCTACCCCCTCGCCAATACTGGCGTAGCTGCTTAAGCTCAGGGTGTCTGGTTCCACGAAGAGGAGACGCCTGACATGGCGCGACAATTGCTGCGTCTTGCTGCCACGAGCCTTGCCGCTGCCGCCTTTGCCTTCACCGCATCGGCGCAGAGCCTGATCCGTGATGCCGAAATCGAGGAAACCCTGCGCGAATGGACCGACCCGATCCTGACCGTCGCAGGCCTCAACCCCAAGGATGTTGGCTTCTACATCATCAACGATCCCAGCCTGAACGCCTTCGTGGCGAACGGCCAGAACATCCACATCCATACCGGCCTGATTATCGCCGCCGACTCGCCTGACGAGATCAAGGGCGTCATCGCGCACGAAACCTGCCACATCGCGTGTGGCCACAGCGTCAGCCGCCAACGCGCCGCCGAGATCGCCTCGCGCCCCGCGCTCATCTCGATCGGCCTCGGCATTCTTGCCCTCGCCGCAGGTGAGGGCGGCGCCGGTGCAGCCCTGATTGGCAGCTCGCAGCAATTCGCCGCGCTGAACTTCTTCGTCCACACGCGCGCCGAGGAATCCATGGCCGACGCCGCTGCCGTGGAATACCTGAGCCAGCTGCACGAATCGACGGGCGGCATCGTCCGCTTCTTCGACAAGTTCCGTTACCAGGAAGTCCTCTCGAACGCCCGCCGTTACCCCTATTTCCGGTCCCACCCGCTGGCCTCTGACCGTATCCGCGCCGTGCGCCAACTGGCCGAGCAATCCGGCCTGATGGACGAACCGCCGACCGAGCACGAGCAGTATCAGTACGACATGATGCGCGCCAAGCTGATCGGCTTCCTCGATACGGCCAACAAGGTACGCAACGAATATCCCGCCACCGATGACGGCGAGCCGGCGCACTATGCCCGCTCCATCGCAGCACTGCAGGTCTCAGACATCGATGTTGCCCTGAAAGAGGTCGACATCCTTCTTGAGCGCGAACCGGATAATCCTTACTTCCACGAGCTGAAAGGCCAGATCCTGTTCGAGAGCGGTCGCACGGCTGAATCGGTTGCCCCGCACAAGCGCTCGCTGGAGCTGAAACCCGGCCAGCCGCTGCTGCTCATCAACTATGCCCGTTCGCTCAATGCCCGCGATGAACCGGGCGATGTGGAAGCCGCCGAAGCCTCCCTGCGCGACGCACTGATCGCCGAGCCAGATAATGCCTTCGCCTGGGCGCAGCTCGCCATTACGCTGGACAAACAGGGTCGCCGCGCCGAGGCACAGCTCGCCACAGCAGAATCCGCTTACGCAATCGGTGACATCGTCAGGGCCAATGCCTTTGCCCACCGCGCTGCCGACCAGCTTGAGCGTGGTACGCCTAACTTCCGCCGGGCGGACGACATCATGCTGATCACCGATCCAAACAATCCGGACAATCGCAGTTTCTATGACCGCGCCAACCGGGGCCCACGTCTGTCCATCCAGAGCAACGGTCGCGACATGCCTTTCGGCAATTTCGCAACCGACATCACGACAGACCGGCGCTGATCAACTTTCTGTCAGGAGTGATGGACGCTGCCCGCGCTGGCCGTATACATGGCGGTTAGCGACGACATTGTATTCGAATACTGAAAAGGCCCACCCCATGATACGCAAACTGTTCACCGCAGCGGCGATGACCGCCATTGCCCTGACCCCAGCCTGCGCGCAGGGCAAGCCAACCAGCCAAATGAGCAAGGCCGAGATCGAAGAGATCGTGCACGAATACATCGTCGCGAATCCCGAAGTCATCGAAGACGCCCTCGTGGCGCTCGGCGAGAAACAGCGCGCTAGCGCAGCCGCCGCGCAGCAAGCAGCCATCTCGAGCCAGAAAGACAAGCTCTACAACCTTGCCAGCGATCCTTCGATCGGCCCGGCCGATGCAAAAGTGACGGTTGTCGAATTCTTTGATTACCGCTGCGGTTATTGCAAACGCTCGGTCGAGACCGTTCAGGGCCTGCCAGCCCAATATGATGGCAAGGTGCGTGTCGTCTTCAAGGAACTGCCGATCTTCGGCGGCGTCAGCGAGACTGCCTCCCTTGCCGCGCTCGCCGCAGGCAAGCAGGACAAGTACAACAAGATGCACGTCGCCCTTATGGAGCTGAAGTCGAACGATGACCTCACCGACAAGCGCATCGATGCAATCGCCGAATCACTCGGTATCGACGTGCAGAAAATGCGCGCCGACATGAAGTCGATGGAAATCCAGAAACAGCTCTCCGACATGAAAGACTTGGGCCGCAAGCTCGAAGTCGGCGGAACGCCAGGCTTCTTCGTTGGCGGCACTCATATCGAGGGCGCTGACATGGCAAAGCTGGATGCTGCCATCAAGGCCGAGCTGGAAAGCTAGTCCTCCGGCGTTACATCGCCTCGCAGCGACTTTATCTCGCCCCGGCGCTTCTTGGCCTTGATGCGCCGGCGCACGCTGCCAGCCGTTGGCCGTGTCGCAATGCGGCGCTTGGGGCGGATGGACGCCTTCTGGATCATTTGCGCGAGGCGCTTGCGGGCGGCCTCCCTGTTCATTGGCTGGCTGCGGTGTTCGCTGGCTTCAACAATGATGCGGCCATCATTCGTCATCCGGCTGCCATAGAGCTTGGCGAACCGCGCTTTGACCTCTGCCGGAATGGACGATGCCTCGACAACCCAGGTCAGCTGAACAGCCGACGAAACCTTGTTGACGTTCTGGCCACCCGGGCCCGAAGCCCGCACGAAGGCTTCGCTCAGTTCCCAGGCGGGAACCGTCAACTCGCCTGATACGTGAAGATCGCCGAAATCTGCCATGGCGGTTCCTTAACATGGTGTTCAGGCACAGTTCAGCCCGAAAGGCTTAATTCTTGCTTCAAGGTCGCGCAGGTGTGCGGCAACTTATCGGCGGTTCCGGCATTGGTCAGGACGGCCGAACATCGGAGGCAAGAGTGCCATGAAACTGTTCAAGAGTATTTCCCGTCTTGTAGCGGCGACTGCAGCGGTTGGCTTGTTGATCGCCCCTATGGCCAGCGCCGACCAGGGCCGACGTGGCCATGATGACCGCGGAGGCCACTATTCCGGCAAGAATGATTATCGTGGCCATGACCGACGGGATGGTCGCCGGGATGACCGCCGTGACGACAGGCGTCACCATCGCCGCGATGACCGTCGTGACTACCGCGGTCACAACCGCCACAACAACTACCATAACCACTATAGCGGTCCTCGCTATTACGGTCGGGCACCAGCACGCGTCTATTACACCCCGCCGCGCTACTATGCGCCACCGCCGCGCTACGTCCCGCGCTATGCCGTTGGGGGATATTATCACCCCCATCCGCAGACCGTTTATATCCGCGACTATGGCCGCTACGGCCTCTATGACCCGCCGCGTGGTTACTATTGGGCCCGCGATTATGACCGGGGCGATGCGATTCTCGCCTCCGTGGCGACCGGCGCCATCATCGGCCTCGCCATTGGAGTGATCGGTACAAACTAGCTAAGTGCCTGAAATTTCATCACTTGATTCACGCCCGGACGTCACGTCCGGGCGTTTTTCTTTTTCAACCAAAAAGTTCACGCAAAAAGCGCGTTCTTAACTTGGTGTTGGCGCAAATCATGCTTAACTTCGTCCTGTTCTGGATGGTCCGGGACAAAGTCCGTGCAAGCAGCACGTTTGAAAGGAGGTGATCCATGTCGAGTGAGAAACCAGGTGAGGCCGTTGGGTCTGTGTCCTATGGTGTCTGGCTGGAGCAGCCTCCAATCAACACCTAGAGACGCGGTAGGGCCGCTGTAACGCCGCCCGGACCTGACTAGCCCCATGGGCTCACGGAAGCCGCCCCTCGACAGGGCGGCTTCTTTGATTCTGCGACCTGAAGGACGCGGGTTACCTTGCCGCCGAAACAGGGTTATCTCCCGTGCAAAGACACTTTCAGGAGAGATGACGATGACGGCGCTGACGCATGCAAAATCCGGCTGGACCATCGGCAAGGGCAAACCGCTGGCGATCATTGCCGGTCTCAACGTTCTGGAGAGCAAAGAGCTGGCGCTGACAGTCGGTGCCGAGCTGAAGGCGATCTGTGCCGAGCTAGGCCTGCCCTATGTTTTCAAGGCCAGCTTCGACAAGGCCAACCGCTCCTCCATCCATTCCTATCGTGGTCCCGGCCTTGAGGAAGGCCTGAAGATCCTGAAAGCCGTCAAGGCGGAGCTGAACGTGCCAATCTGCACAGACCTGCACACGGCCGAGCAAGCCGAGCCGGTCGCTGCCATTGCCGATATCGTGCAGATACCCGCCTTCCTTTGCCGCCAGACAGACCTTGTTGTCGCCACAGCGCGCGCCACCGCCAAGGCTGGCGGCATCGTGCAGGTCAAGAAAGCCCAATTCATCGCGCCATGGGACACCAAGAACATCGTCACCAAGATTGGCGAAGCCGCCGATGTTGGCGTCATCCTCTGCGAGCGCGGCTCCAGCTTCGGTTACAATAATCTCGTGGTCGACATGCTCGGCATTCCCGAAATGCAGAAACTCGGCTGCCCGGTTACCATCGACGCAACCCACGCCGTCCAGCTGCCGGGCGCTGACCCGCGCACCGCTGGCGCATCCACCGGCGGGCGCCGGGATGGTGTCGCCGTGATTGCAAAGGCTGCTGTGGCCGCAGGCGCCGATGGCGTCTTCCTTGAATTCCACACGGACCCGGACGCCGCCCTCTGCGACGGGCCGAGCTGCCTGCCTGTCTCCGGTGCCCGCGCGCTGCTCGCTCAGCTGAAAGCGATCCATGAGGTCATCCAGCAAGGATAGGCCGATGCCCCGCCTGATCCTCTTCAACAAGCCCTTCGGCGTGCTGTCCCAGTTCACCGACAAGGGCACCGAAGGCTCGCCGCGCAAGACCCTGTCGGACTTCATTACCATACCCGGCGTCTATGCCGCGGGCCGCCTCGACCAGGACAGTGAAGGCCTGCTTGTCCTCACCGATGACGGCCAGCTCCAGAACCGCATCAGCGACCCGAAATTCAAGCAGCCGAAAACCTATTGGGTCCAGGTCGAAGGCGTGCCCGACGAGGCCGCCCTCAAGGCTCTGCGCACAGGCGTCAGCCTGAAGGACGGCAAGACCGCCCCGGCCAAGGCCGAGGCTATCCCCGAACCGGAAAACCTCTGGCCACGTGATCCTCCAATCCGCGTGCGCAAGTCCGTGCCCGACAGCTGGATCAGCCTGACGATCACCGAGGGCCGCAACCGGCAGGTGCGCCGCATGACCGCCTCGGTTGGCCACCCAACCCTCCGCCTGATCCGCGCACAGGTCGGCGAATGGACTCTGAACGGACTCGGAACGGGCCAATGGCGGAAGGCCTAGCCTGCGTGAGCGGGCTTTTCGTACACCGATACATGCATGCCGCTCTCGGCTGTGAACGGCTCTCGCTTCCAGCCACCCCAGCGATGCTTTAGGCTGAGCCCGGCAAGCTGCGCCATCAGGTCCATTTCGGCGGGCCAAGCATAGCGCATAACAAGCGGCACCATGCGGATGCCATCCTGCGTGATGCGCATGCGCTGGAAATCGATTCGCTGTTCGACACGGTGGTGTAGCGCCGCTTCGATCCAGACAGAACTGAACCCCACTTTCATCGTGCGCACGTTCTGGCCGCTACGCGCCTTTTCGGCATCGGGTACAAATGTCTCGACTAGGAATGTGCCGCCCGGCGCCAGGCGCTTGGCCACATTGGCGAAACACCGCACCTGCGCTTCCTGCGTGGTGAGATTGAACAGCGTGTTGAAGACCAGGAACACATGGTCAAACTCACCCTCGATGGCGACATCTGCAATGTCGCCGATCACGACCGGAATGGCATCGCCACCGGGCTTCTCACGCAGCTTGGCCACCATTTCAGGTGAGCCTTCGATACCATGAACTTCCAGCCCCTGCGCCGCCAGTGGCAGGGCCACCCGGCCCGTGCCGATGGCGAGTTCCAGCACACGCCCACCCGCCGCAATGTCGCTGATCAGCGCAACGGATTCCTCAGTCGTGCCCGGATCGTGGAGGGCGTCATAGTCCTCGGCGTTAAGTTCGCCAAAGGTCTCCGGCCCGAACTTCACTTCACCCAGGCCCCCGGCGCATTCGTGCGATAGCCAAGCGCCTTATAGGCCGCGTCGATCAGCGGCTGGCCGCGATCGTTCAGCAAGAGGCCGCCGCCCATCTGGTTCATCGTATAGCTGAAGGCCATGCCGCATTCGGGGTCTGCAAAGCCGATGGAGCCACCGGCGCCGACATGGCCGAAGGCCTTGTCACCCATGATGGCGCTGGTGCCCGGGCCGAGGTTCAGCGCGCGATTGTCCATCGACTTCATGAAACCGGAGGCAAAACGTGTGGGGATGAGCAGGGTCGCATCGCGCTGGGTCGCGGTCGACACCATGCTCATGTTGGCAACGCGGTCCTTCGAGACCAGGCTGCCATCATTGCAGGCGAGCGGCGTGTACATGGCTACTTGTCCGCGCGCATTGGAAAGACCACCGCCGCCGCCAATCTCGGCTGCCTGGCTTTTGCGGTCGTTGAAGTCCCATCCGCCACTGTTCATGAACGACTTGTGCTGGATCGAGTCCGGCTCCGTTATCAGCTTGATCGTGAACTCGGTGGGCACATCGCCGGGCTGCGGTGCATATGTGTGGATGGGCGCGATGTGGACGTCTTCGTCTTCCGGCAGGCCGAGCCAGAATTTCGCGCCTGTCTTTGCCGTCACTTCATCGCGGAAGAACGTGCCGAGCGACTTGCCTGATACACGCCGGACAAGTTCACCGACGGTCCAGCCGAAATTGATCATATGATAGCCGTTGCGCGTGCCCGGCTCCCAGAAAGCTTCCTCATCCTCGAGGCGCTTGATCATATAGTCCCAGTCCGTATAGCCGCCCGGCTTGACCGGATCGCGCAGCGTCGGCAGCGCGCTCTCATGGTTCAGCATCATCTGGACGGTGGTCTTCTCTTTGCCGTTCTTGGCAAATTCGGGCCAGTAGTCGGCGACAAGCGCAGCGGGGTTCAACTCCCCCCGGTCGATCAGGATATGGGCGCAGACGGAGGTCGCGGCCTTTGAGCACGAGAAGACAATCGAGATTGTATCTTCCTGCCAGTCCTCGCCGGTTTCCGGGTTGGCCTTTCCGCCCCAGAGGTCGACCAGAGTCTCGCCATTCACCGAGAGGCAAACCGATGCGCCGACTTCGCCTCGCTCCGCAAAATTGCGTTCGAATTCTTCCTTCAACTCGGCAAACTTTGGATCGCAACTGCCCTTAACCGTTCCGGCCATACATATCTCTCCCTGATCGTGTTCTGTTTTGCGGCGACTTTACCGACCAGAACGAGAAAAGCGAGCCTAATGAAAAAGGCCGCCCTGCAGAGAAGGCGGCCTTTGTATCATTACGCGTGGAGCTCGCCCTATCAGGCCGGCTCTTCGGCATCGTCCTTCTTGGCGGAGCGCTTCTTGGCAGGTTCCGCGACGTATTTGAAAGCGAGCTTTTCCTCGTCCTTCTTGTCCACGTCGATCTTGACTACGCCGCCCTTTTGCAGCTTCCCGAAAAGAAGCTCTTCGGCCATCGGTTTCTTGACGTGCTCCTGGATCGTACGTGACAGAGGCCGCGCGCCCATGTCGGGGTCGAAGCCGCGCTTGGCCAGCCAGTCCCGGGCCGCCTTGGTGATCTCGATCGAGACATTGCGATCTTCCAGCTGGACTTCCAGCTGCAAGATGAACTTCTCGACGACACGGTCGATGATGGCAGGTGTGAGACCGCCGAACGTGATCGTTGCATCGAGACGGTTGCGGAATTCCGGCGTGAACAGGCGCTTGAGCGCCTCTTCCTGTTCGTCGTCCTTCTTGCCGCGACCAAAGCCGATCGAGTTCTTGGAGGCATCGGAAGCGCCCGCGTTCGTCGTCATGATCAGGATGACATTGCGGAAGTCGACCTTGCGGCCATTCGCATCCGTCAGCGCACCATTGTCCATGACCTGGAGCAGGATGTTGAACAGGTCCGGGTGGGCCTTCTCGATTTCGTCGAGCAGCAGCACGCAGTGCGGATGCTGGTCCACGCCGTCTGTCAGCAGGCCGCCTTCATCATAACCGACATAGCCCGGAGGCGCGCCGATCAGGCGGGAAACGGTGTGTCGTTCCATATATTCCGACATGTCGAAGCGCAGCATTTCGACGCCCATGATCGAGGCGAGCTGTTTGGCCACTTCGGTCTTGCCGACGCCGGTCGGGCCGGTGAAGAGATACGAGCCGATGGGCTTGTTCGGTTCGCGCAGGCCCGCGCGTGCCAGCTTGATCGCAGCCGAGAGCGCCGTAATGGCGGCATCCTGACCGAACACGACACGCTGCAGGTCCGTCTCCAGTGATTTCAGCGCGATCATGTCGTCGCTGGACACCTGTTTCGGGGGGATGCGCGCGATCTTGGCGACCACGGCTTCCACGTCCTTAATGCCAACCTGCTTCTTGCGCTTGTTGGCGGGCAGCAGCCACTGGGCCGCGCCGGCTTCGTCGATCACGTCGATCGCCTTGTCCGGCAGTTTGCGGTCAGTAATGTAGCGATCCGACAGTTCAACGGCCGCCTTGATGGCATCATTGGTGTAACGCAGGCCGTGGAAATCCTCGAAGCGGGATTTCAGGCCCGTCAGGATCTTGATGGCATCCGGCACAGTCGGCTCAACCACGTCGATCTTGCGGAACCGGCGGCTAAGCGCGCGGTCCTTCTCGAAGTGTTGCTTGTACTCCTTGAACGTCGTCGAACCCATGCAGCGCAGGCCGCCATTCTGAAGCGCGGGCTTCAAGAGGTTCGAGGCATCCATTGCGCCGCCAGATGTCGCGCCGGCGCCGATAATCGTGTGGATCTCGTCGATGAACAGGATCGCTTTTTCCTGCTGCTCGAGTTCCTTCATCACGGACTTGAGGCGTTCCTCGAAGTCACCACGATAGCGTGTGCCTGCGAGCAGTGCACCCATGTCGAGCGACCAGATGATCGCTTCGTCGAGGATTTCCGGGGCTTCGCCGTCAACGATTTTCTTGGCGAGGCCTTCGGCAATCGCCGTCTTGCCCACGCCCGGGTCGCCCACGAGGATCGGATTGTTCTTGTTGCGGCGGCAGAGCACTTCGATACAGCGGTTCACTTCGGCATCGCGGCCGATCAGAGGATCGATCTTGCCGGCGCGTGCCTTGGCATTGAGGTTGACGCAATAGGCGTCGAGCGCCTCGTGGCCCTGCTTGACGGCCTCTTCTTCGCCGCCTTCCGCGCCGCGCGGGCTGGAGGGGCGGGACATGCCGGGCTGCTTGGCCACACCATGCGAGATGAAGTTGACTGCGTCATAGCGGGTCATGTCCTGCTCCTGCAGGAAATACGCAGCGTGGCTTTCACGCTCGGAGAAGATCGAGACCAGCACATTGGCGCCCGTCACTTCATCGCGGCCCGAGCTTTCGACATGAAGGATGGCGCGCTGGACGACGCGCTGGAATGCGGCCGTTGGCTGAACGCGGCCTTCGCTTTCTTCCAGAATGAGGCTGGAAAGCTCTTCATCAATGTAGCGAACGAGGTCGGCAGTCAGTGCTTCGATATCTACCTTGCAGGCCCCCATCACTTCGCGGGCATGCTCGTCTTCCGTAAGGGCCAGCAGGAGGTGCTCGAGCGTGGCATACTCATGGTCGCGTTCGGACGCGAGTGTGAGCGCCTTTTCGAGAGCGGTTTCGAGAGAGTGGGACAATCGTGGCACGTGTCAGACCTTTCAGGTCGGGGGTGATAAAAACTAGTCTTCTTTCTCCATAACGCATTGGAGAGGGTGTTCATGGCGTTTGGCAAGGTCAAGCACCTGAGCGACTTTTGTTTCAGCCACTTCGTAGGTGTACACCCCGCACAGCCCCACGCCCTTCTGGTGGACATGCAGCATAATCCGGGTCGCCTGCTCGCGTGAGCGGTTGAAGTACCGCTCCAGAATGTACACGACGAATTCCATCGGCGTGTAGTCGTCATTGAGCAGCAGAACCCGGTAAAGCGAAGGCTTTTTCGTCTTGATCCGCGTCTGGGTAACAATATCGACACCGATACCGTCGCCACCGCCCGGCGGTGTTCCCGCCGGCGGGCCCGGCAGGTTCGGATCGCTCATCCGGACGTGTTCAGACAATTCGCTCATGGCCATAAGATATACGTTCCTGCGAGAGATTGAAGGGACGAAGCGAGGCAAAAGCATGTCATGCCTGCTTTTAGGGCATGGCGAGCGCACTGAGGAGTGCGTTCACCCGCTTCCCGTTTGTACCGAGATCCGAGTAACCAACCCGCGAACGGGAGTAGACGACGAGTGTCGATTGCCCGTCATGGGCCTCCACCGGAAGCACCAGAATATCCACATCATCCTTGAACCGGAGAAGTTTCGTAACGGCGATGAAACTGATCCGTCCGGTCGAAGGGTCGGACGCCTTTATCTTCCAGTCGCTTCGCGCGGCGATCATCTCCATGACATCCTTGAACAGGGCGTCAGGCGTGCGGTCATACACCGGCGAGGATTCGTCGGGCAACGCGGCGTCAATGAAACCGTCGGGAGCAACGAGCCAGTTATTTGGCTTGGCCGGGCGCTTGAATGTCTGGAAATCGATGAAATCGGTCATGAGGAGCATGGTAATCTGCTTCAGGGCAGATGCCACACGAAAAACATGGCTCCCACAAACAAAGAACCGGACCAATGAGGTCCGGCTCTTCATTCTACTCACTCTACAGTCAGACGGCGTGGACTCCGTCTGGATGTTAGGGAGTTATTTCGTGGCCCACACTTTCGTGAAAGGCTTGGCAGCGTCGCGCCATGCGAGCATGCAAAGCTCAGCCTGCGCGCTCATCTCGGATGTGTAGGCCGACATCATGGATTTCGCGAAACCGGTCTGGATTTCGACAACCTGGCGCGGGTCTTTCGCGCTGGTCATGGCCTGTGTTGCTTCAACACCCTGCTCAAGCGTGCGTGTGAAGAAATCCATGTTGCGGCTGCCGATCGTGCGCATCACTTCTGTTGAAGCGGAGGCGTGCTCAGCGATTTTCTTCATGCCGTCTTCAGCGTAGGTGCCGAATTTGCTGGCCATGTCGGAGACTTTTTCCATGCCGTCATCCAGCATCTTGGTCGCGGCTTCGGTCGCATGCGCCTCGGCTTTGGCAGCTTTAGGAGCGGTTTTGGACTTTGGAGCTGAATTAGGTGACTTGGCCATGGGGCGAATCCTTTTTCCTCGTGTTCGCCTTATATAGTACATTTTATTCGCTTACGCAACAAAAATTGTGCGCTGCAACATAAGCATTCCTGCACGCTTTTTGCACAGCAACCCGGAGATTGCCAAAATTTGAGCGCTTCGCCTGTGTTAAGGTGTGGTCAACGCATTTTTGGGACTCTATCGTAAACCTTGGGCGGTTCGGGGTTCATACTTTCGCGGAGGTAGACCACAATGAGACAGCATACTTGGGGTTTGGCGATCCGAACGCTTGCCTTGGCGGCAATGCTCGTTGTGACCGGCTTCAGTACGCCAGCGGCCTTCGCCGAAAAGTACGCCTCCATTGTGATCGACAAAGACACAAACGAAGTTCTCCACGCTCGCAACGCCGATGATCCACGCTATCCGGCGTCCCTGACCAAGGTCATGACGCTCTACATGCTGTTCGATGCGATCAATTCCGGCGACGTGTCGCTTGATGAACAACTCCCCGTTTCGCGCTTCGCCGCCAGCCAGGCGCCATCCAATCTCAAGCTCAAGCCCGGCTCGACGATCAGAGTCAGCGACGCCATCGGCGCGCTCGTCACGAAATCCGCCAATGACGTAGCCGTCGTTGTTGCCGAACGTCTCGGCGGCTCTGAAAGCCGCTTTGCTCAGTTGATGACTGTCAAAGCAAAAAGCCTTGGCATGCAGAACACGCGCTTCGTGAACGCATCCGGTCTGCCTGATGACCGCCAGATAACCACCGCCCGCGACTTGGCCATATTGGCTGAGGCCATGATCGACGACCATGGCGAGTCCTATCATCACTTCTCACGCCCTCGCTTCACCTGGGCCGGCAAGACCTATAAGAACCACAATGAACTGCTCGACACTGTCGACGGCGTGGACGGCATCAAGACCGGCTACACCCGCGCTTCGGGCTTCAACCTGATGACATCTGCCAAGCGCGACGGTCACCGTATCGTCGCCATCATGCTGGGGGGCAGCACGTCCAAATCGCGCAACGCCCATGTCGAGGCGCTCGTCGAAGCCGCTTTCAAGAGCTACGAGCTGCCGGCTGATCCAATGGATCCAAGCCGCCGCCTCCAGATCGCCTTCTCCGAATTCAACACGACAACCGTCAATCCGAATGGTGCGGCCGTCCCAATGCTCAACGGCAAGCCGCTTGGCGCTCTCCAGCCCACCACGACGACACTGCGTGGCCTGACGGCCGTGCCGAAAACCCCTGAACCGAAAGTGGAACAGACGGTCGAGGTTGCCGAAGTCGCTATGGAGCCGGATGAAGAAACGGCCGAAGATGCCAGCGAGATTCTGATGGCGGATGCCGGGCAGACGGCTGATGAAACGGTTGAGTTCGAGCAGGGTGATGCAACCCCGACAAGTTTTGTTGGCGCAACGGTTGTCATTCCCGCCGGTCGCCCCGCCTTTACGGTCGGCGAATACGAGGCTCGCCAGTTCGGCAACTAGACTCACACGCAGCCGAACACACGACCAAGGCTTGACGAACCCTCCCAATCGGGCAGACGCCTGTGCGCAAAGCCTCTAGGGAGTCTTCCTTGAAAACCGAGTCAGAAATCGAACTTGCGCGCAATGTTATCCGCATCGAGCGGGACGCTCTGGAAAAGCTTGAGGCCGGCCTCGACGAGACCATCATCCGTGCGGCAGACCTGGTCATGGCGACGGATCGCTATGTGATTGTCGCCGGCGTCGGCAAGTCGGGCCACATTGGCCAGAAGATCGCCGCCAGCCTCGCCTCGACAGGCACGCCCTCCTTCTTCCTCCACCCGACCGAAGCCAGCCACGGCGACCTTGGCATGATCGTGCCGGGCTCTGTCCTGCTGGCCATCTCCTATTCCGGCGAAAGCCGCGAAATGGTCGACCTCCTGCGCTATTGCCGTGGCAATTCCATCCCCGTTATCGGCATGACCCGCGCCCCCGATTCGACCCTTGGTCGCCTGTCGGACGTCGTCCTTCACATGCCAACGGTGGCTGAGGCCTGCCCGAATGGCCTCGCGCCCACCTCATCCACAACCATGGCCCTCGCCCTTGGCGATGCGCTGACCATCCTCCTGATGGACCGACGCGGCTTCAGCCGAGAGGATTTCGGTTCGCGCCACCCGGGCGGCAAGCTTGGGCGCTCCCTGCAAACAGCGGGCGACTATGTTACCGACCGCCCTGATGACATCCCCGTCGTCGCCACGGATGCGAGTGTGCAGGAGGTCATCCTGGCCGTCTCGGAAGGCCGCAAGGGCTGCGTGGCTGTCCTCGGGCCCGATGGACGCATTGTCGGCATGGTCACCGATGGTGACCTTCGTCGCGCCATGCTCGCCGGCAAGCTGGATGGTGACGCAAGGTCCGTGATGACCCCCGATCCGCGCACAATCGCCCCCAAAGAACGCCTCGCAACGGTCATAAAGCGGCTCAGCGACAACCGCATCTCGAACGCCTTTGTCGTCGAAGACGGGCGCCCCATCGGCATCGTGGACATGAAGGACCTGCTGGCGGAAGGTTACGTTTAGACCTCAGGCTGAATCAAAAACGGCGGCTCCTTTAGGAACCGCCGTTGGTTTGAAAAAGCGACTGCTCGCCGCTTATTTCACAAGTTCGAACTG
Organism: Hyphomonas oceanitis; assembly: GCF_036964545.1. Taxonomy (NCBI): domain Bacteria; kingdom Pseudomonadati; phylum Pseudomonadota; class Alphaproteobacteria; order Hyphomonadales; family Hyphomonadaceae; genus Hyphomonas; species Hyphomonas oceanitis. The sequence goes on from NZ_JBALTL010000001.1 coordinate 497,399, forward strand.
CACATTCACACGCGCCGTGTAGCCGACTTCGCCGCCCGAAATGGGAGTCGAGGCATCCATCGCCATTTCCTTGCCGCGGGCCATCATGGCCATTGGCTGGGGGCTATAGTCGCCACCTTCCGTCATGGTCACGATTCGGCCGACCTTCATGCCAGCTGCGGTCGCGTACAGCTCTGCTTTCGACAGCGCGTTGGTAACGGCCTTGCGGCGCGCTTCGGCGCGCACTTCGTCATCATTGTCGAGGGCAAAGCTGATGCCCGAGAACGTGTTGCCACCGGCCGACACAAGGCTGTCCATCGTGGCGCCCAGATTGTCGAGATCGCGAACCTTCACGGTCAATTGGTTGGACGCTGTATAGCCGTCGAGGCGCTGCTCGCCGCGTGTGCGGCCCTTGCCCTCGTCAACTTCGATATAGGTGTAGCGTGGCTGCAGTGAGAAGTTCGACGTCTGCATGTCCTTTTTCTCGACACCCGCCTTGGCGAGCGCATCGAACACGCCGGTCATCGCATTGGCCTGCTGCTGCATGGCTTCCTGCGCGGTGGCGGCATCGGCCTGAACGCCTGCCGTGATGTAGGCAATGTCGGGGGCGCGCATGACTTCGCCTTCTGCACTGACATCCAGAGTGGTTTCAGGCTGGATCGAATTGTTGTTCATCATTGATGGCCCTGTGCTTGTCAGGGAGGCTCCCTTTGTCGTCGTTGGCATCTGCGCGCAGGCAACTGGCGCAAGCGCCAGTATGCAAACACTCATTGCAGCGATCATTTTGGTCTGTTTCAGCATGTCTGGATTTCCATTCTTGTTGATGGCCCTGTGTCCCAAAGGATTAAGGCCGCAAGACGGCGAAAGTTGCCTCAGACTGGAAAAACGACTGCGATATCAGTTCGTCTCGTATCCATTCGGGTTCTGGCTTTGCCAGGCCCACTGGTCGCGGCACATGTCGCTGATATCGTATTCAGCCTGCCAGCCTAGCAAGGATTGCGCCTGACTTGGGTCGGCCCAGAAAGCAGCGATATCACCGCTGCGCCGGGGCGCGAAATTGATAGGAACTTCCCGTCCGCTGGCCGCTTCGAAGGCCTTTACAAGCTCGAGAACTGACGTGCCCTGCCCCGTGCCGAGATTAACTGTGATCGCGCCCGGTTCCCGTTCAAACCGTTGCAGCGCCAGGACATGCGCGCGGGCGAGGTCAACCACATGCAGGTAGTCCCGCACACCCGTCCCGTCGGGCGTATCATAATCATTGCCGAAGACGTTCAGTTCCGTTCGGCGACCGACCGCCACCTGCGCCACATAAGGCATCAGATTGTTCGGTACGCCGTGGGGGTCTTCGCCAATCTGGCCGCTGGCGTGGGCGCCAATCGGGTTGAAATAGCGCAGGATCGCCACATCCGTCATACTGCCAGACGCCACCAGATCATTCAGCATCTGCTCGACGGCGAGCTTCGTCTGGCCATAGGGGCTCGTCGGGCTGAGCGGGTGGCTTTCGGTATAGGGCAGGAAGACTGGCTCGCCATAGACCGTGGCACTGGAGCTGAACACAAAACGCTTCGTACCGGCTTCCATCATGGCAGTCAGCAGGCTGTGCGAGCCCATCACGTTGGCGCTGTAATATTCCAGTGGTTTGGCGACGGAATCGCCCACCGCCTTCAGGCCGGCAAAATGGATGACCGACTCGCAATCATGCTTTTTCAGAATCTCGATGATCTGCGCCGTGTCACGAATATCGGCTTCATAGGAAGGCAATTCATGGTTTGTCAGGCGCCGCACACGGTCCAGCGATGCCGGGCTGCTATTGCAGAAATTGTCCACGACAACGGGCGAATAGCCCTGGGCCATCAGCTCCACGCACGTATGCGTGCCTATATAGCCCGCGCCGCCTGTCACCAAAACCTGCTTCATAACCACACCCTCGCAGCCGAAATCGGCCAATTCAATACCAATCCGGCACGTAACGCCGTTTCGCTCGACCTATCATGCATCATCAATGCAAATACATGGCCAAAGAGGGTGATTTGCGCCATTGCCACAGGTTATCCGCGCGCTTAAACCGGGGGCTCAGTGGGGCCTGTAGCTCAGTTGGTTAGAGCGGACCGCTCATAACGGTTTGGTCGCAGGTTCGAGTCCTGCCGGGCCCACTGGTCAACTCAGTCAGCTCATCGCCCGAATCTCATTCTCAAAATAGGCAATCGTGGGTTTCAGACCTTCGTCCAGCGACACCGTGGGCGCCCAGCCAAGCTTTTCCTGTGCAAGGGAAATATCTGGCTGGCGCTGCTTGGGGTCATCTTGCGGCAGCGGACGATGCACGAGCTTGGACTTCGCGCCCGTCAGCGCAATCACGCGCTCGGCCAGCTGACGGATGGTGAACTCGCCCGGATTGCCGATATTCACCGGGCCTACGAAATCGGGGCCTGATCCCATCAGCGACACCAGACCGGTCACCAGATCGGACACATAGCAAAAGCTGCGTGTCTGCTCGCCGTCGCCATAAAGCGTGATGTCCTCGCCCTTCAGCGCCTGCACGATAAAGTTGGAAACGACCCTGCCATCATTCGGATGCATGCGTGGACCGTAGGTATTGAAAATGCGGGCGACTTTGATCTCCACCTTGTGCTGGCGGTGATAGTCGAAAAACAGCGTTTCGGCGCAGCGCTTTCCCTCGTCATAGCATGAACGGATCCCGATCGGGTTCACATTGCCCCAATAGTCTTCGGTCTGGGGGTGGATCGCCGGATCTCCATAGACCTCAGATGTCGAGGCCTGAAGGATGCGCGCCCGTGTTCGCTTGGCGAGGCCCAGCATGTTGATGGCGCCGTGCACGCTGGTCTTGGTCGTCTGGACCGGGTCGAACTGGTAGTGGATCGGGCTAGCCGGGCAGGCCAGATTGTAGATCTGGTCGACTTCCACAAAGAGCGGAAACGTCACATCGTGACGCATCACTTCGAACTTCGGATTATCGAGCAGGTGGGCGACATTGGTGCGTCGGCCCGTGAAGAAATTGTCGACGCAGAGGACTTCCGCCCCTGTCTCGAGCAGGCGCTCGCACAGGAAGGAACCGATGAAGCCGGCGCCGCCGGTGACGAGAATGCGGGGAACATAATGCATCATAGCGGGGTGCGGGCTTTTTGCAGAACGGTCAAGAGGGCGTCAGCGCACGGCCTTCCGCTTGTGGAAATAGTCCAGTGTGCCGAGCGTAATTACTTCGTCGCCCGGCTCGATCTCATGGGCTTCAAGATCCGGGTTGCCTTTGACATCGCCGTACACGGTGCCGAAGTCCTTGTAGCAGGCCTCCAGCAGCGCCTCGAAACTGTCGATAACAAAATAGGTCTGCTGAAAATCATCGATGATGTATTTGGTCCGCATGATCCGGGCCAGATCAAAGCCGATCCGGTTCGGGCTGTCGTCTTCCAGCGCGAACACTGTCTCATTCGGGCTGGAAAGGATGCCGGCGCCATAGATGCGCAAGCCACCTGCTTCGCGGATCAGGCCGAATTCCACCGTGTACCAGTAAAGCCGCGCCAGATTGTGCAGCTGGCCAAGTTGCATCGCGCGCTGCCCACCCTTGCCATAGGCTTCCATGAAATCGGCGAACACAGGATTCGCCAGCATCGGCACATGGCCGAATATGTCATGGAAGATATCCGGTTCCTGCAGGTAGTCGAACTCCGCCTCGGGGCGGATGAAGGCGCCTGCGGGGAAGCGGCGATTGGCAAGATGATCGAAGAATATCTCGTCAGGAACAAGTTCAGCCACCGGTACGACGCGCCATCCCGTGATGGCCTCGAGCCTGTCTGACAGCTGCTCCATGTCAGGTATTCCCGATGCCGATAGCTCCAAGGCTGCCATGGCGTCCAGCGCCGTCTTGCTGGCCCGGTTGTATGTCACCTCCTGCTGGCGACGAAACAGTCTGTCCCACCTGTCGTGTTCGGCCGCAGAATAGGAAGCCCAGTCCTGGTCGATCGTGAAATCCGCTGCGCGAGGCGCACCCGCATAGCGGTTCTTGGGGGCATCTTTTGTATCAAGAGGCATTGCGTGCTCCGGTTCAGCTTTGGTGCCGTATCCAAAACACCCTTATGCGCCCAGATCTTGTGCTAATGAAGCACCTGAGGCAAAAAAAGTTACAAATGAAACTTATTTTGCCTGCTGTTTATTCAGCCGTGCGCACGACGCGCCGCTCATCCGGCACGAGCATGGCCGGCTCCAGGTGGCCAGAATCATCCTGGGGCGGCTTCGGATAAAAATAGGCTTCCTTTTGTGCCCTCGACAGGCGGCGATGTTCATTATGGCCCCGATAAGTGCCGAGATATTGCATGAAGCGGAACCCAACGATGTCCGACATGTGCTTGAACAGGGAGCGCTCGCTCCAGGCCGCGCCCAGATCATGCAAGCTGCCAGCAATGAAATAGCGCAACGCATCAAAGGCAGACACATGCACTTCCGGCATGATCGTGCGCAGGGTCAACGCTTCGCGATAATAGCGCTTGCGGGTCTGGCCGAGGGTCTCGTCATGTATGTGCACAACCGGCGCAGACGCGACATATCCGATCTTGCCACCATCCATGACGATCTGGCGTGCCAGAACCATGTCCTCAAGGCCTGTGCATTCTTCGTCAAATCGGTAGCGCGCCCAGACATCTCTCCGGATCGCGGCGTTGGCATTGTTGCAAAAGAAGCCTTCCTGCGGAACGCGGTCGAAAGATGGAAAGTACTTCTCGAACAGGCGCTTCTCGGAAAAGTTGGAGCCCACATCACCAATCTGGCGGCCATAGGTATAATCGGCTTCACCATCGATCAGCGGCTGGAGCAGCGCTTGGAGCCATCCGTCATGCGTCGGGATGCAGTGCGCCGAAATGAAAACAAGGTACTGGCCGCCCGCTGCTTCGCAACCCCAGTTCAATGAGCGCCCGAAGGTGAATTCCGATTTACCAATGTGGCGGATATTGCAGCCCTGACGCTCGGCAATGCCAAGCGTGCCATCGGTCGAGCCACTATCGACCAGTATAATTTCCGACGTTAACGCATCCAGCTTCTGGGACTTGCAAGCCTTGATCGCGTCTTCAAACCAACGCTCCTCATTGAGCGCCCGGAACACTATACTCACGTCAACCATCAGTCGGTCCCTTCAGCCTTTTCTGGCTGTTTTCGGCATTCCAAGCAATTTGCTCACCGAATGCGAAATATTATATTCTTGTCCTTGGGGAAAACTACCGCCCCGGAGAGTCGCCCGTCAAATGAATATGCACCATGTGCGACGGTTTTAAGGCATTGTGCGCACAGATTAAAATACGCGGCCACACACATTCAGGTTCCGCCGCAAAACTAGCAAGCACTGCGGATGCTCCATTCGGCTATCTGGTCTGGTTTTGTGTAGAAAACCAGCCATATGCGTCCGCCAGTCCTTCACGCATGCCAATGTGTGGCGCCCAGCCAAGGTCACGTATCTTGGCCCCGCTCATCAGTTTTCGCGGCGTTCCATCCGGCTTGGTCAGGTCCCGCTCCAGCCCACCTTCGAAACCGACCACATCCATTACGATTTCAGCGAGTTCAGCGATCGTAAGATCCTCGCCCGATCCCACATTGACGTGTTCATTTCCCGAATAGACCTTGAGAAGATGTACGAGGGCGTCGGCACAGTCATCGGCATGTAGAAACTCGCGCCGCGGGGTTCCGGTACCCCAAATCGTCATTGCCGCAGCACCTGCCAACTTGGCTTCATGTGCCTTCCTGATCAGGGCCGGAATGACATGGGAGTTCTGAGGATGGTAGTTATCGCCGGGGCCATAGAGATTGGTCGGCATGGCAGAGATATAGTCCACACCATATTGGCGCCGGTAGGCTTCGCAAAGCTTCAAACCGGCAATCTTGGCGATCGCATACCACTCATTTGTTGGCTCCAGGGGACCGCTCAAAAGCGAATCTTCCATGATCGGCTGGGGCGCAAACTTTGGGTATATGCAGGAGGATCCGAGAAAGAGCAGCTTTCCCACCTCCTCCCGGAATGCCGCCTCTATCACATTGGTTTCGATGACGAGGTTCTCGTAGAGAAAATCTGCCGGATAGGTGTCGTTTGCCACGATCCCGCCGACTTTTGCCGCCGCAAGGATCACGGCGTCCGGCTTCCGGTCTGCCATCCATGCCCGCACACCCGCCTGATCCAGCAGATTCAGTTCATCGCGACCGGCCGTGAGAATTTCGCAATCCTCGCGCTCGAGACGCCGGACCAGGGCACTCCCAACCATCCCGCGATGGCCGGCGACAAATACCCTCTTGTTATTGAGTTGAAACATGATGCGATACGATCCTGCGATTTGAACGATGTGGCTAGTCTGGGTGTATAGGGCGACGCCGTGGAGGTTGCGGCGGCAAGGACGTAATCAGATGGCGCCTTGATAGTTGAACTTGCGCGCAACTGCGGTCCGTTCTTCCTCAGAAAAGAATGTCCTGAAATATTTCAGCGCAAAGCACTTCTCGAGATAGTCTGACCCCATCAGGTCAAGTGACGCCCCTATCTGCCTATAGGCATCCGAATACCATTTTTCATGCGCTTCATTCTGGCGAATGACAGCGACTTCCTTGTTGACGAACTCGCTAACGATCTCGGACTTTCGATTATCAGATGCGTCCATCTTCATAATCAGCACTTCAAAACTATCATTTGAAAACCTGAAATGATCGGCTGCGGGATTCACCGTGGCATTAAACACATCAATGCCTGTCGTCGGAATGAAGTCATTCTCGAACCAGAAGTCTGGAATCGTCGGCTGGTAGCGTTGCAGCCGGGCAACAATTTCGTCGAAGTTATCAGCAAGACGCTCCGGCAGATTCTGGAATACTGCAGAGATATTCCTCATGACCGGTTCCCGGATCAGGCTGATAATCCGGCTTTTTCCATAGCGTGCAAGGTCGTTGTGGACCTTGATAGAATTTATCAGATGGATGGGAATAGTCTGGCGATCGGTGCTGGCAAACTCCTTTTCCAGCCTCACCATGATTCTGCGGGGCGCGAGGGCATGTACGTCATAAATCTGGAAGTCAGCCGCGCGCAGAGACTGGGCCACTGCAGTTGAAGCGACTTTGCCCATCGTGAATACGATAATGTTAGGGTTCAGATCCTTCGCCATCAGGCTATTCGCTCCGTCCGTTATGTGTGCAGTCCCGATCAGGCCGAAAGTGTGTGACCATAAAGCGCCGCCGTCTGGCGCCGCTCTTCAAGCGAGTAGAACTTTTTGAAGTATCGGCAGTTGAGGCACTTCTCAACATATTCCGACCCGATCACGCCCAGATTGGCCATGACCTCGGAATAGGTTTCGCCATACCATTTGTCCGACGAATCGTTTTCACGTGTAATGGAAATCTTCGTCCCCAGAAAATTGCCTATGAGCGCTTCCTTGCGACGGTCTGCTGTCTGCGACTTGACGATCAACAGGTCGATCTTGCCGTTTCGGAAACGGAAGACATCCTTGGTCGGGTCGATATCTGCATTGAAGACGTCAATGCCCATGGACGGAATGAAGTCTGTCTCGAACCACACATCAGGCCAATGCGGGGGGTTGCTGCGCAGTCTCTCAAGGATCGCTTCCTGGTCTCCTGCCAGCCGCTTGGGCAGGTTCTGGAATACCGACGACACATTGCGACTTACAGGCTCGCGAAGAAGAGAGATGACTTTCACTTCTTTGTTCAGCCGCAGCGAATTGTATGCCTGCAGCGACCGGATCATGTGCGGCGGGACAATCGGGAAATCGTCATTCGCAAAGAAAGACTGCAATAGGCTGGTAATTCGATCCTGCGCCAAAAAATGCACGTCGTAGCATCCAATGCCCGCATCAAGAATCGCATTTGAAACCGACGAGGACGCCACCTTGCCCATCGTGTACAAAATCAGCGGCGCAAACGTGGTTTGCATGTAGGTCTTCTTGAGGAAGTCCGGATCATCCATGTTGGCGTTATGTCCTGTTTGCTGCTGCAGCGAGTGGGGTAGCCTTAAGCAGAGCGGTCCTTGCGCCAGGACTCCCGCTCGACAAGGGCGACATCGGCACGAACCATTTCGCTGACGAGATCTGCAAACTTAGTTGTATGCGTCCAGCCGAGCTTCTCCTTTGCCTTGGTCGGGTCGCCGATCAGGAGATCAACTTCCGTTGGGCGGAAATAGCGCGGATCGATCTTGACCAGCACGTCGCCGGTCTTGGCATCGCGGCCGATCTCGTCGACGCCTGTACCCTGCCATTCGATCGTACGACCCAATTCGGCAAAGGCCAGCTCCACAAACTCTCGCACCGGATGCGTTTCGCCGGTCGCCAGCACCCAATCGTCGGCTACATCATGCTGAACGATACGCCACATGCCTTCGACGTAATCGCGGGCGTGGCCCCAGTCGCGCTTGGCGTCCAGGTTGCCCAGGAACAGTGTTTGCTGGAGGCCTTTGTCGATGGCCGCCACGGCACGCGTGATCTTGCGCGTCACGAACGTCTCGCCGCGCGTTGGGCCTTCGTGATTGAACAGGATGCCGTTGGAGGCGTGAATACCGTAGGCTTCGCGGTAATTCACTGTGATCCAATAGGCATAAAGCTTGGCAGCGGCGTAGGGACTGCGGGGGTAAAATGGTGTTGTTTCAGACTGTGGAACTTCCTGCACCTTGCCATACAGTTCCGACGTCGATGCCTGATAGAAGCGCACCGCGTTGTCGAGACCGAGAATGCGGATCGCCTCAAGTAGGCGGAGTGTGCCAAGCGCATCCGCATTGCCCGTATATTCAGGTGTTTCGAAGCTGACCTGCACGTGGCTCTGCGCGGCCAGGTTGTAAATCTCGTCCGGTTTGCTCTCCTGCACCAGACGAATCAGGTTCGTCGAATCAGTCATGTCACCATAGTGAAGGTGGAATCGGGTATCGCGCTCATGCGGGTCGACATAGAGATCGTCGACGCGGGCTGTATTGAACGATGATGACCGTCGCTTTACGCCATGCACAATATAGCCCTTGTCGAGCAGCAGTCTTGCCAGGTACGCACCGTCCTGCCCTGTTATACCTGTAATAAGGGCTGTTTTTGTTGACATGCCAATTCCGTCTCTGCTTTGTCTGAGGGTCGGACGGCTTATGGCCTATAGTGTTTGCATTGCGCAAGTTCAGGTTTGCAGGAATACGATTTAAGGCGTCACAGAACGATTGGCGGTTGGTATGGCGTGCGCTAAAGCCAGAAATTATGCTTTGCCATGGACTCGCCAGAACGTTGATTTGGGTTTCGCAAACGGGGTCGCCCCTGAGTGCGATTGGCAAGGCCCCACTGTAAAGGTTTGTAAATGTTAGATGTTCTGCGAAAGACTGAATATTTTGAGCACCTCACTGAAGGTCACGCCGTCCGCAAGGACCACACGCTTAAAGGAATTCAGGACGGCTGGGTCATGGCCCAACTCGCAGGAACCAAAGGAAAGCGCCTGCTGGAAGTCGGCGGTGGCAATTCACGCGTCCTGCCGAATCTGAAGGACAACAAGCTCTGGAACGCAGAGAAATTCGAAGGCGTGGGCAATGGCCCAACGGCGCCCAAGGAACTGGACGGCGTTACCGTCATCCCGACATTCATGGGAGAGTTCCATCCCGATGTCCCGGAAGTCGATGTCGTCTTCTCGATCTCTGTGGTCGAGCATATTCCGTTCGAAAAATACAAGGATGCGTTCGCCGACATGGCGCGCTGCCTGGCGCCCGGTGGCACGATGTACCATGCTGTGGACTTGCCCCTCGGCGACGAGCCCCTTCCGGTAGCGCAGAAGCGTATTCGTCTCCTGATCTCTGCCATTGAGGACGCAGGCCTGAAATGGCGCGAGCCACCTGCCGTTGAGCCGGATTGTACGTTCAAATGCGACATGGCGAGCAATTCAGACCTGACCATGTGGATGTGGGCCCGCATTTCGGAAGCATCACGCCATGCAAGCCCGATCTACCAGATCGTGACGCTGAAACTGATCGCCGACAAACCGCTCTGAACGCCCCCACACCGCCTGGAGAAACAGTTTTGCGTCCAGGCAATACGTGTCTGCCTTTCATTTGCCCAAAATAGTATCGACTGGATGTAATATTGGAAAAGGCGTTACAGGTATTTTTCGCCGTGCCGGTGCTAATGACAGTAGCTTCACGCGGCCAAAAAGGCTTGAAAGTTCCGGGCGCATGCTCGCCGAGCGCGTCGCTCCGAAATTGGTTGCCACAAGGCCTTAAATCGAACCGGATAAGCTAGAACAGTGTCTCAGAAATTTTCCATCGTCACGCCATCGTATAATCAAGGGCAATTCCTGCCTTTCAATCTCGTTTCGGTTCGGGAGCAGACACATCCGGATATCGAACACATTGTTGTCGATCCAGGCTCAACCGATGGGAGCCGCGAAACAGCCGAAGCTGCCGATGGCATCATCCTGATTGCAGAACCCGACCGCGGCCAGTCTGACGGCATCACCAAAGGCTTCGCCCGAGCCACGGGCGACTATATGACATGGTTGAACTCGGACGATTTCTATCCCGATCCGCAGATTCTCGAGAAAGTTGCTGCCGCCTTCGAACAGAACCCTGATGCTGATATCATCTACGGTAAGGTCGACTTCGTGGATGAAGAAGGCAAGTTCCTTCGGAACGGCTACGTGAATCCCAACCAGGACGCGTTGCTCGACAGCTTTGCCTATCAGGTCGGCATCGTCCAACCTGGTGTATTCATGCGCCGATCCGTATTCGAGAAAATCGGCGGTCCATCCGAGCAGTACGAATACTGCATGGATTACGAATACTGGGTCCGCATGGCCACAAGCGGATTGAAATGGGTCTATCTCGACGAGACACTCGCTCACCATCGCTGGTGGGGCGGCATGAAGACGAGCAAAGGGCGCGATCAAAGCCTCGTCGAGCACATGCGCGTGTGCGCGAACTATTTTGGATACGTACACTGGAAGTGGCTGGACCGTTATGCCGAGTACCTGACGTCCAGTCTCGATGGCGTCGTGAATCACAATTACAAGCCTGACCCGCTCGCGAAATCAGATAACGCGCATCGCACCATCCGGCGCTTCGTCACCCAGGAAATGCTGCGCCTGCTGGAAGCTTCCGACAAACCGGAAGAGCGCGCGACCCTGAACTACGTGCACAAGCACGCACCCGATCTCGTCCGATACGCCTGGAACGCCGACGAGCTCGACGGCTTGGAAACAACCAGTCCCGAGCCCGACGCGCACAAGCGGCCAGCCTGGCACGTAATGGATGCAACAGACTCGAAGGGTTATCCCTACCGGTCCTATAACGTCACTGACAATTTCCACCGCTGCTTCGATGCCAACTGGTACCACGATGCAAAGGAGCGCGGCGTTCGCAAACTGGCCTCATTATCGAAATGGCGCCGCGATGTATGCGTCATCGTCGGAAATGGCCCAAGCCTGAACCAGACGGACCTGTCGCTCCTGAAAGACGCCGATGTCATCATCTCGAATTTCGCGACGCTGAACCCTCAGCTGTTCGAGCTGGCGACGATCCTGACAATCACGAACAACCTTGTCGCCCAGCAAGGCCGTGTCGATTTCAACAATGCACGCAAACCCAAGGTCTTTCCGATCTGGCTCTCGAACGACCTGAACGAAACGGACGAGACCGCATTCGTTGAGGCCGTCGTCCGTCCGATGTTCAATGAATCACTCGACGGCGTGTTCTCCTGGCGCTCGACCGTCAGCTTCTTCAACATGCAGCTCGCTTTCGCGCTCGGGTACAAGAAGGTCCTGCTCGTCGGCTTTGATCACTCGTATGTGCAGCCGCAGAGCGTGAAGGAAGGCGATCTGATCAAGCAGGACGAGGACGACGAGAACCACTTCGACCCCCGCTATTTCAAGGACAAGGTCTGGCAGGCAGCAGATACCGACAACATGGAGGCCATGTACGAGCTGGCACGCAAATCGTTCGACGCCGCTGGCCGCGAGATGGTCAACTGCACGGTCGGCGGACGCCTGGAGGTCTTCCGCCGCGGCGATCTCGCAACGGAAATAGCCGCGATGGCGCAAACGGCTCCTGATACCAAAGCGCTCGACGCAAACGAGATCAAGACGCAGAAGAAACTCGACCGGCTCATAGCCAAACTACCGCAAGACCTCCGTGATCCAATCTTTCTACCAACCGCGCAAATCCCTCCTGCTGCACAGCTTGAAGGCCTCACCAAGGTCAAAGCCCTCTTCAATGGCGAACTCGACAAGATTTACCGGCCACGACTTCAAGCCCTCAAAGCTAAGCGCAAGGCGCGGCGCTGCTTCATCATCGGAAACGGCCCGAGCCTGAAGCATACCGACCTTTCGCTCCTGCGAGACGAGGTGACCTTCGCCATGAACGGCTTCTTCCTGAAGATGCCGGATCTCGACTGGGAGCCAACCTATTATGTGGTTGAAGACCATCTTGTCGCCGAGGACCGCGCCGACGAGATCAATGCCATGCACGGGCCGACAAAACTGTTCCCGGCCCACCTGCGTTATGTCCTCGAACCCGATGACAAGACTGTCTTCTTCGACCACCGCAAACGCGTCAGCTTCCCGCTCGGTTTTGATTTTTCTTTCAAGGCCGACGCGCATACCTACGCGGGCGGTACAGTCACCTTCACTTGCATGCAGTTGGCTGCCTATCTCGGGTTTGACGAGATTTATTTGATTGGCGTGGATGCAAGCTACCACATTCCAAAGGATGCCAAACTCGCAGGCGAAAGCCGGGTGAAGGAATTGGATATGGCGTCCGATGACCCAAACCATTTCCACCCGGATTATTTTGGTAAGGGAAAGCGCTGGCACGAACCGAATGTCGATATCATGCTGGAGGCTTACGAAGAGGCCCGGCAGGCCTGTGATGCGCGTGGTATCAAGATCATCAACGCGACTGTAGGCGGCAAGCTTGAAGTGTTTCCGCGCGCCAACTATGCCGACGTCTTTTCCGATAAGGCCGATCTGCCACGCGTCCTGTTAATCGACATGACACGGATCGCTGATGGTTCGGCGACCGGGGAACTCAAGGCAACACTTTTCGCCGACTGGCCGGCAAACCGGCTGATGCAATTGCATATGAGTGGGGGCACCAGTGTCGGTCTAACTTACAATGGGCGGACGACGGAATTTAGCGATCCGCTACGCTCCGACGGCCGCGCGATCGACGAGGCTGTCGAGGCCTTCGCGCCCGATCTCATCATTTACCGACCAACGCCCCGGACGGATATCCTGCACAAGAAGGCGATGCGCCTGATTGCCAAGTTCGACCTGCCGCTTGTGACGTGGATCATGGACGACTGGCCCGCCGCGCTTGAGCTTGATGACCCCGATGCGTTCAAACAGCTTGATGCCCAATGGCGGAGCCTGCTCGACCTTTCGTCGGTGCGCTTCTCAATCAGCGATGCCATGTCTGAAGCCTTCGCCGAGCGGTACGGATTCCGCTTCATCTCGGTGGCAAATGGTGTCGACGTAAGCGAATGGCCAAAACCTGTAATGCAAAAGTCTGACGTGCCCCTCAGCGTCCGTTATGCAGGCTCCCTCGCGGAAAACATGACATTGTCCTCAGTCCGGCTTGTCGCCGAAGCCGTTGAGCGGCTCGCGCAGGAAGGCATGGACATTACGTTTGAGATCAAGACGCGCGATCTCTGGAAACGAGTTGCGGCGCCGCATTTCAAGGGCCTCAAGCATACCAAATTCATTGTGGCCGACCTGGAATCGAAGGCCTACCGTGCGTGGCTATCGGCCGCTGACATCGTTGTTATTGGATACAATTTCGACACTGAGTCAAAATCCTACATACAGCATTCCGTTGCAAACAAGCTACCCGAGTGCCTCGCCAGCGGCGCTGTGCTGCTCGCCGTGGGGCCAGCGGATGTCGCGACTATATCGATTCTGAACGAACTTGATTGCGGCATCCGAGTCACGAACAACGACGCCGACGCGGTCGTCCGCGCCATCCGCGCGCTTGCTGTCTCCCCCGAAGAACGCTTCCGGCTCGGTACTGAGGCCCAGGAAATTGCCTTTGATAAATTCAACGTCGAGCATCTGCGCGATAAGTTTGAAGGCGCGCTTCGTATGGCTGTCGCACGCGACAGCCGGATGATAGGCAAGCCCCGCAGCGCGAGCGCACATGTCGATGAGACCGCTGTGGTGGCCCATATGTATCGGGATCGAAAGGGACCGACGCATACCATGCTGGACGTCGGCGCCCATGTCGGCACATCGGCTGCCTATTTCCACAAGCTCGGCTGGTCGATCCATTGTTTCGAACCTGACACAAAGAACCGCTCAAAATTGATGGAGCGGTTCGACGGGGTCGACAATGTCACGATTGATAAGCGGGCTGTCAGCAACGAGACAGCCGAAGGAATCAGCTTCTTCAGCTCACCGGAGAGCACCGGCATTTCCGGCCTACTCGCGTTCCGCGACACCCATGCGGAATCTGACCGTGTGGATGTCACCACGCTGACGGAAGTCATCAAATCCCGATCGATTAGCCAGGTCGACTTCCTGAAAATCGACGTCGAAGGTTATGACCTGAACGTCCTCAAAGGGGCGCCATGGGACACGGTATTACCCGATGTCATCGAGTGCGAGTTCGAAGATGCCAAGACCTTAAAGCTTGGTCATACCTGGAGAGACGTGGCTGAATTTCTCCGTGAACGGGGATATGCTGTTTACGTAAGTGAATGGCACCCGATTGTGCGATATGGAATCGGCCACGATTGGCGGCGAGTTGTTCCTTATAATGACCACAGCATGTCACCTAATGCGTGGGGCAATTTTCTGGCCTTCCGCGAAGACCCTGGCTACGAGGCTGTCGCAAACGCCTTTGATGAACTTGTCGCATTTCGGAATCCACCTGCGCCGCATCCAAAAGAAAAATCAGCATCAAGACCCGACAAAAACAAAAAAACGGAAAGTCGCCAACAAATGTTGAAGAAGCCTACTTCAAACACATTGCCGGTTGCGGAGGAAACGACCGCAAAGCCGCTCTGGTATCGCAATTTCGCGCAGCGAATTCATGAGATGTCTCCCCGCCTCTATAGCCTTCTGCGTTTTGCGCGCCGTGCCTCAGCTCATATAGTCTCGCGCCGCGTCCTTATGTTGCCGCTTTTGATTCTGGCGGCATTGTTTGTGACTGCGCTGATCTTGCCGTCACTGTCGGCCTATCGCCCCTGGATCGTAACAGCGACCGCCGGAGGGCTTCTGTCGGTGGTACTGGTTTATGTCGCCTTCCGGTCTCATGCCCATGCCGAATCGCTACATCTGGAAGTCAATGCACTGCGCCGCGAATCGAACCAGCTTCGCGAGCGTCTTTCGACCGCACAAACGCTGATGGCAAAGAGCGCCCTCACCGCCACGCAGGAGTTCGTGGACAGCGCAATGCGTGACACGATCATGCCGCGTATCGAGGCCGTGAGGGCAGCAGGCGTCGCCGAGCGCCGAAGGGTCGATAACCTGAAAAAAGCGGCTGACAGCGCTTCGGCGAAAGTTGATGGTGCGCTCGAAGAAATCGAACGCCTCAATTCCCTGCGCAAGCAGATGAACCAGCTTGTGGCCGCAATCGATGAGCGCGTCACAAATGGCGAGGCGTCAGTCGAGACGCTGACAGCCAATCTCGAGGCGCTCGATAATCGTGCTATCGGTCGCGCTGCGCTTGCCGCCGTTAATGACGCCCTGACCGAAAGGCTGACCACTCGGATAGTCTCGCTTGAGAATAATGTTTCCGAACTTGGAAAGTGGTCGCAATTCAACAACGCCACTTGGTACCAACGCTTCAATCGCCGTCTCTCGGCGGACCATATCAAACTGCTCGAATCAGAGTGGCGCAAGCGCCTGTCCGTGCCGATCAGCAATGCTGTCGTCGGTTACATGGCGAACCGCGCATGCGAGATCGAGCGCCAGCTTGACGGTCGCCTCGCGACGTCGATCGAGGATGTCATCCTGCGCTCCCTTGTGGCCCGTGCCGTCAAGGGCGAGCGTATTGATGTGCTCGAAATCGGGACCTTGTTCGGAACTGGCGCGGCGATCATGTTCGATTCGCTCGCCAATCATTATGAGCAAATCCACTTCACGCTGCTGGATCCTCTCGAAGGCTATTACAATGCCAGCCAGGCCGACATCCTGACAGGCCAGCCGATTGACGAGAACACGCTGCGCCGCAACCTGGCCCGCGTCGGCATGACGGAAGACCAATTCACGCTGGTCAAGCGCCTCAGCACGGAAACCGAAGCCATCCTAGATGCCGGCAAGCGTCAGTATGATGTCCTGGTGATCGACGCCGACCATTCCTATGCAGGGGTCAAGACGGACTTCGAGAATTACGCCCAGTTTGTGAAGCTTGGCGGCTATATCATTTTTGATGATTATGGTTCGCCGGACTGGCCGGATGTGCAGGAATATGTCGATTCAGAGCTGGCTGACGTGGAATACATCACGCGCGTGGGTGCAAGCTGGCGCACGTGCGTGTTCCGGGTTGTGAAGGCAGCGGCTGAAGCGCGCAAACCCGCCGCGACATCCAAGCCGCGCACGCGCAAGCCTGTGACAAAAGTCGAAACCGATCCGACAGCTGCTGACTAGATCCTCAGATCTCGATTGGAGAAACTTTTGTGATCTTCGCCGAGGCAAATGCTGCCTCGGCGATTTCGAGGGGTGATGTATCAAAATCACTCTCGCCGGTGCGTATAAGTTCGGCGAACTGCTGATACAGGCCTGCATACTCTCTGCTTTCAGCGCGCGAGATAGGCCCGTTGTTTATGCAAAGGGCCGCGCCACCTTCGGAGAGGTCCAGGGTTTCTCCGCCCTCCGCCTCAAGGTGAATGGACCAGACCTCTTCCGCTGTCACACGGAAGTCCAACGCTGCCTCCATACGCGCTTCGCCTGCATGAAGCGTAAAGCACGCACTAAGTGGCATCTCGACATTTTCCGGCACGTCGAAATGGGAGCCTGAAACGCTCCATGGTAAAGGATACAGAGCGGTCAAAATCGACAGCGCGTTGATACCAGGGTCAAACACACCAAACCCGCCCTGCCGCCAGAGCCACTCCTGTCCCGGATGCCATTTGCGCGCATCTTCATGCCAATTTATCTGTCCTCGGCGGAGGGAATGTTTCTCGCTCCAAGCCATTGCCTGAGCGATCATCGGCGCAAACCTGGAGTGCCAGCTCGCAAAGATCGGCACACCGGCCTCATCTGCCATCCGTTTTAGTGCCAGGGCATCGCCAGCAGTCACAGCTGGCGGTTTCTCCAGCAGGATCGCGCAACCGTGCTCACTGGCTACGCGGCACTGCGCCAATCGAACGTCGGGCGGCGTACAGATGGCAACCGCGTCCAGATCGAGGCCTGCGGCAAAGGCTTCCTCAAGGCTGGTAAATGCAGGCACGTCGCCGCCAGGGGGGCTCCGGCTGATGAGTGCGGTTAGCTCAAATGACGGATTGTTCCGGATGGCCGAAACATGCTGGTCACGCGCGATCTTTCCAAAGCCGACGATTCCAATCCTGATGGGTCGCTTTATCGTCATGGCTATCCTGATGATCGCAGACTTGCCGCTAGAGTTTCGGCTTTCGTTGCCACATGGCAAGGCCCGGCGTGAACCACGAAACATGCTCGAGATTGATCAGGTTTCCACCATGCTTTTCAAGGATCACGCCCAGGGCGCCGTTGACGCGCTGATCCTCGTGAGGCTCGGCAATCCTGTATGTATTGTCGAAAAGAACAATGGCGTCAGGTGTCAGATATGGCAGCAGGGTTTCAAACTCGAACATCACATCCTTCACGAGGTGTGATGCATCAAGAAAGGCGAATCTGACCTTGCCAAGGTCCTTCAGTGCAGGTCCAAACGTGTCATGCACACTGCCCTGATGCAGCGTGACGCGGTCGGCCACACCACCCAGTTCAAGATTTTGGCGCGCCTTGGCGATATTGGTCTCTTCGAGCTCGAACGTATGGACGTGCCCCTTCACGCCGGCATCCACGAGTGCTTGGGCAAGAATGATCGTCGTACAGCCCTCATTCGTCCCGGTTTCAATCAGGACCTCTTTCCTGTTCCGATCCAGATGTGACAGCAGCAGATGATAGATGAAACCCCACCCGGGATAACCGATGGTCGCGCCAGTGCGCGGCCGCGCATCCTCAATACACGACACGCCGCGCTCAAGACTTGCCAAGTGTGCATTAGGCAAACGTGCAACATCGTAGCCAAACATTCGATGATAGACGGGTGGGTTCATGCGGAAGGTCTCTCGTTAGCTCAGCGAAGGGAAAACGGGCTCTAGGATTGGGGTTTGCGAGCGGCCACAAGCATGGTTGTCATGTGTTTGAGCGACCGGTCCACACCCTCTGGATCGCCCCATACGGTTTTCCTGAAGCCCTTGGTGTAACGCGCGCGAATGGACAAGGGCTCAAGGAACATGGTGTCCTCAGTCGGGTGAGGCAATTGGCCACCGATCCGCTCATCGACACCCGTGGGATCAACTTCGAAACCCGCAGCTTGCAAGGAGCCCAACCACAATTTGCTGATTTTCTCGATGCGCTCAATATTTGTGTCGATTGAATGCACGGCCCAGCCACCAGGCTTGAGGACACGCAGCATGTCTTCACAGACTTTTTTCACATCCGGACCAGGAACATGTTCCAGAACTGAAACCGAGATGCAGGCATCAAAAGCGCCGCTTGGCAGGAGGCCTTCACTCTGGCCCAGAAGTCCATCCACGATTGCTGAAGGGTCTCGGCCTCGGTCTGCCAGCGCCAGAACGTTCGCATTGTAAAAGCCGGCCGTGTCGATCCCTGCATAATCACACCAATCCGGCAGATGGCGCGGAAAGTACAAATTGAATCCCTGACCAACTTCCAAAACCTTCGAGAGCCCCAGATTCCTTATGTAATCGAGCACATAGAGATTGCCCAGCTGCTTGAGACTCCACTCCATGCCCTCTGGCATCGTCTCTCCCGGGTGCATGGCGCCGAGCAGATAAACGTCGTCCCAGGTAAACGCATCGCTGGAATGGATGCTGGCCAGTCTGAGGAAGTCCTTCTCGCGTGCTACGGCAAATCGAGTATCGAACGGAGCACCCGCTGGCGTCCTGCTGTCGGGTTGCAACAGACAGGATATAGGATCCGTCCAAATATTGATCTTTCGTTTCTTCGAGCCTTTGAAAACAATCGTCGAGCCCTTGGTCTTATCTGCCTCCAATGACGAAAAATCCAGGTCGCCCATCTTAGGCGATTTGGTCTGAATTTCTTCGGTTTTCGCATTTCGATCCGACACATCCGACGGGCGGCTGGCGCGCGCAAGGAATGTCATTCGGTCGTAATTGGGTTCCCTGGCAATACGGCCGCCAAGAAGGTGCGTTTCCGAGACAATATCGAAACTGGCAAGTCGAAGCATTCCCCGTACGGCATCAGCCGTCGGAATAAACAGGGTTGGCGCACCATATACCGGTTGTTCCAGTTCCGTATTCAACAGGAGCGACGCCTGCTCCCCTTCCATCACGATGCTCTCGACCAGGAAATACCCGTCACGGCGCAACAGGCGGCGCGCCTCGAGAAACGCATCGAAGGGCGAAGTCAGGTGATGAAGCATCGCGGACATGACCACGATATCGTGGCTAGCAGGTTTGAAAGTCTGCGATATCTTTTTGAGGTCGGTCGCAGGATGGTAAGCGAGGTTTTTATACCCTTGATAAGCTCGCACCTGCCTGAAGCGATCAAGATCGTACTGGCAAGTCGCATCGACACGTGCAGCGCCCTTTGCCGCCATGATGAATGCAATCATTCCGTCGAACGTACCGACATCCAGGCATGTCAGGCCCTCAAGATCGATATGGTTCAGCGCATCAAACAGTGGCCACAAGTGATAGTTGGCGGGGTAGTTGTCTTCGTAAACCCATGATCCCGTGCGAATCCCGTCATCAAGCAACATGTCATGAAAGAAGGATTCCTTCTGCATGAGCTCCGCAAGCTCCGTACGGGACATGTCCGTAAACCGGTCGCGCATTCGGGCATTGATTTTTACTTCATCGCCCATCAGTGATCTGCCCGCTTGGAAAACAGAGAATTCACGGTGCGCTGCAATGGTTTGTTTTTCGCGACGCCGTCAACTGAGTAGCTCCATTTGAAGGGAATTGAGACAACGCCCCAGCTCTTGCGTCCGACATGGCGAACAAGGAAATCGGAAAGTTCAGCCATGAACATGAATTCGGTCCCGTCGGTGATGCCAATCGCCGCGCGGTACTGTCCAGGCACAAGCACGACATCGGACGCCTTCATTTCAAGAACAACGCGCTGGCCCGCTTCAGCCTCCAGCTTCCTGCCGTCGGCGTCTGTCGCCAGGCCCGCCAAAACATTTCCGTCGGCATCGTAGATCGGTACGCCGACGATCAGGTTGCGCGGCGTGTACTTTAGAACGAACGAGACACGCAACCCAAAGGCATCACCCTCCATGAAAGCGGCCGGCTCAGATCCGGCCGCATCAAGCCATTCAAACTCGAAATCCGAGATCATGTCCGGTCGGGAAACCGGCGCAGGAATAAGCGATTTAGACTTTTCAGGGGCGACTGTCGTATTCTGTTCAAGGGTCTGGAAATAAGCGATGGCGGCATCGGGCTCGCCGGAAAAAACGACCTTTCCCTTGTGCATAACCATGACTCTATCACAGAAGCGCCCTACGTCGCCCATGGAGTGCGAAACGAAGACAAATGCGCTCTTGGCGCGCATCTCGCGAACCTTGGCGAGACTCTTCTGTCGGAACCGGAAGTCGCCGACGGCAAGAACCTCGTCAATGATCAAAACTTCCGGCGCCACCATGGCCATGACCGAGAAAGCAAGCCGCATCTTCATCCCGGAAGAATAGCTGGCAAGCGGCGCGTCAATCGCATGTTCGAGTTCGGAAAAATCAATGATTTCCTGGACCCGAGCGGCCGTTTCGGACCGCCGGAAGCCAAGGGCGGCAGCGCGAAGATATATGTTCTCACGACCACTGGCCTTCGGCTGAAATCCGGCTTGCAGATCGATCATGGCGGCTGACGTTCCGCGGATCATGACCTCTCCCTGATCAGGAAGCAGCTGCCCCGCCAGGATACGCAAGAGCGTGGTTTTGCCCGACCCATTGAGCCCGATAATCCCGATTGCTTCGCCGCGCTTCAGATCGAACGAAACATCCTGTACAGCCCAGAATTCACTGCCCGATATCTGGGCTGTGCCAGGCTTCCCAATATTCCAGAAGGCGTTTCGCGCCATCCGGGACATACGTCGCCGGGTATCGCTTGTCTTGCGGGCATAAAGCTTTCCTAGGCTCTTTACCTGCATCAACGGCAGTTCGGAATCGAAGGGTTCTGTCATATTCAATCGATGCCTCTAATGCGGCGCTCCATCACGTAGAAGAAGCGCATCGCAATCATGAATAATATGAATGCAATACCGCCCCATATCAGCAGGACAATCGAATCCGAATGCCTGCCTGTGAACAAGAAGTCTCGCGATGATTTGATGACCGCAGCAAACGGGTTGATCTTTTCAAGAACAACCAGTCCGCCAAGCGACGTTAGCGGAAAGATCACGCCGCTCATGAAGATACCGTACTGCAGCAGGATCGTCACCACACGAGACGTATCCGGAATGATTACATTGAAAACCGCCAGGATGAGTCCAAGCGACAGGGAAAACACCATCCCGACGAGCAAGGCTCCGGCGAAACCGAATATATTGAGGTGCGGCCACTGCGCGAAATAGATCATCATGAGGACCAGCAGGCCGAGCCGAACCAGCGTATCGAAACAGAGCTGTCCGAAGGACGCCGCGATCGACACGGAAATGGGCAGGGAAGTCTTCATCGACTCCTTGTTGCGGCTCTTAAGCACCTGGATCGGGCGAGTAATCATGCCCGTCATCAGGGACCATATCGTAACGTTGAAGCCAATGAAGATGGCCGGTGCCAGCCCGTCATGCCGCGGAAACACGCGTAGGTTGACGAGGAAGATATAGACGGTCAGCGGCACCAGCGGCAGGGCAAAGTTCCAGAAAATGCCAAACATCGTGCCACGATAACTACTGCGGAAATCGCTGCTGAACATGTTTGCGACATGCGAGCGATAGCCCCAAACTTCCTTGAAAAGCGCGCGGATCGCCTCGTATGACGTGGCAGAAAAACGGGCGTCTGGAACATAGGTGCGCACAGCCGAATGACGCTCATCAATCCGCTCTGAACGATCTATTTTCATGTTTTCAGACCGTTCGCTAACGATTCAAGAGGCAGTCAATATCGTACTTCGGACGTGCCCGACCGGGTTGATCGTGTCAACAGATGCCGTCAGCACTCGGCCAGGCATCGCCACCCGCAAACAGCTTGCGCACATTGACGCCACAAGCGTAGCCGCGCAAAAGCAGGGCGACTCCAATTGTCCAAGGCAACCCATGGCTCCCGCATCCGATCGGACTCTTTTGGATATCAAGCCCGCTGGCACGCTTGTCGTTCTGGGAAATGGTCCAAGTCTGCGCGGCTTCGACTTTGAACGCCTGTCAGGTGTGGCTACTCTGGGCATGAACGCGGCGTACAGGCACTGGGATCGCATTGACTGGCGCCCGACCCATTACGCCTGCCTCGACGATGCGCTCATCGAAACGCACAAGAGCGAAATTCTACGCCTGATCGCAGAAGACAAGATAAGCTCATTTTTCCTTTCCGGCCGGATGCTTGAACTTGAGCCCGGGCTCGCAGATCATCCAAAAGTGCGTTTTCTGGATGAATTCGTCCCTCATTGGCTGAAACGACGCGGACAAAATCACGGTCTGACCTTCATCGACAGCGATGCATTCCGGACCGGGCAGGACGCCTTCGTCACCACAGGTGCGTATTCGGTCCGCTACGCCGCCTGGCTCGGCTATGATCAGATCGTTCTTCTGGGTATAGATTTGACCTATCACGGCCTCCCGGAGTCGGAAGCTATTGACGATCTCCGCTTGGTCATGACCGAAACGCCCAAGCACAATCCCAATTATTTTTTCGATGACTACCAGCGCCAGGGGGATGCGTTTCAGGTTCCCAATCCGGAGAGCCATGACCAGGAACTGCATATCGCCGCCTTCGAAGCAGTTCGCGACGATTTCCTGCGCGAGCAGGTACCTGTGTCCCTGATAAACGCGAACCGCTTATCGCGGTTGAATGCTGAAGCGATCCTGCCCTTCGCCGAACTGGGCAGTCTACTCAACGAGGCAAGCCTCGGTGCCATCATCGTCCCTCTCACAGCAGGTGAACAGGACCAGGCCCTCGATAACCTCTGGCTGTGGGCCCAGCCGGCCTTTTCGCCCTTCCTCGGCGCGGCCCCTAAACGCCGGCCGGATCTTGTATTCGTCTGCAACAATGCCGCTGCTGCGGCTTGTGAAAAGAGGGTTCGGGCTTTCCTCACCAATGAGCCAGTCCTGCGCGACTGCTTCGACCAGGTCAGGTTCGTGACGCTCGACCTGAGCGGAGATGCGGACATCTACCGCCGCGAAAATCACGGTCCTCGCACCAACCAGGGCTTTCGTGCCGGACCCAACAACCTCTTCTTCGCGGCCATGGACGCCGTGCGCGGTCACTGGGGCCACGCACTATATATCGAGACCGATTGTGTCCCGATCCGTCCCGACTGGCTGGGACAGATCAACCGCCACCTGCAAGGTGCAGAACCCGCCTGGGTTACCGGCAGCATCTATCGTGGCTCCGACGCCCTCGGTCCGCGCGAGAAGCGCCATATCAATGGCAACGCCATCTACGCGACGAGCGATCCGGCCTTCCAGCAATTCATCGACACGGTCTGGCGGCCCAGATTGGCAGCACTGGTCGTCGAACATCCCGAGATGCCGTTCGACTGCGTAATTGAGGCCCTCTATGAAAAGGCCGACGGTCGCCAAGGTGACGATGATGCCGATTGGCGTCTGATGCGCGCCATCAGCCACAAATTCCGCTATTCGGCCCTCATTCCAAATCTCACCGGCGACACCGCGTCACTACACATGCTGGCTGACCAGCTTCAGGAACTGATCGGCGCTTCACCCGAGTCCTGCATCGTTCATGCACGCCGCCTCGCCGCCCTGATTGCCCCTTTACGCGACAGCGGATCGAAACCCTCAATCATTGAGTTGCTTGCGCTCCTGCGCGAGGCTGCCGACGGCCTGCCGCCGCGGACGCCCGCGTCCCAGCACCGGCGCAGGGGCCAGCATGCCTGGACCGTGGCCCGCGTCCGGCAGGGCCTTGCGCGCCGTCTGCCTCCCCTTCGCCGCTTTATGGATTGAGCCCTGTAACCCCGATTGCAGGGCGCCAACGTATGCCGTATTGGGCGTGGCGCTTCGTGCCCATGCACCCGCCCTGACAGGAATGACCAGATGACCGACAATACCAAGATCACCGCCCTCCTGCCGATGAAGGCTCATAGCGCCCGTGTGAAATCCAAGAATTTCCGACTGATTGCGGGCAAGCCGCTCTTCCAGTGGATACTTGATGCGCTGCTCGCTGTGCCTGCAATCGACAAAGTCGTCATCAATACGGATGCGCGCCAGATCCTCGCCGATGAAGGCCTGATCGAATCAGATCGCGTCATGATTCGTGATCGCAAGCCGGAACTCTGCGGCGACTTCGTATCCATGAATCTTGTCCTTGGCGACGATATCGCCAACGTGCCGTCGGACCATTACCTGATGACCCACACGACCAATCCGCTGCTGCAGCCAGACATGATCGAAGGCCTGATTGGCACCTATCTCGGCGCGCTCAAGGCAGGCAAAGCCGACTCCCTGTTCACGGTCAACGAAATGCACACGCGGTTCTACACCGTCGAGGGCGCCCCCATAAACCACGATCCCGACAACCTGATCCGGACACAGGACCTGCCTGCCTATATGGAGGAGAATTCGGTCTGCTACCTGTTCACGCCTCAGAGCTTCGCGGCCACGAATGCCCGGATCGGCAAAACCCCCCTGCTCTATCCCACGCCCAAGCTTCAATCGGTCGATATCGACGAGATTTCCGACTGGTTCATCGCTGAATCCCTGCTGATGCGCGTCGCTGCGGGCGAAAAACTCCCTGAGGAAGCCTGATGTCCAAGCCCCGTATTCTTGTTACCTGCCCGCCCATGCTCGGCCTGTTCGCCGAGTTTGCAGATGATTTCGCCGCCCATGGCCTGGAAGGCGTGCCCGCGAAGACGTCGCAAGTCCTCAGCGAAGACGAGCTTATTGCCCTGCTGCCCGGTTTCGACGGCTGGATCATCGGAGATGACCCGGCGAGCCGCCGCGTTGTGACATCGGCGAAGGAAGCTGGTCTCAAGGCGGCCGTCAAATGGGGCGTCGGCGTCGACAATGTCGACTTTGCGGCCTTCAAGGATCTCGGGCTGCCAGTCGAAAACACGCCCGGCGTTTTCGGTGGCGAAGTCGCTGATGTCGCCCTCACCTATACACTCGGCCTTGCCCGCGAGACCTATCGCATCGACCGCGAGATCCGTGAGAAGAACGCCTGGCCAAAGCCCAGCGGCATCAGCATGACGGGCCGCACCGTGGCGCTCGTCGGTTTCGGCGACATCGGCCGCCAGACGGCCAAGCGCATCCTGGCCTGCGGCAGCAAAGTCGTCGTCTACGATCCCTTCTTCAAGCCCGCCGAAGGTCTCGACGTGGAAACGGCCCAATGGCCCGACCGCCTTGATGAAGCCGACTTCCTGATATTCACCTGCCCGCTGACGCCTGAGACGCGCGGGATGTTCAATGCAGACCTTCTGGGCAAGCTGCGCCCCGGCGTTCGCGTGGTCAATGTCGCCCGCGGCCCGGTGATCCAGGAGACTGCATTGCTCGAAGGCCTAAAGTCCGGCGTCGTCCACTCGGCCGCGCTCGACGTGTTTGAAGTCGAGCCCCTGCCGGCCGACTCACCCTTCCGGGCCTTCGACCAGTGCATTTTTGGATCGCACAATGGGTCTAATTCGGCGGATGCGGTGCGACGTGTCAGCCGTATTGCCATCGGCAAGATGGCCGGATTCCTCGGTACGGCCTGACATTTCCGGCCAGGAGGCCGCAAACTTGTCCGACCCAATCACGGGCATGGCACACTGCGGGAAACAGTCCCACGGAGTGCCACATGGATTCGACCTCTCGCCTTGCCCTGCCCTATATCCTGCCCAATCAGGCACAGAAACACGTCACCCTGAACGAGTCGCTGCAGGCACTCGATGTCATGACAAGCCTCGCTGTGCTGTCGCGGGTATTGGCTGAACAGCCGGCGAGCCCGGCAGACGGCGATTGCTACATCCTCCCTGCAGAGGCGTCGGGTGTCGCCTGGTCCACCTTCCAGCCAGCCCACGTCGCCGCTTATGTCGATGGCAGCTGGATCACCCTTGCGCCGCCTGAAGGCTGCCGCGCATGGGCAAGGGACGAAGACCGGCTGCTCGTCTATATTGACGATGCATGGACGCCGCTGGTCTTCGACAGTCTCGCGCGCATCGGCATAAATACGGGCCCAGACCTCGCGAACCGTCTGGCCGTGAAATCTGACGCCATCCTTTTCTCGCATGACGATGTGACGCCCGGCAGCGGCGACGTGCGACAGGCCGTCAACCGGGCGGCTTCCGCCGACACTGCATCCATCCTGTTTGAAACCGGCTACGAGTCTGGCGCCGAACTCGGCCTGATCGGCTCGGATGATTTCGAGATTCGGGTCAGCCCTGACGGAGAGACGTTTGCAACCGGCATGCAGGTCTCCGCGGCGGATGGCACCGTCAGCTTTCCTGCGGGCTTCGCCTCACCCGGCACAGTGCTCTCGTCGCTGGAACTGCGCGCTGCCCTCGGCTCGATTGCCGACGACACGGTCGCGACGGTGGACTTCGGAAAGGTTATCAACGGGTCTGTTATCATGGCCGTGCCAAATTCGCTGAGCTCAGCGCCTGTCGCCCTTTTCTTTGCCCGCATGGCGACCAGCCCTATCCTGACGACCCTGTTCTCCGACGGCGCTGCATTCACCACCCAGACAGGCGTCTTGTCCGGCACGACGGGCGAAGACGGCAAGATCAATTTCTCGGCCACCGATGACGGTCGCTTCATTGTCGAAAACCGCCGTGGGATCTCTATCGGCTACACGCTTTATACATTCCTGCGCTGAAGCGTCAGCGCCATGCCGCGCGCAGGAAGCGCACGGTTTGCTCCGGTGATGGCGAGAGGCTCAAAGCCAGCGTTTCGCCTGCCGGAAGTGGCCGGGCCAGCCGAATGTCGATCACGGAACCTCTTTGGCCGACAGCGTCCAGTTTGGCTGATCCCGCCACGCTCAGGCCCGTTGCCTCGCGGTCAAATGTAAGCGTCACGCCTGTCTTTGACTGCGGATCATAATGGGCAAGATGAAGCGTCGCATTCGGCTGGACCAGTCCATCGGCGCGGATGCCAAACACGCTGGGACCGCCGCGTCGCAGCCGCCGCCGCACGCGCTCCCGCAGGCTTGCAGGCCATAGGCGATCGGCGACAGCATGCACGATAAAAGCCCGGAATGTGCCCGAACGCGCGTCTTCCGGGGCATGGCGCTGGATGATGTCCTGCAACTCATCCCGACGACGCTTGTTAAGTGACGCGGTCTTCGTGTCTTCGCCCCAAAGCACCATCGATAGGGCGGCATCAAGGAAATCGAACTTGGCGCCCGCCTCGTACATCCGGATCCAGAGATCCCAGTCCATCGTGTAGTGGAGGTCGACGTTGACTCCGCCCACGCCTTCACACGCAGATCGGCGGAAGAAGCACGAGGGCTGCGAAATGATGCCTGCCTGTAGCAGGCGCGGGCCGGGCGGCTCGACGTTGAAATGATAGCCGGTCATCGCGCCGGTCTCGTCGATGATGCTGCTGTGACCATAGATGACGTCAAGATCGGGAGCTTCGGAAAGCCGCGCACGCACGCGGTCCAGCGCGCCTGGCATGAGAATATCGTCGGCATTCAGCCAGCCGAGCCAGTCACCCGGCACGTTTTTCCAGCCCTCGATAATCGCATCCGATTGGCCTTTATCGGGACCGTGACGCCGATAGGATAGCCAGTCATCATGTGCATCCGCCAGCGCCCGTACACGGGGATCGTCCGAAGCATCCAGCAGCGCCACGTTTACACCGGCGCCCTGCGCCTTCAGGCTGGCAAGGCTGGCCGGCAGAAAAGGGTGCCAGCTACCGATGGGAACACTGAAAGCAAATTCAGCCATGCGCACGATCGCCTGCCGATACCGGCGCATCCGGCGTCACAGCCTTCGGTGCCCGCAGCGGACGAATGACCGGTCGCCTGTCGAAAAGGCGCTTGGGGTTCCATGCCATTGCGTAGCAAAGATCCGCGAGGCCCACCGACCGCTCAGGCGGGCCGTAGCGTTTGTCTTTCTTTAGGGCGCCCAGTCCCGCAAGCCCGGCCTTGATGCCGCGCCATGTTGGGCCTGCCCGCCCTGTCATGAACCCACGCAGAAAGATTGCCAGCGTTAGCGCCACATGGCCCGGCAGCGTCAGCCATAGCAGCAGTCCCGGAGTATTCTTGGCATAGGTCCACATCCGGTTGCGCGTACCGTGGAAGATCGCAAACTCGCTCGCGCGCCCGGAAATGCCACTGCCTGCATGGCGGATAATCGCATCCGGCAGGAAGACGCAGCGCTCTCCCGCCAGCCGCATTCGGTAGCCAAGGTCGACATCCTCGCAATAGCA
Organism: Hyphomonas oceanitis; assembly: GCF_036964545.1. Lineage (NCBI taxonomy): Bacteria > Pseudomonadati > Pseudomonadota > Alphaproteobacteria > Hyphomonadales > Hyphomonadaceae > Hyphomonas > Hyphomonas oceanitis. The sequence continues at coordinate 526,043 of NZ_JBALTL010000001.1, forward strand.
GAAGAAGCGCTCGTCAAAGCCTCCATGCGCCTCGAAAACGGATCGCTTGAATACAGCCGAAGCCCCGCACGGCGAGAAGCACTCCCCCTCTGTCAGCGGCTCTGCCGGCAAGCCGAAACCACCGCGCCATGGGATGCCGAACCCGAGATAGCAGTCGCCGGCGCCATCCATGATGGACGGGTCCTCCAGCGCATATTGCGCGCAGGCAAACATGGTCGTGTCCGGGTGGCGCTCGGTGGCCGCCATGACGCGCTCCAGCCAATCGGGATTGGCCACTGCGTCGGGATTGAACAGCGCAAGCCAGGTGCCTGTGGCCACTTTGGCAGCCAGATTATTGCCACCAGCGAAGCCGAGATTCTCGGTCTGGGGCAGGAAACGATAGCCCGGCAAGCCCTCGGAATTCAGATTGTCAGCTGAACCATCGGAGGAAGCATTATCCACCAGTAGAACTTCGAAATTGCGGAAGCTCTGCGCGCGCAGCGAATCCAGCGCCTGCTGCAGGAACGCCTCGCCATTATAATTTACAATGATGACAGAGACGGCGACCATGCGAATGTGTTCTGGTTGACGCCACCTTGATTGTCAAACACCCATGGCGCAAGCCCACGTCGGATTGCGTAACGGACTGTGATTTGCCCCATCCGGGACAACGCCCTATCCGCTTGGCGCCAGAGACATGACCCCAGTATTGTGAGGATTTTCCCCAATGAGCCTTCCCTTCATCGACCTTCAGGCACAGCGCAAGCGGATCGAGACCGAGATCAACGCGGCCATCCAGGGTGTTGTTGAAAGCGGCCGCTATGTGCTCGGCCCGGAAGTCACCGAACTGGAAAAACAGCTCGCGGCCTGGTGCGGCGCCAAGCACGCCGTCAGCTGTGCCAATGGGACGGATGCCCTCGCCCTCGCGCTGATGGCGTGGGAGCTGAAGCCCGGCGACGCCGTGTTCTGCCCCAGCTTCACCTTTGTTGCGACGGCGCAGGTCGTTCCCTGGCTCGGCGCTACGCCCGTCTTCGTCGATATCGACGCGGCGAGCTACAACATGGACCCGGCCAGCCTGCGCGCAGAGATCGCTTCCGTCAAAGCAGCCGGCAAACTGAACCCGAAAGTGGTCATCGCGGTCGATCTGTTCGGGCAACCGGCGAACTACCCTGAAATCAAAGCAATTTGTGACGAGTTCGGCCTGAAGCTCATTGCCGATACGGCGCAGGGCTATGGCTGCACGCTGAACGGCAAGCACCCGTCTGACTGGGCCGATATAGCCACGACCAGCTTCTTTCCGGCCAAGCCGCTCGGCTGTTATGGCGATGGCGGCGCGATTGTCACGAACGACGGCGCGCTGGCCGAACGCATTGAATCCCTTCGGGTTTATGGAAAGGTGACGCCGACTGACGCGGCCACGCGCAACTTCCATCACGACCCGAAATATCTGAGCCTCCGGGTTGGCATGAACTCACGCCTCGACACCATCCAGGCGGCCATTCTGCTCGAAAAACTGAAGATCTTCGCGGACGAGATCGAGCGGCGCCAAGAGGTCGCCGACAGGTATTCCAAGGCCCTTCGTGGGGCCATCAGGACCGTTCCCGGGGTCATCGAGGGGGGCCGCTCGGTCTGGGCCCAGTATGTCATCGAGCATGACCAGCGCGACGGCCTGCAGGCCCACCTGACGGCGCAGGGCATCCCGAGCATGGTCTACTATCCGGTGCCGATCCACCAACAGGACTTCGCGCTCCGCTTTGCGCCAGCAGAAGGCCACCTCAAAGTGACGGAAACAGCCAGCCAGCACGTTCTGGCCCTGCCGATGCATCCGTATCTTGAGCCATCCGACCAGGACCGCGTGATCGACGCCGTGGTGGGATTCAACGGCTAGGCCAGTATCGCGATAATCATGTCACGCGGTTTTTTTTGATGCTTTCCAAAGCAACAACCTGGAGCCTTGGCGCCAGCCTGTTAGACGCCAGTAGAGTCCCAGCAATCTCACCACACGACGAAAATCCCTTTCGACGAGCTTGTTTCGGATAAGATATGGCAACGGGTCAGCGATACAGGCTATGGCCGCGCGCCGCGCATCCAGTCCCTCCAAAGCCGAGCTTAGCTCATCCAGTATTTCAGGCGCAGCAATTAATTCATCAAGTCCGTAGCGGCAGCCCAGCATGCGGCTGAGAATGATCCGATCCATCGCACCGAGCGGGGCACCGGGAGCCTCGCGCGCGCCATACCGCACCGCACTGAGCGCCTCCGGCCAGAGCTTCTTGCGCGCAGCGACCGTTGCTTTCTGAAAATATGCTTGCCGCCGTTCCACAGCATCCTCCGGCTCCGAGGATGCCGATCTGCTAACAAGCTCGCCAAGCGTGACATCAGGCAGAAGCTCGCGGAGCAGTTCGGTGTCAGCGACGCTCCAACGCGCATTGCGAGTATCGGCCGCATAACGGATATCGGCGGGTCCGCGCGGCCCATCATGTTGGCGTTGAAAGAGCGTAACGCCTTCGACTCGGGCCGCATTCCACCGACGGGACAGAAGAAGCAACACAGCATAGTCTTCGGAAATGACTTTATCTTCCGGCAGAGGAAAGATGGCCTCATAGCACGAGCGGCGTACCAACATGCAAGGTTGGCCCGTGATGAAACAATCTTCCATGACGTGAATGAAAAAGGACCTTTCATCCTCGGGAGGATAGGGATGCGTATGCTCAAAACGCATCGCGCCAGTCTCCGGATCTTCCCGGAACTTCTGCAGCGCCCCATAGCTAATTGCCGTTGATGGCTCCGTAATGAACGGAGACACGAGCCTTTCAAGCGCATCTACCGGGGCAAGATCATCATCATCCATGATCCAGACAAGATCACCTCTCACCTGACGAAGACCTGTATTTATCGCGGCGTTCTTGCCGCCATTTTCCCGACGAATATAGCGGACACTGGTGCCGAATTTGGCGACGACTTCTGCAGTATTGTCGCTGGATCCGTCATCGACCACGACAATTTCCGCAATCGGATAAGACTGATTCAGTAATGTTTCAATACTGGCTGTAATCAGGCCGGACCGATTGTATGTCGGCAAGATCACCGAGACGCTTGGTGAGCTTTTGCTTGCAGAATTGGTCAACGGTTAGTCTTTCCTGTGCACTTTCTATCGTCTCTCCAAGCAAGAACAATGCCGAGTGAGCAAATATTGACAGGCATAAAACTTGCGAGGCAAACCAGAAAGCCGTTCAGTTTCTGGAGGACGCAAGTAGAATGACCCACGAATCCTTTGATCGTCAACCAACCGATGTCACCATCATCGTGGCGCCGCGCGAGCGGTTCGAGCAAGCCACGATGTCGCTGCAAGCCTGCTTTGACACCGCTGACCTGCCTTTCCGCATGATCTATGTCGATGGAGGCTCACCAAAAGCGATAGCTGACGAACTGAAGGATGAAGTTGAGAAGCGTAACCACATCTATATCCGCCGTCCGGGTTACATCACTCCGAACGATGCCCGCAACACCGCCCTTCCCCTGGTGGATACCAAGCATGTTGTCTTCATCGACAACGACGTCAGCTTCGCACCGGGGTGGTTGTCCGCCCTGGTAAAATGCGCCGAGGAAACCGGTGCCGGCTTGGTCACTCCAACAATTCTTGTCGGACCGGGGTCTCGTATGCCCGATCTGAAGGTTCATCATGCAGGCGGCATTCTTCAGCTGACTGACACAGGTCATGGTCGAAAAATGTACCGTCGCCACGGCTTTGAGCATGAGCGGTATCTGGAATGCAAAAGCGAGCTAGTCCGAAAGGAAACAGATTCTACAGAATTTCATGTCGTGCTCGCCCGGACCGAAATGCTGAAGCAGATTGGTCCGCTCGATCCCAAATTGGTAGGATTTACTGATGAGATCGACGTGGCCTTCAACGCCCATGAGCACGGATGGTCAATATGGTATGAGCCAACCTCCGTCATTGTCTATGACGTTGCCAAGAAATTCACCTGGCGGGAAATTCCCTATTTTTGCCTGCGCTGGAACACTGCACGCTGCATGAAAGCGGAGCGATACTTCTACAAGAAATGGAACCTTGTGCCAGAATTCCAGCGTCAAAGGAATTTTCTGCGCGACCATCGTCGTGACGTTTTCCCCTTCAAGAAAATGCAGTCGATAATAGGCTGGCGAGCCACTGTCACATTCACGAATTTAATGTGTGAAACGATCGCTCTTGCGACTTCAATCCGTTTCCTCAAGCCCGACCATTCGCCGCTTCCCATATCCTCCGCCGTCGCAAAGCGCGTATAGGAGCATTGCAGGATATCCGAGCTTGAGACGGCCATTTCTCCCAGGGAAGCCTCAAAAAGGGCTGGGCGGGATCAGCGGGACCGACGATAATCCGACGCTGCGAATGTAGGAACGTCTGCAAACCCACCGTTTGCCAGTTCGGCTTCGACCAGCGGCCAAGGCCCAAACCACACGCTATCCTCCATCGAAGACGATCTGTCAGGGGCACGCCTTGGCACACCGTCCCATTTATACAGTCCTTATGTGCTGTTTATGCGGCGCTCCATGTCATATTTTTCCCGTTTTCCCATACCTCGTGCAGGCATGCGCGTTGCCTTCGGCTGCGCGTCATGCTAGCTCACGCATAAACATATAAAGGAACATTGATATGGCCAACGACTATCATGTCGCCGACATCAAACTGGCTGAATATGGCAACAAGGAAATCGCGATTGCCGAAACGGAAATGCCGGGGCTGATGGCCGCGCGCGAAGAGTTCGGCCCGACGCAGCCACTTAAAGGCGCGCGTATCTGTGGTTCGCTCCACATGACAATCCAGACCGCCGTTCTGATCCAGACCCTCGAAGCCCTTGGCGCCCAGGTGCGCTGGGTTTCGTGCAACATCTATTCGACGCAGGACCACGCTGCGGCCGCGATCGCTGCCAATGGTACGCCGGTCTTCGCCTACAAGGGCGAAACGCTGGAAGAATACTGGGACTACACAGACCGCATGTTCCAGTGGCCAAACGGCGAAGGCCCGAACCTGATCCTCGATGATGGCGGCGACGCCACGATGTACCTTATCCTCGGTGAACGCGCCGAAAACGATCCGGCCTTCCTCGAGAAGCCAGGCTCGGAAGAAGAGAAATTCCTCTTCGCCCAGATCAAGAAGCGTATGAAAGCCTCGCCAGGCTGGTTCGCAAAAACCAAGGCCGGCATCCGTGGCGTCTCCGAAGAAACGACGACTGGCGTGAACCGTCTCTACCAACTCGAGAAGAAGGGCGAACTGCCTTTCCCTGCCATCAACGTCAACGACTCGGTCACCAAGTCCAAGTTCGACAACAAGTATGGCTGCAAGGAATCGCTCGTCGACGCGATCCGCCGCGGCACAGACGTGATGATGGCTGGCAAGAAAGCCTTCGTCGCCGGCTATGGCGATGTCGGCAAAGGCTCGGCTGCCTCGCTCTCCGGTTCTGGCGCGCGCGTGTCCGTCTCCGAAGTCGACCCGATCTGCGCCCTGCAAGCCGCCATGGACGGCTATGACGTCCTCACGATGGAAGAAGCTGCCTCGAAATTCGACATCTTCGTCACCGCGACCGGCAACAAGGACATCCTCACCGTCGACCACATGCGCGCGATGAAGGACATGGCCATCGTCTGCAACATTGGCCACTTCGACAACGAGATCCAGGTCGAAGGCCTGCGCAATTTCGAATGGACGAACATCAAGCCGCAAGTCGACATGATCACGTTCCCTGATGGCAAGCGCATCCTGCTGCTTTCCGAAGGCCGCCTCGTGAACCTTGGTAACGCCACGGGTCACCCCAGCTTCGTGATGTCCGCCTCGTTCACCAACCAGACGCTGGCCCAGATCGAACTTCACCTGCGCGCCGACGAATACGAGAACAAGGTCTACACGCTGCCCAAGCACCTCGACGAGAAAGTGGCCATGCTGCACCTCGACAAGCTCGGTGCACAGCTGACCAAGCTCTCGGAAGGTCAGGCCGACTATATCGGCGTGACGACCGAAGGCCCGTTCAAGCCAGAACACTACCGCTACTAGGCCGGAGCGGCGCAAGGCATTGAGCCAGGAGCATATCCTCACGCTTTCCTGCCCTGACAGGGTGGGTCTGGTCGCCACACTCGCGCGGCTGATGGAACGGCATGGCTGTTTCATCGCCTCGTCACGCACGTTTGGTGATCCCGATACTGGCCGATTCTTTGCCCGCCTCGTCTTCCAGTCGGAAGGCGGGGATGACGTGCCCACTGGCCTGAAGGCCGACCTTGAGAATGCCGCCGGGGAGCTTTCCGCCACCTGGGGCATCCACACGGTCGGCCAGCCGGTCAAGACGCTGCTGCTGGTCTCCAAATCCGACCATTGCGCCAACACACTGCTCTACGGCGCCCGGCGCGGCGAGCTGCCAATCGAACCGGTTGGCATCCTGTCGAACCATCGCACGCTGGAAGAGGGTTTCTCGCACTGGGGCCTGCCTTTCTTCCACGTGCCCGTCATGGCGGAAACCAAGGCCGATGCCGAGGCCCGCATGTTCGAGCTGATCGAAGAGACGGGCGCCGAACTCATCGTGCTCGCGCGCTACATGCAGGTGCTCAGCAATGAGGCCTGCACCCGGCTTGCCGGACGGTGCATCAATATCCACCACTCCTTCCTGCCGAGCTTCAAGGGCGCGAAGCCTTATCATCAGGCCCATGCACGCGGCGTGAAGGTGATTGGCGCCTCGGCCCATTATGTGACGCCTGATCTCGACGAGGGCCCGATCATCACTCAGGCCACAGAGGGCATAGATCACACATATAGCCCGGCCGACATGATAGAGCTTGGCCGCCACCTTGAAGGCACGGCCCTGCTTCGCGCCGTCAAGGCCCATGCCGAACACAGAATATTCATCAACGCTGGCAAGACGGTTGTCTTTGCCCGATAGTCTCAAACGCGACGCTTGCGAGGAAACAGAAAATGAAAATGAACGACTTTGAATTCACCAGCGAAAGCGTTGCCGAAGGCCACCCGGACAAGGTTGCCGACCAGATCTCCGACGCCATAGTCGATCTGTTCCTGACCAAGGACCCGTCCTCGAAAGTTGCCGTCGAAACCCTGACGACAACCAACCGTGTCGTCCTCGCCGGCGAAGTGCGCACCAATAATGGCGCGGTCGTCACCCATGACGAGATGATCCAGGCCGCGCGTGATGTCGTGAAAAAGATCGGCTACGAACAGGACGGCTTCCATTGGGAAAAGATGGATGTCAGCTGCTACGTCCACGGACAATCTGCCGAGATCGCGCAAGGTGTTGAAGAGGGCCAGGGCCTCTACGCCGAAGAAGGCGCCGGCGACCAAGGCATCATGTTCGGCTATGCCGCAGACGAGACGCCCGAGCTGATGCCTGCCACGCTCGTCTACTCCCACCAGATCCTGCAGAAGATGGCCGCCCTGCGCCATTCCGGCGAACGCCCGGAATTCGAGCCCGACGCCAAGAGCCAGGTGACGCTGCGCTATGTTGACGAAAAGCCTGTCGGCGTGAACGCCATCGTCGTCTCGACCCAGCACAAGGAGAGCGCGACGCTCGAAGAGCTGCGCGAACTCGTCCGCCCGATCGTGCAGGACGTGCTCCCCGAGGGCTGGTTCCCGCCGGAAGACAAGTTCTACGTCAACCCGACCGGCAAGTTCGTCATCGGCGGCCCTGACGGCGATGCCGGCCTTACCGGCCGCAAGATCATCGTGGACACCTATGGCGGCGCAGCGCCCCATGGCGGCGGCGCCTTCTCCGGCAAGGACCCGTCCAAGGTGGACCGCTCAGCCGCTTATGCCACGCGCTACCTCGCCAAGAACGTCGTTGCCTCGGGCCTCGCCAAGCGCTGCACGATCCAGGTCTCCTACGCCATCGGCGTGTCGCAGCCTCTGTCCGTCTATGTCGACACGCACGGCACGGGCCTCGCCGACGAAGCCCGCATCGCCAAGACGCTGCGCGAACTGTTTGACCTGTCGCCAAAAGGCATCCGCACCCACCTGAAGCTGAACAACCCGATCTATGCCGGCACGGCCGCTTACGGCCATTTCGGCCGCACACCCGGCGCCGATGGCACGTTCACATGGGAAAAGACGGACCTGATCGACGAGCTGAAGCGCCTGATCAACTAGGCCGCAGGGTGAGAGCCCTCCACACCCGATCCGAGCAAGGCCTGCGCCGTCACCCGTGACTTGGCAGGCCTTGTCTCCGCTCGCAGATAGAGTGTCTTTGACCAGACTGAATTATGCTATGAACCGGCTCTGAGGCGGCCCGCATTGTCTCGCGATCTCGGCGCAGGAAAGGCTCCGGGCTGCGCCCGTAATGCCTCGGACACGCGCACGACTTCGCCAATCGCCGCCATGTAATGATAGAATGTACTCGCCTGCGCGGGCGCCGGCGTCGCGGCGCCATCAGCATCATAGGCATCGCGCCATATGCCGGGGACGGGCGTATTGAGATACGTATCCAGCAGGGCGTTTATGATGAAGGCCGCCTGGCCCAGCGCGGTCTCATGCCCCTCTTCCGCGAGCACGAGGGCGGCCTTGAGGTATTCCGTCTGCGGCCAGGACCGGCGCGCGCCACACCCGAACGTGCCGTCCGAGCGCACTTCGTCGATCAACAGACCGCTCGCCGCATCCGTGCCGATCTCGCGCGCCTTGTCATAGAGACCGCGGACATAGGCGCCATAGTCACGCCCGCACCGCTTTCCGAAATTGTGGATGAGCCAGGCCCACTCCATCATGTGCCCCGGTTCGATCAGCTCTTTCAATTGAGGATCGGGTCGCCAGTCCTGCGTGAAATATTCGGTGACGCAGAATGTCCTGGCGTCGAAGAAATGCGCTTCGAACAGATCGAACATGCGCTGGGCAAGGTTCAGGTATTTGGTCTGGCCCGAGATCTGATGCAGCGCCAGAAAGGCCTCGAACAGATGCATATGCGGGTTCTGGCGACGCGGCAGATGCGCCGAAAGAGATTCGATATATCCACCATGGGGCGAAGCCATCTCACGCTCGAGAAAGCCAATGTGGCGGTCAGCAGCTTCAAGCCAGGCCGCATCGCCGGTCACTCGGTAGCGCCAGGCGAGAGCCAGCAGGTAGAAGGACTGGGTGTAGAGGTCGCGCGTCTCGTCCGCGACCGTGCCATCCGGCTCCAGCAATAGCGCACAGCCATGCTCCCGGCTGGTATCGTCCTGGAAAAAACTGTCGGCGAGGGCGCGCTGCATGCCCCTGTCCGCCACTTTCTTCAGACCGCTCCCGAGACCCAGGACATGGGCATGATCAAATGCGTAGACCTGACGGAATTGCACCCGAACGCGGCGCCTGACATCAATTTCGGCAAGGCCTTGTGCCGAAGCGCACTCGATGAAGCGTCCCTTTGCATCGACGCCCTTGCTTGCCCAGAAAGGCAGTGCGGCATCGCGGCACCAGGCCAGCAACCGATCAGATGCATCAAGAAACTCTACTTGCATTTCCGGTTCCGACTTCAGGATCACGTTCCCGACATCAACCGGGGTCCCATATGCGGCTCGCAAGGTCAACCAACAGTTTACCGAAGCGGTTAACCAACGCAGCGGGGTCATCAGACAGCCCTATGCCGGCTAGAATAGCGCTTTCAAAAGGCCGAACAGGCTACAGCTCCGCGACCTTTGCTACGCCTCACATGACGACCTGTATCCTGTCGATTCGGGCGACCTCCCTGCCGCCGCAGGTCAGACTTATGGCCGTCGGCATGTCATCGCTGACAGGTTCACGATAACCTGCATTTCCGACCACCGCAGGGCCTCCGGGTGACAGCGCCAGTGAACGCACAGCCGGATCAGCCGAGGGCTCCGGTGTCAGCTGCCAGGACCGCTCGTCGTCGAGCTTAACCGCCACAATCATCTTGTGCGGGCCGGTGCCGACCTTTGGCATATGGTCAACCCAGGCCGAGGCGCGAAGGATGACAGGACAATCGGCGACGGCTGTATCGGGCGTCATCATGCCTTGCCACGCCGCGCATGCGCCTAGCGGCGCAAGCAGCAACGCGCCAAGGCCCGCGCGCCTTACCACTTTGTCCCGAGCGCCAGCCACACGACGTTTTCCGCCTCCGCACCGCTGATATGGTTGGGTGAGGTCGAAAGCGCCGCTGATACGTCACCCGTCCAATTGTCGGACAGGCGGAACCGGTAGCGGGTTTCATAGTCAATCTCCCGCCCGCTAGGCGTCAGGCCTGCCTCGATTTCATTGCGCAGCAGCACGCCGCGGTCATCAATGGCGGTCGGCGCAAGGAAGCGGATCGTTCCAGTCTCGGCGCGGCGCGGCTGGGCCACCACCAAACTGAACTGCCCCGGCCCGGCCGGATGGCTCGCCCCAACAGACCAGCGACTGGTCCAGATACCCTGCGCGTCAACGCCGGGAAGATCGACACTGGCCATTTCGAATCCGGATGACAGCGTGAGCCGACCGAATGGGCTCCATTCACCTTCAAGCGAATAGGCCGTCATGCTCGCCTGATCCGTTTCACCGAAACGGTCCTGAAGGCTGCCGCCCAAGGCCGTCCGGTCATCCGAGGCAGACGATAGTCCCGCCCGGAACGACCAGTAGCGCGCATCGCGGCCAACACTGACGCCGCTCAGTGAGCGCGCGTCATCAGTGGCGGTGAAAAGGTCCATGGTGAAACCCATGCCCATATCGCGGCTGAGCTGGGCCCAGTTGCCGCCCGTCGCATACGCATTGCCAACGCCTGGCTCATTGAACAGGGTCACTTCAGGTGCAAGGCGTTGCAACCCGCCGCCCTGCCCGAATTCGACCTCGCCCCCCTGGAAGCGATAGGACGCCTGATAATTGGTGACCGGCTCTTCCTGGTAAGGTGCCAGACGGTCTTCCTGCACGCGCGGTGTGGACCATGCAAAGGAGAGATCGCCCACAGCAACAGCCCGCGAGTCGCTCGCGGCCCAGTCTGCCCGTGTGTTCATGTTTACGACGCGCGAAGTCGGCTGCAATTGTGTCGGCAAGGACTTGCCCGCCTTGTCGGCATCAAGCCGGAAACCGCGTCCATAGTTATCCGTAAAGACAATGCCGTTGAAAGCGCCGGACGCTGTCGCCCAGTCGCCGAACGCACCGCCTGAAGGCGCCAGCGTCTGCGCCACGCTCATCTCCTGCCCGGAAATCGACAGGCTTTGCTGGCCCTGTGGCCGGAACGCTTCCACCAGGTTGATAATGCCGACACCCGACACCGAATCCGTGCCGACACCGGCTATCTCGCCCGTTATGGCATCTGGCGTGTTGTCGACATAATCATCTGCCGTATCGAGCAGGATCTGAAGCGCCAGCTCGGGATTGTCCTGCAGGTTCGGGAACGCATCCAGCAGCAGCGCCAGAGCGCCGGCGACGTATGGCGCCGAAAAAGAGGTGCCGCTGACACGATAATAATCACCGATGGAGTCCGCATCATTACAGGATGCTGTCTGCACGCCGACGCAAGTTACGCCGTCCGGATTCCCGACATCGTCATCAAGCCCCGTCGTTACAATGTCTTCACCGGGAGCGAGGAGATAATAGTCCTGCGTGGCCGTTCCAGCCCGGTTCGAGAAATCAGACATCACACGGTCAAGCGTGATTGAACCCACCGCGACGACCCGGCCGCGCGAAGCGGCCTCACCCGCAATATAGGCTGGCTCAGACGGGATCTGCCCCATCGCCTCCACGGGATTTCCCATGTCGTCAGTGCCTGCCGGTTCGGCTTCATTGCCCGCCGATATGACGACAAGGACGCCCGCAGCTGCTGCGCGGCGCACGGCATTCTCAAGCGACTGGTCGGCATCAATGTCGCCACCCAGCGACATGTTTATCACGTTGGCCCCTTGGGCCACGGCGTAGTCGATGGCCTGAACCAAAGTATTGTCGGAAAATGTACAGCCTTCGTCCTCGCCCGTCCGGGCGCAGCTTCCAGGCGAATCCGCCCTGATGTCGATCACCGACGCTTCATAGGCAATGCCCTGTATATTGACGCCGTTGTTTCCTTCATCAACTGGCGTCGCATAATTGTCCTGCCGGACGGCAGCCACCACGCCTGTCACCAGCGTTCCGTGGCCATCGGTGTCGATGTCACCCGGCTGACGCACCTGAACGACGCTATCGCCATTCGAATCGTATCCCGAGCAGGCATTGGCCGCACAAACATCATAAGTGCGGATATCCGCCGCTGCGAGGTCCGGATGGTCCCTCAGGACACCCGTGTCGATGATGGCAACGGTGATGCCATCGCCTGTCGCGCCTAACGCATAGGCCGAGGAGGCCCCGATAACCGGCAGGCCGCCCGTGCGATTATACTCGTAAGTCTCGAACGCGCTCGCCGGAGCTATCGTCGATGGAAAGGGCGCCGGTGGCGGCGGAGGTGGAGGGGGCGGCGGAGGTGGAGGGGGCGGCGGAGGCAAAGGCGTAACGGCCGACCCACCGCCACCGCCGCCACCAGCACATGCGCCGAGCACAAGGGATGACGGCACAAGCAGCGCAGCCGTAATGACAAACGGGATCGAGGCCTGGCGGCCCTTGCTGTTTCGGGACAATGGATACTCCTGACTTTGAGATCTCCTACGGGCACGCGTCTGCATTGGATGTCCCGAAAGCGCTTTAATAGCAGCGTGGCGCCTTGCCCACTCCCCTGTCAAGCGAGCGCCGCAGGGGCCCCATGCGCGGCTGAAGGCTAGCCTTGCAGCCTCGCGTCTGAAATAAGCATCGACTGCGCGAGTCAGGCTCGCAGGCACACCAATAATACCCAAAGGAGCAGCACAGCGCATGACCATATACCCCGTCATCATGTGCGGCGGATCGGGAACCCGCCTCTGGCCGGTATCCACATCGCGCACCCCAAAACAGTTTGTTAACCTGGTTTCCGGGGAATCCCTGTTCCGGCAAACCGCGCGACGCGTGGCACAGGCCGATGACGGCCTCAGCCTCGCTGACCCGGTCATCATCAGCAATGCGCGCTATCTTGATCTCGTCGAGCGCCAGCTTGCCGATGCAGGCATTACGCCGCTCGCCATCCTGCTGGAGCCTTGCGCCCGCAACACGGCTGCTGTGGCCGCCATCGCCGCCGAATATATCAGCCGGATTGATCCTGACGGCCTGGTCCTGCTGCTGCCAGCCGACCACTTCATCGGAATGCCCGCCGCGTTTCGAAAGGCTGTCGCGGATGCTGCCGGGATTGCCAAAGACCGCCGTATCGTCACTTTCGGCATTTCTCCGAACAGCCCTGAAACCGGCTTCGGCTACATCAAGGCCGGTGAACCCATCGGCGCGTCAGGCTTCACCGTCGCCGCCTTCCGCGAAAAGCCGGACATGGAGACGGCCGTGACCTATCTCGCTGACGACACATATTCGTGGAATGCGGGCATCTTCCTCTTCCCCGCCAGCCTGATGAAGGCCGAACTCGGCGCTCATGCAGCGGATGTGCTGGAAGGCGCTGCGGCGGCGCTTGATGCCACGGATACGACGACCACAATCATGCGGCTGGATGAGACCCTGTTCTCGAAAATCCGCTCCATCTCGATTGACTATGCCGTCATGGAGCACACGCAGAAGGCGGCTGTCGTCGGGCCCGTCTCCTGCGCCTGGAGTGATGTCGGCACATGGCCTGCCTGGGGCGACTTGCAGGAAACCACGCCTGACTCAGGCCCTGTCATGATCGACAGCAAGAACTGCACAATTCATGCGGACCCAGGCACGCTCGTCGCGGCGCTTGGAATCGAGGACATGGTGATCGCCGTACAGGATGGCGCCGTGCTCGTGATGCCGAAATCGCGATCGCAGGATGTCAGCCTTGTCATCGCGGCGCTGAAGGCGCGCGGGCGTACAGACCTGGTCTGAGACGCTTCAGGTAAATTCGACCCGCTCTTGCGAAAAGTAGAATAGCGACCGCGTCTCGTCGTCGATATCATCGCTCGATGCCTGAAGCAGTGTCTGCATCGCGTGCTTGCGGTCCTTGAGCGCATGGTCGAAATCCGCTTCGATCAGGCGGTCAACGCCAGTCGATGTCATCGCGTCGCGCACTTCCATGTAAAGCGTCAGCGAGCCACCGAGAAACATGGATTCATAGGCAATCTTGCTCGCGATCTTGTCGTGAATGTCCGTGTAATGAAACTGTTGCAGCATCGTCGACTTGCGCTTGGCGATGAAGTCGATCTCGTGCCGGTATTGCGGGTGGCGCAGGTAATAATTCTTCAGCGCAATCATGTCCGCATCGATCTTACGCTGGATCGTATCAGGCAAGTCTTCATTCAGTATGATGACGATATCGATATCGGACCCCTTGACCATCTCGCCTGACACAAGATGCTCGCGCGGTTCATTGTGGGCGAGGAAATAGGCAAGGTCGCCGGCAATGAAGGCGCACATGGACGAGCGAATTTCCCGCGGCAGATCGAGGAAAAGCGACTTCATCACCTGCTGTGCCAGCGCGATCTTCTCCCGGCTGATCTCGCGGTGCATGTTGGACAACGTGCCCTGCCGCTCGATCATCTGGTCGCGCTGGCCCGGCAGGCCGAACAGCGAGAAGGACAGGAAGTCCCGCAAGATGGAGGGGCTCAGTCGCACCTGGTCTTCACGGGTAATGTCAAACCGCAGGTAATAGCTGGCAAAGTGCGAAACCTGCAGCGCCCGGCTCTGGTAGCAGGCCTGCCACAGGGCGAGCTTCGGAATGTCCGGCAGCTTCTCGGACAATTGCTTGCCGATCAGCGGGCCGTGCATGTTCAGCAGCGCGATGACATGGGATTCGACTTCGGCGATATTGGGAACGGGCATGGCGGGCCTTCCGGAAATTACCGTTCCTTATTGGGCGGATTTGTCCAGCAAGGCCAGTAGGTAGGCCTTGTAATCATTATTGTACGCCATCGCCAGCGCTTCGAGCGTGGCCGCATTGATGAAGCCCTTGCGCCAGGCGATTTCCTCAAGGCACGCGATCTTCAGGCCTTGGCGCTTCTCGAGCGCCTGCACGAAATGCGAGGCCTCCAGCAGACTGTCGAACGTGCCGGCATCCAGCCAGGTCGATCCGCGCGGCAGCTTGGTCACGGCGAGATCGCCCCGCTCGAGGTAAGCCCGGTTCACGCACGTGATCTCGACCTCGCCCCGGCTCGACGGCTTGACCGCCTTGGCAATCTCCACGACGTCGGCATCATAGAAGTAAAGCCCCGTGATCGCCTGATTGCTGCGTGGCTCGGCCGGCTTTTCCTCGATCGAGATCGGCTTGCCTTCCGGTGACAGCTCGACAATCCCGAACCGGTGCGGGTCCTGAACCTGGTGCGCGAAAACGCGCGCGCCCTTCTGCAAGGCGGCTGCCTCCAGCAATTGCCCCGAGAGCCCGGCGCCATAGAAAATATTATCGCCCAGCGCCAGTGCCGACCTGCCGCCATTGATGAAGCGCTCGCCCAATATGAACGCCTCGGCCAGCCCGCGTGGCTCGTCCTGAACCGCATACTCGAACGCGACGCCCCATTGAGACCCGTTGCCGAGAAGCGCCTTGTAGGCATCGGCATGTTCACTCGTAGTGATGATGAGCATCTCGCGGATGCCAGCCAGCATCAGTGTGGAAATCGGATAATAGATCAGCGGCTTGTCATACACCGGAAGCAGGTGTTTCGACACGCCACGGGTGACGGGATAAAGCCGCGAGCCGAGGCCGCCTGCCAGCACGATACCTTTCATGATGTCGCCATCTCCTGGATCAGTGCCGGGACCGTCGCGGCAAGGCCGTCCTGCCAGTCTGGCAGCTGGACGCCGAATACATCGCGCGTGCGTGTCATGTCGAGCCGCGCATTCAGCGGACGGGTCGCAGGCGTCGGATAGGCTGATGTCAGGACATCATCGACTTCGGCGACCGGGCCGTCATGCCGCGCGCTTTCGGCGAAGATGCTGCGCGCAAGGCTTGCCCGGTCCGTCTCGCCTGCCCCGGCCAGATGATATGTGCCCCAGCTTGCAAAGCCAGGCTGGGCAGCCTGACGGCTCATCTCCAGCAGACCGGCCGCCAATGCAGGCGCATAGGTCGGGCAGCCAACCTGATCCGACACGACCGACACACGCTCCCGCGTCTGTGCGAGCTTCAGCATCGTCCGCACGAAATTGTGCCCGAAGGGCGAGAATATCCATGAGACCCGTACAACCAGATGCTTCTGGTAGGCGTCGGCCACAGCCAGTTCGCCATCCAGCTTGGTCTGGCCATAGGTGCAGATCGGCGCCGGATCATCGTCCGGCCGGTAGGCGCGCGGCATCGCGCCATCGAACACACAGTCGGTTGAAAGATGGATCAGCGGAACACCACCGGCCTTGCATGCCAAGGCCAGCGCAGCCGGTCCATCCACGTTCAGTATCCGCGCTTCGTCCGGTTCGGCCTCAGCCTGATCGACCAGCGTGAAGCCACCGGCGTTGATGACGGCGACTGGCTTGTGCTGGTCGATTGCGCGCGCCAGTGTTTCGGGCCGCTTCAGATCTGCATCAGGTCGGCCGAGGCATATCACGGACGCGCCGCCAACATGCGCCAGTGCCTGCGCGACCTGGCCCGTCCGGCCAATCACAAGGATCTTGCCGTCCGCCATGTCTCAGGCTCCGACCTTGCCGAGCCGCTCGCCGGCATAAACCGTCTCACGCAAAGGGCCCCACCACGCTTCATTGGCAATGTACCAGTCGACCGTATCGGCAAGCCCCTGCACGAAATCGCGCGACGGCGCCCAGCCCAACTCACGATCTATCTTGCTCGCATCAATGGCGTAGCGGAGGTCATGCCCGGGCCGGTCAGCCACAAATGTCATCAGGTCGCCATGGGGTGCGCGCTCCGGGCGCCGCTCGTCCAGCAACTGGCAAACAAGCCTGACAATCTCGAGATTGGTCTTTTCGCTATTGCCGCCCACCGTGTAGCTCTCGCCCGGCACACCCGCCTCGGCGATGCGGACCAGTGCGTCGGCATGGTCTTCAACATGCAGCCAGTCGCGCACATTCGATCCGTCGCCATAGATCGGCAGCTTGAGCCCCTCCAGCGCATTGAGCACCATCAAGGGGATCAGCTTTTCCGGAAACTGGCGAGGCCCGTAATTGTTCGAGCAATTGGAAACCATCACCGGCAACCCATAAGTGCGGTGCCATGCCCGCGCGAGATGGTCTGCGCCTGCCTTGGTCGCCGAATAGGGAGAAGACGGGTCATAGGCCGTCGTCTCTTCGAAACGCCCTTCCGGCCCCAACGAGCCGAACACTTCATCGGTCGACACATGCACAAAGCGAACGCCCGCCCCACCCTTGCGCTCATGCAGGGCCCGCGCAACCTGAAGCATCGCGAACGTCCCGATCAGGTTCGTCTGCACGAACGCATCCGCCCCATCAATCGAGCGGTCAACATGCGTCTCGGCGGCAAGGTGGAAAACCACGTCCGGCGCATCCGCCAGCATCAGGTCCATCATTCGGGCCTGATCACAGATATCGGCCTTCACGAGGCGAAACCGGTCCTCTTCTTCGAATGGCGCCAGCGAGGCCGGGTTGGCCGCATAGGTCATCTTGTCGACAACCGTGACCTGCGCGTCCGGCGACGCCATCAGCCGATGGCAGAGCGCCGAGCCTATGAAGCCGGCCCCGCCTGTCACCAGATACTTCATCGGGCGGCTCCCGCCGTCTCGGCCGGGAACACGTCGCCAAGATCTGACAACCGCGGATGCCCCCGGTCACGGTCCGACAAGACCAGCGACTGGTCCGGGAATGGCCATTGAATACCCAGGGAAGGGTCATCAAAGGCCAGCCCGCGGTCAGCCTTTGGGGCGTAATAGGCTGTCACCTTGTAGGCAATCTCACAATCGGGCTCCAGCGTGCAGAACCCGTGCGCAAAGCCCACCGGCACGTAAACCTGCTCGCCTTTCTCAGCTGAAAGCTCCACGCGGGTGTGGTGGCCGAACGTCGGCGAGCCCTGCCGTATGTCCACGATCACATCGAGAATCCGCCCCCGCGTACAGCGAACCAGCTTGGCCTGCGCATGCGGCGGCAACTGGAAATGCAGCCCGCGCAATGTGCCCATGGCTTCAGAGCGGGATTCATTATCTTGGACGAAATCATCCGGAATCCCCGCCTCGGCATAGTGCCGCGCATTGAAGGTTTCCGAGAACCAGCCCCGCGCATCCCCGATACGGGCAGGCTTGATCAGGATCACATCCTTCAGGACAGGATCAGGTCTGAACTCAGGCTTCATAAGCGCGCTCTTCAGCAATTGCAGCAGGCGTATGCCTTCGGGCGAGCGCTATACCATGAACCGTAGCACCCGCAACGCGCGAACCTCACTCAACCGTAACGGACTTGGCGAGGTTGCGCGGCTGATCCACATCCGTGCCCTTCGCCACAGCGACGAAATAAGCCAGCAATTGCAGGGGTATGGCTGTGAGAATCGGCATGGCGATCTCGTCGGCATCCGGCAGGCGGATGACGTGATCGGCCCGGTTTCCTGCCAGCTTGATGCCCTTGTCATCGGAGATCAGGATGATCCGGCCGCCCCGCGCCCTGACTTCCTCGACGTTCGACAGCGTCTTCTCGAACAGGTCGTCATAGGGCGCAACCACAACGATCGGCAGGTCCTGCTCAATCAGCGCAATCGGTCCGTGCTTCAGCTCGCCGGCCGCATAGCCCTCGGCGTGGATATAGGAGACCTCCTTCAGCTTCAGCGCGCCTTCCAGCGCCAGCGGGAAATAGCGTCCCCGGCCGAGGAACAGCACATCCTTCGCCTTGGTCAGCGTCTGCGCAATCGCCTTGATCTCGGGCTGCACTTCCAGCGCTTCGGACACTTTGCGCGGCAGCGACAGCAGGCTCTTCACATATTTGGCCTCGTCACCGGCCTTGAGATGTCCGCGCGCCTTGGCCGCTGACAGAGCCAGCACTGCCAGCACGGCGAGCTGAGCCGTAAAGGCCTTGGTCGAGGCCACGCCAATCTCCGGCCCGGCATGCGTCGGCACAATCGCCTTGGCCTCCCGCGCAATCGAGCTTTCCGGTACGTTTACAACCGCAATCGCAGGCGACTTGTTTTCGCGGCAGTATCGCAGCGCGGCCAGCGTATCGGCCGTCTCGCCCGACTGGCTGACGAACAGGGCCGGTCCGGTCACCGGCAGGACAGGCTTGCGATAACGGAATTCCGACGCGATGTCAGTTTCCACCGCCAGCTTTGCGATCTGCTCGAACCAGTATTTCGCCGTATGGGCGGCATAATAGGCCGTGCCGCATGCGATCGCGACCGCGCGGTCGGCACCGGCGAAGATATCGCTCGCCGTGTCACCCGCCTGAATCGTCTGGGTCGCCTGATCGATATAAGGCAGGATCGAGCGCGCCAGCGATTCCGGCTGCTCGTGGATTTCCTTCAGCATGAAGTGGTCATATTCGCCGCGCTCGATCAGCGCGTCATTGACCGCAGAGGTCACACGCGGACGGTTCACCCGGTCGCCGCGCGCATTGCGAATGTCGGCGCCATCGGGCCGCAGCACGGCCCAGTCGCCTTCTTCCAGATAAGTCACGTCACGCGTCAGCGGCGCCAGCGCGATGGCATCGGAACCGAGGAACATTTCGCCTTCGCCATAGCCAAGCACAAGCGGGCTGCCCCGGCGGGCACCCATCAGGACGCTCTCCTCTCCAGCAAAGATCACCGCCAGCGCAAAGGCGCCCGTCAGCTGGCCAAGCGTTGCCTCGAACGCGTCCACGGCGCTCAGCCCCTCGTCCATCTTCTGGGCGATCAGCTGGGCGATGACTTCGCTGTCAGTCTCGGACTCGAAAACGCGGCCAGCCTCTTCCAGCTCGCTACGCAGGTCACGGAAATTCTCGATGATGCCATTATGCACGATAGCCACATTGCCCGACATGTGGGGGTGGGCATTCGTTTCATTGGGCTTGCCGTGGGTCGCCCAGCGCGTGTGGGCAATGCCGGTCAGGCCGTCCATCGGCTCTTCTTCAAGGCGGGCCTGCAGGTTGACGATCTTGCCCTTGGCGCGGCGTCGCTCGACCTTGCCGCGCGATGAGATGGCAATGCCTGCACTGTCATAGCCACGGTATTCCAGCCGCTTCAGCCCGTCGATCAGACGGTTCGCAACAGGTTCAGAGCCCGTAATCGCTACAATGCCACACATAATCTACCTCCAGGGAATCAGAGAGCGTAGATAGACCCGACCATTCAGTCTGAATAATGACAGATTGTTGGAAATTGCGACAATCTAGGGGTATTCCCAGCGTTAACGGGCGATCCTGCCGGTCAGCCTGACTGTATAGAACTGCTTACAAGTGCGTTTCCTGTAAATGGCGCCCTTCCCTACCCATTATAAGGCGACTAGGACGACACAAAACAGACTGAAGGATGTTACGAACCTTGGCCAAGATGACCCATCTCGACCGGCTTGAAGCTGAGAGCCTGCATATCATGCGGGAAGTGGCTTCGGAGTGCGAAAACCCTGTCATGCTCTATTCGGTGGGCAAGGATTCCGCCGTGATGCTCCACCTGGCGATGAAGGCTTTCTATCCATCGCGCCCGCCTTTCCCCCTGATGCATGTCGATACGACCTGGAAGTTCAAGGAGATGATCGCCTTCCGCGACCGCAAGGCCGCCGAAATGGGCATGGACCTGCTCGTACACATCAATGAAGACGGCGTGCGCGATGGCGTCGGCCCGTTCACGCATGGCTCGGCCATGCATACCGACATCATGAAGACGGCGGCCCTGAAACAGGCGCTCGACAAGTACAAGTTCGATGCAGCCTTTGGCGGCGCACGGCGCGACGAAGAGAAATCCCGCGCCAAGGAACGCGTCTTTTCGTTCCGCTCGGCCGAGCATCGCTGGGATCCCAAGAAACAGCGGCCCGAGCCCTGGAACCTCTACAATACCCGCATTCATCCGGGCGAAAGTATCCGCGTCTTCCCGCTCTCCAACTGGACCGAGCTGGATATCTGGCAATATATCCGCCGCGAGCAGATCGAGATCGTGCCGCTCTATTTTGCTGCTGAACGCCCGGTCGTCACATGGAACGGCGTCGATATCATGGTCGATGACGACCGGATGCCGGAAGAACTCGCCAAGACCGCCGTGATGAAGTCCGTCCGCTTCCGCACGCTCGGCTGCTACCCGCTGACCGGCGCTGTCGAAAGCACCGCGTCCACGCTTGAAGATATCATCCAGGAAATGCTGCTGACCACGACGTCAGAGCGCCAGGGCCGCGTCATCGACGCCGACCAGGCCGCGTCCATGGAGAAGAAGAAACAGGAAGGCTATTTCTGATGCGCCTCACCGACGACCTAATCGCCTCAGACATCGGCGCCTACCTGCAAAAGCACGAGCATAAGTCTCTCTTGCGCTTCATCACATGCGGCAGCGTGGATGATGGCAAGTCGACCCTCATCGGCCGCCTGCTCTATGATTCCAAGATGATCTTCGAGGACCAACTGGCGTCGCTGGAGGCAGACTCCAAACGCGTTGGTACGCAGGGCGAGAATATCGACTTCGCGCTGCTCGTCGACGGCCTCGCCGCCGAGCGCGAACAAGGCATCACGATCGATGTCGCCTATCGCTTCTTTGCGACTGACAAGCGCAAGTTCATCGTCGCCGACACGCCCGGCCACGAACAATATACCCGCAACATGGCAACCGGCGCCTCCACCGCCGATGTCGCCATCCTGATGATCGACGCGCGCAAGGGCATCCTGACCCAGACCCGCCGCCACAGCTTCATCACAACGTTGCTCGGCATCCGTCGCCTCGTGCTCGCCGTGAACAAGATGGACCTCGTCGATTACAGCGAGCAGGTCTTCAACGACATTGTCGAAGACTTCTATGATTTTGCAGACGAGCTGGCGACCGACCTCGAAATCCAGCCCATCCCGATGTCAGCCCTCGCCGGGATCAACATTACCGAGAATTCGCGCGAAACGGACTGGTATGACGGCCCGAGCCTCATGGACTATCTGGAAACCGTGCCGATCGGCGACAAGCGCCTCAATGCCCCGTTCCGCATGCCGGTGCAGTGGGTCAACCGTCCGAACCTCGACTTTCGCGGCTTCTCAGGCCAGATCGCGGCCGGAACCGTCAAGCCTGGCGACCGGATCAAGACGCTGCCTTCGGGGCGCCAGTCCACCATCACCCGCATCGTCACCGCCACGGGCGATCTGGACGAGGCCGTCGCTGGCCAGTCGATAACGCTGACGCTCGCCGATGAAGTCGACAGCTCGCGCGGCGACGTTATCGTTTCAGCCGACAGCCCGGCTGAAGTGTCCGACCAGTTCCAGGTTCGCGTTCTCTGGATGAGCGATACGCCCCTCCTGCCCGGCCGGCGCTACCTCTTGAAGATCGGCGCCAAGACCGTGACGGCCACGATCAATGCACCGAAATACGGCATCGACATCAACACGCTGAACGACATGCCGGCCAAGACGCTGGAACTGAACCAGATCGGCGTCACCACCCTGTCGCTCGACCAGGCCATCGCGTTCGACCCCTATGACGAAAATCGCGAAATGGGTGGCTTCATCCTGATTGACCGCCAGACCAATGACACGGTCGGTCTCGGCATGATCGACTTTGCCCTGCGCCGCGCCTCCAATATCCACTGGCAGGCCATCGATATCGACCGCGCCACGCTGGCCGAGCAGAAAGGCCAGAAACCGGCCGTGCTCTGGTTCACGGGCCTCTCGGGTTCGGGCAAGTCGACCATCGCCAACGCCCTGCAGAAGCGCCTGTTCGCGCTCGGCAAGCACACGTTCATCCTTGATGGTGACAATGTCCGCCACGGCCTCAACCGTGACCTCGGCTTCACCGATGTCGACCGCGTCGAGAACGTGCGCCGCGTCTCGAACGTTGCACGCCTTATGAGTGATGCCGGCCTGATCACGCTCGTCTCGTTCATCTCGCCATTCCGAGACGAGCGCCAAATGGCCCGTAATCTTATGGCCGATGGCGAGTTCGTGGAGATCCACGTCGATACGCCGCTCAATGTCGCAGAGCAGCGCGACGTAAAGGGTCTCTACAAGAAGGCCCGTGCAGGCGAAATCAAGAACTTCACCGGCATCGACAGCCCCTACGAGGCTCCGCTCACCCCGGAACTGCGGATCAACACGGTCGGACAATCCCCTGAAGATGCCGCCGAAACGATCCTGGACTACCTCAAGGAAAAGGGTTTCCTCTCGCACTAGGCGCAATACCGGGTTTCCCCAACGTCCCATCTCGAAATCGCTCTGCGGGCGCGCTAAGCCCGTCCGCAGAGCATATTTTGAGATATCAGGGAGACTAATATGGCCAAGGGAGACATGCCCGTCCTCGTCGGTGTGGGACAAAGCCTCAGCCAGTGGGACGGCACAA
Organism: Hyphomonas oceanitis; assembly: GCF_036964545.1. Lineage (NCBI taxonomy): Bacteria > Pseudomonadati > Pseudomonadota > Alphaproteobacteria > Hyphomonadales > Hyphomonadaceae > Hyphomonas > Hyphomonas oceanitis. The sequence continues at coordinate 549,349 of NZ_JBALTL010000001.1, forward strand.
ACGGTCCTGACGGCGCACCTTCGCCCCTATCTCTCATGGTTGATGCCTCGAAGGCCGCCCTTGCCGATGCCGGCGCGGCTGGTATTGCCGGCGCGATAGATACGCTCGCCGTCGTCCGTATCTTCGAGGACTCGGTCGGTCGCGCGCCGCACCCTCACGGCCACAACACAAACCTGCCCGGCACGCTCGCCCGCGATATCGGCGCCAAGCCTGCCAACCTCATCTATGAGACCGTCGGCGGTCAGAGCGCGCAGGCGCTGGTCAACGAGATGGCCGCCCGCATTTTCGCTGGCGAAGCCGAAGTCGCCCTCATTTCCGGTTCGGAAGCCAACCGCGCCTCCAAGGGCGCCCGGCGCCACAATGTCGAGATCAACTGGGCCGATGGCGATGACGCCGCCTACGAAGATCGCGGCATGGGCCCGATGATGCTGACCCGCGAAGAGATCAAGCACGGCTTGATCGCCCCGGCCTATTTCTACGGCCTGTTCGAGAACGCCATCGCCGCCCGCGAAGGCCGCACGCGCAGCGAGCATCGCCGCGCCATGGCCGAGCTCTTCCAGCCCTTCTCTGCGGTTGCCGCCAAGAACGAATATTCACAATTCCCGGTCGAACACAGCGTCGACTTCCTCTCGACGCCGTCGCGCGAGAATTACGAATATGCCGACCCGTTTCTGAAATGGTTCATCGCACAGGACGCTGTGAACCAGGGCGCTGCGGCCATCCTGATGAGCGAGAGCAAGGCTGATGAACTCGGCGTTCCCAAGGACAAGCGCGTCTATCTCCACGGCGGTGGCGAGGCAGGCGACAACCATATCTCCGTGCGGCCGAAGCTCGATGGTTCATGGGCGATGGAACAGGCGACGTCACGTGCGCTGACACAGGCAGGCGTCACCGCGGACGACATTGATCATTTCGACCTTTATTCTTGCTTCCCCTGCGCGGTCTTCTCATCAACCGCCGCTATGGGCATGGATTGGAAAACCGATCCCCGCCCCCTCACACTGACGGGCGGCCTGCCCTTCTTCGGCGGCCCCGGAAACAATTACTCCCTCCACGGCATTGCCGAGATGGCGCACACGCTCCGCGCGGCGCCCGGTGACCTCGGCCTTGTCCTCGCCAATGGTGGCTGGATGACCAAGGAAGCAGCCGGCGTCTACTCGACAGAGAAGCCGAAGGCGTTCCGTCCGGTCGCCCCTGCTGCCAAGGCGAAGACAGAAGTGGAAATCCATCAGGCAGACGGCGAAGGCACGCTCGAAACCTTCACCGTCACCCACGGCAAGGCAGGCCCAGAGACCGGCATCATTTTTGCCCGTCTCGCCGACGGCCGCCGCACGATTGCAAAGGCCAGCCCGGCCGCCCTCGCTGTTCTGCGCGAAGAGGCCAGCCCCGTCGGCCGCAAGGTGAAGATCACCGTCGAAGACGAAGTCGGGACATTCGACTTCGCCTAGGCGACACGACCGCCTGGACTCCTCTTTGGTTTTTCAAGGTCTGATCGGGTTTCGCATGGGACCGCGATGGCTTTGACATGGTTTCCAACAGTGCCTATCGGTCCTCAGTCATCTGACAGGAACGAAGCCCTGACAGATGCGTTCGTGCAGTAGCAGCAGGGCATTCGGGAGATTCCATGACAGAGTTCAAAGGGCGCGCGATCGTCACCTATGGCCGCAGCCTGATGGCCGTCGTGATCGCACATTCGCTTTCAAAACAGGGTATTGAAGTCATTACTTGTGACAGCGTCGGCATGACGGCGGCCTCATTCTCGCGCTTCACCGAAGGCAATTTCGTACATGCCGATCAGGCAGATGATCCGCGCCGCTATCTTGCCGACATGGTCGCTCATGTCCGTGAACTGAAGCCCAAGGACAACCGGCCCTATATCCTGATCCCGACATTCAGGGATGGGAAATTCCTGTCCGAGCACCGCGAGAAATTTGAGGGCCTGATCACGCTCGCCGCGGCCGATTTCGCATCCATCGACCAGGTCGACCCAAAGCAGCATCTCGTCGAAACACTGAAGCCCTTGGATATCGCCGCACCGAAAACCTTCACGCCCACCACAGAGGAAGAGGTTAAATCGGCGGTGGCCGAGCTTTCCATGCCGGCCCTCATCAAGGCCGTCGATGAAGTTGGCGGGCGGGGCATCGAGTTCTTTCAGGACAAGGACAAGCTCCTCAAGCGCGCCATCGAACGCGTTGCGAAGGAAAATCCGCCGCCCCTGATTCAGCAAGCTGCCGATGGAGAGGACTATTGCCTCGGCGTGCTCTACGAGAACGGCGAACTGCGCGCCCACATGGCCTATCACAACCTTCAGAACATGCCCTCCGAAGGCGGCGCTGGCGCCATGCGCGAGACCATCGACGACGCGCCCTTCATACGCGCCGCCAACACGCTCATGAGAGCTGTCGGCTGGAACGGTGTCGCCGAGATCGACTTCATGTGGAGCGGGAAGCCGGAAGACGAACCGGTCATAATCGAGGTAAACCCTCGTTTTTGGGCGGGCCTCTTCCAGAGCGTCGAATCCGGCGTCGATTTCCCCTGGCTTCTCTATCAGCTGTTCGCAAACGGAACCGTGGAGGAATCCAGGGACGCTGTTATCGGCACTAAAACCCGCATCCCCGTCGCATGGGCAGCGGGCGCCATCAAGGATGCGCTGTCGGCGGATATAGACACCGAAGGTGCCAAGGCGGCCGTTCGCGACATGATGGATCATGTGGAAAAGGGCGAGCTTCGCAGTGCGTTCAGCGCCCTGAAGACAGCGTTCGGCAAGGCCACCAATCTCGAGGAAGGCATCGCACTCCTGCGCAAGCAGGCACGTAATGCAAAAAGCGCCAAATCAGAACTGATGTTCGATGACGATCCCATGACCTCCCTCGGCATCTTTTTCATCCTCAGCTCCCTCGCCCGCCACGGCAAACTCCCGCCGGAAGTGACGGACTAGACGGTATGACGGACAGGCCCATCGTCGGCATCACGAAGCCCGAACATGGCGATAATCTCGCCTATGCCGCCATCGCGCTGGCCGTGCGGCTGGCGGGCGGAACGCCCGAAACACTCACCACTGGCATGTCATGGCGCGAGGCGCCGATTGATGCGCTGGTCATTGGCGGCGGCTCGGATGTGTTCCCGCCGCACTATGATCAGGAAGCCATCGAAGACGCCCATTATGATCGCGGCCGCGACGAAATGGAAATGTACTGGGCCCGCACCGCACGCAATACGGACCTGCCCACCCTCGCCATATGCCGCGGCGCACAGGTCATGAACGTGGCTGGCGGCGGCACATTGCATCAGGAACTGGAAGGCGTGTTCGAGGACGTGGATTATCCCTCCACCCTTCCGGGCCATATCCTGTATCGAAAGGAAATCGACACCACGGACGGCAGTCTCATCCGCGATATTCTTGGCAAGGCGACAGTAAGGGTCAACTCGATCCACAAGCAGGCCATCGCAAAGATCGGCAAGAACCTTGTCATCACCGCGCAAGAGGCCAATGGGGTCGTGCAGGCTATCGAAGACCCCAGCAAGACCTTCTATCTCGGCGTTCAGTTCCATCCAGAATTCATGACCTATCGGGCCAAGTTTCGCAGGATATTCGCGCGCCTCGTGGAAGCCGCCTATGAGGCCCGAACAACCAGCGCGCAACCGCAGTCTTGAGCTTGCTCCCGCCCGCAACTTCGATAAGTCTCCGGCCATGACCCAGGCTTTCAAGACATTCGGTGTAATCGGCGGCGGCGCATGGGGCACAGCCATTGCGCAGATGCTATGCCGCGACGGGCAGGACGTGACCCTCTGGTGCCTTGAGGCTGAAGTCGCGGACGCCATCAACACTGTTCACGAGAACACGGTTTTCCTCTCCGGCGTGCCGCTGAAACCCGCCCTGCGGGCCACCACCAATCTGGCCGATCTCTACAATCTCGATGCCCTGTTCGCAGTCGCCCCCGCCCAGCATACCCGAAGCACACTGGCCGCCCTGAAGGGCCATATCGCGCCCGGAACGCCCGTCGTCCTCTGTTCGAAAGGCATCGAGCTTTCCTCGGGAAAGTTCATGACACAGGTGCTCGCCGACGCCTTGCCTGAAGCGAGCCCTGCCGTCATGTCCGGCCCCAGCTTTGCCATCGACGTCGCCAAGGGCTTGCCAACTGCCGTGACGCTCGCTGTGGAAGATGAATCCATCGGCAGCGAACTCATCCAGGCTATCTCCACGCCAACCTTCAGGCCCTACCTCGCCACCGACCTGCTCGGCGCCGAGATTGGCGGCGCGGTCAAGAACGTGCTCGCCCTTGCCTGCGGCATTGCCCTCGGAAAGGGCCTTGGACGGTCTGCCCATGCCGCCCTCATTGCCCGGGGAAGCGCCGAAATGACCCGTCTTGCCCTCGCACTGGGCGCAGACCGCGAGACCATGTCGGGCCTCTCGGGCCTCGGCGATCTCGTCCTGACCTGCAGTTCGGAAACCAGCCGCAACATGAGCTGCGGCCTCGCCCTCGGGCGCGGCGAAAGCCTTGAAAGCATCATGGGCGCCCGCAACGCGGTCACGGAAGGGGTCGCCACCGCCCCCGTGCTACGCCGTCTGGCCAGCGAACACGGCGTCGACATGCCCATCTGCGACGCCGTTGCCGCCGTCATTGAAGGCGAGATCAGCGTGGATGATGCCATCACAACCCTGCTCATGCGCCCCAACAAGGCCGAAAGCGTGTTGGCCTGAGCCTCTCGCGAGGTCACATCTGGCCAGCTAGCTGACCCGTGCTAGTCTCTCGCGAAATCGAGGAGACGCCCCATGTTGCAGAAAACCTATGAAGCCTTCACCGTCACGATCGAGGACAAGGTCGCGCATATCCAGATGAGCCGCCCCGAGGCGATGAACACGATGAACAAGGCGTTCTGGAACGAATTGCCTGCCATCATTCGTGATATCGACATGAACGTGCGCGCGCGCTGCATCGTGATCTCATCGACAGGCAAGCATTTCTCCGCCGGAATGGACCTCGCCGTATTCGGCTCGGGCGAAGGCGGCGGCAAGGTTGATCGCTATGTCGCGGCTGAGGCGTTCCGCTCCAATATCCGCCAGATCCAGTCCAGCTTCAACGTGCTGGAAGAGGCGCGCGTCCCCGTTCTCTTCGCCCTCCATGGCGGCGTCATCGGCGGTGCCATCGACATGATCTCCGCCGGCGACATCCGCTGGTGCACAAAGGATGCTTTCTTCACGATCATGGAAACCAATATCGCCATGACGGCAGATGTTGGCACCTTCCCGCGCCTGCAACGCTACATCCCGGAAGGCTGGGTCAAGGAAATGGCCTATACCGGCCGCCGCATCGATTCCGCCACAGCCAAGGATATAGGCCTGGTCAATGATGTCTTCGAGACGCACGAAGCCTGCGTTGCCCACGCGCTCGCAACAGCCAGGGAAATCGCGTCGAAAGACCCGCTGACGGTCACAGGCTGCAAGACCCTGATCAATTACGCCCGCGACCACAACACGGCCGATACGCTGGACTATATCGGCGTCTGGAACGCCGCCATGCTGCCGCCGTCGCATATGCAGGAAGCCTTTGCCGCCCGCGCAGAAAAGCGCGATCCGGACTATCCGGACCTTCTCAAACTGCGCGATACGCCGATGTAGGCTTAGGCCGACACAATCCTGTAAACTGCTGTCGCCGTCATCACGACCGTGTCGCCGCAGGATGCCGCACCGCCTGTGAACAGCACGGTGCGTGTCTTGCGGTCAACGCGGGCCTTGAACACTGGCTCGCCAGTCACGTCGGCGCCGGTCACGTCGATAGTGACCGAGACGAGTTCCACGGCGTCTGGTGCACAGACAGTCTCTGCATCGGCGCGGATGGCAGCCATCAGGTCGAGCGCAAACCGCTCGTCCGCGCGCAGTCCGTTCAGTGTTCGCATGTCTGTTCCTCGATCAGCAGGGCTGGTCACGCTGTAACGACACATCTGGCGAAAGAAAAGAGCCAGTCCCGCCTGGAAAGGGGCAGCGGGCTGGCTCTTCCGGCGCAAGACCGAGCGGGAGGGCTCCAAGTATCAGTCATCGCAGCCTGTTCTTGTTACGTGATGGATCGCCAAGCGGATCAGCTGGAATCAAAAAAACCGCCCTTTTGGGGCGGCCTTGTTTGGAAGCATCGATTGATCCTGCAGAGATCAGGCGGCTTTTGCGGCCTTGAGTTCGGCATCCAGATCATGGCCGATCAGGTCGCCCAGATGTCCGAAGCCTGTCATCTCGCAATGCTCTTCCATGAATGTCGAAATCGACGGCAGAAGATGGCCAATGGCCTTGTGGTCCAGCCCGATCTTGTGAAGCGATCCGATCATGGTCTGCGCGACAACGCGCTTGCCGCCGGGCGTCTGCTCGATCAGGCGAGCAATAATGCCGGTGGCTGCGCCGAACTCCGACCCTGTGCGAGCGGCGAGCGCACGAGCGCCGGGGATGGCCTTGAACATCGCCGGTGCGAAGGGAGAAGCCTGTCGCTCAGCTGAATTCAATACAATCCCCAGCGCCTTAGTAGCGGTAGGTTCCGAGAGTCCATTGATTGTAGCGATGTGCGCAATGAGAACATTCAGCATTAGCGTGGCACTCCTAGGATTAATGGCTCCGGAACCCCCATTAACCTCCCACATGCTTTCCGCTTCCTTTACACGGCCCCGCAGATTCCAACTCATTTGCCACACTCCGTTAAGCGCTGTTAGGACGGGGTAAACAACGGGCTCGTTTTTGTTTACGTCCTGTCCACAGGCCAAGCGAAGGTCTCATGAAAACAAGGCATCTCACATGATCAGGATCGGCATTCTCGGCGCAGCGAAAATTGCACCCAAAGCAGTCATCGCTCCGGCCAGCGCGCGGACCGACTGCGAAGTGATCGCCATGGCCGCACGCGATGCCGATCGCGCGCGGGCCTATGCCGATGAACATGGCATCCCGCACGTCCCCGACTCCTACGAAGACCTGCTCGCCCGCGACGACATCGACCTTATCTACAATGCCCTACCCCCGCATCGCCATGCTGACCTGACAATCGCTGCACTTGAGGCCGGAAAGGCCGTGCTGTGCGAGAAGCCCTTTGCGATGAATGCAGTCGAAGCCGCGCAGATGGTCGAGGCCTCGACCCGCACCGGCAAGCCCCTCATCGAAGCCTTCCATTATCGCTTCCACCCAGCCTTCCAGCGGGTGTTCGATATTGTGCGCAGCGGCCAGCTCGGCGTCGTGCACCGCATCGAGGCGGCCTTTGACGTCACTATCCCATACCGCCCCGGCGAACTGCGCCACACACTGACCGTGGGCGGCGGCGCGTTGATGGACCTTGGCTGCTACCCCCTGCACGCCGTGCGCACCCTGATCGGCGCGGAACCGACCGTGGTTTCCGCCACAGCGCAGTGCGAACACCCCGGTGTTGACCTGAAAACGGTCGCTGAAGTCACCTTCCCCGGCGGGGAGACGGCATCAATCCATACCAGCATGGCGCCTGACACGCCCTTCAATGCCTGGATCAGGGTCGTAGGATCGGACGGCCACCTAGAGATCACCAACCCCATCCATCCCCATCGCGGCCACAGCATCGCGACCACGATAAAGGGCAACACCGAGACCTTCACGGTCGACGGAGAGGCTACCTATGACCACCAGCTAGCCCATGTGATGGATGTAATGGCCGGGCGCACTGCGCCGCTGACAGGTGGCAAGGATGCCGTTGGCAACATGACGGCCATCGACGCAATCTACCGCGCCGCCGGGCTGAATCCACGCGGCTTCTGATCAGGCGGCGCTGGCCTGCGCCATGCTAATCCAGCCTTCAACCTCGTCTTCCTCGAAATTGGCATCTTCCCACAGCACCCGCTCGCCCTGAGGCGATGTCAGGAAGTCCATGGACGCGAGGAATACATCGCGCGCCGAGGCCGCTGCCAGTTCAGCCGCCGTCCGGATGCCCGCTCCGACAAGGATTTGCGCATCATGCACGCGCAGGCCTGGCACATCCATCATTAGCCGGGTCTGGTCCTGCCAGTCGATCAGCGTATCGGCATCAATATGCTGCACGGCGAGCAGGCTGGCGGTTTCCTCTGGATCGCAGTCCATCAGATCGCCGACCGTTGTAATGCCGGCACGGCCCAGCCGCTTGGCCGTTTTCCGGCCGATCGAAGGGGCATCCACGACAGGCGACTCACGCGTCAGGCGCCCACGTCCACCAATCTCCGTAACATCTGCAGGTTCAGGTGCAGCCTCGGCGACTGGTTCCGGCGCGGGCTGGGGCTTTGGCGCTGGCTTGGGTATTTCCTTCACGGCTTCCGGTTGGGGCGCTGGCTTCGGCTCTACTTTCGCAATAGGCGCCGGGGCGGGCTTGGGCTCAGCCTTGGCAACTGGTTTCGGCGTCGGAGCTTCCGCCTTCGGTGCCTCGACAGGCGCCTTCTTCAGTGCGCTGCCCAGCGGCGCCAGTTCCTGCGCATCGAGCTGTTTCAGCGGTACGCGCAACACCTGTTTCGCGTGAAGTTTGCGAATAGCCTTGTCATCGTCCGGCAGGGTCTTCACTACCTTCCCGGTCTTCTGGAATTCGGCATACATGCGCTCAACCTGGCGGCGGTCACCCGCATCGGCCAGCTTCTTCGAGATTACGCGAAGCGGAATATCAAGCGTCTCGATATAGCCTTGAATGGTGAGGTTCACCTTCGGGGGCGCCACAGCCGCCTCTGCGATCGCCCGCGACATGAGTACGGCCATGCCCGCCGTCGCATAGGCCACAAGGTCAGCCACGATTTCCAGCATGGTTTCGTCGAGGCCAGCCGGCGGATCCTTCACGCCGACATCAAGGTCATAATGGTCGATAAATGTGTGGTAGTGCGGGTGCGAGCGCTCGGCCCCGGCGCGCACCATGTCTGACACAAAGCCCACGCCCTCCGGCACCGCTATCTCGGGGTACCCAAGCGTATCGATCCTAAACGCGATCTCGACCTGAGACTTGGCAATACTCCACTCCACAGCGCGATGGATGGCGCCTTCTTCCTCGGTTTGGCCGGTGTGGAAGGGCTGCAGCGGGTCAGCATAATAGTGGCTCAGCACGCCGAGCGCATAGGCGGCTTCGCTCCACTTCTTGCGCGCCAGCAAGTCGACGGCTTTGGCATACCACTCTGTCGCCTTGTCACGCGCCCCGCCCCATTCCCCCTCGGAAATGTGCAGGACGTGATTGCGGAAATCCTTGAAGGTCGTGTCCGGCGCCTTGGCACCTTTCAGCAAGTGCTCGTGATGCACAAGGAACAGCGACTTCCAGCGCTCGGCCTCGTCGCCCTCGATCAGGTCCAGCGCATTGAACGCAATATGGTGATGTGTCGACGTACAACGGTGCGCCCGGATAACCCGTTCCAGCAGGGACATGCCATGCCTCCAGTCAGTTAATAAAATCAACTGAACCATTTACCTTTTAGGGTTACCGCCGGATTAACCGCAGAGTGCTCCGGGCAGGAAAGCACCCTCTCAAGTGCTTACTGCATCGCGCCTGCAACGGATAAGAAAGATAATGAAGCCGATCATGACGACCAAGGCAGGCGTCAGAATGACGGCAGCCGCGATCGCCCCGCTCCGCCCGCCATCCGGGTAAACCGATACCGATTCCGGCGCGTCCATATTGACGTAAAGCGTGAATTCGCGACCTGGCGGCCAGTCGTCCAGCGCATCAAGGGCAACGTCCCTGTCAGCATAAACAAACACGTCACGCCGCGTTTCATAAACACGGCCATGGAATTCATAACGCGCATCCGCCTGAATGGCCCATTCTGGCGTACCCTTCCGGACGGATGCGATATTTGCCGACTGGACAGAGGCCTGCACGGGCTGCCAGTGCCTTGGAAGAACCGCGTCGACCAGGACCCCAACGATTAACATCGCACCGACAAACACTGCCAGCACAAGCGCCGTCTGCTTAAGCCGTTTGAACATGGTGTGTAAGTTCCCGCGCGAGCTGGAGCCTGCGCGGGATCATACTACGGTGCTACCGAACGGCAAAATCCGTCGGTTCGGTGCTCTTGCCCTTGGCATCTTTTTCGCCCTTGGGCTGGCCGTGCTTTTGCGCGCCCATGAAGCCGAAGATGTGTCCGGCAACCTTGCGCATCTGGATTTCTTCTGAGCCCTCGGTGATGCGATAGCGGCGGTGGTGGCGATAGATATGCTCGAACGGTGTGTGGCGCGAATAACCCATGCCGCCATGGATCTGCATCGCGCGGTCGGCCGCGTTGCAGCAGAGCCGGTTTGCCCGGTAGTTGCACATCGACACCTTGTCCGAGAGCTTGATCGCGACTTCGGGCTTGGACATCTGGTCCATTTCCCACGCCGTCTTGAAGATCAGCAGACGCAGCATCTCGGCTTCCGACATGAGTTCCACAATCGGAAACTGGATCGCCTGATTGGTCGACAGTTTCTTGCCGAACGGTGCGCGCGTGTTGGCGTAATCGATTGAACTGTCGATACAGAACATCGCCGCACCAACCGAGCTGGCTGCCTGGCGAATACGGTTCTCGTGCACGAAGTGCTGGGCCAGCGCGAGGCCGCCTTCCGGCGGGCCGAACACCGCGCTTTCGGGCACCCACACATCCTTGATGGTAAGGCGCGGGTGATCGGTCGGCATGTTGAACGTCCACATGTACTCGATGATCTCGATGCCCGGATCATCTGCCGGTACGAGCAGGCAGGTAATGCCGCGCGCGTCACCGTCCTCGCCGCTGGTACGGGCAAAGCACATCATGTGGCTGGCATGGTGCATGCCGGTGATCCACATCTTCTCGCCATTGATCAGCCAGCCATCCTTGCCGTCTTTCTTGTGACGGACGGCGCGGGTTTCCATATGCGTGGCATCAGAGCCGTGGTTTGGCTCTGTCAGGCCGAACGTCGCGCGGAACTTGCCTTCAAGGGCCGCTGTGGCGAGGTGTTTCTGGTCTTCGCGGGCAAAGTCGCGCAGCATCAGGATCTGCGGCATGTTGCCGACGATGGAATGCTCGTTCTGCAGGTCATTGTGCAGTCCAAGCCCCTTGCGGGCCAGATGCTCACGGATGATTGCCATTGCGAGGTTCGACCCGTTCTGGCCGCCATATTCCTTCGGCAGGCCGTAGCGCAGGTGTCCCGCCTCGTCCGCAAGACGTCTCGCCTCGCCAAGCAGCGCTTCCCATTCCTTGCGAGGCAGGCCCTGATTCTCGAAATCCGTCCGGGCCCATTCGCGGCGATGGTCGAAGAAACGGATATTGTCGTCCTTCTGCTCCAGCGGCTTTATCTTGTCTTCGATGAACTGATCGAGAACGACCAGATAGTCGGCGATATCCTGCGGAATGCTGAAGTCCATTATGTATCTCTCCCTGGCGCGTGGCCTTGTTCTTTAGGTCACTCTAACCCACGCACAGGCAGGAGCAATTTGTGTCGTAGGGGCAACCTGCCCCTCCAATCGCTTCCCTCGGGATATCGCAAAATTCTACTTTCTGAACGCTTGACGAATTATTCAGCGTTTGATAGTCATTAAACGGAAGGGAAGTCTCCCTTTATCCACCGTGTTGCACGCACACATCATAACCCCGAACAAAGGCAGCCTCCCATGCTCCGTTCTGCAATTCTCGGCGCCGCCGCACTGGCGCTCACCGCTCCCGCTTTCGCCGCAAACTTCGTTTTCGAAACGGCGCAGCCTGTCACTGAAAAGCATGTCATCGCCGAGAGCGTGGTCTGGACATGCGAAGGCACGACCTGCGTCGGCGATCTCGACCGCAAGAAAGCCTCTGTCCGCATCTGCAAGAAAATCGCCAAGGAAGTCGGCGTCGTTACGGCCCTGCGCAACGATAATTCCGAACTGACGGCTGAAGAACTCGAAGCCTGCAAGGCCTCGGCCAAGAGCTAAGCTCTCCAAGTATCGACAATCTCTCCTCGGGCCGCCACGGGACAACCGCGGCGGCCGCTTTTTATGGCATTATTCAGCCGGCGGCTCGACGGGTTGCCACAACTCCACCTTGCGCCCGTCCGGGTCCATGATCCAGACAAAGTGGCCATAGGGCTCATTCAACGGCTCGCCTTCCAATGCGATACCCTCCGCCTCGAGCCGGGCAATCATGCCCGGCATGTCGTCGACCATCAGGTTCATCATGAAGTCGCTGTCTGACGGTTTGAAATAATCGCTGTCGCCCTTGAACGGCGACCACACGGTCTGCGCGCCTCTCGGGAATACACTTGCCGCCGCAGCGTGGCTGAACATGCTGCCGCCAAATTCCTCGATCTTTATGCCGAGGACACGCGCATACCAGGCGCGCGTCGCCTCAGCATCCTTGCAAAGGAAGAACAGCCCTCCCAGGCCAATCACTTTCGCCATTCAAATCCCCTCCAGGTATTTATATGGCCGCGATCGCCTCTGCGAGAAGATCGCGGACCTCTCCCGCCACGTGCTTGAGATCATCATTGTCGATTGACTGCATCGATGCAACGGGATCAACCGCGCTGACTTCGACATCGTCGCCAACCTGTCTCAGGATCACATTGCATGGCAGCATCGCGCCGACACGCGGCTCCATGCTGATTGCCTTATACGCCATGTCCGGATTGCAGGCGCCCAGAATAAGATATGGCATCATGTCGACACCCAGCTTCTTCTTCATGGTGGCAGCGACGTCAATTTCTGTAAGAACGCCGAACCCTTTGCCGGCAAGCGCTTTACGCGTGCGTTGACCAACGACGTCGAAGTCTGCCCCCGCAATTGCCCGGTTGATTGTGTACGACATGGCACGCTCCGCAATATGTCCGGGTCTGCCGGCACAGCCGCATCCGTGTGGACGCAATGCCATGCTAACATATTCCCCAGGCAACCATATGCGGGGTTTTACGAAGGGCTGCCTGTTGGCATCCCCCCATGCCTAACGCATGGTGCACGGGCAAACCCACCACGGAGGCAGCGCTATGCCGATAGAAGCCAAACGCACGTCTGACGACCGGTTCGAGAACCTGCCCGGCTATGGTTTTGCGCCCCATTATATCGAAGATCTCCCTGGCTATGAGGGCCTGCGCGTCCATTATGTTGACGAGGGTCCGCAGGATGCCGTGCGTACTTATCTTTGCCTGCACGGCGAACCTTCATGGGCCTACCTCTATCGCAAGATGATCCCCGTGTTCCTCGACAGTGGCGCGCGCGTGATCGCGCCGGACTGGCTCGGCTTCGGCCGCTCCGACAAACCCGTCGACGACAATGTCTACACGTTCACGTTTCACCGCGAGATGATGCTGGCCCTGTTAGAACGCCTTAACCTGAAGAACGTCACACTCGTCTGCCAGGACTGGGGCGGCCTCCTTGGGCTCACGCTGCCCATGGACATGCCACAACGGTTCGAGCGCCTCATCGTCATGAACACCACGATTGCGACAGGCCAGTCGCCAAGTGAGGGCTTCGACAATTGGAAAGCCTATATGCGCACGCAGGCAGACGTGGATGTCGCTGCACTGATGAAACGCGGTACGCCCATTCTGTCCGATGCCGAGGCCGCCGCCTATGGCGCACCTTTTCCGGATGCCAGCTACAAGGCCGGGGTGCGACGCTTCCCTGAGCTTGTCATGACGGCGCCAGGTATGGACGGCGTCGATATTTCCAGGCGCGCCGCCCAATGGTGGACCAATAAATGGTCTGGCGACAGCTTCATGGCCATCGGCGCGCAAGACCCGGTGCTCGGCACCGCCACCATGGAACAGCTGCGCAAGACCATACGGGGATGCCCTCCCCCCATGATCGTCGCAGATGGCGGCCACTTCGTTCAGGAATGGGGCGAACCTATAGCATTGGCCGCGCTGAAGCATTTCGGTGAACTCTGATGGACGCCCGACCGGAAGCCGGCTGCGGCGCAGCCATATTTGATGAGAATGGACGCCTCCTCCTGATCCAGCGGCTGACCGAACCGGAAGCTGGCGCCTGGGGACTGCCCGGTGGCAAGATTGATTTTGGCGAGCCCGCGCGAGAGACGGCGCGCCGGGAGATCGCTGAAGAGCTTGGAATCGAAATTGAGGTCGGAAAACTTGCGTGCATTTCCGAAATCATTAACGCGGGAGATGGGCGCCACTGGGTGTCGCCAATCTTCTTCGCACGCCTCGTTGCGGGCGAGCCACGTCTTATGGAGCCTGCGAAGCATGGCGGTTTTGGCTGGTATAGTCTCGACGCCCTGCCAGCATCCATTACGACACCCACAAAGGCTCTCGTGAACGCACTTTGATGCGCACCTGAAGCCTCGCGCACGGTCCGAAACCTGCTAAGATTCGGGTATGAGAAAACTGCGAATCCTGCTGATCCGTCTCCTGTTGGCAGATTTGCTTGCCACGTTGCTCTTTTTCGGGCTGACGCGTTTCGTCGACCAGACCGGCCAGATTACTGACGGCGCAGGCGTGGTCTTTTATTCGAGCTCGCCCCGAGAAGCCGCCGCCCGGATTGACAAGGGCATTGCTCTTCTGAAAGCCGGGAAGGTCGACCGACTGGTCATGGTCGGTGGCCACCGCCCCCAAGAAGGCATCGTCGGCAGTCAGGAAATGGCCCTCAGTGCGATACGCAAATCGGGCTATGGCGCGCGCATTTCCGCAGATGTCACCTCCCGCGATACGATATCAGGCCTGCAGAATCTGGCTGACCAGCCTGGCCTCACGGGCGCGCGGCAACTTGTGTTTGTATCCAATTGCATGCACCTTATGCGCGCAAAAACAATCTACCACTCAGTCGCGCATGGTGGCCCGCCTGCACGCTCCGCGTGTGCTAAATCGAGCCTCAATCCGATAGATATCTGGAAGCGCGCTCATTACGAAGCTGCGGCGTGGGTGCTGTATATTTTGCCCGCCAAATGGCGCGACAGCATTCTCGATCGCCTTCGCGGACAGGGACCTACAGCGACCCAGGCATTGTAGACCCAATAAATTCAACGCATTAGGAGGCATATCCTCCCCTTGGGGAAAGCCGCGCCCGATTTCGTTAATTTATCCTATTCAATACAATATACTCAAAATAAACTTCTGAAAGAATATTCTCCGAGAATTAGATTTACCGGGCCTGCGAGATGGATCGAAGATATCCGCCGCGAGGTTGATCCGGAACAACGGAGGAGTACTCAATGCCCAACTTGAAAATCACAGTCGCAGCCCTGGGAACGATCCTGGCGCTCACCGCATGCAACTCATCGGGAAGCACGCGTTATGCCAGCATCGGCAAAACGGGTCCGCAAGGCGTTGCCGGTCCCGCAGGCAAAGCTGGCGAGAACGGAGCGACCGGTGCAACCGGTGCAACCGGCGAGACCGGCGCAACAGGAGCAACAGGGGCAATGGGCGCCCAAGGCATGCCAGGCATGGTCGGCCCACAAGGTCCGGCTGGCGAGCCAGGCGGCAACTTTGCACTTGGTGACACAGGCATGATCGCAACAGGCGGGCTTGTCGGTGCCGAAGGTGTCGCTGGAACAGGCCTGTTCGCCAACCTTGGTGACCCGTCCGCGTCCATTCCGGTCGTCTCGGAAACATCGGCTGGCGGCGGCACCGCGATCGCATCGCTGGGCGGCGGCCTTGACGATATTATCGACCAGGTTGACCAGACCGGCACACTTTCGACAGTCACCTCACCGGTTACGGAAACCGTCAGTAATGTGGGCGCGGCTCTTACGTCATTCGGTACAGATGGTGCACCGCTTGTCGATGGACTGACATCGTCCGTGGCACCGATCCTGACGGCTAGCGTCGGTGGCGGTACGGCCCTTGGCGACTCATCCGGCACGTCTGTGCTGGGCGTGAGCGTCCTGTCCCCTGACCAGACCAGCGGCTCGCTCGCAGAAGTCGGCGTCGCCAGCAATGACACGCTACTTAATGTCGACCTGGCAACTTCGAGCGATACCGGGGTGTCCCTCGGTGGGCTCGCAAGTGTCGATCTCGGACCGGTCACAGCAGGCCTGAACGATCTCGGTGGCGCTTCGGACCTCACAGGCACGCTGGATGGAGGCCTGACGGATACGGTTGGCGACGCGCTGACGAGTACTGTCGGCGATGTCCTCTCGGGTGATCTGGCTCCGGCCGATCCTGCCGACACGCCTGTTGGCTCCGCCGTCTCAGGCCTGCTCGGTGGCCTCGGACTGAACTAGGCAGTCCGGCTCTCCCAATCCTTGAAGACTGAAGAGGCAATCATGAAGCATCGCATGCAAGCTGCAAAACCATGGCTACTTGGTGCGGTGCTTCTCTCTTCTTCAAATCTGGCTCATTCGGGAGAACCCATCCAGCCGCCCGATGACCACCTGGATCCCGGGTACGCCAAAGAGGGCCTTAGCGTTCCGCGCACTGCCCCCGACATAGAAAATGCTGTCACGAGTGTCGCGTCGGACGCCAACGAGACAACCCCGATTGTCGGCATACAGTTCAAGGGCGCCGAAGTGCCCGGCCGCGTCGCAAAGGCGACCGAGGCATTTCTCGGCCAGCCCGCCAACACCGAAACGCTCAAGCAACTCGCCGCCGCCATGACGGCCGCCTATTCGAAATCCGACGTCGCACTCTTTACGATCGCCATTCCCCAACAGGATCTGTCCGACGGCGTCGTCGACGTCTTCATCGCGGAAGGCCGGGTTGCCGACATCGTGGCCCTCCGCTCTGGCGAACAGATCGTGGCCCCGCGCCTGCGCGGCTATCTCGAACCCATTCTCGAAGAGACACCCGCAACGCGCGCCACCTATGAGCGCGGTGTCTCCCTTGCCCGTCGCGCTGAAGGCACCAAGGTCACACCGCGCCTGCAGATGGCGCCGGAGCCGGGCGCCATCAATCTCCTCCTGGATGTCGAGGAAAAGAAAAACAGTTTCGCCATCGGCTATGACAGCCGGGAGTCGCGCATTGTCGATTCCGGACGCCTCAGTGCCAGTGCATTTGGCTACAGTCTCCTGCGCGAAGGCGACGTTCTACGCGGTCGGCTCGCCGCGACGCCCGACGGCGAGCAATCGCAGACGGCCAGCCTACAGTATGCCACGCCCATTGGCGTCGAAGGCCTCAAGCTTGATGTCGCAGCGGTTTACCAGGCCTCCCATCCCTCATCGGTTCCAATTGATGGCACCGCAACCTTCCTCTCGGCAGGCCTGAGCTATCCTCTCCTTCTCGATTTCCACCGCGAAGTCACGCTCTCCGCCGTCGTGGATCACACCGAGAGCCGCAACAGCGCCCTCGGCTCTGTCTTCGCAAATGAGCGGGTCGACGCCGCACGGTTTGGCATTCGCGCCGGCCTCATCCAGGAAAACCGCTCCCTCAATGGCAGCCTGACATATTCGCGAGGACTGGATCTGGAGAATGCGGAATCCGCAGTGATGGGCGCCGAGACGGGCTTCAACAAGATTAACGCGACCGCCGGTGTCGTCCAGAAATTGTTGAAGAAACTTTTCCTCCGCCTGCGTGCATCTGGCCAGTGGTCTGACGATATATTGCCTGCCAACGAGCGCCTTATGTATGGCGGCATTGAATATGGACGCGGCTTCGACAATGGCGTGATCAGTTTCGACAAGGGTTATGAAGCCGTCTTCGAGCCAGCATGGCGCCCGATCTCTGATGGCAACCTCGCCAAGAGCGAACTCTACCTTTTCGCGGATTATGCCGAAGGCCGCATCAGCCTCACGCCATCCATAGCCCGTGACTTTAATCTCGGATCGGCAGGAATCGGCGCCCGCCTGGGATATAAAGACTTCGCCACCCTTGGTGTGGAATATGCCGAACCATGGGATGTTCCTGTGACCGGCTTCAACGACGACTCGGTCGTGACGGTCAGTTGGGCCTTCAAGTACCAGCCCTGAAATGAGACATAGGAAGCGGTTACCTGCCCCAAGCATGGGTATGCTTTGGGGCAAAACGAACCATTTGCAGTTATGTTAGCGCTAAAAGTGTTTCAAATCTTCCCGCGGGCAGGCATGAATGTTGCAGATTTTTGGTACGGGCCAACACTGGCCCAATCAATTTTGCCATAGAGCCGAAGTCAAAGTCCGAGGAAATAATGAGCGATCAAGTAGCAATTCTCGCCGAGCTGGGCGTACGCCCGAAATCTCTCCGCAAGAACTGGAAAGAGGCGCGACTGTACGAAATATCACTCGCCAATGGTGAGGCGCGCGTCGCCAGTGGCGGGGCACTCGTTGTCGAAACGGGCCAGCACACGGGTCGCTCGGCCAAGGACAAGTTCACGGTTCGTGACGCCACGACCGAAAAGACCGTCTGGTGGGACAATAACGCCTCCATGACGCCAGAGCATTTCGATGTCCTTCTCGAAGATTTCAAAACCCACCTCGCAGGTCAGGACATCTTCGCCCAGGAACTGTTTGGCGGCGCCGATCTTGACCATCGCCTGCCCGTCACGGTTATCAACGAACTTGCCTGGCATTCGCTTTTCATCCGCCACCTGCTCCGCGTACCAACAGATTCGGAGTATGCGAGCTTCAAATCCGAATTCACGATCATCAACTGCCCGACCTTCCGCGCCGACCCGGCCCGTCACGGCACGCGGTCTGAAACGGTCATCGCCGTGAACTTTGCAAAGCGCATGGTTCTTATTGGTGGCACGTCCTATGCGGGCGAAACCAAGAAGTCCGTGTTCACAGCGCTCAACTATTACCTGCCGACGCAGGGCGTCATGCCTATGCACTGCTCGGTCAACACGTCCGACAAGGATGACGCAGCCATTTTCTTCGGTCTGTCCGGCACCGGCAAGACGACGCTCTCGGCCGATGCCTCGCGCATCCTGATTGGCGACGACGAGCACGGCTGGTCCGAGAATGGTCTCTTCAACTTCGAAGGCGGCTGCTACGCCAAGATGATCAAGCTGTCGGCTGAAGCCGAGCCGGAAATCTTTGCCACGACAAAGCAGTGGGGCACGGTCCTCGAAAACGTCGTGATGGATCCCGAAACGCGCGAGCTTGATCTGGACGATGCAACGCTCGCCGAAAACTCCCGCGGCGCCTATCCGATCTCGGCCATTCCGAACGCGTCAGAATCAGGTCGCTGCGGTCAGCCGAAAAACCTCATTATGCTGACGGCTGATGCTTTTGGCGTCATGCCGCCCATCGCCAAGCTGACACCAGCCCAGGCCATGTACCACTTCCTCTCCGGCTACACGGCCAAAGTGGCCGGCACGGAGAAAGGCGTCACCGAACCGACCGCCACGTTCTCCACCTGCTTTGGCGGCCCCTTCATGCCGCGCCACCCTTCCGAATACGGCAACCTGCTGCGCGACCTGATCGGCAAATATGATGTCGACTGCTGGCTGGTTTCCACCGGCTGGACAGGCGGCCCCTATGGCCAGGGCAACCGCATGCCCATCAAGGCAACACGCGCCCTGCTCAACGCCGCACTTGATGGCTCACTGAACAATGTGAATTTCCGCAAGGATGACACGTTCGGCTTCATGGTGCCCGAGGCTGTCCCCGGTGTGGATTCAAAAATCCTCAATCCGCGCTCAACTTGGGCCGATACGGCCGCCTATGACAAGCAGGCTGCCAAACTGGCCGACATGTTCGTGGCAAACTTTGCCAAGTTCGAACCTTATGTTGACGAAACTGTCCGTGCCAGCGCGCCTAAGGCGAAAACGCCTGCCTGACACTGCGATTTCCTGACGCTGACGTTAAAGGAAGGCTGGCGCCAGTGGCGTCAGCCCGTTAGTGTGCGCCGCAACAAGCCCGCAAAACCGGAGGAATATCCATGCGTGAAGCCGTAATCGTCTCAACTGCCCGTACGGGCATGGGCAAAACTGGCCGTGGTTCGCTCAACGACACCCACGGCATCACGATGGCTGGCCACGCCATCAAACATGCGCTGGAGCGCGCTGGCGTTGAAGCCGCTGCTGTCGAAGACGTGTTCCTCGGCTCCGCCCAGCCAGAAGGCGCAACCGGTCACAACGTCGCCCGCAACGCAGCCCTCTGGGCCGGCTGCCCGGCCACAACATCCGGCGCAACGATCAACCGCTTCTGTTCGTCGGGCCTTCAAGCCATCGCCAATGCCTCGCACACGATCATCAATGAAGGCGCTTCGGTCACCGTCGGTGGCGGCGTCGAGAGCCTCTCGCTTGTCTCGCGCTCGGGGCACATGAACCTCTTCCGCTACACCGAAGAAGAGCTGATGAAGACCTGGCCTGCCATCTGGATGAGCATGATCGAAACGGCTGAAATCGTTGCCGACCGCTACGGCGTCTCGCGCGAAGCCCAGGACATGTATTCCGCAGAGAGCCAGCGCCGCACGGCCGAATTCCAGAAAAAAGGCTACATGGCCGAGGAAATCGCTCCGCTGAAAACCCGCATGAAGCTCTTCAACAAGGAAACCGGTGAAGAGAGCTACCAGGACGTTGTCGTCGACAAGGACGAGTGCAACCGCCCCGGAACGACCTATGAGACGCTTGCGGGCCTGAAGCCTGTCTTCTCCGGCGGCATGGTCGTCAAGGAAGGCAAGTACGTCACCGCCGGTAACGCTTCCCAGCTGTCCGATGGCGCCGCTGCCGTGGTCGTCATGGAAGCCAAGGAAGCCGCCAAGCGCGGTATCGAACCGCTCGGCCGTTTCGCCGGCTTCAACGTGGCAGGTTGCGACCCGGACGAAATGGGCATCGGCCCCGTCTTCGCTGTCCCGCGCCTGCTTGAGCGTCACGGCCTGACGGTTGACGATATCGACCTTTGGGAACTCAACGAAGCCTTCGCCTCCCAGTGCCTCTACAGCCGCGACCGCCTCGGCATCGATCCTGAGAAGTACAACGTGAACGGCGGCTCGATCTCGATCGGCCACCCGTTCGGTATGACCGGCGCACGCTGCACCGGCTCCATCCTGCTCGAAGGTAAGCGCCGCGGCGCCAAATGGGGCGTTGTCACCATGTGTATCGGCGGCGGCATGGGCGCAGCTGGTCTCTTCGAAATCTATAGCTAAGCTCTCTTAAATATCCGCTCCGGCGGCCATAGAATGCCCTGGTCATTACAGACCGGGGCATTTTTTTGTGTCCAACGCCTGGATACAATTTAGCGTATCTAATGTGACTATTTTACGAATCCGTCACACAATTGAAATGCAAGTGTCACGAAACTCACATACAGCCCACGCTCAGTATCCAGACAAGGGCGTCAAATGGGCAAGTTCAACATCTGTTGCGGCACGTCGGCACTCGTTATCGCCGCATTATCTTCAGCCCTCACCGCCTCGGCCGAGACACCATGGAATCTCAAACTCTCCGGCCGCCTTCTCTACGATTATACGCAGGCTGACGCGGACACCGCCGATTTTGAAATCGACGACACCGAACTGCGCAGCGCCCGCCTCGCGGTCTCGGGCAAGACAGACGCAATGGACTTCAAGGTTGAGCTTGAAACCGACGAAGGCGGCGAAATCATTGCAACAGACGCCTATGCAGACTTCTCACAGAAAGGCACGTCCTGGAAAATCCGCGTTGGCCAGTTCAAGACCCCGAACTCGCTGGAAGAACAGACGTCCGGCCGCTTCACCACCTTTGCTGAGCGTGCCGAATTTACCGACGCTTTCGAGTTCGACCGCCGCGTCGGCATAGCGGCCCACACAAAGGGCAAGGACTGGACCTTCATGGCCGGAGCCTTTGGCGGCGACCTTAATGACACGCCCTCCGAAGAAGGCTTCGCCCTGGCCGCGCGCGGCACCTACACGCCCATCCACACAGACGCCATGCTCGTGCATCTCGGCGCCTCCGTGCGCTATCGCGAGATTGGCGACAGGCAATCCAACCTGCGCTATCGCCAGCGCCCGTTCGCCCACCTGCCTGGCCGCATGATCTCGACCGGCTCCATTGCCGAAAGCGACACGCTGATTGGGCTGGAAGCCGCTGTGCTTCGCGGGCCATTCTGGGCCAGCCTGGAATATGCGGATGTGAGGTCAGACCTCGCCGCAGGCGGCACGGGCAACTTTACCGGCAGCGGCTTTGAGACAGGGTACTTCTTCGGCGGCGAGCGCACCTATAAGGATGCCAAGTTCGACCGCCCGAAAGTGCACCATCCCGTCACCGAACGCGGCCTCGGCGCCCTGTCTGTATCCGTCGCCTATGACACGCTGGACCTGACAGATGCCGGCGTCGACGGCGGCGCGATGAGCACCGCCCTTATCGGCCTCTCATGGTATCCGACCTCCAAGACCCGCGTAGGCCTCAGCATCTTCCAGTCCGACGCCAATCTCGGCACGTCGACCTCCGGCCTTGACCCTGCTTTCGCAGATGCCGTCCGCGCTGGCGTCAGCGACGACACCGTCACCGGCGCGACGCTCCGCCTGCAAGCAGACTTCTAGACAAAACAAAGGCCCCCAACCTTTCAGTCAGGGGCCTTGCCCGGTTTTGGAAAGCGCAGCCTAGAAGCGAACCGTCAGGGTCGCCTGGAAAGTCCGCGGGTTGAGCGGACGGAAGAAAGCAGAACCGGCGAACACAAACGCAGTTGGCACTTCCTCGTCAAGCAGGTTGTCCACGTTGAACCGCAGGCTGACATTTTCCGGAATACCGAAGTCATTCGGACCGCCAAGGTCAAGATAGCCGCTCAGAACGGCGTAGCTATCCATCTCATACGCTTCTGTATAGTCGGCAAAGCGCTTGCCGGTATACTTGCCCGAGATATTGGCAACAAGCCATTCGGTCGGCTCATAGGTGACCCCGCCCGTAACCAGCCATTCCGGGCTGTCCGCCAGGACAAAGCCGGATTCATCTTCGGCGTGATTATAAGTCAAATTGCCGTCGAAATAGACCTTGTCGTTCAGGAAAGCGGGCTGGAAGACGCCCGAAAGCTCAAAGCCGTAGGACTCTGTCTTCCCGGCGTTGATGTAGAACGCCTCCGGTTGCTCAGTAGCTGGGTTGATAACACTGCCGGCCACGAGACGGTTGTCGAATGTGGTGTAGAACAGCGCCGCAGAGCCGTAGAATTGTGACCGGTTTGTCCGTACCCCGATTTCGTAGTTTTCCGACTCTTCGCCTTTCGGTGAAGGGAGTGGTTCGGTCGAGGCGTCAGTAGAGGCAATCGAGAAAATGTCATCCGCGCCGCGCGGCAGGGCATAGTTCTGCGAGTAGGATGCAAAGACCTGATCCGTATCGTTCATGTCATAGACAGCACCGACCATTGGCAGGAAGCTATCCTCATATTTTTCGCCAACACTCTGTGGCCCAAAGACTTCGTAGTCGTTGTAATCGCGATAGCCTTTTAGTGTGTAGTCCACGCTAAGGGTCTTCACGCCAATCTCGAGATTCAGACGGTCCTCCAGAAGGCTCATGGTGTCCTTCAGGTAGAACTGCGTAGTCTTGCGGTTCGATGTGTACTTGCGGCGATAATAGGCCACCTCGTCCCAGATCACATCGCCATCGGCGGAGCCATTGGTCTTGTTGAGACGCAGCTGGGTACGGTTATAATCTTCGTCTTCATACCAGGCGCCGACTTCAACCTTGTGACTGGCAAGTTGCCATTCGAGGCCAGCAACGGCGCCCTTCCGCTTTCCGCCAACGCCGGAGAGGCCGTATTGCACACCGCGTGGGTGGACGACATCGAGACCTGCTGCGACCTGTCGGTTGTAGATGCCCAGCGAGTTCGAATAGCTGTCTGGCGACACACCGAAACCGTCCTTGTCTTCCTGATAGGCTGTCGCCTTGAATATCAGGTTCGGCGTAATGTCAGTCTGGAAACCCAGGGAGTAGAGAGAGTCGTCGCGGATATTGACCCGGTCTTCATAATAGCTGGTACATGTTCCGCCCGTGAAGATCGGGGTAAAGTCGGCACTGTCGGCAACCCCGTCGCCATTATAGTCATAGACGCCCGGTAGCGGGTTGATACAGCCGGTTTCAGGAATAGCCGCCTCATAGCCATAATAATAGTCGTTGTCGAACGTCGACTCCGGAGCGGACGGAGAGTCATAGTCAAAGAAGTCGTTATGAACATAGCCGAACTTGATGAATGTATCGGCGTCGAACTCATACTTGATCTTGCCCTCGATATGCTCGCGGTCGATCGTGCCGGGGCCGCGCCACAGGTCGCTGTCCGTCTTTGAACGGCTGACATAGGCGGACAGGCCATTGATATTGCCGGTCTCAAGCTTGATGAAACTGCGCTCAAGATTGTCGTCGCCCATCGTGTAGGACAGCATGCCCCCCGGCGTGTCTGACGTATCCACCGTATTGTAGGAAACGATCGGGCCAAGCGAGGCATAGCTCGGCAACGAAACGTCGCCTGCACCTGGCGAAGCCACGACCGAGCCGAGGTTTTCATTGTCAACATAGCGGAAGATCGGGCTGCCGCCGAAAGCGTCCGAGCGGCCCATTGGCACGCCATCCAGAACAAAGCCGATCTGTTGAAGGTTAAAGGCACGCACCGTCACGGAGTTGCCGAATTCATAAAGGCCAAGTGCCCCATCGGTCTGCACGTTGAAGCCCGGCAGGGATTCAAGCATCTTGAGGCCGGAAATACCGCCTGGCGCTGAGAGAAGCTCAGCACGCGTCACAGCAACCGTATTCGTCGCTTCGTTCAGGCCGATGGCAGTGTCGGCGGTCGAAACGCGGCGCCCCTCTACAACCACAGTCTCTTGGCGCGCTTCGCTTTCGCCCTCGGCCTCTTGTGCATTCGCCGAAGTGACCAGGCTGGCGGCGCCCAATAGCACACAGGCCGCCAGCGAAACGCGCCGTCTCTGTCGCAAACTGACTAATCTCATAAATACTCTCCCGCATTGATCCGTCGTTGGATGCGAACAGGATTGATCCGTTGGCAGATACGGTGAACATCAAAAGGGTGAGACGGGCTCACTTTATAGCGATTGATCGCTTTTGATGCACTTGTGCCCCTGACCGATTAATCCGCACCCACGGCGGATACACCGCTACTCAGGGGCAACTCTGCGGCGGTCAGAGTTTACGAAAACTCATCATCTCAATCAGTTGTTGATGTTACCGCAGGACACTAGATCACAGCCCAAGACTACAATGGCCATCACAAAAGGGCGCGCATATCCATCATGTCTTTGGCTGTGCCGACCCCACCTGTCCCCACCCGGAGGGCACCATCCATGTTCCGACAACTCATTCTTGCTGCTGCAGTGCTTGTGCTTGCTGCCTGCTCGCCTGACAAGGCAGCCGCGCCAGAGCCAGCTGCAACCAATTTCATTACGGCAAATGTTGCTCCGCCAGCCACCGCAGCCGACACCAAGGGTGACGGAGTCCTGCGCGATGCCGACAATCGGCCCTATGGTTATGCCCTGCTCGGCGAAAAATTCCCGGAATTCACCGCAAAAATGGCCGATGGCCAGACATTCGATTCCGCTGTTCTAAATCGCTGGATGGTCATTGATGTCTGGGGCATCTGGTGTGGCGACTGTATGCGCGATGCGCCCTATGTCGCCGCACTGGCGACCGCCATCGAACAGGATCCGGACCTGTATTTCCTGTCCATCCATGTCCCCGCCAATGCCAGCCGCATCAGCGATGAGGAACTCTATGGCAAGTATGGCTCCGTCGAGGCCTATTTTGCCGAGAAAGGCTACAGCTACCCCACAGTGCTCGATACGGACACGAGCATCCGCGAAAAGCTGAAAATCAGCTGGACGCCCAGCTACCTTCTGATTTCACCAGATGGCATTATCCGCGCCTTCCGCACAGACCTGTCCGTTGCGGGCGGCGAGCCGGTGAAAGACTTCCTGAAAGATGTCGCCCGTGTGAAATCCGAAGTCCGCAAAGCCGAGTTTGGCGGCAAGCCCTTGCCTGCCAGCATTGGCCCGGAAGGCACGATGGGCCTGAAAGGCACCACGCCCTTCACGCTGGACGCCATGAAAGCCGCCTTCCCCGGCCATGAAATTCTCACCGACCGCGCCTATGCGGGTGAACAAACCTACCCTGTCTTCCTAATCCAGACCCTCCCGGCGGATGGAGAGGCAGGCCGTCTCATCTATGTCGTCGAGCCTGACTGGACGCTCGGCAATGTCGGCGCCGTGGTCACCCGCAATCCAGACATTGTCGGGCCTGATGGCAGCAAGGTGGGTCAGACGAAGCTGAAAGCCCTCAGCCCTGAGGCCCGCAGCCTCTGTAAACGCGAGGCTGGCCCCGTGGATTCCCTCTTCATCTGCCCTGACAGCGCGGAAAATCCCCGCTTTATCGGGGCTTTCGGTGCCGGCGGTGATTTCGACGGCAAACTCAGCGATGCAGCCCCTGACTATCAGGAAGAAGCGGTGCTGCTGGAGATGAAATACGTGCCCCCAGCCCCTGCCGATGACCAGTAAGGCCTGCCTGTCTTCCCGACTCCCGCGTCCCAAACTGCCCGAATAAACCACATTTCATGCGGAACCGGGGAAGCACAGTTTGAATGTTCGCCTATCAGCCGCTATTGGGTAGACTTGATCCAGGACAGATCGGGAAAGGCTACGCATAATGCTGCATCCTTCGACAAAACGGCTGATCGATAAGCTGAGCGAAATGACGCGCAAGCAGCGCGTTGCCTGGTCCGAGGGCGAAGACGGCACGATCACCCATGACACCGAGGGCTACCGCGTTGTCCTCACGCCAGAGCCGCATGCCGTATTGCTCACGGACGCGCTCGGCAAGGAAATCGAGTCCTGCATGCCGGAAGAATTTGTCGACGAGCTGGATGCAGACGGCCGCCCCTATGCCAGCTTCGTAGCGGAGCTGTATCGCGAGGCACACCGGCACGCGCGCGGCGCCGAAAAGGCCATCAACACGGTCCTCAAAGGCCTGGAAAGCATCGACGCCGAGCCTGAGGAAGCCCCCGAGCCTGCGCTTGATCCTGCTGAACTGGTGGAAGATCCGGGCGACGATACAGATGCGTTCCCGGAAGCCTATCCGGAACTCGAAGGCCAGAACGACATGGCCCGCGCCGTCGCCAGCATGGCCGATGAAGTCAATGGCGGCGTCCGGACACCCGAGCCAGAGGCTGAGTCCGCACCAGAGATTGAGCCTGAACCGGCACCGGAAATCCTCTCCGAACCCGAAACCGTCGCCACAGTCGACCCGGAAAGCGACATCGAAGCCGCCAGGGATACGCCCGAAGAGGCCACATCGGACGCTGCGGAGGCGTTCGAATACACGCCAGCCTTCGCCGCAGCGCCGGAACCAGCCTCCGCGCCCGTCGAGCCCGAAACGCCCCTCTGGCCGGAAGATGAAAATAATCCCGAGATAGAGACAGCACCCGAACCAGTCCTGTCCGAACCGGAACCTGAGCCCGCGAGCGAACCTGAACCATTCGTCGCGCCAACAGCCACCATGGCCTCTCCTTTCGGTCGCGGCTATTTCGGATCGGGCACAGGCGGCCTCTCGCAATACATGTCGTCCGCGCCATCGGCAGAAGAACCCGACCCGGCGCCAGAGCCCGCCCCTCAGGCAGACGAGCCCCTCGCGCCCGAGTTCGAATATGCCGCTGATGTTTCGCCAGCGACCCCTGAAATCGACCTGCCCGAAGATGCGCCCGTGATAGCTGAAGTGCCCGCCGCACAGCCGGAACCCCAGCGCTTCAGCCTGTCAGGCATGTCCTCCGGCTTTGGCCTCGGCTCTGCCGGCCGCACAGGGAACCCGCAACAGGAGTCCTCCACCGCGTCCGGCTCGCCGGCCATGGACAGCCCGCGCATGGTTATCGACGGCACGGTCGACCTGCCCGATGATATAGACCTGTCGGAATTCAACGCGGGGCCAGACACACCCGCCTATACCGACCCGGTCACGGAAGCCGAGTCCGCGCCCTTCACATTCAGCGATCAGGCCGAGACACCGCCGGAACCAGCCGAGCCTTCCCGTCCTGAAGAAGCCGCCTTCGAAGTGCCCGCCAAAACGGTCGAGCCAGGCACATCTGAGCCGGAGCCGGAAGAAGCACCTCCTCCGCCCAAGCCGCCGACGCGCTTCAATCCCTGGAACTGAACGCCGCCGCGTCGCCCGGCACCCGAGAAAAACTTACCTCTCGTTGTAGCAGAGCCGCCTTCATGTTGCGGCGCAGCAACACGCGGTGACCGATGGACACAAAACCATCAAAACCGCGACACATATCATTCTCGGAACGGACAAACCGTGAGACATCCAAAGGCATAAGATCCCGCGCCAAGACGGGCTGTCTTCCATGCCACTCAGGATGCCTTTCCATGACATACAGACCTGCCCTCCGCTCGCTCCTCCTCGGCTCGAGCCTCTTGATCGCGATCAACCTGCCCGCCATCGCACAGGAAACAGAGACCGAAGCCCGCCTTCCCTCCGTCACTGTGACGGCCCAAAAGGTAGAAGAGAACATCCAGGACGTGCCAATCTCGATCACCACGATCGCCGACGAAAAGCTCGACGTCCTCAAGTCCTCCGGCGCCGATGTGCGCTTCCTGTCCGCCCGCGTGCCCAGCGTCATCGCCGAAAGCTCGTTCGGCCGCGCCTTCCCACGCTTCTACATCCGCGGCATCGGCAACACCGATTTCGATCTGAACGCGTCCCAGCCTGTATCCCTGGTCTATGACGACGTGCCCTATGAGAGTCCCATCCTGAAAGGCTTCCCGGTCTTCGACCTCGACAGTATCGAAGTCCTGCGCGGTCCTCAGGGCACGCTCTTTGGCCGCAACACACCCGGCGGCATTATCAAGTTCGACTCTGCCAAGCCAACGAACGAGTTCGAAGGTTATGGCCGCGTCTCCTACGGCAATTACAACACGCGCGAGCTTGAAGGCGCCGTGAACCTTCCCGTCTTCACTGACGAGCTGTCGGTGCGCCTCTCCGGTCTCTACCAGGAACGCGACCCGTATGTGGACAATGCCTATACCGGCGGGAAAGACCGCTACGAAGGCTTCAAGGAACTCGCCGGCCGCGCGCAGATCCTGTTCACGCCAAGGGGCACAGATTTCTCCGCCCTCCTCAACGTCCATGGCCGCTCCAATGATGGTGACGCCCGCCTCTTCCGCGCCAATATCATTGATGTCGGCTCCAATGGCGTCGGCGCAGGCTTTGACCGCGACACGGTCTATTTCGACGGCGACAACTTCCTCGAACAGGATAGCCATGGCGTCACGCTGAAGCTCGAAAAAGGCCTCACCGACGCGATCAAGGTCACCTATGTCTTCGGCAACGAACAGGCGACCATCGAAAGCCGCGGCGACATTGACGGCGGCTTCGGCGCCGCCTTCCTCGGCGCAGGCAATTTCGGACCGGGCTTCATCCCGTTCGCGTCGGAAAGCTCCGGCGCGGTTGACGCCCTGCACCAGACGACCAACGAGCTTCGCTTCGCCTTTGACGATGGCGGCCCGCTACGGGCACAGGCTGGCGTCTTCGTCTTCGACGAAAAGGTCGCCATCACGTCGAAAAGCTTCGACACGCTCTCGCCCGGCCGCCCGGTCAACGGCATCGCAACCCGTCAGAACCAGACTGACAGCACAGGCATCTTCGCGTCGCTCGCCTATGACGTCACCGACAAGGTCACCCTCTCGGGCGGTGCGCGCTGGACCGATGAATCCAAGGACTTCGTTGTCGAACGCACACTTGGCCCGTTCGGCTCAGGCCCCTTCGGCCCCGTCTCCGGATCGGTTTCGGATGATCAGGTCAGCTGGGACGTCTCGGCCACCTATCAGGCAACGGACGACCTGAACCTCTACGCACGCGTCGCCAAGGGCTTCCGTGGCCCCTCCACGCAAGGCCGCCTCGTCTTCGCAAACGATGTGTCCAGCGCAAACACCGAAACCGTTCTCTCATACGAGACCGGCATCAAATCGGAACTGTTCGACAATCGCGTCCGCCTCAATGCCGATGTCTTCTTCTTTGAATTCAACGACCAGCAGCTGACGATTGTGGGCGGCCTGAACAACACCGTTGCCCTCTTCAATGCCGACAAGAGCGAAGGCTACGGCTTCGAAGCCGATGTGGAAGCCGCACCAATCGACAACCTCTTCCTCACGGCGGGCCTCTCCTACAACAAGACCGAGTTCAAGGATGATGTCCTCCTTGCGCCAGGCTGCGGCGGCGGCTGCACCATGCTTGATCCGGCCGTCTATGCCGCAGATGGCGTGACGCTGCTCGGCTACAATATCTCCGGCAACGCCTTCCCGAATGCGCCGGAATGGATCGCCAATGCGACGGCGCGCTATGCCATCCCGCTCGCGACCGGCGAGCTCTATGGCTACACCGACTGGGCCTACAAGGGCGACACGAACTTCTTCCTCTATGAGAGCGCAGAGTTCGGCCAGGACGGCTATTGGGAAGGCGGCCTGAAGCTCGGCTACAAGGCTGATGCCGGCTATGACGTCTCCGCCTTCGTGCGCAACATCACGGACGAGGAAGCGCTTGAAGGCGCCATCGACTTCAACAACCTGACCGGCTTCGTCAACGAGCCGCGCACCTATGGCGTCCAGCTCCGCTGGGACTTCTAGCCGTCAGTAAAAGCCAAACAATTAAAGCCGGGCCACTCACGTGCGCCCGGCTTTTTCGTTCAGGCCTCCGCGATCAGGCCCCGATGATTGTTGCGTACATTGCCCACCTCCGGCCCGACCGGCCAGGCCTGCATGTCTTCCGCCGGAAAGGATTCAAACAGATGTGACGGATCACCCGCGTCAGGGTCGAGCCAGAGCGAATAATCCTCCGGCGCCACAATCACCGGCATGCGCGTATGCAGCCCGGCCATCAGGTCATTCGGCTTCGTCGTCAGGATCGTGAAGGTGTGGATCTCGGACCCGTCAATCAGCGCCGAGTCCCAAAGCCCTGCCATGCAGAACCAGCGCCTGTTGCGCAGGCTGATCGCGAACGGCGTCTTCGCGCCCTTGGCGCCCGTCCACTCGTAGAAACCGGACACAGGCACGAGGCAGCGATGATGCCGGTACGCGCCGCGAAACACCGGCTTTTCCGCCACTGTTTCCGCCTGCGCATTGAACGTCGTGAACTTCATCTCCGACAGCGGCTTGGTCCACCAGGACGGCACCAGCCCCCAGCGTGCCGGCGCCAGCTCGCGGTGCATCCCATGTTCGGCCCGGCGCACGATCGGCTGGATCGTTGTCGGCGCAGCATTGTAAGTCGCCTCAGGCGGCTCAACATCCTCGTAGGGGATAATGCTCAGTGCCGCATGATATTCGGCCCAGGTCACGTCATGCCTGAAATAGCGTCCGCACATGCTCGCCTCTCCCCTTCCGGTAACACACGTCCCGGATACCAGAATTCGGCCGCCTTGCGCGAACCGATTACAGGCTGGAGACGTCGGTCACCTTATAGGTCAGCGGCTCTTCGCCAAAGCTCGCCACGGTCACGTATTCGCCTTCCTTGAAAACATGCTCGCCAAGGCGGTAGCCCGCCTCATCATCGCCTTCATCATCTTCGTCATAATGGAAAAACCAGCGATCCCCGCGATGCGTCAGCCGCCCATCGGCATGTTCATCATCCACTGGCGAGAAGCGCACAACGCGGCAAGCCTTGCGATTTTCCCGCCACGCTTCAACATCAAGATGCGCGTCAGGCGTCAGCGGCGCAACGAGCGTATAGCCCCGCGCCGGGTCGCCAGCTGGCAGGCCCGGATTACGGGCCAATTGTAGTGTGATGCGGCTAAGGGTCATTACAATCTCCATGAACTCAGAATGTGGAAAGTCTCAGCGCGCCAGGGCCAGCGCCGGGGCATCCTTGGCCGACAGCAGGTGACGCGTCGTACCGCCGAACAGGCGTTCGCCCAGTCGCGAGTGCCCATAGGCCCCCGCCACGATCATTGACGCGCCGCTGCCCTTGGCCAGCGCCAGAAGGCCACCAGCGACATCGCCCTCGATGCCAGCAACCTTTACGCTCACACCATGGCGCTTCAGCCAGTCTTCCAGTGTACCCGGCTCAGCCACCGGGCGTGCTGCATCGCGCTCCAGGTCCTTCGGCGCCTGCGCAATGATCACGTCGCCAAAAGCGCGGATCAGCGGCAGGTGAAACCGCACAGCCCGCGAAGCACCATTGCTGCCATCCCAGGCAATGATCACCGGCCCGGTCGGAATATTGTCCGTACCCGCAAGAACCAGCGGAAGCCGCGCTTCCATCATCACATGCTCGAACGCCATATAGAGCGGCGCGGAAGTTGTGGCCGCCGAGCGCGGAAACACGACCGCATCAGCCAGCGTGGCGGCAT
Organism: Hyphomonas oceanitis; assembly: GCF_036964545.1. NCBI lineage: Bacteria > Pseudomonadati > Pseudomonadota > Alphaproteobacteria > Hyphomonadales > Hyphomonadaceae > Hyphomonas > Hyphomonas oceanitis. The sequence goes on from NZ_JBALTL010000001.1 coordinate 581,386, forward strand.
TCGCGCTGGCGCGTTCCACCGTGTTCACTTCATGGAAGAAGTCGCAGTCCAGCCCGTGCGCGCCGGTACTGGTCGCATCATGGAAGACCGTCTTGGCGATCTTCGTCATCTTTGCCTGCATGTCGATCACGCTCTGCGTCGCGGCAGGCGAGACGGTCGCCATTTCCGGCGAGGTCGACACCATCAGCACCGCCATTGGATCAGGCAGCGCGAACAGGCCGGTAACGGGCGTGTTCAGGCGCCGCGCAATCTCTATTGCGGCAAGTGTGGTCTGGCGATCTTCGGCTTCAGTACCCTGTAATACGGCAACAACTGACATGGCGCATATACCTCCTGGCGGATTGCTCCTGAGAGATAATGTACCATCCGGGCACCGTTCCGCGAACTACGCAGAAACCCCTAGCGGGCAGCGGCAATCCGTTCGCGTGCAATTCGGTCCGCAACCTGATTGGTAGGCTTTTCGCCTGACAGCGCCTCGTCCAGCACGTCGCCCAGCGTCTCGACGAGCTTGGCCAGTTTAGCGTCCACCCATTCGCGCGAGTAATTGCCGGAAATCTCGGCGGCCACATTGATGATGCCGCCGCCATTGATCACATAGTCCGGCGCATAGAGAATGCCCTTGCGCCGCAACAGCTCACCCATCTCCGGCATGACCAGCTGGTTGTTTGCGCCCCCGGCAATCGCCTTCACCTTGAAGCGGCCGAGCGTCTGCTCATTGATGATCGCGCCCAGCGCGCAGGGCGAGAAGATATCCGCCTCGACGTCATAGATCTCGTCCGGCCCCACGATACGCGCACCCGTGCGCGCCGACACGGCCTGCAGCGCAGCCTGGTCGATATCGGTGATGATCAGGTTGGCGCCTGCCTCGGCCAGATGATCGCACGTATGCGCGCCGACCGACCCAACGCCCTGCACCGCCACGGTCCGGCCCTTCAGGTCGCCGCTGCCCAGCGCACGTTTGGCTGTCTCGACAATGCCCAGAAACACGCCCCGCGCCGTGATTGGCGACGGGTCGCCGCTCGCGGCCTCGCCCTTGTCCAGCCCGGCCACATAGGCCGTCTCCTGCCGCACGATCTCCATGTCGGCGACATCGATGCCCACGTCCTCGGCTGTGTAATAGCGCCCCTGCAGGCTTTCCACGGCCCGGCCGAATGCCCGGAACAGGTCCGGCGACTTGTCGGTCTTCGCATTGCCCCAGATCACGGCCTTGCCGCCGCCCAGCGGCAGGTCCGCCATGGCGTTCTTGTAGCTCATGCCCTGGCTGAGGCGCAGCACGTCGCGCAACATGGCCTCGCCATTGGCGAAATCCCACATCCGCGTACCACCCGCCGCCGGGCCCCGCGCTGTTGAATGGACGGCAATAATCGCTTTCAGCCCGCTCGCTTCGTCCTGGAAAAGGTGCACGCCCTCATGGGCGTCATAGGAAGGGTGATCGAACATGGGAGGATGCCATTGGTTGCAAATGAAACGATATTTGGGCTTTAAGATCTTACTTCCGCTGGGTCAATCGAAACGACCCCGCGACACACCCGCCTATGGCCCAATCCTTGCCTGCTTGCTACCCAGTTTGGCCTGCCCCCGTGCCGCCTTGGCACCTGCCTTTGGAAACCTCTTGTTAACCTTAAGAAAATTGACGTCTTCGCAGGATTTGAAGCGTATCTTCCGCGCGTAAAATGCAGCTACGCCCCATCCTCCTCGCCATCGGCATCATGACCGTCCTCCTCGGCGTGGCGATGATCCCGTGCGCGCTGATGGATTTTGCCGACAAACGCCCGGAATCACACGTTTTCGCCGTTTCGGCCTTCGGCTCCATCTTCATTGGCACCTGCCTCTGGATCCTGGCGCGCAGCGGCGACCAGTCCACGGGCCAACGCGAAGCCTTCCTGCTGACCGTTCTGGTATGGGTGTTCCTGCCCGCCATAGCTTCAATCCCGTTCATGGCATCGGGAATGTCGATTACGGATTCCTACTTCGAATGCGTTTCCGGCCTCACCACGACCGGGGCGACGGTCATTACGGGCCTTGATGACATGCCGCGCGGCCTGCTCCTCTGGCGCGCCATCCTGCAATGGTTCGGTGGCATCGGCATTATCGTGACAGCCATCGCCATCCTTCCCCAGCTCCGGGTCGGTGGTATGCAGCTCTTTGAACTCGAAAGCTCTGATCTCTCCGGCAAGTTCCTGCCGCGTGTGACCGATATCGCCGCCTATCTCGGCTTTACCTACCTGCTTATCTCGATGCTCTGCGCCCTTTGCTACTTCCTCGCAGGGATGAGCTGGTTCGATGCGATTACGCACTCGATGACAACGATGTCGGCGGGGGGCTACTCCACGCACGACCTGTCCTTCGGCTACTTCAACGACACAAACGCACCCTATGTCGCGACCTTCTTCATGTTCGTGGCAGGCCTTCCGCAGAGCCTTCTGGCCATGTTGCTGTTGCAAGGACGCATCTCACCCCTGATCCGCGACCCGCAGCCACGCGTCTACCTGTCGATCGCGTTGCTCCTGTCCGTCGTGATCGTCGCCTATCATGAGGCCGTGGTTGATCCGCGCATCTTTGAAACGGCGGCACACGCGTTCAAGGATGCCCTTTTCAACATCATCTCGATCATGACAGGAACCGGATATGCCTCCGCTCCTTACGACACATGGGGTTCGCCCGTTATGGCGATATTCCTTGTCGCGACCTTCGTCGGCGGCTGCGCCGGCTCGGCCGCTTGCGGCCTGAAAATGTTCCGCCTCGAAATCACCGCCAAGGCCCTCATCGCCTATTCGCGACGCATGACCATGCCGCACCGTCGTACCCCGGTGCGTTACGGCAACAAGGTCGTTGATGAAGAAACGCTGCAATCCGTCATGGTCTTCGTTTTCCTGTATCTCGTCACATTCCTCGTTGCCGCGGCACTGCTCTCGCTATGCGGACTCGATGCCATGACCGCCATATCCGGCTCCGCCACAAGCGTGTCCAATGTCGGCCCCGGCCTCGGCCCTGTTATCGGTCCATCATCCACCTTCCAGACGCTGCCCGATGCCGCCAAGTGGATCTGCGCCATCGCGATGCTGCTGGGGCGACTGGAGTTCATCTCGGTTTTCGTCGTGCTGACGCGCCGCTTCTGGCAGGGCTGATCCTTCCCGCAAGGCGGTCTGGACAACTGGCACAATCACTGCAAAAACAACTCCCATGAGAGCGCACCAATCGCGCCCGTGGGAGGAATAGCAAAATGTGGAAGACCCTGACGCTCGCCAGTACGGCGCTCGCGCTTGTCGCCTGTAGCGGCAACAAGACCGAAACAGCCCCCGTCGAAGAAGCCGCCGCACCGCAAGCTGCCGTGCCCGAAGGCGCAACACCCGGCTATAACGAAGACCGCAACGCCTATTTCGGCGATATGCACATCCACACGCGCAACAGTTTCGACGCCTATATCTTCAACGTGCGTCGCACGGCCGATGATGCCTACCGCTTTGCCAAGGGCGAGACGATCAAGCATCCCTCCGGCTTCGACATGACCGTCGCCGGCGGCCCGCTCGACTTCTACACCGTCACCGACCATGCCGAATATCTCGGCATCCTGCCGGCCATGAACACCAAGGGCAGCGCACTGTCAGAACTCCCCCGCGCCAAGGAAATGTTCTCGACCGATCCCGATAAGATCGTCGCCGCCTTCCAGGGCGTTGGTGCCTCGGTCCGCTCCGGCGAGAAGATCGAAGACATGTATGACGAGCCGACCATCACCTCCGTCTGGCAGGAGAACATCGCTGCCGCCGAAAAGTACAACGAGCCCGGCGTCTTCACGACCTTCTCGGCCTATGAGTTCACGTCCGTCACGACACAGAGCGAAGATGGCGGCTTTGGTGGCGGCAACCTCCACCGCAACGTCTTCTTCCGCGGCGAAGCGCCTGACCGCGCCTTCTCCACGCTCGACTCCACCAACCCGGAAGACCTGTGGGACTGGATGGACCAGCAACGCGCTGAAGGCCGCGAGTCCATCGCCATCCCGCACAATTCAAACGTTTCCGACGGCCAGATGTTCAGGCTGGAAACCTATAATGGCGACCCGATCGATGCCGCCTATGCCGAGCAGCGCATGCGCAACGAACCGCTCGTCGAAGTCACGCAGGTCAAGGGCACATCCGAAACCCATCCTGATCTCTCGCCGAACGATGAGTGGGCCAATTTCGAAATCTATGACGAGCTGCTCGGCAGCTACGATGTGTCGAAAACAAGCGGCTCCTATGTCCGCGAAGCCTATCGCAACGGCCTGAAACTGCAGGAAGAAAAGGGCTTCGATCCTTTCCGCTTCGGTCTCACCGCTGCTTCTGACAGCCATGTCGCCGGCGGGTCCTATTCGGAAAAGGATTACTGGTCGAAAATCGGCATTGTCGATGGCCTGCCCTTCCAGCGCGGCTCCGTGCCCATGCCGGGCATAAAAGACTGGGCCGATCAACCCGACAACCAGACAACCAAGAATGCGAAGAACTGGTTCTCGCGCTGGTCGGCTTCCGGCCTCACCGGCGTCTGGGCCGAGGAAAACACACGCGACTCCCTGTTTGACGCCTTCCGCCGCAAGGAAACATTCGCCACCACAGGCCCCCGCATGAAAGTCCGCTTCTTTGGCGGCTTCAACTATACCGACGCCATGCTCACCAGCCCGGACCTCGCAAAGCAGGCCTATGCCGGCGGCGTGCCCATGGGCGGAGACCTCGTCGGCGCTGGCGCTGCCCCGCACTTCATCGCCTGGGCCATGCAGGATTCCAATTCTGCGCCGCTCCAGCGCGTCCAAATCGTCAAGGTCACAAGCGACGGCGAAGCTGTTTATGACGCGGCCTGCTCCGGCGGCGCCGTGCCCGATGCCAATCATCGCTGCCCCGACAATGGCGCCAGTGTCGACATCGCGACCTGCGAAACCAGCCCCGGCACAGGTGCGGGTGAGCTGAAAGCGCTCTGGTCCGATCCGGACTTCGATCCCGCCCAGCGCGCGACCTATTATGTTCGCGTGCTCGAAAACCCGACCTGCCGCTGGTCGACATGGGAAGCCAATCGCAACGCAACGCCGCCAAATCCGGCTCTGCCCGCAACCATCCAGGAACGCGCCTACACATCGCCGATCTGGTACATTCCGCCAGCCTAGATGCGCGCTCTACTCCGCGAACCCCTCGTCCATTTCGTCCTCGTCGCAGCTCTGGTCTTTGCCGGCCATGCGGCGTGGACGGCCTATGCCGACGCGCGTGACGGAACCATCACCGTCACCGAAGAAGACATGGAGCGCATGGCCGCGCTCTATGCCTCTGAATCCGGCGCCCTGCCCTCACCTGAGGACATGGCCGCCATGGTCACCGATCAGGTCCGCGACGAAGCCCTCGCCCGCGAAGCCCGCCGCCTCGGCCTCGATGTCGGCGACACGATCATCGAACGCCGCCTCGCCCAGAAGATGAGCTTCATGGTCTCCGACCTGGCCGACACGGCAGCGCCCGACGAAACCACCCTGCGCAAGTGGTACGAAGACCACAAGGCAAGCTACACGCTTCCACCGAGCATCACGTTCGAACACGTCTATTTAAACCCGGAACGGTCCGGGAATACCCCGGGAATGGACTCGGAAGCCCTCCTGAAGTCCCTCAACGGCCCCACACCAGTGGACTGGCGTACCCTCGGAGATCCCTTCATGCTCCAACGCGCCTATGGTAATCTCCCGATACGCGAAACCGTTCGCCTGTTCGGTGCAGACTTCGCCAGGGCTCTCTTTTCCCTCAAACCGGCGCCCGAATGGCAGGGCCCCGTCTCCTCGGCATTCGGCCAGCATCTGGTGCACATCGTGGCGCTCGAAGAGGGCCGTCTCCCGCCCTTTGAAGACGTCCGTGCCAAAGTCGAATCCGACTGGCATGACGAGGCGCTGCGCGCGGCCAATGACAAGGCCATCGCCGACATCATCAAGCGCTACAAGGTCCGTATTGAAGGCGCCGAATGAGACGGGCTCTGCTCGCCTTTCTCGCGCTCGTCTGCGCTGCGCTGCCGGCCTCCGCCCATGAAGTGCGCCCGGCCTATCTCGAAGTCACGGAAACAGATCCCGGCCAGTTCGCCGTCACCTGGAAACAACCCGTGCTCGATGGCCGCCGCCTCAAGCTCGACCCGGTCTTTCCCGATGACTGCACCCGCTCGCACGAGCGCAGCGAAGTCGCCGCCGGCACCCTCATCCAGCGCTGGGACATGGAATGCGATCTCTCGACCGGCCATATCGAAATCGCGGGCCTTGAACGCACGCTCACAGATGCCTTCGTGCGCGTGAACCGTCTGACAAGCGACGATCTCTCCACGGTCCTGCGCCCCCGCGCGCTGCAACTCGACCTCTCCACGCCCACCGGCGCGCCCACGGCCACCTATTTCCGCATCGGCGTCGAACACATCATCTTCGGCTACGACCACCTCCTCTTCGTCCTCGGCCTCATCCTCCTCGTCCGCCCCCGCCAATTGCTGCCCACCGTCACCGCCTTTACCGTCGCCCATTCCATTACGCTTGCTGCTGCTGCCCTTGGTGGCATCACCCTTCCGGGCCCGCCGGTCGAGATCACGATCGCCATGAGCATCGCCCTCCTTGGCGCCGAAGCGATCTACCGTGTGCGCGGCCGCGAGACGCTCAGCCAGCGCAAGCCGTGGCTAATCGCCTTTGGCTTCGGGCTTATCCATGGTTTCGGCTTTGCCGGGGCCCTTTCGGAAATAGGCCTGCCCAAGGGCGCCGAAGTGCTGGCACTGCTGCTGTTTAATGTGGGCGTTGAAGCCGGACAGGTCCTCTTCGTTGGCGCCGTATTGCTCGCGGTTTTTCTCGCCAGACGCTTCGCCCGCATGCCGGATGCGCCAGTCCGGTTCCTCGCTGCTTACTGTATCGGAATTATCGGTTCTTACTGGGCCATCGAACGCATCGTCGGTGTTCTCACCGCCTAAAACCCAAGTGCCTTGTACAGCATCCGCGCTGCCACAAGCGCCAGCAGGACTGCGAACAGGCGCTTCAGCAAGACGGCATCAAGGCTGTGCGCCAGCTTCGCCCCGACCGGCGCCATCGTCACCGTGAACACCGAGATCAGCGCGAAGGCCGCAAGGTTCACATAGCCGAGCGAAAACGGCGGCAGGCCCTCGTGCCCCCAGCCAATGAACACCGCCACAATTGCCGACGGCAGGCCAATCGCCACGCCCCAACCTGCAGCCGTCGCAACAGCCCGGTGGATCGGCCGTCCATACAGCGTCATCAGGCTGACCCCGAATGTGCCCCCACCAATACCCATAAGGGCCGACAGCGCCCCGATGCCCGTTCCGAGGCCCATGCGTGTCGCGCCCTTCGGCATCTCTTCCGCCAGCCGCCATGTCGGGCGACCAAAGAAGAGCTGCGCTGACAGGAGAAAGCCCATTGAGCCAAATATGCCAAGCAGTGCCCGCTTCGACAGGAAGCCGCTGAGCCCCATGCCGATCAGCGCGCCCAGAACGATCCATGGCGCCCATGACTTGATGATGTCCCAGTCGACTGCGCCGTGCCCATTATGCGCCATCACGCTACGAATGGAGGTCAGGATAATCGTCGCCAGCGAGGTCGATACCGCGACGTGCATCGCCGTCTCGCCATAGCCCATGCCGTCAAACAGGAAGAAAAGCACAGGCACGATCACCGCGCCGCCGCCAATCCCGAACATGCCGGCCGCAAGGCCCGCTGCAGCGCCCGCCACGGCGAGACTGAGGAGGAGCGGCCAGTATTGCAGGAAAAGATCGGTCATGTTTCCGCTTAGCGGGCAGCACTAACCTTGTCGATGGGATCGTTCGGAGCGGCGCCTACCAGACACCTGCCTGTTTCAAGGCCGCGTCGAGATCAGGCGGAATGTCCAGCGCCGCTTCGCCGGTCTTCAGATCGCGCGGTGCATCAGTGGGCTTCAGATAGCGCCAACCCTGAAAGGGCCGCTTGGCCTGGGCATATGTGCGGACAAGGTTCGGATCAAACACCAGTTCGCACATGTCGCGGCCCGTCTCGTCGGCCACGGCGCGAATGTCGATAATGCGCTGGCGCACCCGGATGGCCCGCTTGATGACCCAATAGATCGAGCCGCCATCGAGCATTTCCTCGGCGCGCTTGGGGCTCATGCGGGTGTGGTGGACCGGGTTGTCGCGGCGCTGCATCTGACGCGTCTGCCAGTCCGCCAGGTCCTCGACCGTCTCGGCGCCTACGCTCAGTTTCACCATGTGAATCGTCATGGTGAGGAGTCTAGCGTGCCGGGCCGCTCAATCCAGTCATCAATTGCGGTTTGGCTGCGCGTTCGTCTTCAAATGCCTTCTGCGCCTCGGCGCTCGCGAAGAAGAAGTCCACTTTCACGATATTGGCCGAGTAGCGCCGTTCAATCTTCCGGAAGGCCGCGCGCGCCTCAAGCTCGATGGAAAACCCCGAAACATAGCTCATGCCCCAGCGCGGTTCGGTGCGCAGGAAATAGCTCTGGTTATACTTGGTCAACGTGCCGCCTTCAGGCCCTGCCACGGGCTTTGGCAACATGTAATCGATCCTCAGGAAGCGCTCGCCAACCGGGTCCAGCCAAGCCGCCGCCTGCAGTCGCTGCGCCGCCCAGACATCAAACTCGCCATCATTCTTAGACGGCGTGTGCCGGAACGAAATCTGCCAGGCATGGCCCTCATCATTCACTTGCACACTGCGCCCGAGGCTCGCACGCAGATCATCGGGAAACAGCCGACCGTCCGGCGCCGATTCCGCCGCCCAATTGGCCGCCACCTCTTCCAGCTCATCATCCTCGCCCTGCCAGTCGACGACCTGCCAGCGCTCGGCGCCTCTCTTGCGGGGATCAAAGGCATAAACGCGGCGGGCATGGTCACTGCGCAATTCCACGGTGAAGGCGGCCCGCAGAGTCTTCGGCGCTTCGGTTGCCGACAGGGCCTCGTCCATCGGACCCGACCCCGTCACCATCGTAAGCGCCATCAGCAGTGCAAGCCACATAGATCAAACCATCCCAATTCAACTTATCACCCTATTTGCGGCAACCATGCGGCAAACGGGTCAAAAAGCCTCGCAAGCGGCCATCCTAGACCGCGAAGGATTTATGGGAGTTGAACAGACAGTCAGGGCCTCACATAGGCCAGCGGGCGTTCACGCTCGTCGAGTTTGAGATAGCGATCCCGCAACTCGCTCTGACGCGTCACCATGGATTGTACCTCGCCGTCGATCATTACGACATCCGGATTTGAAGTAACTTCCAGCGGGTCGCCGTCCCACACAACGATATCCGCGCGCGATCCCGGGCCGATCACACCCAGCCCCTGCAGGCCGAATATGGATGCTGGCGCCGTCGTCAGCGCCTCCATCGCATCCTCGTGCGACAGGCCGTTGGCTACAGCATTGCCGGCGATCTGCATGGCAAGGCGCGCATTGTGCGTGGCATCACTGATCGCCGCGATGGCCACCGTGACACCAGCCGCCCGCAGACGCGCCGCATTCTCCCCGGTCGCGCCGAGCCGTTCGAAGCTCTCGGGCAGGTTCGAATAGGAATCCACGATTACCGGAATGCCTGCCTTGGCGAGGCGCGGCGCAACCCGCCAGCCCTCGTCCGCGCCAACAATAGCAATGTCGAGATCCTTGTTGGCCTCGGCGAAATCCATGATGGCGTTGAGGTCGCTCGCCTTGTTCGCCTCGATCAGGATCAGTTGCTGGCCCTTGGCGGCCGGCACCAGCGCGGCCGCATCCACGCGGTCCAGCGCAGTGCCTTCATTGCTTGCGAGATAGCGGCCCGGATAGGCCTTCGCATCGTCCAGCGCAGCGCGCAGCTGTGCCCACGCCGCAGGCCGTGACCCGCCTGCCAGCGACGCCCCGTGTTCGCCCATCGAAACAAGCAGGAAGGCCTTGCGGTCAATCTCCGTATCCACAGAGCCGCTGGTGTCGGCGATAAAGCCCTGTCCTGCAAACAGGTTTGAACTGGCTTCCGGCGCAACAACAATCCGCGTGATGCCTTCAACCCGCGTCACGGCAATCGCCGTCGTGTCCGGATTGAAGCCGTCAGCGGCATCGAGCGCGACGGAATAATCGGAATCCCCGGCAGACGTGTCATCGGTCGTATTCTCGGCATCGACTTCAACAATCCCGATCCGCGAAAAGGCCGAGATGATTCCCGGCGTCACCCATTTGCCACCGGCATCAATGACCGTCGCTTCCAGCGGCACGGGCGAGCCTGCCTTGTCGACTGACACGACACGGCCCTTGTCGATGACGATAACGCCGCTGGGAACCGTGCCCTGGCGCGTGCCGGTCCAGACCTTGCCGCCAACAATCGCAACGGGTTCGGCCGTGACCGGAAGCGTCAGGCTCGCAACAATCGCGATGAGGCTGGCTATCTTGCGCGCGCTCATTTCAGGTCTCCTTCACCGGGTTGGCCAAGCTCGAAATCCGATACCGGGCGATGGGCCGCGTCGCTCCGGTCATACATGAGGGCGCCATCAATATAGACTTGGTCGGCCTTGCTGTAGACGCTGAACGGATTGCCGGACCAGAGCACCACATCGGCCATCTTGCCAGGCACAAGACTGCCGGTCCTGGCGTCAATTCCGAGCGACTTGGCCGGGTTGAGCGACAGCCACTGCCACGCTTCCTCCTCCGGAATGTTGATGCCGATTTTCTTTCCATCGGCCCATGCCTTGGCCGCTTCCTGGTTCAGGCGCTGGATGCCAACCTCGCTGTCGGAGTGCACGATGGCGCAGGCACCAGCCTTGTGCACCAGCGGGATGTTCTCCTTGATGCCGTCATAGGCCTCCATCTTGAAGCCCCACCAGTCGGCCCACATGGACGAACAGGCGCCATAGTCCGCCAGCTTGTCGGCAATCTTGTAGGCCTCGACGGCATGGTGGAAGGCCGTGACCTTGTAGCCAAATTCCTTCGAAATATCCATCACCTGCGCCATCTCGTCGGCGCGGTAACAGTGCATGTGAACGAGGATGTCGCCGTCGAGCACACCCTTCAGCGTGTCGAGTTCAAGGTCGCGCGTCGGGGCATCACCGCCTTCTGCTTCGTACTTGTCCCACTTGCGTTTGTAGTCGGCCGCCTGGATCCAGGCCGCGCGATAGCCCGCGACGTTGCCCATGCGCGAATAGGGCGCGCCGCCCGGATAGCGCCCGCCGCCATAGCCATAGACACGCTTCGGATTCTCGCCGCACGCCATCTTCAATGTGTAGGGCGCGCCGGGAAACTTCATGCCCTGCACTGTGCGGCTCGGTACGTTCTTCAAAATGACACCGCGACCGCCAAACAGGTTGGCACTGCCCGGCAGGATCTGCAGGGAGGTAATGCCGCCCGCCAGGGCGCGCGTGAACCCGGGGTCTTGCGGCCATACACTGTGCTCGACCCAGACTTCTGCCGTCACGGGCGCAGAAATCTCGTTGCCATCGCTCAGGGAGCTGACACCCGGCGAAGGATAGGCCCCAAGGTGGCTGTGATTGTCGATGATGCCGGGGGTCACCCAGCGGCCGGATGCGTCGATCTTCTTTGCATCGGCCGGCGCTTCTAGGTCCTTGCCAATGGCCGAAATCTTCCCGTCCAAGATGAGCAGGCTGCCCTTCTCGATGAGCGCACCCTCGCCATCAATGATGGTGGCATTGGAGATAAACACCGGCTCGTTCGGGTAGGCCGCATAAGTCGACGGAAACGGGTCCTTCGGAACCGTGATCCTGTCTTCCTTATCGGCCTCTTTTTTCCCGCCGCACGCGGCCAGTAAAAGGGCCATGCAAAGCACGCCCGCCAGAGAAACTCGGTTCATTTGCTTCAGCCCCGCTTACAGCAATCAATTCTGGGGCAATTGTCCCTAGATTTGCCTGAGGGGCAAGGGCCTATGCCTTACGCGAGGCCTTCCTGGGTGTAACTTTCTTCTCGCGCCCAAATACCAGCTTCATAAGCCAGTTTGGGGCGAACCGCTCGACCTGTGGATGGCGGACGAGAACGCCTTCCATCCAGCGATGCCCCCAGACCGAGTTGCGACCCAGCAGGATCACGCCGAGGATGCCGAAAGGGAGGCCGATGGGGATCAGCGGCGTCATGATGCCGATCGGAATCGACAGGGCAATCATGAACAGGCCGATCAGCGCCAGCAGCTGGCGGAACGCGGTGTTGAAACCGGAACGCAATGCAAGAACCGGCTTGGCGGCCGGCAGGGAGGATGTTTCGGTCATGTCGGTCGCTTCGTCGTCAGCCATTCGCGGATGATATGGGGTTTAATTTCGGTCCAGCCAACGAAATCATCAGGATGTGTTCAAAGTCTGGCAACACCGTTACCCGATTGCTACAAACACGAGAATTATTGCTGTCTTTTGCGGCAACCGGGCATGAGGACGGCATGAAACTACAGTCCATCCAGATCCTGCGCGGCATCGCGGCGCTGCTCGTGGTTGCTTATCATATCCGTGCGCAGGAAGTCCTCGCCATTGGCGGCAATGGCCTTAGCGAAATGCCGTTCCTCAACGGCTTCGTGAACAATGGCTTTGCCGGCGTCGACCTGTTCTTCGTCATCTCCGGCTTCATCATGGTCTATGTCACCGACGGCGTGCGTCCGGGACTCAAATCGAGCCTCGATTTCCTGTTCGCCCGTGCCACCCGGATCTATCCGCTCTGGTGGTTCTTTTCAGCGCTGATGATCACAATGATGATCGCCTACAACCTGCTCGGCTTCGGCGCCAATTGGGAGCGCGCCCTGCAGGGCCAGCCGATGGTACCATACCTTTTCAAATCCTTCTTCCTGATCCCCCAATACGCCTTCCCGCTGCCGGCCGTTGGCTGGACGCTCGTGCACGAGATGTATTTCTATGCGGCCTTCACATTGATCCTGCTCGCGCCGCGCCGCTTCCTGCTGTGGATCCTGCTTGTGTGGGGCCTCGTCATAGCGGGAGGCGCGATGGTCGGCATGTCGAAACCGCTGGCCATCGACTACGCCTCGCTTGTGCTGTCTCCGATGACAATGGAATTCATCCTTGGCGCCGTGGTCGGTGTCGCGGTCGGCTCCGGAGTCGCGTGGCGTAGCGGCTTGATGACACTGGTCGCCATCCTCTGGCTCGCAGGGTCGCTGACATTTCACCGCCCGGACGATTTAGCCCTTATTACATGGAATCGGATCATCGAGTTCGGCCTGCCCTGCACCCTTCTAGTCTACGGCTTTGCCACGCTTGAACTGTCAAAGCGGCAAGCCTGGCTCGTGCCGGCCGGGATAGGCGCATTGACCGCCGCGATGATCAGCTTCCTCTATGGCCTGCCGGCTGACAGTCCCTTCGACCAACGTGCTGGCGCCGCGATCGTGACAGTTCTTGTCGGCGCCGTCGCAATGATGGCGTCACTCTGGTTCGGCTGGCTCGGTGGCCAATCCATGCCCAACCGCCTGCGTCGCACGACGCCGTATTTCGAGGCCTGCTACAAAGGCCTCGCCCGGCTCGGCGACTGGTCCTTCTCGCTTTACCTCTGTCATGTGATCCTGCTCACATTGACCCGGCTCGCTTTCGGCTTCCTCGGAGATATCCCCGCCCTGGCACCCATCTTCCAGCTCGGCCACAAGGGCCCACTGGACAATATTGCCTTGGTCATGGTTTGCCTTGCCGCTTCGATCATCGCAGCAGGGCTTTCCTATCGCCTCATAGAGCGACCGATGATTATCGGTTTCTCAGGGCTGCGGGAGCGCCTGTTCCATAGCGACCCCACCAAGCCCCAAGTGGGCTGACGCACCTACTCGGCCGCGACGGTATCAGACGTCGGCGCCGTCCACTTCAGGATCGGCTTGCGCGCCGCCCGCGTCTCATCAAGCCGCTTGGCCGGGGCAAGATAAGGTGCACCTTTCAGCGTCTCGTCACCCTGCGCGGCGCGGCGGGCAATCGATTCCAGCGAGGCGCAGAACTGGTCCAGCGTCGCCTTGCTCTCGGTCTCGGTCGGCTCGATCAGCATCGCGCCATGCACCACCAGCGGGAAGTACATGGTCATCGGGTGATAGCCCTCGTCGATCAGCGCCTTGGCGATATCGAGCGTCTCGATGCCGTCCGCCGTGAACGCATCCGAGAACAGCGCCTCGTGCATGCAATAGCCCTCGAAGGCAGGCGTCATCACATGCTTCAGCTTGGCCGCGATATAGTTCGCGTTCAGCACGGCGTCCTCGGCAACCTGTTTCAGGCCGTCCGCGCCGTGGCTGAGAATGTAGGCCAGCGCCCGCACGAACATGCCCATCTGGCCATGGAAGGCGACCATCCGGCCAAAGCTCTCGCTCGCCTCGCCGTCCATGTCTTCGACCAGCGAATACACGCCGTCTTCGTTCTTCACCACGAAGGGCACCGGCGCATAAGGCGCCAGCGCTTCGGAGAGGACAGTCGGGCCCGAGCCCGGCCCGCCGCCGCCATGCGGTGTGGAGAAGGTCTTGTGCAGGTTGATGTGCATCGCATCGACGCCGAGGTCGCCCGGACGCACACGGCCGACGATGGCGTTGAAGTTCGCGCCGTCGCAATAGAAGTAGCCGCCCGCCGCGTGGATCAGGTCGGCGATCTCCTTGATATCGGTCTCGAACAGACCGCACGTATTCGGATTGGTCAGCATGATGCCGGCCACGTCATCGGTGCGTTCCAGCTTCGCCCGCAGCATGTCCATGTCGACGCGGCCGCGCGCATCCGCCTTGATCTCGTCCACCTCGAAGCCGCACTGCACAGCCGTTGCCGGGTTCGTACCATGCGCCGACATGGGCACCAGAACCCGCTTGCGTGTCTCGCCTTCGCCTCGCGCAATCAGCGCCTGACGGATCGCCAGCATGCCCGCCAGTTCGCCATGTGCGCCCGCCTTCGGGCTCATCGCCACGAAAGGCATGTTGGTCAGCGTCTTCAGCCAGGTGGCCAGCTCGTCGATCAGTTCCAGCGCGCCCTGCACGGTCGCCTGCGGTTGCATCGGGTGGATGTCACCAAAGCCCGGCAGGCGCGCCATCTTCTCGTTGAGGCGCGGATTGTGCTTCATCGTGCAGCTGCCCAGCGGGAAGAAGCCGAGGTCGATGGCATAGTTACGCTGTGACAGGCGCATGTAGTGGCGCACCATTTCCGGCTCCGACAGGCCCGGCAGGCCGGTCGCCACTTTGCGCGCCACGCCGCCAAGGCGGCCCGTCCGGTTCTTCGGCGCTGGCAGGTCAACACCCGTGGTCTCACTGGTGCCAATCTCGAAGATCAACCCCTCAGCCTGCAACAGCCCCCGCGAGCCGGACACGGTCTCGATGGCGGACACGGAAGTCGAAGTCGGCGCCGTGGGGCGGCCCTGGTTATTCATGGTCATGATAGTGCTCCCGAACGTTCTAGTTCTCTCACGCAGTCTAGGATTTTAACCACCGAGCTGAATTTCCAGACTACCGCGATATCGGATTGTTTGGCAGGATTTGAGCCAGCGTTTCTGTATACATTGAACGCAGTACTGGAGGCTTCGTCAGAGTGTTTTTCGGTAGCAAAACTCTGTATCATCGGCTCGTTTTTGCTAGCGAACTTAGGTTCAAATCCAAACAACAGCTGGCTCTTGTTGAACGTGTCGGGATCATAGAACACAAACCATTGCCCTGCTTTTCGTGCCCTAACGCCATACTGCACGTCCTTGCGTTCATTAAAGCCAAACCCATCAAACTGCTTCTCGATTTCTGACCGCTGCGGATGAGGAACGAAAACTCTACTCATCACACAATCTCCTTCAGCGCCGCGGCATAGGCGGCAATATCTTCCGGTGTCGTGCACTCTGTCGCGGCGCAGATGATCACGTCGCCCATATGCTCGGCCGGGAAGAGGCGGCTTGCCCTCACGCCGCCAACAACGCCCGCTTCGTCGAGCATCGCCAGCACAGCTTCGGCATTCATTGGTGTACGGAAAGAAAACTCGTTGAAGAAACGCGGCGTCAGGATTTCCACACCTGGCACAGCTTCCAGCGCATCGGCCAAGTCACATGCCGCTTCATGGTTCAGCAGCGCCAGGCCTTTCAGGCCTTTGTCGCCCAGCAGCGTCATGTGCGCCGTGAAGGCCAGCGCGCAGAGCCCGGAATTGGTACAGATATTCGACGTCGCCTTGTCGCGGCGGATATGCTGCTCGCGGGTCGACAGCGTCAGCACGAAGCCGCGCTTGCCGTCGGCATCCACAGTCTCACCGCACAGGCGCCCCGGCATCTGGCGCACCAGTTTCTCGGTACACGCAAAGAGGCCCACATAGGGCCCGCCAAAGCCGAGCGGCACGCCAATCGACTGCCCCTCGCCCACGGCAATATCCGCGCCCATCTCACCCGGAGGCGTCACGAGGCCAAGTGCGACGGCCTCAGTGAACACGGATACGAACAACGCCTTCTTCTCGTGGGCGGCATCGGCCACCGCAGACAGGTCCGTCACCGTGCCGAATATGTTCGGGCTCTGGCCGATTACGCAGGCGGTCAGGTCATCCGCCGCCTCCGCCAATGCCATCTCGCCATCAACCGCGACTGGCAGCTGCACAACTTCCAGCCCCTGCGCTTCGCAGAGCAGTTTCGTCGCCGCCGCATAATGCGGGTGCAGGCCGCCCGAGAGAATGACTTTCTTCCGGCGCGTCACGCGGCAGGCCATCACGGCCGCCTCGGCGCAGGCCGTCGAACCGTCATACATGGAGGCGTTGGCGACATCCATCGCCGTCAGCGCGGCCACCTGTGTCTGGAATTCGAACAGGGTCTGCAGCGTGCCCTGCGCGATTTCCGGCTGGTAGGGCGTGTAGGTCGTCAGGAATTCAGACCGCTGGATCACCATGTCCACGCTGGCCGGAATGTGGTGCTTGTAGGCACCTGCCCCGACAAAGAACGGGCCCGACGAGGCCGAGCGGTTCTTCGCTGCGAGTTTCGAGAGATGGCGTTCAACAGCCATCTCCCCCTGATGGTCCGGCAGGCCGGCCACCTTGCCACCAAGGCGGGCCGATTCCGGCACATCGCCATAGAAGTCATCCGCGCTTTTGGCGCCGATCACTTTCAGCATGGCCTTGCGGTCGTCATCAGTCAGGGGAAGATAGCGCATGGATTAAAGGCCTTTGCAGAATTCGAAATAGGCGTCCTTGTCCATCAGGCCGGACAATTCTTCGCCATGCGACAGGCGGATCACGCAGAACCAGCCTTCGGTCTCGGGGTGCTCGTTCACGGTCTCCGGCTTGTCGGCCAGCACCGCATTGGCATCGACCACTTCGCCGCTAACCGGTGCGTACACGTCCGATGCGGCTTTCACACTCTCGACGACGGCCATGTCGTCGCCCTTCTTGAACACCTTGCCGACTTCAGGCGTCTCGACGAACACCACGTCGCCCAGCTGCTCGGCGGCAAATTTGGTGATGCCCACTGTGCCGAGTTCGCCATGGACGGTCACCCATTCATGTTCCTCGGTATAGAACGTCACCTGTTCGGTCAGTTTCGTGCTCATAATCTTTGCCCTATCGCTTGTAATTGTGTGGAACAAACGGCAGCGCGACCACTTCGCCCGGCCGTGCCTTGCCTCTGACCATCAGGTCGATTTTCGTGCCCGGCGCCGCATGGGCGACCGCGACATATCCCATGGCGACCGGATGATCGACCGTCGGCCCAAAGCCGCCGGACGTCACAACGCCCACCACTTTGCCGTCAATCTCAATCGCGGTGCCTTCCCGGGCCGGTGCGCGCTCCAGCGGGCGGATGCCCACGCGCTTCTCGGCCACGCCGTCCTGTATGCTCGCAAGGATACGCGCGGCGCCGGGGAAGTCGCCCCCCTCGCGGCGTTTGCGCTGGATCACCCAGCCAAGGTCTGCCTCGATCGGGTCGCGCGACGGGTCCATATCATGCCCGTAGAGGCAGAGACCCGCCTCAAGCCGCAAACTATCGCGCGCACCAAGGCCGATCATCTCGACCCGCTCATCCGTCAGCATCTCGTCGATCAGCGGCAGGCCCGCGGCCGGGCTCACCAATACTTCGAACCCGTCTTCGCCCGTATAGCCGCAGCGCGACACGATGCACCGTGTCCCGTTCAGCTCGAACGGCATGTGGTGCATGAATTTCAGCTCTTCGCACCCGGGGAAGAAGTCGCTCATCACATCGACGGCTTCCGGCCCCTGCAGCGCAAACAGGATGCGGTCATCGGCGCGCGTCAGCACGGCCTTGCCTGCCAGCGCTTTCTCGAAAATCGCCCAGTCCTGTTCCTTCACCGCGCCATTGACGACGATGTAGAGGCTGCCCTGCGCCTCATCGCCCAGCGGCCGCGTGATGATCAGGTCGTCGAGGATGCCGCCCTCGTCGTTCAGCAGGACGGTCAGGCGCGCCTGGCCCTGTTTCAGGCCGGTAATGTCGCTCGGCACCAATGTCTCAACCAGCGCGGCGATCTTGGCATGTGCCTCGTCACCGCCGCCAATGCCCTCTTCCAGCGACAGGAAGCAGGGACCCATATGGCTCACATCGAACAGGCCCGCATGGTTGCGTGTCCATTTGTGCTCGTCCATCACGCCCATCGGGTATTGAACGGGCATTTCATAGCCCGCGAACGGCACGAGCTTGGCGCCCAGCTTTTCATGCAGGTCATAAAGCGGGGTGCGCTTCAGGTCGTCGTGTGTGTCATCAGCCATGGCGCCATCAATCCAAAGGGTGACGGATCGGCCCATGGCCGAAATACCGTCGCCCCCGCTGTCCTGGGCGCCTGAGAGATTCCGCCCTCTCTTCAATCGACTAGGCTCATCCTGAGCGAAGTCGAAGGACGAGCCAAGGCTTGCTCCTTCGGCGAGGCCTCGAAGGCCTCTTTCCAGCGTGTTGACCCTGTCCGGTCCTTTTGCCTGAGCGTTTCCGGGGCGGTTGCGCCTTCGGCGGCAGCCTCTAAGGACTGCTCTCTCCCGGGACAGGGTTTGAATTGATTCCGGAACTAGACCGAATTCAGCCCCCCGGCAAGTCGGGACTATGCCAGCTATCGCCCTATCCACACTGTGCCTGCTATTCGATCACCTGCCCCGCGGCATCCGCCATGATTAATCGGCTTTTAGGGGTTATGAGATAACACGCCTGTCAGATGGATGGCTTTGGCAGATATTGGTGACAATGCTCACAACCACGCGAGCACCGGCAGCCGACAAGGGCTATGCGCTTTTCTCGCGCAACGCTCTCCTGTTCGCGCTCTTCGCAGTCGTCATCCCGAACGTGTTGTTCCTGCTCGTCGCGCCCTTCTATATCGCCTCGCGACTGATCTCGCCCCTCCTCTTTCTCGCGGCAGGCATCGCCGGCCTCTTCCTGCCCGCCCGCCTGACCTTCATCCTGTTCCTGCTCGCGGCGCTCATCGACCTGACCCTGATGGTCATGATGGCCTTCCATCTGCCCTTTGATGTGGCGCTGGATTCGCTCAAATACTCGGCCTCGATCAATCCGGCCAAGTCAGCGCTCTATGTCTGTATTGTGCTTGTTGTCACGGCGACGTCGGCGCTGTCGGCCTGGCTGATCAGCCGGAACCGGGCGGCGCTCCGCCAGGCCTCGCTGGTCCCCGCCCTGCTGCTGGCAGCCGCCCTTTCCGGTGCAGACCTCGCGTGGACACAGCCTTACTTCAACAAGCCTGACGTCCCCTTTCAGAGCGCCCGCAAAATGTCCGGCCTCAGCGCGGACGCAATTATCGGTGAGCACGCCAACCTGCTGATCGTCGTGGTTGAGGGCATGGGCGCCTATGCCGACCCGGAAGCACGCCAGCTTCTGACATCGGTCCTGACCAAAAACCTCCCCGAAGGCCGCTTCAGCGTCGAAGACGGCCAGACCTATTATTCAGGCTCCACCACCGGCGCCGCGTCGCGCGAGCTCTGCGACCGCTGGGGCGACTATATCGACTATCTCACCGGCGCCCCGACCGACAATTGCCTGCCGAACCAGCTGGGCGCGGCCGGCTATGACACGATCGCCTTCCACGGCTTCACGATGGACATGTTCCAGAGGGACAAATGGTACCCGCGCATTGGCTTCCAGAAAATGGAATTCATGGACCAGCTAGAAGTCGAACAACCGGAACACTTCGTGCAGCGCTGCGGCAGCGTGTTTAATGGCCTCTGCGATGCGGATGTCGGCAAGGCCGTTCACGCGAGACTTAAGACCGAACCGGATACGCCCAAATTCATCTACTGGCTGACGCTCAACAGCCACATCCCCTATGTCGACAGCCCGGAAGATACGATGGGCTGCCGGTCCGACACACCGAAAATCCGCAACAAGACAGTGTGCGAACTGACAAACCTCTGGGCGATCGTGTTTGAAGAAGTCAACGAGATCGCGTCTGACCCGGATCTCGCCAACACGGACATCCTGATTGTTGGCGACCACCATACGCCCCTATGGGAGCGCGCCGCGAAGGATGATTTCGTGCTCGGCAAGGTCGACTGGATCCTGCTGCGCCACAACGACTGACGTAAGGCTCACCCTTACATCCGCTCAGGCACCTCGATACCAAGAATGCCGAGACCCGCTTCCAGCTGCTTCAGCACGGCACTCGCCAACGCCAACCGGCTTGCCCGCAGCGCAGGGTCGCTTTCATTGGCAATCGGAAGCGCGCCATAAAACGCACTGAACGCCTGGCTCAGGCCATAGACATGTTCGCACAATATGTGCGGCATCCGCTTTTCGCGCGCGCCCAGCAGCGCCGCACCGAAACCATCCAGCGCCAGTACCAGTGCGCGCTCTGCATCATGGCCTACGGCAATCTCGCCCGGCGCATTGCCAGCCGCTTCCGCTCGCCGCAGCAGCGACTTGATGCGCACGGCGGCATACATCAGGTAGGGGCCCGTCTTGCCTTCAAAGCTCGTGAAGCGGTCGAGGTCGAACACGTAATTCGTCGTGCGCGTGTTTTGCAGGTCGGCAAAGCGCAGGGCCGCAACCGCGACGAGCCGCGCGACATTCGCCCGCTCGTCGGTGCCCATGTCCTCCGGCAGGTTTGCGGCGCCAAGCTTTCGGTCGGCCTCCTCGAACGCCATCGCGTTCAGGTCAGCGAGGCGCAGCACGCCGCCTTCGCGCGTCTTGAACGGTTTGCCGTCCGGCCCGTTCACTGTGCCGAAACCGATATGTTCCATATGGCCTTCGTCGATCAGGCCCACGAGTTCTGCCGCGCGGAACACCTGTTCGAAATGCAGCGCCTGACGCTGGTCCACCACATAGAGCATGCGCTCCGGCACCGGATGCATCGTGCTCATCCGGTCCTCGATCGTCGCCAGATCGGTCGTATGATAGCCTGTGCCGCCGCGCGAATTCAGCAGCATGACCGGCGGCATCTCTTTCTTGTCGCTCTCCTTGGCGACATGCACGATCAGCGCACCATCGCTTTCCTCTGCGAGGCCAGCGGTGCGGAACTGTTCGATCAGGCCGGGGATCAAATGGTCCACATCGCTCTCGCCCTTCCACAGGTCGAACGAGACGTTCAGGAACGCATAATCCACCTTCAGCGCCGCCACCGATACATCGATGAAATGCTTCAGCAGCGCGCGATAGCCGGGCCGTCCCGCCTGCAGTTCGGCCACGGCATTCTGCGAACGCTGGTTGCGCTCTGCATCCGCCTTCGCCTTGTTGCTCGCGGCGGGATAGAGCCGCCCGAGATCCTCAATCGTGACAGGCGGCTCTTCCGGGTAAGGCCCGGAATAATTGGAATCGAAATAGATCAGGTCCGGCTGCTCGTCGTGAAGCTCCGTGACGAGGTGGCCCATTTGCAGGCCCCAGTCGCCAAGGTGGGTGTCAGACGTCACCCGGTCGCCAAGGAAGCGCAGAAGGCGCTGCAGCGTGTCGCCGATCACCGCCGAGCGCAAATGGCCAACATGCATGGGCTTCGCCACATTCGGCCCGCCAAAGTCGATCACCGTCACTTGTGCGTCCGGCGCCATCTCCGCGCCCGCCAACGCATCGGCCAGCACGTCAGCTGCGCGGCCCGAGAGCGCCGCATCCGATACGCGAATATTGATAAAGCCCGGCCCGGCCACCTCTGCTGAAAGCACCAGCGGATAGGCCTTCAGCGCATCTGCCACGGCGGCGGCAATCTCGCGCGGGTTCTTGCCAGCCGCCTTGGCCGCGCCCATCGCGCCATTGCACTGGAAGTCAGCCAGTTCCGGCTTGTCCGAGCGGCGCACCGCGCCCCAGCGTTCCTCCAGCCCCATGGCGGAGAAAGCGGCGCCCGCGGCCGCCGTCAGGTCTCTCGTCAGGCTGGCCATGGTCTACTTTTCGGCGTTGAGCAGGAAGCGCTTGCCCGCGCGGTTGAACTCAAGCTGGTCCGCTGACAGGTCGAAGCCGACAACGATCTCGAAGTTTGTTCCGGCAATCGATTCATCCAGGCGCGGGATAAGGATCTTGCTGAAGGATTCCGTCTTCCCGTCCAGCTTCTTGCCGTTGAAGTCGGCGTCCACATTGTAATATTCCTTGGCCAGAACCTTGCCGTTCCGGCGCGTGACCGCGACGAAATACGGATAGGTGTGACCGTCCTGGTCGGCCGCAGGCCCCTTGCCGAAGGCGAAGTCGACTTCCAGCTGTACATCCAGCGGGTCCTTGCCGGCATAGCGGCAGAAGCTGCGCACATCGGTGATTTCGGCCGTATAGGCGATCTTGTTATAGGTCTCGTCAGAAGGATCAGCGAACTGGACATAGCGCGACACATCATAGAGCGAACCCACCGGTGGGCAGGGTCCTGCATTCTGGCGCGTATCAAACGCTTCGGCCACCTTGGACTGGCAACCGACAATGAGGACAACGGCGATGAGAGGTAAAAGTTTGCGCATGCGTCGGCGTGTCCTTACTTGGCCTGTAGAAAGGGCCTGTCCATCTGTAGCTGGAGATGTGTTAAAGGGCTCGGCGCCTTGGCGCAACGCTGCAGAGGCAGGAGATGATTAAATGAGCGACAGACCCGCCCTGACCATTCGCCTTGCCGCCCCCCGCGGTTTCTGCGCCGGTGTGGACCGCGCGATCCAGATTGTCGAGGAAGCGCTGAAGAAATGGGGCGCGCCCGTCTATGTGCGCCACGAGATCGTCCACAATGCCCATGTCGTTAGCCGGCTTGAGGCCATGGGCGCTGTATTCGTTGAAGAACTGGATGAATGCCCCACCGATCGCCCGGTCATCTTTTCGGCCCACGGCGTGCCGAAATCCGTGCCCGCCGAGGCCGCCTCACGCCAGATGATCTATGTCGACGCCACCTGCCCGCTCGTCTCCAAGGTCCATGTCGAGGCCGAACGCCACAGCAATGAAGGCCGCGAGATCGTCCTGATCGGCCATGCCGGCCACCCGGAAGTCATTGGCACGATGGGCCAGCTGCCAAATGGCGCCATTACGCTGATCGAAACCGTCGACGATGCGGAACGATTCGTACCGAAAGACCCGAACAACCTCGCCTTCGTCACCCAGACTACGCTATCTGTCGACGATACGGCCGATATCGTGGCCGTGCTGCAAAGCCGCTTCCCGGCCATGTCGGCGCCCCATAAGGAAGACATCTGCTACGCCACGACCAACCGGCAAGACGCCGTGAAAGTCCTCGCGCCCGGCGCCGGGCTCGTCCTCGTCATCGGCGCGCGCACCAGCTCCAATTCCGTCCGCCTGGTCGAGGTGGCCCTGCGCGCCGGGGCCGCCCGCGCCGAACTCATCGCCAGCGCCGAGAACATTGACTGGTCCTGGTTCGACAGCGTCTCCACGCTCGGCCTCACCGCTGGCGCCAGCGCCCCGGAAGACCTCGTCCAGGGCGTCATCGACGCCTGCCGCGCCCGCTTTGACGTCACCATGGACAGCATTGAGACCGCCAAGGAAACGGTGACCTTCAAGCTCCCCCGCGTGCTCGCAGACTAGACTCCCAGCACCATCCGGGCGATGCAGCCTGCAAACCCAGACATAAACTATCCGGTCTACGCTAATGAATGCGTATGGTTTTTGATGTAAAGCCGTCAGACCCTCCCGGACGAAGAGATACGAAAACCATGGCCTTTGACAAAACCACCGCTGTCGAAAACCTCGACACATGGCGCCGGCAGGCCCGCGTCTTTTTCAAACGTCTCGGCCGCAAGATCGACCATGAAGCCGTCGTCGACCATGCCTGCGAGGAAGGCCAGATCTCCGGCCGCTACGCCTTCATGGCCGTCATGTCCTGCGCCATCGCCACACTCGGCCTGCTACTCTCCTCGCCAGCCGTCATCATCGGCGCCATGTTGATCTCTCCCCTGATGGGCCCGATCATGCTGATGGGTTTCTCGCTCAGCATCCTCGACCTCGCCGCCCTGCGCCGCGCCATCTTCACCATGGCCCTCGGCGTGCTCGCCGCCGTCACCATATCTTTCCTCATCGTGCGCCTGTCGCCGCTGACAGAGATCACGCCCGAGATCATCGCCCGCACACGGCCGAACTTCTTCGACCTGCTCGTCGCCATCTTCTCGGGCCTCGCCGGCGGCTATGCCGTTATTCAGCGCAAGGGCGAAACCATTGTCGGCGTCGCCATCGCCACCGCCCTGATGCCGCCGCTCGCGGTCACGGGCTACGGCCTCGCCGTCGGTTCCATGGCCGTCGCGGGGGGCTCCTTCTTCCTCTTCATGACCAACCTGCTGGCCATCGCGCTCTCGGTCACGGTCCTCTCGCGCCTCTATGGATTTGGCGCCGATCATGGCTCGCGCAGCACGATGTTTCAGAGTGCAATGGTCCTCACTGTGTTCGCCGCCCTCTCACTCCCTCTCGGCATCGCCCTGCGCGACATTGCCTATGAGGCCACTGCCATCAACACGGTGAAGGACGCCCTGCTCGACCCGTTCGACGATAACGAGGCCCGCATCTCGGACGTCTCGGTCCAGTTTCCAAAGCGCGAAGACATCCGCGTCGACGCCACCATCCTTACCCGCACCCGCGTGCCGGACGCCGCGAGCCAGCTCACCGCAGAGCTGACCAAACGCCTCGGCCGCCCGGTGGACATCAATCTCGGCCAGGTTCTCATCAACGAGGACAAGACCCTCGAAGCCGAAGCCTTCCTGCGCATGGCCGACACATCCATCGCCGCGCCGCTGCGCGCCGAAATCTCGCGCCTGCAGACCTTCGGAGAGCTGCGCCAGACCGAGACAGAGCTGCGCGCCGCCATCCCGTTCGAACTCGCCGCCGCCGATATCAATGCCGATGCAAAAACCGCCACGCTCATGGCCGCGCCGCATGACGGCCTGTCGATCTCGGCCTATCGCACGATGGAAGCCGGTCTGCAGACGAATTTCCCCGAATGGAAAATCCGTCTCGTGCCGCCCGTCAGCGAACTCCCGCTGATCAATTTCGACAATGGCGAAGCGGTCCTTTCGCCGGAAGGTGAAGCCGTTCTGGGCAACAGTATCTGGGCACTCCAGCACTGGTCCGTCACGACAGTCGAAACTGTCGGTTATGCCTCCACGGCGGGCGAGCTGCGCCGCTTTGACAACCAGACCCTCGCCTATCGCCGCGCTGCTGCCGTCGCAGAGCGCCTGACCCAGGCTGGCATCGCCGCCACCCCCATCGGCGAATACCGCGCCTATCGCCAGACCGCCGACGAGAAACAGCTCGGCTACCAGCGCTTCCAGACCGTCCTTATTCGTCCCGGCTCTTAAGCGCCTGCAAAGGCCGCAAACCCGGCCACGAAATCGCTAAGCTTCTTGCGGGTTTCGTCATCCGTCAGGTTGCCCTCGCTATCGAACAGGCCCGATGCCCGCGACACCAGCAGCCGCCCCTCGAACCAGGGTCGCATGCCCAGCGTGCGGATCACCGGCAGCCAATGGTTCTGCGACAGGATCGTGCCGAACCCGCCCAGCGACGCACCGATAATCGCCACCGGCTTGCTGCCGAATATCTCGCCAATCTCCGAGGCTGGCCGCGACGTCCAGTCCACCGCATTTTTGAACACACCCGGAATCCCGTTATTGTATTCCGGCGTCACCAGCAAAACGCCGTCAGCCGCCCGGATCGCATCCTTCAACGCCGTCACCGGCGCTGGAATGCCCTCGGCCGCTTCCACATCCGCATCATAAAGCGGAATGCCGTGCAGCGTCGTGCCGCTAACGGTCACGCCCTCCAGCGCCAGCGCCTCAGCGGCCCGCACCAGCCCTGAATTATAAGACGCCTTCCGCAAGCTTCCTGATATGGCAAGGATATGGGTCATCGGCAGGTCTCCTGAATTATCCCCCCTTCTCTAACCCGGAACCATGGCCAAGCCCATCATCAACTCCTCAAAAGCCCCCTCTCCCCGTGGGAGAGGGGGTTGGGGGTGAGGGGGCACCCAAGTCTCCACCCAAGACATACGTTTCAGCGATGCCCCTGAACAGAAGTCGTTGCGGCCAATCCTGAGCGCCTCAACATCGCTACCCCTCACCCTCGATCCCTCTCCCAATGGAGAGGGAGGGCACGAACTTATCCAACCCCAAACCGTCCCGGCGTATAATACGCCCAATGTCGGACTACAGCCTCTTCCGCCCCATGCAGGGCCTGCCTTGGTACTTGCTCGCCATCTGGCCACTGATCTATTTCAGGATCCAGCGCCTCATGGCGTGGTTCCAGGTCAATGGCGGGCCCGGCTCTCAAATGTTCTGGGGCCTCAGCAAGACAGGCCGCGTTGTCCTCATTCGTGCATCTGACGACCTGTCCGGGCATCGTTCGGGCTGTTTTCGGGCACCGGTGTCGCCTCGGCTGAGGCTTGCCCTCACAGACGAAACCAGCAGCCCGTGTCCCCTGCGCAGGCAGGGGCGGCGAATCCCGGCCAGTCGCACGCCCGCACCTCTGCCCGCGCAGGGTGTGCGGGCTTACTTGCTGCCGCTGCCGCATACCTGACCGCGAACCCAATCCCGAAAAGCCAGCTCCCACCCCCAAGCGCCCCCACAGGCGTCATACGTGCAGCCCCTTATTCAAATTCCCGCCGCGATCTGCCATAAGCGGCAGCCATGACCTTCAAAGTTGCCGCCTTCTACAAATTCTTCGCCCTGCCGGACTTCGAGTCCCGCCGCGCACCTCTGGCCGAAACGCTGGAGGCGTCAGGCGTCAAAGGCACGGTCCTCCTCGCCACCGAAGGCGTCAACGGCACCATCGCCGGCACAGCCAAGGCCATCGATACGGCCCTTGCCGCCATGCGCGCCCTGCCCGGTTGCGAGACGCTGCAGGCCAAGTTTGCCGAGGCCGACGAGATGCCCTTCCTGCGCCTCAAGGTCCGCCTGAAGCGCGAAATCGTCTCCATGGGCGTGCCGGGCACAGACCCGAACGCCATCGTCGGCACCTATGTCGCGCCCGAGGCCTGGAACGCGCTGATCTCAGACCCGGACACCGTCCTCATCGACACGCGCAACGATTATGAAGTCGCCATCGGCACATTCGAAGGCGCCGTGGACCCGAACACCAAGACCTTCCGCGAATTCCCGGACTGGTTCCGCGAATTCCGCGCCAAGCTCGAATCCGAAGGCCGCAAGCCCAAGGTCGCCATGTTCTGCACCGGCGGCATACGCTGCGAAAAGGCGACCAGCTTCGTCAAGGCCGAGGGCATCGACCACGTCTTCCATCTCGAAGGCGGCATCCTCAAATATCTCGAAACCGTGCCCGAGCAGGACAGCAAATGGCAGGGCGAATGTTTCGTGTTCGACGAGCGCGTCTCCGTCCGGCACGATCTCACGCCCGGCTCCTATGACATGTGCCATGCCTGCAAACGTCCGATCACCGAGGCCGACAAACAGCACGCGGCCTTTGAATCCGGCGTCTCCTGCCCGCACTGCATCAGCGAAATGACAGACGACCAGCGCGCCCGTTTTGCCGAGCGCCAGAAGCAGATCGACCTCGCCAAGGCCCGAGGTGAAAAGCACATGGGCCCGGAGGCACGCCGGAGCGAGGACGCATGAGCCTGCCCATCCTCTATTCCTTCCGCCGCTGCCCCTATGCCATGCGCGCCCGCCTCGCCCTCGCGATCAGCGGCCTGGACATCCGCATCCGCGAAGTCGTGCTGCGCGACAAGCCCGCCGCCATGCTAGCCGCCAGCCCCAAGGGCACCGTTCCTGTCCTCGTCCTGCCGGACGGACAGGTCGTCGACGAAAGCCTCGACGTGATGAAATGGGCCCTCGCCCGGAACGATCCTGAAAACTGGCGCGGCGCCGACAGCGCCGAAACCAATGCGCTCATCAAGCAAAGCGACGGCCCCTTCAAACACGCGCTCGACCGCTACAAATACCCAAACCGCTATGACGGCGTGGACCCGGAGACCCAGCGCGCCGAGGGCTTGGCCATCCTCGCCGAATGGAACGCCCGTATAGCCTCGTCCGGCGGCCAGCTCCTCGGCGCCAAGCGCAGTCTCGCCGACATGGCCCTCTTCCCCTTCGTGCGCCAGTTCGCCGCGACAGACCGGGAATGGTTCGCAGCCCAGTCCCTGCCCGCATTGCAGGATTGGCTTGCCGGCCACCTCGCCAGCCCGCTCTTCAAATCCATCATGACCAAGCACGCCCAGTGGCAACCGGGCGCCGAAGAACCCCTGCTCACAGTGGCCGGCTGACCCTCTTGAATTTTCCTGCGGCGGGCGTAAATACGCCGCTCTTCGGTTCGGAGTGTGGCTCAGCCTGGTAGAGCACTGCCTTCGGGAGGCAGGGGTCGGAGGTTCAAATCCTCTCACTCCGACCATTCAAATCCAGGGTCGCGCGATGGAAAATACCGCCCTCATCTATCGCCGTTTTGGCCCACCATCTGAGGCACTGAAACTTGAGCGCCTGCCGCTCTCGCCGCGCCCGCCCCATCTGCTGCGCGTGAAGATGCAGATGGCCCCGGTCAATCCATCCGACCTGATACCCATCACCGGCGCCTATGCCCACCGCGTCAGCCCGCCCTTGGTCGCGGGTTATGAAGGCGTCGGCGAAGTCATCGCGGCGCCAGTGAGCCACGCGCATCTGATCGGCAAGCGCGTCCTCCCCCTTCGCGGACCTGGCACATGGCAAGCCTATGTCGACTGCGATCCTGACCTCGCCATACCCGTACCGCCCTCCATCGATAGCACCATCGCCGCCCGTGGTTATATCAATCCGCTTGCTGCCCAGCTGATGCTGGACGCATGGCCCGTGAAAGGCACCCATGTCATGCTCACGGCGGCTGGCTCAACCTGCGCCACACTGCTCGCGCAATGGGCCCTCGCAGCAGGCGCCAGCCGGGTGACCGGCGTTTATCGCGCGCCCGAGCACAAATCTGCGCTCACTCGCAGGGGCGTCGAAGCCATACAGCTCTGTGACGCAGATCAGCTTACGGCTGCTGCCGCCTCAGCTGACGTCACGTTTGATGCGCTTGGCGGCGAGCCCGGTTCGCTGATCCTTAAGGCCATGCCCGCAGACGCTGACTTTGTCAGCTACGGCCTGCTCACCGGCCAGCCCGTCCTGCCCGGCAACCCAAGGCCACGCGCCCATCACCGGCGTTTCCATATGCGCGACAGCCTCGCCGCGATGACGCCGCAGCAATGGCACGCCTGCTTCGACACGCTGTGGCCACGCCTGAACATTCCGGCGCTTCCAGCAATACGAGAAGTCAGATTAGAGGACTGGCAGGACGCCCTGGCTGGCTATGACCAACCGCGGCGCCCCAAACCTATCTTGATATTAGGCGACGCGGCCTAGCCTGCCAGCGCTGCTTTGACAGCTGCGATGGCCTCGTCCGCCTTGCTGGCATCCGGGCCGCCGGCCTGCGCCATGTCCGGACGGCCACCGCCGCCCTGACCGCCAAGGGCAGCCGCTGCGACCTTCACCAGATCAACTGCCGAGAACTTCGACGTCAGATCTGCCGTCACGCCAATCGCAACACCGGCCTTGCCATCAGCGACGCCGACAAAGGCCACGACGCCCGAGCCGATCTTGGCCTTGGCCTCATCGACCAGCGCGCGCAGGTCCTTGCCGCCCACGCCTTCAGCGACACGCGCGATAAGGTTGACGCCATTGATCACTTCCGGTCCGGCTGGCGCACTGCCACCGCCGCCCATGGCCAGCTTGCGCTTGGCCTCGGCCAGATCCTTCTCCAGCGAACGGCGCTCGTCCGTCAGCGCGCTGACCTTGCGCGGCACATCCTTCAGCGGCACTTTCAGGCTCTCGGCGAGATCCTCTGCAATGCGCGCGCGGCCTTTCAGATAGGCCAGCGCCTCAGCGCCTGTCGCAGCTTCGATACGGCGCACGCCAG
Source organism: Hyphomonas oceanitis (assembly GCF_036964545.1). Lineage (NCBI taxonomy): Bacteria > Pseudomonadati > Pseudomonadota > Alphaproteobacteria > Hyphomonadales > Hyphomonadaceae > Hyphomonas > Hyphomonas oceanitis. Next base: position 611,516 of record NZ_JBALTL010000001.1, read on the forward strand.
CGGAGACGCCGCCCTCGGACGTTATCACGAATACGGCAATATCGCCCGTGCGCTCAACATGGATGCCGCCGCAAAGCTCAACCGAATAGGCCTTGCCTTCGCCCCGGCCCATGGAGAGGACGCGGACCTCGTCGCCATATTTCTCGCCGAACAGGGCAAGCGCTCCAGCCTCAATGGCCTTCTCCGGCGTGGTGACCTTGATCTCGGCGGCCGTGTTCTGGCGGATCACGGCATTCACCTGATCTTCGATTGCCTCGATCTGCGCGGCCGTCACCGGCGCGCCATGCGAGAAATCGAACCGCAGGCGATCGGCTTCGACGAGCGAGCCCTTCTGCGTCACATGCTCGCCGAGCACATTGCGCAGCGCCGCATGCAGGAGGTGCGTGGCCGAGTGATTGGCCATCACGGCCTTGCGGCGCACAGCGTCGACATGCAGCTTCGCATTCGCGCCAAGTTTGGCGGAGCCGCTGACAAGTTCACCGACATGCACGTGCACATCGCCGGCGCGCTTCTGCACGTCGCGCACGATGAAGCGCGCGCCGCCATCGAATGTGATTTCGCCATGGTCGCCAGCCTGGCCGCCGCTTTCGGCATAGAAAGGCGTTGCGTCGAACACGAGTTCGGCCGCGCCGGGCTCCAGCGTATCGACCAGTGCGCCGCCAGCCGCGATGGCGACAAGCTTGCCTTGACCTTCGGTCGCCGCATAACCGCCGAATTTCGAGGCGCCGGATTTGTCGCGCACGGCAAACCAGATGTCATCCGTCGCCGTATCGCCAGAGGTAAAGCCCGCGCTCCGCGAGCCCTCGCGCTGGACGTCCATGGCCGCATCAAAGGCATCGGTATCTACCGACATGCCGCGCGAGCGCAGGATGTCCTGCGTCAGGTCGAGCGGGAAGCCGAACGTATCATAAAGACGGAAGGCGGTCTCGCCGGGAAGCGCGTCACCCGCGCCGAGGCCGGTCGTTGCCTCATCCAGCAACGACAGGCCACGGCCCAGCGTGCGCTGGAAACGGCCCTCTTCCTGCTCAAGCGCGGATTCAATCGCGGCCTTGGCGCGGCCGAGTTCGGGATAGGCCTTGCCCATCTCGCCGATCAGGGCGGGCGTCAGGCGATGCATCATCGGCTCACGCGCCCCAAGCAGGTGCCCGTGGCGCATCGCGCGGCGCATGATGCGGCGTAGCACATAGCCGCGCCCTTCATTGGAGGGCAGCACGCCATCCGCGATCAGGAAGGCCGACGTACGCAAATGGTCTGCGATGACGCGGAACGAGGCGAGATGGTCGCCTTCGGCCTTGGCGCCGTAGAGGTCTTCCTCGGCCTTGATCAGGTTGGCGAAGAGGTCGATCTCGTAATTGTTGTGAACGCCCTGCAGGACCGCCGCGATACGCTCCAGCCCCATGCCCGTATCGATCGATGGCTTGGGTAGCGACGTGCGCGAGCCGTCGGCCGACTGTTCGAACTGCATGAAGACCAGGTTCCAGATCTCGATAAATCGGTCACCATCCTCGTCCGGGCTGCCGGGAGGGCCACCTGGAATCTTGTCTCCGTGATCGTAGAAGATTTCCGAACAAGGTCCGCATGGGCCGGTATCGCCCATGGACCAGAAATTGTCCGACGTGGCGATACGGATGATCCGGTCGTCCGGCAGGCCAGCAATCTTCTTCCAGAGAGCCGCTGCCTCGTCATCCTCGGCATAGACGGTTACGAGCAGGCGTTTGGGATCAAGACCGAACTCTTTCGTGACCAGGTCCCAGCCATACTGGATCGCCTGTTCCTTGAAATAGTCGCCAAAGGAGAAGTTGCCGAGCATTTCGAAGAAGGTGTGGTGGCGCGCGGTATAGCCGACATTGTCGAGGTCATTATGCTTACCACCGGCCCGGACACATTTCTGCGAGGTCGTCGCCCGGGGCGCAAACGGCGTCTCGGCGCCGGTAAAAATGTTCTTGAATGGCACCATGCCGGCATTGACGAACAGCAGGGTCGGATCGTTCTGAGGCACGAGCGGCGCCGAGGCACGGCGCGTATGGCCCTGCTTCTCGAAGAAGGAGAGGAAGGATTCGCGGATATCGTTCACGCCAGTCATGGGCAGGGTCCTAGCCGTATGTATTCATGTGCGGCGAGGGTTGTCCCACACCGGCTCCAACCGGCGATATAAAGGTCCCTTTGCGGCGCGCCAAGCCGGGTGCGCCACAAAGGGACAAGTTCAGGTACAAGACCTGGCTGCAAACAGGAGATGAAAAGCCCGAATTCGGCCGTTCAGATGCCAATTGGCGGGCAAGTATCAGCCTTCGGCGGCATCCGGCTCGATATCATCATCCTTGTCGGCTTCCATGCCGGCCGTAAGGAGCTCATCGGCGAGAAGGCCTGCATTGCGGCGAATCGAATCCTCGATCTCGTCAGCAATGGCCGGGTTTTCCTTCAGGAAGGTCCGCGTCTTCTCGCGGCCCTGACCCATCCGTTCACCTTTGTAGGAATACCAGGACCCGGCCTTCTCGACGACTTCGGCCTTGACGCCGAGATCGATCAGCTCACCAGTCTTGGAGATGCCTTCGCCATAGATGATGTCGAATTCGACCTGCCGGAAAGGCGGAGCCACCTTGTTCTTGACGACCTTGACGCGGGTCTGGTTACCGATGACCTCGTCCCGTTCCTTGATCTGGCCAATACGGCGGATGTCGAGGCGGACGGAGGCATAGAATTTCAGGGCGTTACCACCGGATGTGGTCTCCGGGCTGCCGAACATGACGCCGATCTTCATGCGGATCTGGTTGATGAAGATGACGGTACATTTCGATTTGGAGATCGAACCGGTCAGCTTGCGCAGCGCCTGGCTCATCAGGCGAGCCTGCAGGCCGGGAAGGGAATCGCCCATCTCGCCTTCAAGTTCGGCACGCGGTGTCAGCGCAGCGACGGAGTCGATGACGAGGAGTTCAACGGCGCCCGAGCGGACCAGCGTGTCGGCAATTTCCAGCGCCTGTTCGCCTGTATCCGGTTGCGAGATCAGCAGGTCGTCGAGATCGACGCCCAGCTTGCCAGCATAGACCGGGTCCAGCGCGTGCTCAGCATCGATAAAGGCACAGACGCCACCATTCTTCTGGGCTTCAGCCACACAATGCAGGGCCAGTGTCGTTTTGCCCGAGCTTTCCGGACCATAGACCTCGATGATCCGCCCGCGCGGTATGCCGCCAATGCCGAGCGCAATGTCGAGCCCCAGCGAACCGGTCGACACCGCTTCAATATCCATCACTTTCCGGTCGCCCAGTCGCATGACCGAGCCCTTGCCGAAAGAGCGCTCAATATTGCTTAGAGCCGTTTCAAGAGCCTTTTGCTTATCCACACCGGATTCCTTGTCCACAAGTTGTAGCGCTGGTTTGGCCATGAGTCGTCTCCTTAGGTCCACTATGGGGGTCAGTTTGGCAAGGCCCCCTATTGCCTTCCATATTTTGGATGTACCATATTTGTTCTCTGGAACAAAGCGGAAACTTTCTGTTCTCCGCACCTTTTCTTTTCCGCCCGGATCAGGCATGATTGCAGAATGCTGACACGTTCCAACCGCCAAGCGGGCGAAGCACGGCTTCGCTATCTCGATGCAGATATCCAGGTGCTCGCGCCCGGCGATTTTGTTGTGTGTGCCGTCACGGGTCGCAAGATTCCACTGCAGGCGCTGCGCTATTGGAGCGTTGACCGGCAGGAGCCCTATTGGGATGCCGCCGCCGCTGGCACGCGCATGATCCCCGCCAAGGGATGATGCTGCGGGAAATCCTGCTAACCCTTGTCATCTGCACGGGCGCGTGTGCGCAGGTGCCCGGTGAAGACCCCATTGCCACACCTCAGCCCGCAACACCTGTCTGCGACGGCGCGCTGACTCAGGGCGGGCTCGTCATCTGCCATGGCGCCCCGGGCGAAACATTCGCGGTTGCGGGAGTCAAACAGGTGGCCGATGCCGCTGGCTCTGCCCAGTTTGGCATCAGCTCCAAGGCACCAGCGGTCATCGGCTGGACAGCCTCTGACGGCTCCTATGGTGATCTTGCCATTGCCGAACGTCATGACGAGTTCCGCACCATCAAGGGCTTTGACTGCGACAAGGTTGATGCCCGCTCGCCCGAGCAGAAGGCGCATGCCGCCCGCTCGTGGCAGATCAAGCAGGACGCATTTGCCACATTCCATCCCGGCGCCGGAGCGCTTCATGGCTTTATCAAGCCGACCGAGGCGCCTGCCTCCTCGCCTTTTGGGCCGACGCGGAAATATATCGGCGTATCAAACGTGACCGGCAAGCCGTGCGAATCGACCTCTGTCCATCAGGGCTATGACATGGCGGCGCCCATCGGCACGCCGGTTGTTGCGCCCGCCGACGGTACGATCATCCTTGCTGATCCGGACCTCTATTACGAAGGCGGCGCAATCTTCCTCGATCATGGCCACGGGCTGACATCCGTTTTCATGCACCTTTCTGAAGTGGACGTTAAACCGGGTGATGTGGTCAAGCAGGGCGACCTGATCGCGAAGACCGGCAATTCCGGACGCACGACCGGGCCGCACCTGCACTGGGCTGTCAAATGGCGCAACGCCCAGAGCGATGCGCGCGGCGGGGACTTCTATATCGACCCGGCGCTGCTGCTGGACTTGCCGGTGAGCGATCCGCAATGACAGCCTATGTGGCGCTCCTGCGGGCCGTGAATGTCGGCGGCACGGGCAAGCTGGCAATGACGGAACTGGCCGCCATGTGCGCGGATGCGGGGTTCACGAGCGTTAAAACCTATATTGCCAGCGGCAATGTCGTGTTCCGGTCAGACCTGCCGGAAGCGAAAGTCCGGGCGGCTTTGGACCAGCGGCTGGAAGCCTATGCCGGCAAGCCTGTCGGCGTCTTCGTGCGCACGGCCAAGGAAATGGCGGCGGTGCGCGACAATAATCCTTTCGCCAATGAGCCAGGCAATCGGGTCGTCGCGATCTTCCTTGAAGCCGCGCCCCATGCCGATGCCCTGGAGGGCCTGAAGCACCAGACCGCTGAAGTCCTGAAGCCAGGCACACGGGAACTCTATGTCTTCTATCCGGATGGCCAAGGCCAATCGAAACTCCAGATCCCGTCAGCCAGATCCGGTACAGCGCGGAACATGAACACGGTGGCGAAGCTTGCCGACATGGCGGCAGCGCTCAGTCCGTAAGCCAGACCACGTCCGTTGCCCCTACAAAGCGGGCCATGCGGGCCAGCTCTGCGTCCAGCTTCGCCTGCCGCGCATCGGTCCATTTCACGCCCGGCTCGGGCCAGAGATTATGGACGCTGAGTTCGCCCTTGTCCCGGTCTGACTTCACCTCAATCCGCCCGACGAAACGATCACCCTCCAGCAGCGGATAAACGTAATAGCCCCACTGGCGCTTGGCCGCAGGCACGAAAATCTCGATGCGGTATTCAAAGCCGAACAGGCGCGTCAGGCGATTGCGATCACGGACGACGGGGTCGAACGGGTTGAGGATGCGCAGGCGTGAGGTGGGCGCTTGGGCGTGCTGCAGACGGGTCTCGATATCTGTCGGGGCGAGCGCGGCCGTCCACTGGCCGTCCGCGCATTCCACCTCGACCGGCACCAGCTCTTCAGGATTCGCAAGGGTCCAGGCCTTCACCTCCGCCAAGTCCGCCGCCGACCAGAAGCGCTGGATGTCGCCCACCGTGCCGAAGGCTAACCGGGCGAGCGCCTCACGGCAGAGCCAGTCCAACTGGGCGTCATCGGCATGCACTACATCTCTCAGGTCCTGCGGGATCACGCGGTGCGTCAGGTCATAATGTTTGGTGAAGTTCTCGCGGTGCGAGGTCGAGAGGTCGCCGACATACCACATATAATCGAGCGCCAGCTTGTGAGGTGGACGGCGCCACATCTCGCGGGGGCCTTCAATCTTGGTGTCGAAGGCCTTGGTGCTGAGCGGGCCTTCGGCTGCGATGCGCGCTTTGATATCTTCGCGCCCGGCCGCGTCCAGCATGGTGCGATACCATTGAGAGCGTTCGAAACGTGCTTCCATGCGGCGGAACTGGCGGCGCCACATGGGATAGAATTCCATCGGGATGAGCGAGGCATCGTGCGTGAAATGCTCGAACACATGCCGATCGCGCGCGAGGCATTTTTCCAGCATGGGCTCGCGATAGTTCTGGTTGCGACTCCAGAGGATATGGTCGTGGGCGCGGGCAACGACGCGGATCGTGTCGAGCTGGACGAAGCCGAGGCGGCGAATAATGCCCGGCAAGTCAAGCGGGCCGGTCGGCGCGGCGGACAGGCCCTGGGCTTCCAGCCACAGCCGCCGCGCATCCCGGTTGGAAATCCTCAGCGCCACGAACTCAGCCTAGGGAATGAGAACCGTCGCGCCCGTCGTCTTGCCGCTTTCGAGCGCGCGATGGGCGTCAGCGACATCCACGAGCGGGAATCTCTGACCGATTTCGGCCTTGATTGTTCCTGACTGAAGCGCAGCAAAGAGCAACTTCGCCCCACGTGCCAAAGCGTCCGGCGTATCGATGAAGTGAAACAGACCGGGCCGCGTCATAACCAGCGAACCGCCCGCTGAGAGGCGCGCTGGCGCGATAGGGTCGACCGGCCCTGACGCGTTGCCATACGACACGAACCAGCCGCGCTTCTTGAGGCTCGATAGCGAGGCGTCTGCGCTTATCTTGCCAACACTGTCGAGCGCCATGTCGACGCCCTTGCCATCGGTCAGGGCTCTCACCTGTTCGGCGACATTGTCATAACCGATGATCACATCGCTGGCGCCAGAGGCGCGGGCAAGCTCGGCCTTCTTCTCGGACGAGGTGACAGCGATAACGCGTGCGCCGAGGCTGGCCGCCCATGGCACGAGCAGGCTGCCGACGCCGCCGACCGGTGCCCAGACGAGCAGCGTATCGCCTTTCTGGACCGCGCGGATTTCGAACAGCAACATCCAGGCGGTCAGGCCTTTCAGCATGACCGCGGCGGCGTCCTCGTCGGTGATGCCATCGGGAAGTTTGAAGAGGCTACCAGCTGGCGCAGTCAAGTGCGTGGCATAGGCACCCGAGGCCACATAGCCGACCCGGTCTCCGACCTTCACATTGGTGACGCCTTCGCCCACGGCCTCGACCAGACCAGCGCCTTCGCTGCCGGGCGTGAAAGGAAACTTCGCGGGATAGAGGCCGGTGCGATAATAGGTGTCGATGAAATTGAGGCCGACGGCTGTCTGGCGCACCAAAGCCTGACCGGGGCCTGGCTGTTTAGGCTCGAACGCTTCCTTCTTCAGGACGTCCGGTCCGCCGGTTTCATGGATCCGGATTGCATAGGGCTCTGACATTCAATGATCTCCGTTTTCCGGTGCGGTCTTGCGCACGCGTATATTGAGCAGCTCAACCGCCAGCGAGAAGGCGATAGCAAAATAGAGGTAGCCCCGTGGTATGTGGAAGCCGAGGCCATCGGCCACAAGGGCCACTCCCACCAGAAGGATGAAGGACAAAGCGAGCATCTTGGTTGTCGGATGCACTGCGATGAATTTCGCAAGAGGGTCAGCCGCTATGGCCATGACAACGGTCGACAGGACGACCGCGCTGATCATCACGATGAGATCATCCGTCATGCCAACTGCCGTGATCACGCTGTCGAGCGAGAAGACGAAGTTGATGACGAAAAGCTGGATGATAACCGCAGTAAAGCCGCTTTTGGCGTCTGTCTCTTCATGCCCCGTGCCCTCGACGGCGGAATGGATTTCCTGCGTGCCCTTCCATAGCAGGAAGAGACCGCCAGCCAGCAGGATCAGGTCCTTTATCGTCACGTCCTCGACATGATGCATCAGGGCCTCGTCACCGCCGGATACCATGACCGCGATGGCATGCGGCAGATGGAACAAGGCATTCTTGTCGAGCCCGATGATAACGAAGATGAGCCCCAGCATGGCAATGCGCAGGAACATGGCCCCCCATATGCCGACGCGGGTGGCTTGCGCCTTCTGCTTTCCCTGAAGCTTGCCGGTGGCGATGGAGATGAAGAGCAGATTGTCGATACCGAGCACGACCTCAAGGAAGGTCAGCGTGGCGAGACTGCCCCAGAAGGCGGGAGAGGCGAGTAATTCAGTCATGTGCGTAGGAATCCTCATGGCGGGCGGGGGAGAGACTGCAATGAATAGGAGCGTGGGGTTTATAGCAAGGCCGACTCGCGCTGGACTCTTGCGATGCGCACAATGACCCTTCTGACCTGCGGTGTCGACGAAGCTGGCCGTGGCCCGTGGGCCGGCCCGGTGACGGCTGGCGCCGTGGTGCTGGACCCGGCACGCCCGATTGAAGGCCTGACGGATTCAAAGGCATTGAAGGAATCTCAGCGCGATGCGCTGGCACCGCTGATCCGCGAACGCGCGGCGGCCTTTTGCGTGGCGCATGCCAGTGTTGAAGAGATCGACCGCCTGAATATTCGCGAGGCGACCTTCCTTGCAATGTCGCGCGCCATCGAAGGGGTTGCCAGGCAGTGCCAGCTCGGGATGATCCTGATCGATGGCAACGCCTTGCCGAAGGACCTGCCCTGCGAGGCGCGCGCGATCATCAAGGGCGATCTCACCGAACCGGCAATTTCGGCCGCGTCGATCCTCGCCAAGACCAAGCGTGATGCGCTGATGAAAGATATGGACGCGGTGCATCCCGGTTATGGCTTCGCCCGGCACAAGGGCTATGGCACCGCTGCCCATGCCGAGGCGCTGCAACGGCTTGGACCGTGTGTGCATCACCGCACAAGCTTCCGGCCCATACGTGAGCTGATCGCCAGCCGGGCCGCGCAAGTCACGCGGTAAGCAGCTCGACCGAGACAGCCTGATTGATCAGGTCGCAACTCCCCGATGTGGTGAGAAATGCGATATCGGCAGCGTCGCGGCCCGTTGCAACGCGCACCAGATTCTCGACGGGCACAAGCCGCGTCGCATCAACCAGCCACCAGACGCTGTCCAGATAGACTTCGAAAACGGCGTGGAAGTCCGGCGGGTTGAGCTGCCAGCCATAGGCGCTGACGGCGCGGGCCGGTACATTCAGGGCACGGCAGATGCTGATACCAAGATGTGTGAAGTCGCGGCAAATGCCGGCGCGATCAACGAACGTGTTCTCAGCTGTGGTGCCGCCATGGCTGGAGCCCGGCACATAGTCGACATGATTGTAGATCCAGTCGAGCACGGCGAGGACCTGTGTGCCACCCGGGGCGAGGTCGCCGAACTCACGATGCGCAAAGGACATGAACTTGTCGGACGGGCAGTAACGGCTCGGCAGCAGGTATTCGAGCACAGGCGGCGGCAGTTCGAGCCAGGGCTCAAGCCTTGCATTCGGCGAAAGGAGCCGGGGCTTGGCATTGTCTACGGTCGCTTCGTAGACGATGCTGGTCTCGCCTTCGAACGCAGCGCGGAAACGGCGCTCGCCATGATGATCGGCCATGTCCTGCAGGATCGGACCGTCCGGAGAGATGGTGAGGCTTTCAGACAGGATGGCCTGATCAGGCGTTCGGGCGACATGGATCGCGACGATGGCCTGAGTATCCTGCGGGAAAGCGTAGACGAGTTCAGACCTGACGCGGAGTTTCAATGGGGTATCCTGACCTGAGGGGTTCACGAGCGCTACGCGCAGCCTGTGGCGCGGTTCCTGTCATGCTAGGCTGCGCGGCGCTAGTGATCGTTGCCAGATCGCGCCCTTTCCCCACCGGCGGCAAACCGTTAATCCTGCATTAACCACGCATGTTTCAGGTTGCCGCTTTGGGGACGGAGACGAATCGCATGCTGTTTTTGTTTGGCTGGCACACGTGGCTGGGCGAATCGGGACGCCCGTATCGCTTCAAGATTACACTGACGCCAAAGGGCCTGCCCGAAGGTGGCGGCATCTATGTCTTTGTCCAGCGCCGTTTCGTCTTCTTCCTGTTCCCGCTCTATATCGGCAAGGCGACGAACTTCCGCTCGCGCCTGATCGGGCATGAGCGCTGGTGGGAGGCCTGGTGGAAACGCGGGGCCACCGAGCGCCACGTGCTGGTGATCAAGAAGGGTGCTGACCGCGCCCGCGTGGAAGAAGACCTGATCCGGCGCTACCAGCCGCGTATGAACGACGTACTTGTGCCGCGCCATGCCAATGATGGCCCGAACAATGTGCGCCTGCGCCGCTGGTGGAAATTCAAGCGGATGTTCCGGATTCCGTTTTTGGGCTGATGCGCCCGCGACGCCTGTGAGGGCGCTTGGAGGGTGTATTTCCTGTTTTGAGAGTTGATTCCGGGTCAGGTGTCCGGGATTGGTCCAACACATCCGAATTCCCGGCGAACGCCGGGATCTCTTGCAGTTTGTTCTGAAGCCATCGCCTGAGGCCCCGGCGTTCGCCGGGGACACGGATGTGGGGTGGGCATTTCCACCATCAAAGCCGTGTTGAAACTGTGGGACAGCTGGATCGGAACCCACGGATGCTTCGGGGTCGCACACATGTCATCGGACAGGCGGATCAGGTCGACGCGGCCATGCCGGGTCACAGCCCAATGCATCTCTGACTCAGGCCCGCAATTGGCGTAGAACCAGGACTGCAGGCGCCGGATCTGGACATAGATCAGCGGCCAGACAGGCAACAGGTACCAAGGCAGGCCCCGCATGGGGCGGAAGAGGCTGTAGTGCGGCATCGGCGCCATTATACGCCGGGCTGGTTTGGGGTTGGATAAGTGGGGCCGCACTGCGCGATTGATTCCCGCCCCTCTCCCGTGGCAAAGCTGGCCGTCATGGCTGATACGATCCCTCCCCTTGCCCCGCCTTTGTTTGCCGATGCGCCCAGCTCGGTGAATTTCAAGAAGCTGCGCAAGCGGCTGGTGCGCGGCGCGCTGAAAGCCGTGGACGATTTCGGCATGGTCGACCGGCGGGCGGTGGATGCAGGCGAGAAGCCGCGCCCGAAATGGCTGGTCTGCCTGTCAGGTGGCAAGGATTCCTATGGCCTGCTGGCCGTTCTGATGGATTTGCAATGGCAGGGCGCCCTGCCGGTGGACCTCGTCGCCTGCAACCTTGACCAAGGCCAACCGGGCTTTCCAAAGCACGTGCTGCCGGACTGGCTGGACACGACGGGCGTTAAATACCGGATCGAGACCGAAGACACCTATTCCATCGTGACCGAGAAGGTGGAGGCCGGGCGCACCTATTGTTCCATGTGCTCGCGTCTGCGCCGGGGCATTCTCTACCGCATCGCGCGAGAGGAAGGCTGTGAGGCCATCGTGCTGGGCCATCACCGCGACGACGCGCTGGAGACGTTCATGATGAACTTCATCCATGGCGGTCGCATGGCAGCGATGCCGCCGAAACTGCTGAATGACGAGGGCGACTGTTTCGTGCTGCGCCCGTTGATAACCGCGGCAGAGGACGACCTTGCGAAATTTGCCGAGGCCATGAGCTTCCCGATTATTCCGTGCAACCTGTGCGGCAGCCAGGACGGGCTGCAGCGCGTGGCGATGAAACAGATGCTGGACGAATGGGAACGCAAGAAGCCCGGTGTACGGCAGGTGATGGCGCATGCCCTCGCCACCGTTCGGCCCAGCCATTTGCACGACCCGCGCGTGTTCGACTTTGCCGGGCTGGAAATCGGCGGCACAGGCGAGACCGACCCGAACGTGCCGTTCTAGGCGTCGGCTGCTTCGGTGCGCCGCCCTGATTTGCGCAAAATTTTTGCAACAGAATCCCCCGGCGCTCAAACAAGGCGCTAGGAAGGCTTTATAACGCCCCAAGCTCTCTCTCGCCTCGCGCCCGGCTGCAAGCTCTGTGACAAGCGGCCAAGAAAAATGCGCCGGACACCCATCCGGCGGTGGGGGGAGGATCACCTTTGTTGCGTATAGCCCTTGCGGCCGGACTGGCCCTGTCCGGCGCGGCAGCCGGATTTGCCGATGAACAGGCCCCCCGCGATTTCCAGACCTATAAGCCGACCGTCAAGCCGACGCGGATCGAGAAGTCCGAGGCACCGCGTATTGATGGAAAGCTGGACGATGCTGTCTGGACCAAGGCGGCCGAGATTTCCGAGTTCTACGAGGTCGAGCCGACCGTTGGCCCGCCCAGCGTCGAGACGCGCGTCTACATGGCCTATGACGAGGACGCGCTCTATGTGGCCATTCACGCCTATGATGATGAACCGGAAAAGATTTTCGCGACCATTCTGGAGCGCGACGGGGATGTCTGGCGCGATGACATGGTGCGCTTCTATATCGACCCGTTCGACACGGGGCTGAGCGGCTTTGGCTTCGATGTGAACGCACTTGGCGTGCGGGCCGAACGCCTGATTCAGGCCAATCGGCGCCCGGTTGATGAGTGGGACACGATCTGGGATGCGGCTGGAGAGGTCACCGATGATGGCTGGACGGCGGAATTCGTCATTCCCTTCCGCTCGCTGAGCTTTGAACCCGGCGGCGACGGATGGGGCCTGATGATCACCCGCGAGCGATCGCATGCGAGCGAGGAGATTCGCTGGGCCGCTATTGACCCATCCGTGAACAAGTTCGGCTTTTCGCGCGCGGGCCGGCTTGTCGGCATACATGACATCAATCAGGGCCACGGCGTGGAAGTGCAGCTGCAGGCGGGCCTGAGCGCCTCGCGCGACTGGGACCGACCGCGCGACGATGACCTGTCGATCGAGCCGAGCGCGAATATTTCCTACAAGATCACGCCCTCGCTGACCGGCCTGTTGACACTGAACACGGACTTTTCAGACACACCGCTCGATGACCGGCAGATCAATACGAGCCGCTTCTCACTCTTCTTCCCGGAAACGCGCGACTTCTTCCTGCAGGATGCGGCCTTTTTCGAATTTGCCGGGCAGACCTTCGGCTCCTCATCCAACAGCATCTCCGCCAATTCGAATACACCGAACGGGCAGCCCTTCTTTTCCCGGCGCATCGGTATCGTCAACGGCCAGCGCGTGACCGTGAAGGGCGGGGCCAAACTGAGCGGCGAAATTGGCGGCGTGCAGGTGGGCATGCTGACGGCGCAGACCGGCGAGGCGGCGGGCATTGATTCCCAGAACCTGTCAGTGGCCCGCGCGGCGATGGACATTTTCGGCGGCTCCCGTATCGGCGTCATCGCGACCAATGGCGACCCGACCGGCAGATCGGACAATTCACTGGCGGGGATCGACTATCTCTACCAGACGCCATCCTTCCTCGGCGGCGGGCGGCTGCAGGCCGACATGTTCTACCAGCGCTCTTTCTCGTCTCTGGTGGAAGATGATGATTCCTATGGCGTGCGGGTGGACTATCCGAATGATGCGCTCTCGTGGGTCGTCGAGGCGCGCGAGATCGGACAGGACTTCACGCCGGCGCTCGGCTTCGTGAACCGGCCCGGCACGCGGGATTATTCGGCCAGCTGGAACAGGCGGCTGCGCCAGTCCGGCGGCTGGATGCGCTGGTGGCAGTTCGGCACGCGGCACGAGTTCATTACCGACCTCGATGGCAATGAAGAGACGCGGACCAATGAGGTCGCGCTTGGCCTGCAGACCAAGTGGACGGACGACATCTCGTTCTTCCTGACGAACAATGAGGAGACGATCACCGCGCCGTTCAACCTGCCGGGCGGACTGGTCGTGCCGGTCGGCCAATACAATAATGACGGGGGCCGGGCGAAGCTGCAGTCATCGCTGGCGCGGCCCTATGGCACGGTGGCCGAGATACGCCATCGCAACTTCTATGGCGGCACGTCGACGAAATATTCGCTTGCGCTGAACATGCGGCCAAATGCGCGCGTGGACGTGCGGGCCTCCTATTCGCGCGAGGATATTTCAGTGCCGGCCGGTGAGGTGAGCGTGCAGATCGGCTCGATGGATACGGTCTTCAATTTCTCGCCCACGCTCTCAATGTCGACGCAAACGCAGTATGACAATATCTCCAACAGCCTGTCCTTCTTCGGGCGTCTGCAATGGGAAGTGCGTCCGGAAACGGAAGTCTTCCTCGCCCTCGGCCATGGCGCCATCATTGAGGGCGATGACTTCCGCGAGAATTTCCGCTCGGTGCAGACAAGCGCGATCCTGCGGTTCGGCAATACGTTCCGGTTCTGAGACCGCAAAAAAAAGGCGCGCAGGTTGCCCCGCGCGCCTCTTCTGATTTGTGATCCGTGAGGACCTATTTGCGCCAGACGGCGGCTAGGGCCGGATCTTCTTCCTCGCCGGTATACTTGGCGAGTTCGGCGCGGCCGACGACCATGTGGTGCACTTCGTCCGGACCGTCAGCGAGGCGCAGCGTACGCTGGCTCGTGTACATCTGGGCGAGCGGTGTCCATTGCGAGACGCCAGCGGCGCCGTGCATCTGGATGGCCTGATCGATGATCTGGCAGACGCGTTCCGGCACCATGGCCTTGACCATGGAGATCCAGACGCGGGCTTCGCGGTTGCCCAGAACGTCCATGGCTTTCGCCGCTTTCAGGACCATCATGCGCATGGCTTCGATCTCGATACGGGCACGCGAGATGATCTCGGTATTGCCGCCGAGCTTGACCAGCGGCTTGCCGAAGGCGGTGCGGGTCATGCCGCGTACGCACATCAGGTCAAGCGCGCGTTCGGCCTGGCCGATGGAGCGCATGCAGTGGTGGATGCGGCCTGGGCCGAGGCGGAGTTGCGAAATCTCGAAACCGCGACCTTCGCCGAGTAGCATGTTGTCCTTCGGAACGCGGACGTTCTCGAAGCGAAGGTGCATGTGGCCGTGCGGCGCATCAGGATCACCGAACACGTGCATCGGGCCGACAATCGTCACGCCGGGATGCGGCAGCGGCACCAGGATCTGGCTCTGCTGCTTGTTGGGCTCGGCGTTCGGGCTGGTCTTGACCATGGTGATCATGATCTTGCAGCGCGGGTCGCCGGCACCGGAGATGTAGAACTTCTCGCCGTTGAGGACCCATTCGTCGCCTTCGAGCACCGCGGTCATGGAGACGTTCTTGGCATCCGACGATGGCAGGCCCGGCTCGGTCATGGCGAAGGCGGAGCGGATCTTGCCTTCAAGCAGCGGCTTCAGCCACTTTTCCTTCTGGGCGGGCGTGCCGACGCGCTCAAGCACTTCCATGTTGCCGGTGTCTGGCGCCGAGCAGTTCATGGATTCAGACGCCATCGGGTTCTTGCCGAGTTCGGCAGCGATATAGGCATAGTCGAGGTTCGACAGGCCTTCGCCGGTTTCCGCGTCAGGCAGGAAGAAGTTCCAGAGGCCTTGCTTCTTGGCTTCGTCCTTGGCTTTTTCGAGGCATTCCAGCTGGCCGGGCGCGTAAGACCAGATGTCGGTCTTGCCCTCGCCGAGGCGATGGAATTCTTCGCTCATCGGGTTGACGGTTTCCTTGATGAACTTGCGGACGTGGTCGTAAAGCGGACGCGCCGCTTCGGACATCCGAAGGTCGTTCATGTCCGCACTGGCGTCCATTGTATGTTGGGTGTCTGGCATAATGTGTCTCTCTTCCTCTTTTCTAGTCTTTGATCTGTCTTACCATCCGGGGGCGTCTGCCGTCGACCGGATAAGCGATTGATGTCCTGGGTTTTATATTCGCGCAGGCTTCTCGCCTTGTGCTGCAAACCCGGATAGACCGCAGGCCATGAGCCTGATGACTGCCCTGATCATTCTCGTGACTGTTCTCGTCACGACATTCATCTCGGGCATATTCGGCATGGCTGGCGGCATTATTTTCATGGGCGTGCTGGCCGCGCTGCTGCCGGTCGCGACCGCCATGATCGTTCATGGAACGATCCAGATATTCTCGAACGGCTACCGCGCCTTCCTGTGGCGGGCGCATATCAACTGGACGATCTTTGGCCGCTATGCGCTGGGCTCGCTTGTTGCCGTCAGCCTCTTGTTCGCGCTGTCCTGGCGCCCGGATCATCAGACGGTCTATCTGATGCTGGGCCTGACGACGACGCTGGTCTGGCTGCCGAAATCCATTGTCGATCTCGATATCCAGAAGCGTTTCCAGGCTGAAGGCGCGGGCTTTGTCGTGCAGGCGCTCAACACGGTTGCGGGCGTTGCCGGGCCGCTGCTGGACCTGTTCTTCGTGCGCACCGACATGACGCGCCACCAGATTGTCGCGACCAAAGCGGTGACGCAGGTTCTGGCGCATTTCGTGAAGGTCGTGTTCTGGAGCGTGCCGGTGATCATGGCCGCTGGCACAGATGCCCTGCCCTCGGCCTGGCTGATCCTTGCGGCCATTCCACTGTCCATGCTGGGCACGACGCTGGGCGGCAAGGTGCTGGAGCGGATGACCGACGTGAACTTCAAGAAGGGCATGAAATATCTCGTCACCGCGATTGGCGCCGTGATGCTGATGAAGGCCGCAGGCTGGCTCTGAGGCTGCGCGCCTTGAGGCGTCAGTCAGCGTCATCGCGGCGTGCATTGGGTAAACTCCACTCATCTGAGTGTGTGTCTGCCGCATTGTAGACTATTCGGCAACTTTATCTTATGAAGCCCAATCATCACCAATAGTGATATTAGGGTCAGCCGCCATGAACCTGCGCACCATCGACCTCAACCTGTTGCCCGTGCTGGAGGCCGTCTATACCGAGCGTAGCCTGACGCGTGCGAGCGAGACCTTGCGCATCACCCAGCCGGCCGTCAGCAATGCGCTGGCCCGGCTGCGGGTGCATTTCGAAGATCCGTTATTCGTGCGCGAAGGGCGCGGCGTGAAACCGACGGCCATGGCCGAAGCGCTGATGCCAGCCGTACGTGACGCGCTCGACAGACTGCGCGCGGGGCTTGAATCCCGCTCGGTGTTCGAGCCTGCCCATTCGACGCGCGTGTTCAATATCTCGGCCCGCGATGCGGGCGCCTTCCTGATGGCCCCGGCGCTAGCCAAGCGGATGGAAACCGAGGCACCGGGCGTGCGCATCTCGTGGAGCCAGGTGAACCGGACGGCCATTTCGACCGAGCTGGCCTCCGGTCGTCTGGACCTCGCCATCGAGATTGACGGCCTGCGCGGCGCAGACCTTGAGCGCCAGCACCTGCTGGCGACGCCCTATGCCTGCGCCATCGCCAATGACCACCCGATGGCCGATCAGCCAATGACACAGGCACGCTTCCTGGAGCTGCGCCATATTGCCGTGTCCAGCCGACGCGAGGGGCGCTCCTATGTCGAGGAAATCGTGCGCGCGGCCGGGCACCGGATCACGCCCGTGCTGCGCCTGCCGCACTATATGCCCGCCATCGAGATCGTGCGGCAGACGCATCTCGCCGTCACGGCGCCGCTGCCGCTGGTCAAGCATGCGGGTGTCAGGGTGTTTGTCCTGCCCTTCGACTATCGCCCGCTCGACAGCGTGCTCTACTGGCGCCGGGAGAATGCCGAAGACCCGGCGCTGACCTGGCTGAAGGGCCTGCTGACCGAAATCGCCGGAACAGCCGAACAGGCTTGAACGCGCCCGCGCCGTGGGCTAGGGAGCGGCAGTCAATTGGGGAGTAGCCAGCCGGTGCGTGCACCGGGCCTCCATGTCAACATACTCGGCTGAGAGGCCGTGGTGTGGAGGGAGCGGGACACCGTTCGGGCGAGACCAATGACGTCGCATTCCTGTCCGGGCCGGGCATGGGGTGCAGCGTCATTGCGTCATCAAGTGCCCGGCCCGGAGACAATGCAATGGAAGCCCTCTTCACCTCTACCGCCGTCGTCGCGCTGGCCGAAATCGGCGACAAGACACAGCTGCTCGCGATCCTGCTGGCCACGCGCTTCAAGGCGCCATGGTCCATCGTGGCAGGTATCTTCGTCGCGACAATTGCCAACCACTTCCTGGCCGCGCTGGTCGGCTCGCAGGCCGCCGCCCTGCTGGACGGGCAATGGTTCCGCTACCTGATCGCCGCCTCGTTCATTGCCATGGCGCTTTGGACGCTGGTTCCGGACAAGGTGGACGATCTGGACGACAAACCGGCCCGCTTCGGCGCCTTTGTCACGACAGTTATCGCCTTCTTCCTGGTCGAGATGGGCGACAAGACACAGATCGCGACCATCGCGCTCGGCGCCCGTTTCGAGAACCTTGTCCTCGTCACCATGGGCACCACGCTCGGCATGATGATCGCCAATGTGCCGGCTGTGTTCCTCGGCCATGAACTGATCAAGCGCGTGCCGATGAACGTGGTGCGCATGATTGCGGCGCTCCTGTTCCTCGTGATCGGGCTCTGGCTGCTGGCACAGACGGCCGGAGTTGTCTGATGCGCAACCGCCTGAATGCCTAGCGCGCCACAGTCGGCGCGATGACGTCCACGAACGGCTTGCGGAGGATTTTCTTGTTACCTGCAAGCGCCGCAGCAGGCAGGGCCTTCAGTCGCTCGGCCTCGGCCATGGCTTCGGCCAACACCTGATCCGGCGCGACCGCCTTGTCGAGATAGCCGACAGTAACGGCCTCTTCCGGTGTGAACAGTGTGCCCATGATAACGGACTCTGTGAGATAGAGCGGGTTCAGCCGCGCCTTGCACAGCTCCAGCGCGAACACAGGCAGCACCATGCCGATCTGTGTCTCGTTGGCGCCGATCTTGTAGGGGCCGGTCGCGCCGATCCGCTTGTCGCAGCTGAGCAGGATGAAGCAGCCCATGGCGATACCGTGCCCGGTGCACGCCGCGACGACAGGCATGGGCAAGGTAAACAGGCGCAGGGCCAGCGCGCCGCCGCCATTGACGAGACTGCGCACTTCTTCAGGCGACGAGCCCATGATGGTCTTCAGATCAAAACCTGCGGAGAACCTGTCCGGTCGCCCCGTGATAACAACGGCCTTGGCCTCTTTCTCGGCCTGGTCGAGCGCAGCGTTCAGCGACTCCAGCATGGTGGGGCTGATGGCATTGGCCTTGCCATCATCCATGGTGATGATGGCGATGTCGTTCTCGATTTTGATCGTGGCGGTCATGAGGATCTCCCTGTTTGCGAAAGCTTAGGCCCGCCCTGCCCTTGCGGGAAGCAAGCCTGACGTTACGGGGGCTTCCAGAAAGCTCAGGCCCCGCCGAGGGCCACGCTGTATTGTTCATCGCGCTCAGATGCCAAACGGCTCCGGACGGTTTCTGCGTCATATCCGAATTCGGCAAGCGCCCGACCCGCCATCTGGAGGCCGGATTCGATCGCATCGGGAATGACATGGTTCGCACCGGCCTCGCGCAGCCGCGCAGCATGTTCATGGTCGCGCGCGCGGGCGACAATAGGCACATCCGGACGCAGCGTGCGGAAGGACCTCACCATGGCCTCGGCTGCTGCCACATCATCCACCGTCACGACAAACAGGCGCGCACCATCGGCACCCGCACTGTGGAGAATTTCAGGGCGGGCAGCATCGCCCAGGAAGACCTGCCAGCCGTCTTTGCGCTCTTTTGCAAGCCGCACGACGCTCCGCTCCAGCGCGACGATATCAGTCTCTTCCGTATCGAGGATATGAGCTACCGCCTGACCGACGCGGCCGAAACCCGCAATGATGACGTGCCCCTTCAGCTCGGAGAAATCCGCCTCAAGCGCGCCAGACGGCTCCCGCGTCGCCAGCCGGGACACCGCGAACGCTCCCACGCGGCCAAGAACCGGGATCAGCAGCATGGAGAGGCCTGCAACTGCAGCCAACATGCCGGACACATCCGCGTCCAGCACGCCAGCTGAACCGGCGGCGGCGATCACGACGAAAGCAAACTCGCCGGCCGGGGCCAGGAGGAAAGCCGCCTCGAGCGCGAGCAGCCTGTCACCGGCAAACAGCCGGCACGCGGCGAACACGATCAGGAACTTGACGAAGAGCAACGCCACCAGCCCGCCGAGGATTAGCCCCGGCCGGGTGACAAGGGACGGCAGGTCGAGCGCCATACCGACCGTCATGAAGAAAACGCCGAGCAGCAGCCCCTTGAACGGTTCGAGATCCACCTCTGTCTGGTGCTTGAACTCGGTCTCTCCAAGCAGCAATCCCGCAAGGAAGGCGCCGAGAGCCAGCGACAGACCTGCCGTGGCGGTGATGGTCGCGGCGCCCACGACGGTCAGCAGCGTCAGGGCCATCAGAAAGTCGCGCCCGCCCATCATGGCGGCGAGCCGAAACATGGGCCGCAGCGCAAACCTGCCGATCAGCATGATCAGCGCAATCGCCAGAAAGCCCTTCACCGCCGCCTCCAGCAGAGCCGCTGAGACGTTCGCGTTCTCGCCCACACTCATGAAACCAACAAAGATAAGGATCGGTGCGACGAGTATGTCCTGGAACAGGAGCACGCTGAGCGCCGCACGCCCGACAGGTCGGCTGGCGCGCTTCTGCTCGATCAGGATCTGCATGACGATTGCCGTCGAGGACAGCGCGAGCGCCAGGCCGCATATGATGGCCGCCTCCGCCGGTAACCCTGCGAAATAGACTACCGCGCCGATAGCAGCTGCGCTCAGCGCCGACTGGAGGCCCCCAGCCCCGAACACCGCGCGGCGGAGCGACCAGAGCTTTTCAAACGAGAATTCGAGGCCAAGGAGAAACAGGAGGAAAAGGATGCCCAATTCCGCAAAGGGCGCAGCCGCCTCTGGGTCCGACACGGACACATATTCCAGCAACGGCTGCACATGCGTAAGCGACCCGAGCGCATAGGGGCCGAGCGCCACCCCGGCCAGCATGAAGCCGACGACTGCCGGCAGGCGGAGATAGCGGAAAACCGGCACAACCACGCCAGCGGCAAACAGGAAGATCAGCGCATCCTTCACAAGAAGGTTATATCCGTGTCCGTCCATATCAGTTCCGCCGCGCGCGGAAGAATGCCTTTAGCTGGGCGCTCGCTGTCTCGCCTGCCGTCTCATCCTGCTCGACCGCTGGCCGCCAGTGGCAGGTCGGCTGCTCGAAGAAGCGGGCGCCGTGGATGACCGCCCCGCCTTTCGGATCGCAGGCCGCGAAGACCAGCTTGCCGATGCGGGCAAGGCTGATCGCCCCGGCGCACATGGCGCACGGCTCCAGCGTCACGTACATGTGCAAGTCGGTCAGGCGGTAGTTACCGAGTTTCGCGGCTGCCGCACGCAGGGCGACGATTTCCGCGTGCGCGGTCGGGTCATGCCCGCTGATCGGAGTATTGGCGCCTTCGGCAATGATCTCACCCGTCGCGGGATCCACAATCACTGCCCCCACAGGCACTTCGCCCGCTGCAGCCGCCAGTCCGGCCAGCTCCAGCGCACGCGCCATCGGGGAGAGGGTAGTTGTCATTCGCCTTGGATCGTCCCGAAAGCACAGGAAGTAAACCCGCAAGGGTATTATATTGCCTGACGGCTCACCCAGCCATCAATATGCTGTCGGCTGCGAAAACAGGAAAAGAAATATCGCGAGGATGATCCCAAAAACAAACACGGCGGGATTGAAGAATGAATTCCCAAGCACTGCCTGGATATAATCTTCCCCGGACTTGCCCTCAGCTCTGCGAAGCGCTGCGCTGTTGCGGGGGCTGCTGATCATTTGGGAGCGATTCAGGGCGATGATGACGAAACGAGCTGATGGAAACCATTTCAGGTATTTCGCCATCAGAAAGTGGATACCCAAGACCGTCGCGACGACACACAAGCCGACCCCAATAATCGCGGGCCAGCTGCCGAAAAAAGCTGCCGCCTTATATGCCGACGTCACGAAGAAGAATGAAACCAAGTTTGCCAGCATAACACCAAATCCCGCCAGCATTAGTGCAGGGGAAAGCATTCTTTCGCGAGTCATTGATTGGGCAGCAATGATGTCGGCCACATCCTCAGGTATTCCAGCGCTGATGAGTGCGGGCCTTAACTTTGGCTGGTTTTTCCGATAGCTGCCGAACACTCAGGATTCTCCTACCAACTCTCAGATCGGCTCAAGAATGCGCATCATTGCCGGACAGCACAAGGGCCGCGCCATCGCGGCGCCGAAAGGTCAGTCGACCTCAAAGCGGGTATCGTCAAGGCGCGGGTTGCGTCCCCTTGGGAGAGGAAGCTGAGGGATCTCCCTTCTTGAATTCCACGCGTACGGCCAGGAAGGGCCCGGTGCCCCGGTTCTCGACAGAGTGCAGGCCCTCGGGCGCGGCCATGACGGTCAGCGCGGCCGGCATGGCCGACGCTTCCTCCCGGCCGGTCTCCACCAGCTGGCCGTCCTGAAGCGCATAGGTGACATAGGTGATCGGCTGGGGCTGTTCAAAATACATGATGCTTGGCCACTGATGCTCGTGGACGGGCTCGGCAGCGCCGGGCGCGATGGAGACGCGGAGGACGCGGACCTCGTCATTCTCCAGCAGGATTTCGTGGCTGACCGGTGCGACGGCCACGGCGTCGTAGGCCGAGAGCGTGACCGGCAGCGGGGCAGTGTGGGCGCAGGCAGCAGCCGCTGGCACGAGCAGCGAGGCAGCGAGGAAATGACGAAACATCAAGGCCATGAGAAACTCCGGATTCCACAGGAGAGATCAGTCTAGCCGGTTTCGGAGGGCGCGTCGCGGGAAAGGATATGCCCTGCCCACGGCAATTGCCATCCCGAGGGGGCCGCCCTAGACGGTCGGGAGACCATACCGGAGCCGAACCCATGCGCATCATTGCCGGACAGCACAAGGGCCGCGCCATCGCGGCGCCAAAGGGCCAATCGACCCGTCCCACGGGCGACCGGGCGCGTGAAGCCGTGTTCAATCTCATCGCCCATGCGGCCTGGGCCCCGCCGATTGATGGCGCCCGCGTGCTCGACCTTTTTGCCGGGTCCGGCGCGCTCGGGCTGGAGGCCATGTCGCGCGGGGCAGCGTTCTGCGTGTTCGTCGAAACCGATGCGGGCGCGCGCGGCACGATCCGCACCAATTGCGAGACGCTCGGCCTGTTCGGCACAACCAGTATCCAGCGCCGCTCCGCAACCGATCTTGGGCCCATCCCGGCCGGCGTCGGCGCGCCGTTCACAATCGCCTTCCTCGACCCGCCCTATAACAAGGGTCTCGTCGAACCGGCGCTGGACCAGCTCGCCAAGGGTGGCTGGCTGACCGATGACGCCATCGCGATTGTCGAAACGGCTGCAGACGAGATGCTGGCCTTTACTGGTTGGGAAATACTCGACGCGCGCACCTATGGCGCCGCCAAGGTCAGCTTCCTGCGGCGCGCCTAGATATCCAGGAACTCTTTCCTGAGGTCGATATTGGACGTCTTGGTGCCAACATGATGGGAGTCCTCGGTCAGCCATTGGTCTGCTGCCGCACGGCCAAGGTCGCGCAATTTGGTCAGGAAATCCCAGCTCGTGTCATACTTGCTGCTGAGATCAAAGGCGAGCAGGTCCTTGCCGCCGCGAATGGCATGGATGTTCAGACGGCGGTATTTCTTGATGACCGCTTCCTTCAGCATGCCATCATCGATCAAGTGCTGCACGAAAGCGATGGCGCGTAGTTCGCCGATCAGTGACGCGTTGAAACTGATCTCGTTGATGCGTTCGGAAATCTCCCCCGCGCGCTTTGGCACGCCCGGCCGTGCCAGCGGATTGAGCATCACGAGGAGAACATCGCGCGGTGCGCCTGAATAGATCAGCGGAAAGAGGCTCGGATTGCCCATATAGCCGCCATCCCAATAGGGGTTGCCGTCCACCTCAACCGCCTGGAACACCTGCGGCAGGCAGGCCGAGGCGAGCACGGTGTCAGCGGTGATCATCGTGCGATCGAACACTTTCACCCGGCCGCTTTCCACATTGGTGGCCGACAGGAAGAGCTTGATGCCGGACGCGTGGATGGCGTCGAAATCAATCTCGTCCTCGATGATCTTGCGCAACGGGTTCAGATTGAACGGATTGAGATCATAAGGGCTGGCGAGGCTCTGCAGCGCGCTGGCATAGGCAAAGGCCATAGCGCCCCAGGTTCCGAACGGCGCCATGCCGGAACCGGAGCGCGACACGCTGCGCCAGACCGATTCGAGGCTCGCTTTCGCGCCATCTGCGCCGTCCCTGGCGAAACCCGAGGCCCAGGCCACGGCGTTCACCGCACCCGCCGATGTGGCCGAAATGCCGGCGAGGTCTAGATCGGGCTCCTCTGTCAGTCGGTCGAGCACGCCCCAGGTATAAGCCCCGTGCGAACCGCCGCCCTGTAGGGCGAGACTGATGGACCGACGCTTAGGTGGCTTTGCCATATCGGAATCCTTGCTAAGAGTTCGACCTAACCCGCAAAGGTATAGGATTGATGACCCCTGAGAGCCCGTCCGCCGTCATGCGCCCCGTTCCTGCTGTGGGAACAGCCTGTTTTCGCGGTGATGACGTGCTTTTGATCAGGCGCGGCACCAAGCCCTTGGCCGGCGACTGGTCCATTCCGGGCGGAAAGCTGGAATTCGGCGAAAGCCTGGCCGCCGGCGCCCTGCGCGAACTGCACGAAGAAACAGGCGTCACCGCGCGCATCGTCGGCCTTGTTGACGTGATCGATGCCATATTCACGTCCCGGCGAAGCGGCGAGACCGCCCGGCACTATGTCCTGTTTGACTATGCCGCCGTCTGGGAGGCCGGTGAGCCGCTGGGAGGCGACGATGCTGCCCATGCCGAATGGATCTCGCCGGACCGGCTGGATGCGCTTGGCCTCTGGGATGAGACAAGGCGCATCATCGAAGCCGCAAGGGCGCTCGTGGGGAACAGCTCAATTATCGCTTGACCCTCCGCAGGGTCAGCTATGTGTTGTCGCCAAAACAATCCCTGAGGAGACACCTATGACCTATGCACCCTTCGACCTGACCGGAAAAACCTGCCTTGTGACGGGCGGCAACAGGGGCATCGGGCTTGGCATGGCCGAAGCGCTCGCGGCCTCGAATGCCGATGTCGCCATCTGGGGCCGCAAGGCAGACGCCAACAAGGAAGCCGTCGCGAAGCTGGAGAAACTGGGCACAGGACGTGTCGCGGCATGGGAGGTGGATGTCGGCGAAGAAGATCAGGTCGTGAAGGCCATGGCCGATACCGAAGCCCATTTCGGCCGCATCGACACCTGTATCGCCAATGCCGGTGTCGGCCGGGGCGCCAGCAGTTTCGAGGAAATGACGCTGGAAACCTGGCGCTTCAATCACCGAATCAACATGGAAGGCGCCTTCTTCACACTGCGCGAAGCGGCGAAATCCATGGTCAAGCGCGCCAAGGCGGGCGATCCGGGCGGCTCACTGGTCGGCACTGCGTCGCTGGCCGGTATCGAAGGCGCTGGCCGGAACCAGGCCTATGCCTCCACCAAGGGCGGCCTGATCTCGATGATGAAAGCCATCGCCGTCGAATATGGCCGCTACAATATCCGCAGCAACTCTATACTGCCGGGCTGGATCGCCACCGACATGACCGAAGCGGCCCAGGACAATGACACGTTCACAACGAAGGTGATCTCGCGCGTCCCGATCCGCCGTTGGGGCGAGCCTGAGGATTTCGGCGGCATGGCCGTCTATCTCGCGTCTGACGCCTCAGCCTATCATTCCGGCACCACACAGATCATCGATGGCGGCTATTCCGTCTTCTAGGCCGGGCAACATACAGGCATGAAAAAAGGGCCGCTCCGGAAACGGAACGGCCCTTGTTCAGCTCGGCTGGTGCCGAAGCCTATTCTTGTGGCTCTTCAGTCACTTCGTCTGCAGCTTCGTCCGCAGCTTCTGCAACGTCGTCAGCAGCGGCGTCGAGCGAGTCAGCAGCGTCGTCGAGGGCTTCGTCAGCAGCGTCGAGCGAGTCGGAAGCGACTTCGGCCGTTGCGTCAGCAGCAGCTTCTGTTGCGTCAGCAGCGGCTTCAACAGCTTCCGAAGCGGATTCGACAGCGGCTTCAGCGGCAGGTGCGGCTTCTTCTTTCGGGCTGCAGGCGGCGAGTGCCAGCGCAGCAGCGCCGATGATCATGATGTTCTTCATTGTGTTACCCCTGTTGTTGGTCAGATGACCGGGGAGGCCCATAGCACTTCTCGGTCATTACTAAAAGTTCATTTTATCATTCAGTCGTGTCGTTCCGACTGTTGGTTCCTTATAAAGGAAAAAGCCCTTTCCCGGTAGGGAAAGGGCGAATTCCGGCAGAATGGCCGTTATTCGGCATCCGGTGTGGACACTTCAGTGTCAGCTTCTGCATCAGCTTCGACTTCTGCTTCTGCATCAGCTTCGTCTTCTACAACAACTTCGCCTTCGGCGTCGCCTTGAGCTTCGACAGTAACTTCAGCGTCGTCATCAACCACAACTTCTGCAGTCGTGTCAGCGTCTTCAACGACAGTGACATCAACGTCAGGCGTAACGGTGACTTCTTCTGTTGGGCCCATAGCAAAGGCACCACCAGCGAACAGAGCTGCAACGGCAGCGCTTGCAAAAAGTTTCGTCATAGGAGCTTCCCCTCATCTTGACTTATTCACGCCGAGTGGACGATTCCCTCGGCTTGAGGTGGTATTTGACTGCAGATCGCGGCGGGAATGGGGCAGACTGTAGGCGATTGTGTCCATGCGGAAGCAGAATTGCCCCTCTTGCGTTGACGCGGGGGCGGCCATTTAGCGTCCACAATACAAAATCCATTACAGAAAGGACGCCTTCCCGATGGCCCTGAAAACCGCACTGACAGAACTGCTGAAAGTTGAACATCCGATCATGCTGGCAGGCATGGGCGGCGTCTCCTATGCCGAAGTCTGCGCCGCCATGTGCAATGCAGGCGGATACGGGGTGCTAGGTATGGCTGGCACCGGACCGGACTTCATCGCCGGACAGATGAAGCGCGTGCGGGAGCTGACTGACAAGCCGTTCGGCGTCGACCTTCTGGCGGCCAGCCCGGAAAGTCTTGAGGAATCCGTCGATGTCATCATCAAGGGCGGCGCTGATTCCTTCGTCGCCGGTCTTGGCGTGCCGATGCCGATCATGAAGCGCCTCAAGGATGCCGGCGTGAAGGTCATGGTTGTTGGCGGCGCCGTGAAGCATGCCATCAAGGCTGAGCAGGCGGGCTGTGATGCCGTCATCCTCCAGGGTGGCGAAGGCGGTGGCCATACCGGCCTCGTCGGAACGATGCCGCTCGTCGCGCAGGCCGTGGAGGCGGTAAAGATCCCGGTCATTGCCGCTGGCGGCATTTATGACGGCCGTGGCCTCGCCGCCGCCCTCGCGCTCGGCGCCTGCGGCGTCTGGATGGGCACGCGCTTCATCGCTTCCGAAGAGGCTCACGCCGCCAACATGTACAAGCAGGCCGTGGTCGGCGCAGGCGATACGGACACGACCCGCACGCGCTGCTATTCCGGCAAGCCAATGCGTTGCCGCACGAACGACTACATCAATGACTGGGAATCACGCCCGGAAGACATCCAGCCCTTCCCGCACCAGGCCATCCACTCCACGAAGACCGGTGTGATCGGCGGTATTGGCGGCATTGTCGACGAAGCAAAACTCAATCAGGACACGTCCTGTTTCGCCATGGGCCAGTCGGCTGGAGGCGTGCACGAAGTCAAGCCGGTCGCGGGAATCGTGGCCGACATCATGCGCGATGCCGAGGCCGCCATCGCGCGGATGTCCGGCATGCGCACCAAAACAAGCGCCTGATTAAATGGCCGCTTCCGAGGCCTCGGGTGCTCCGTCGCCATCGCCTGACGCTGGCTTGAACGAAACCCGCACAAGCGCCTTGGACGACAAGCCACCGATAAAGGCGTCGCCCTTCCAGTCTGCAAATGCGTCGCCATTATAAAACATCAGGCCCGCAGGGCTGATGGCTGGCACCCAGGCAACCGCCGGGGCCTCGAAGATCGGCATGCTCGCATGGCTCGGAATCTTCGTTCCATTATAATGTTCGCCTTCGGAGACAAACGGATAGCCATAATTCTTTGACCGGACGATCAGGTTCAGCTCGTCACCGCCCTTCGGCCCCATCTCCTGTTCCCACAGGCGCCCTTCGCTGTCGAATGCAATGCCGAGCGGATTGCGATGGCCAAGCGTCCAGACCTGGTCGGCCGCCGCGCCGTTGCCATAGAACGGATTATCCTCCGGCACGCTGCCATCCTGGTTGATGCGGATGATCTTGCCGAGATTCATGGCCATGTTCTGGGCCGGATTGAATTTCTGCCGCTCGCCGGAACTGATGAACAGATGCCCATCAGGCGAGACAGCGAGCCTGTGGCCATAATGGCCATTGCCCTCCACCTTGGGCGACTGACGCCAGATGACTTCGCGTTCCGACAGCGCCCCGCCTGTCTCCGTCACAGTCAGGGTCGCACGCTCCACAGCTGCGCCGCTCAGATTGTCATCATCTGCGTCGCGTTCGACATAGGAGAGGAACACCGTGCCATTCTCGGCGAAATCAGGATGCAGGATAAAGTCACCCATCCCGCCCTGCCCGCGCGGATCAACTGCCGGCGCATTGGAGAGTTTACCGAGCTTCTTTCCCTCGGTTGAGAGGAGCCAAATGTCGCCTTTCTTCTCTGTGACGACAGCGCGGCCATCCGGCAGAAACGTCATTGCCCATGCACTCCCGAATGTTTCCAGAGGCTTTGCCGACAGTTTCATGCCATCCGTACCCGTAATAACTTGCGCGGCCGCATCCTGTGCCTGCGTGCCGCCCTGCGCCGAAGCGCAATGGCAGAGGACGAGTGTGGAAGCGATTGCGCCGAGCGCGCGCGTGAAGTGATGGGACATGGTTTCTCCTTTTAACCTGGTTACGCGCCTCTTTTCCGGGCGCCTCGCAGGAAGGGGTCCTGCGCCTGCAGCTTGATTATCATCGTCGAAAGCGGGCTGCCTGTCGGAACAAGTCCTGCCCCTGCCGGTTGTTCCGACATAGTCCAATTACAGGAGACATCCATGCCCAGCCAAAAAGAAATTGAACAGAAACTCTGGTCCGAACTCAAGTCAGACCGCACCCTCATGCTTGGTCTTGAAAGCGGGGCCGGCGGCGCAACCCAGCCGATGACGGCGATCCTCGAAGACGATGACCGCGGCCCCGTCTGGATCTTTTCCTCAAGTGACGTGGATCTTGTTCAGGCCCTTGGCGTCGGCCCATCGGCGGCCGTCGCGCAATTTGTCTCCAAAGGGCACGGTCTCTTTGCCTCGCTCCATGGCCAGCTTCAGCTCCAGAACGATCAGGCCACCATTGAACGGCTTTGGAATCCGTTCATCGCCGCTTGGTTTGACGGCAAGGACGATCCGAAAATCCGCCTCATGCGGCTTGACCTCGACCATGCCCATGTCTGGCTCAACGAGAACAGCATGTTTGCAGGCATCAAGATGCTGTTCGGCAGCGACCCGAAGAAAGACTACAAGGACAAGACGGCCGATATCGCCCTTTAGGCCTCAGGCAAATTCAGCCCTGTCGATCAGATGCTTCAGCGGTTCGCCGTTGAAGTATCTGTGCAGGTTTTCAATAAATGTGTCGTCGGCGCCGATGACTGTCCCGTGCGTTTGCGGGCTGTCATGCGGCGTCAGCGTTATTTTTGGATGCGTCCAGAGCGGATTGTCCTGCGGCAGCGGCTCTTCGGACGCGACGTCCAGCGCCGCGTGTCCGGGCCGCCCGGCATCGAGCGCCGCCAGCAGGTCCGGCTCGTTCACCAGGGCCCCGCGCCCAAGGTTCATGAACAGTGCATCGGGTTTCATCGCGGCGAAAAAGTCCGCATTGGCCATCCCTTCTGTCTCAGGTGTGTGCGGGACGCAGACAAGAACCACATCGGCGCCCGGCAACTCGGCCATTACATAATCGGGATGCACGATCCGGTCAGCGCCTTCGACCAGGCCCTGAGAGCGTTTCACTCCCGTCACCTGACCGCCCAGCGCCATCACGCGCCGCCCGGTTGACGATCCAATCGACCCAAACCCCACAATCAGCCATTTCGACCCGCGAATCTCACGCGAATCGAGCCGGTCCCACACACCCGCCGCCTGCTGCGCCCGGTGCTTCGGCCCGTGCCGGAAATAGTCCAGCGCCTGCCACAGGGCCCATTCGGACATGGCCTCCGATTGCGTATGATTGGTCGTGTACTTGTTGGCCGCCTTGCCAATCATCACGAGCGCCGGATTTTCGATACCCGCTGCCGCTGACTGGAACCAGTCAAGCCGCCCGCCACCAACAACAGCCATCATGAATGTGCGCACATGCGGCCCCCAGAAGGCGTCGGCCGTGCCAAACACAATCTCGGGTTTGGGCTCTGTCACCGTCTCCCCAGTGGATGCCTTGGAGAAGACACCATTATCGTCCATGACGATCATATTGAGTTTATCTTCCAGGCCCTTGAGCCGTGGAGCGATGCGCGCGAAGGTCTTCGCATGAACAAGACAGTCTTTCATGGCGCCCTGCTTAGCGCGCTCCTGCTTGCGGGCGCAAGCAATGCCTCGGCCCAGTCGGGCATTCCCTTGCGTGGCCCTGACTATTTCCGCGATGCATCAGAGCTCGCAGCAACGCTTGGATCGGCCCACGCCATCCGCGTGCGCTGCAATGGCCGCGAAGACCAGTACTGGCGCCGCTACATGGCGGACCTCCTGCGCTATGAAGCGCCGGAGAAAGGCAATTTGCGCTCCTCCCTCGTGCAGGGTTTCAATAATGCCTATACCCGCACCAGCGCCCAATACCTTTCCTGCGACAACCGCGCGATTGAGGCCGAGGCCCGTTTCGCCCGTGATGGCCAGGACATCTCCGGGCGCATGGCGACCCACTATTTTCCCAAGGACACCCGCAAGCGAGGACCGAACTGATGATGAAATGGCTGATGGCAGGCGCAGCAGCACTGCTGGCGAGTTCATGCACCGCGCTCACCCCTGCCCCGCTGGAGAATGACGCGGCCCCCTTCGATGCCGCCGCCAAACCCGGCCCCGGTGATCGCATGCCCTCCGGGCGCGTGCTGGGCGTGCGTTCGGCTGTGGTTGCGCCGCATGCCGCGGCTGCAACGGCCCACCCGCTCGCCACCCAGACAGCGCTTGACGTGATGAAGGCCGGCGGCAATGCCATGGACGCCGCCATTGCCGCGAACGCCATGCTTGGCCTCGTCGAGCCCACCGCCAACGGCATTGGCGGCGACCTTTTCGCCATTGTCTGGGATCCGCAGACAAAGCAGCTCTACGGTTATAACGGCTCGGGCCGCTCCGCCATGGGTGCAACACTCGCCGACATGCAGGCCAAGGCCGACAAATATATGGACGGCAAGGAAATCCCGCCCTTCGGCACGGCGCCCGTCACGGTGCCCGGCACGGTCGACGCCTGGTATGCGCTGCACGAGAAATTCGGCAGCCGCCCGATGCTGGCAAACCTTGAGCCCGCCATCCGCTATGCTCGTGACGGCGCGCCGATCCCGGAAGTCATCTCCTATTACTGGAGCTTCGGCCCGAAACGCTTCGAACCCGCTCACGAAAGCGGCATGCTCGAAGAATACGACAATGCGAAGAAAACCTATTTCTCGCCCCAGCCCCATGAAGGCAGCCTGTTCACCAACCCGGACCTTGCCGACACGCTGGAGCGTATCGGCCAGAAGGGCCGCGACGAGTTCTACAAGGGCGAAACCGCCAAGACGATGGATGCCTATTTCAAGCGCATCGGCGGCCCGCTGCGCTATGAGGATTTCGCCAGCCATACCGGCGAATTCGTCGAGCCGGTCTGCGTCACCTATCGCGCCGACTACAAGGTCTGCGAACTGCCCCCCGCCACGCAGGGCATCACTGCGCTGCAAATGCTGAAAATGCTGGAGAAGTTCGATCTGAAAGCCATGGGCTATGGCTCGGCCGATTCCCTGATGGCCCAGATCGAGGCCAAACGCATCGCCTTTGCCGACCGCGCCCATTATTTCGCTGACCCGAGATTCTCCCGCATCAAGGAAGATGCCTTCCTGAAAGCCAACAGGCTCGACCGGCAGGCCGCGAGCATCAAGCTCGACAAGGCGATGGACCGCGTCCCGAACTTCGCCTTCGGCGATGTCGAGGCCTCAATCACGCCAGAAGCCGCCGCCGAAGCCGATGCCAAGCTGAAACAGGGCGACACGACCTACCTGACCGTCACTGACAATGACGGTATGATGGTCTCGCTGATCCAGTCCAACTATCGCGGCATGGGCTCGGGTCTCGTCGCGGACGGGCTCGGCTTCATGTTCCAGGATCGCGGCCAACTCTTCAGCCTCGACCCGAACCATCCCAACGTGTTCGAGCCCGGCAAGCGCCCCTTCCACACGATCATCCCGGCCTTCGCGTTCAAGAAGGACAAGCCGTCCTGCCAGACGCGCGCCATGCCCATCGATCAGGCCTGCCCGTTCGAGCCCTGGCTCAGCTTCGGCCTGATGGGCGGCGGCATGCAGCCTCAGGGCCACGTCCAGATCATCCTGAACCTCGTCGATTTCGACATGGGTCTGCAGGAAGCCGGCGACGCGGCCCGCTGGGAACATGTCGGCGGATGTGAGCCGACCAATGTCTATAGCGGAGACCCATGCGAAGCAGATAAAGGCGTCGTCCAACTTGAAAGCGGCATACCGCCTGCCGCCCGCGCCGAACTCGAACGCCGTGGCCAAACCGTCGAATGCTGCGCGGCCAATGCCGGCGGCTACCAGGCCATCATACGCGACTTCGACAGCGGCGCCTGGATCGCCGCCACCGAAATGCGCAAGGATGGCGTTGCTGATGGCTACTAAAGGGGCGGAATTCCCACCCGAAGCCCCCCGCGACTGCCCGCTATGCCCCCGTCTCGTGACCTACCGCGAGGCCGTGGCAGCGCGCGAACCCAGCTGGTTCAATGGCGCGGTGCCAAGCTTCGGAGACGAAACGGCCCGTCTCCTTGTCGTCGGCCTTGCCCCCGGCGTGACCGGAGCCAACCGCACAGGCCGCCCCTTCACGGGCGACTGGGCGGGCGATCTCCTCTATGCGACTCTGGAAAAATTCGGTTTTTCTTCAGGGACTTACGCGGCAGACCCCGAAGACGGCCTCAAGCTCAAAAAGGCCATGATCACCAATGCGGTACGCTGCGTACCACCTGAGAACAAGCCGGTCGGCGCCGAGATAAACACCTGCCGCCCCTTCCTTCAGTCGCGCATCAAGGCCCTGCCCCATCTCAAGGTCCTGCTCTGCCTCGGCAAGATCAGCCACGACTCCACGGTCCGCACGCTGGGCCTGAAACTCGCCGCCCACCCGTTCGGCCACAATACCCGCTATGAGGTAGAGTTCGAGGGTCGTCCCCTCACCTTGCTCTCCAGCTACCATTGCAGCCGCTACAACACGAATACCGGCCGCCTGACGGCCGAAATGTTCGAAGACGTGTTCGCCGTGGCGCGTGAAGTCATCGGCTAAGCCCACGCGACACTCGCTTGCACGATATGCAACAACCTATAAGGTAGCTTACACTATCTTATAGAGGGCGCCATGGATATCCAATCGCTAACGTCCATCGAGTCGCTCGGCTTCACCGGCGGCCGCGACAGCTTCAAGGCTTTCTGCGCGACCGTCTTTTCCGAAGACACGCCCCGCTTCCTGCGCAACGCGGCGAATGAACTGGTGATCTATCGCCACGAAGACTTGCGGGCCTTCGGCGCCATGCCCGAAGTCGGGGCGCTGCCGTCCGGCCTCATGTTCCCCGGCCTGCACGACCTTCCCGCTGATGCCCCCTTGCCTCCCGGCGGCGGCATTGGCGGCGTGATTTCGAACCAGATCTTCACGGCCAATCCGCCCGTCCACGGTCCCGTCCGCATGACGCTCTGGCGCCAGTTTAATCCGAAAAAAGTCGCCGAAATGGAAGACACGGCGCGCCTCGTTGTGCGCGGCATCCTCCACGATATCCGCACACGCAGCGAGATCGACTTCATCGAGCATGTGGCCGAACAACTGACGGCGCGCTTCTGGGGTCAGATGATCGGCATGAAGCGGGACGAAATCGCCGCAGCGGCCGTCGCCGTGCGCGACATGACCTCAATGTTCTACATCCGGATGACGATGGACGACCTTCAGGTGGCCGACACAGCGACCGCCGCCTATGGCCGTCTGGTCGAGGCCGCCGCTCTCCGCAGCCTTGCCGCAGGCAATCATCCCCTGATCAATGACCTCGCAAAAGACCTCGCCGCAATATACCTCGCCGACGACCCTGCCGAAGCGGGCATCGTCGCCAAGAATGTCGGCAAGCTTCTGGCCGGCAATCTCGTCGACGGTTTCCATACCGCCGCGATCGCCGCAGCCAACACGGTTTTCGCCCTGCTGCAAAACCCTGATGCGATGGACGAGCTGCGCGCCCATCCCGACAAGATCGGCGCCGCCGTGATGGAGGCGCTACGCTGCGAGCCGCCCGTTATTGCGCTCAAACGCTATGTCCTGCGCGACACGACCTATGCCGGCGCCACCATTCCAAAGGGCACGACGGTCATGATGCTCTGGGCGGCTGGCAATCACGATCCCGACGTGTTCGACCAGCCAACCGAATTCCGCCTCGACCGCGACCTGCGCGGCGTCACCACGTTCGGCGGCGGCGCGCATATCTGCGTCGGCCGCATCGTGGCCACCATGCTCATCCGCGTCTTGCTTGAAGAACTGCACGCTCAGGATATCCGCCTCACACTGGCCGGCGACGATTATCCCTGGATCGACAACCACCTCATGTCCCAGATGCGGCACATGCCGCTAAGCGTGCAGGCAGGCTAAGGGCGCAGCCCCTCACCCCTCCTTCAGGATGCGCGCCTTCTGGCGCTGCCAGTCGCGCTTGGCCTCAACCTCGCGCTTGTCATGCGCCTTGCGGCCCGTCGCGGTCCCGATCAGCAGTTTCGCGATGCCCCGGTCGTTGAAATAGAGTTTCAGCGGCACGATCGTGCGCCCGGCCCGCTCCACTTCCTGCGACAGCTTTGCCAGCTCCCGCTTGGAGACCAGCAGCTTCCGCTTGCGCTTCGGTTCATGGTTGAACCGGTTGGCGGCATTATAAATCGGGATGTCGCAATTGATCAGGTAGAGTCCGCCATCCTCGACGCTGGCATAGCTTTCGGCGATGTTCGCCTTGCCCTGCCGCAGCGATTTGACCTCGGAGCCGACCA
The DNA here is from genome assembly GCF_036964545.1 of Hyphomonas oceanitis. NCBI lineage: Bacteria > Pseudomonadati > Pseudomonadota > Alphaproteobacteria > Hyphomonadales > Hyphomonadaceae > Hyphomonas > Hyphomonas oceanitis. Next base: position 646,292 of record NZ_JBALTL010000001.1, read on the forward strand.
GCATGATGCCGGCCTCCAGCGTGTCTTCCACAGCGTATTCACGCCGGGAACGCCGGTTCTCTGCAACGAGGCCATCGCCCCGGCCCTTGGTTTGCTGTGTCTTTGACATGGCGTCTATTTAGGCATGGATGCCCGCGAGTGCCATAGCGGCGTCAATCGTCTCGCGCGCAGCGGCGTCCGGCTGCGTGATCGGCAGGCGCACATCCGGCTCGCAGAGGCCAAGGCGCGACAGCGCATATTTGGCCGGGCCCGGCGACGGCGCGCAGAACAGCGCCTTGTGCAGCGCGATCAGCTTGCGCTCGATGGCCTGCGCCCCGGCAAGGTCGCCCGCATGGAAAGCGGCATGCATGGCGGCGCACATGTCCGGCGCCACATTGGCCGTGACCGAGATGCAGCCCTTGCCGCCCATGGCGAGATAGCCAAGTGCATTCGGATCCTCACCCGACAATTGCACGAATTGCGCAGAGCCGATCAGGGCCGCATGCTGGCTGACACGCGCCACGTCGCCCGAGGCATCCTTGATGCCCACGATGTTCGGCAGCTGGGCAAGCCGCGCGACGGTTTCCGGCAAGAGATCCACAACGGTCCGGCTCGGCACATTGTAAAGCAAGACAGGCAGGGCAACAGCGTCATTGATTGCCCTGAAATGGGCCTCCAGACCGTCCTGGTTCGGCTTGTTGTAATAGGGGCAGACCACCAGCGCCGCGTCCGCGCCAACCGCCTTGGCATGTTCGACAAGGTCAATCGCCTCGTCGGTGGCATTCGAGCCTGCGCCCGCAATCACGGGCACGCGTCCTGCAGCGACTTCTACACAAAGCGTCACAACGTCCTTATGTTCTTCGGTGGTTAGCGTCGAAGTTTCACCCGTCGTGCCGACGGGCACGAGCGCACTGGACCCACCGGCGATCTGGCGCTCGACAAGCGCCGCAAACGCCTTGCGGTCGACAGCCCCGTTCCTGAAGGGTGTGACCAGTGCTGGGATTGAACCATGAAACATCGTATTGTTGCCGTGATTAGGGAGTTGGTGGGAATTGTAGCGTAATATTTAACAATGCCTTCTCATGCTTTGGCGTAGAAATAAACTCCATGACAGCTCCATTACACCGCCCTTTCGCCGTTTCGATTTTATTGGGCCTCGCCGCCCTCAGCGCTTCCGCGTCTGGCCTGCCGGATGCGCCGAGCCTGAAGCCGCAGCGCGTCTATGCCTCGCAGACGACTGACGCGAAGAATGCGGAAATCCTGCACAAGGCGCTCGACGCCGCAGGCCGCTATGACTGGAACGAAGTCGCAGACCTTCAGGCACGGGCCAGCGACCCTGCCGTACGCAACCTGATCCTGTGGATGCGCGCCAGCGAAGGCGTGCCGGGCATGAGCTTCGATGAAGTCAAAAATGCCATGGATACGCTGCCGACCTGGCCGAAGACGGGCGCCATGCGCAAGCGCGCCGAGGAGATCATCGATCTTTCCTCCCTCAGCCATGGTGACCGCATCCTCTGGCTCACGCAATCCGGTCCGCGCACGGGCGCCGGCAAGATCGCCCTCGCCCGCAGCTACAAGGCCGTTGGCCAACCCGCCAAGGCCGAGGCCCTCGTCCGCGATGCCTGGCACAATAATTCCATGGAGCGCGATCTCGAGCGCATCGTGCTGGCCACCTATGGCGGCCTGCTGACCGAGGCCGACCACCGTGCCCGTATCGAATTCCTGCTTTGGACCAACCAGCGCACCGCCGCCTCAAACCTGAAGCCGCTCGTCAGCTCAGACTATCGCAAGCTGGTCGACGCGCGCATCGGTCTGGCTGGCCGTGGCCGCAATGTCGACAAGCTGGTCGAAGCCGTGCCTGCCTCCCTTCAGGACAATCCGGGCCTGCTCTACGATCGCGCCCGCTGGCGCCGCACACGCGGCAACCAGGAAGGCGCAACGCCGCTCCTCGTCAGCATCAATGCCACTGATGTGCCCGAAGCCGGCCGTTCCAAACTGTGGGACGAGCGCAATGTTGCCATGCGCGACGATCTCAAGAACCGCAAATGGTCACGGGCCTACCAACTCGTCGCGCCGCATGGCATGACCGAGGGGTCCGACTATGCCGACGCCGAATGGGCCGCCGGGTGGATTGCCCTGCGCCTCAACAATAATCCCGAGCGCAGCCTGAAACACTTCCAGGACATGACCGCCAGCGTCGGCACGCCGATCAGCCTCGCCCGCGGTGAATACTGGGCCGGCCGCGCCGAAGATGCGCTCGGCCAGACAGATGCGGCCGTGGAATCCTATGCCGCCGCAGCCAAGTATAATTTCGTCTATTATGGACAGCTTGCCGCCGAGCGGCTCGGCCAGAAGAAGCTGACATTTGCCACCTCCGGTGAGCCAACGCCTGAACAGGTCGCCGCCTTCAATGCGCGCCCCATGGTCAAGGCCCTGCGCCTGCTCGGAGAGGCCGGTGAAGAACGCATGTTCCGCGAGTTCGCCTATCACATTGACGACCAGCTTGAGAACGAGGCCGACTTCATCCTCCTCGCGCAGCTCGCCAATCAATATCATGTGCCCGATATCGGCGTGCGCGGCGCCAAGGCCGGTCTCGCCAAGGGCATCGTCGCAACAGATGCCGCCTATCCGGTTGTGAGCTATCCGATGCTGCGTGAACCACAGGTCGAGCGCCCCCTGATGCTCGCCTTGTCGCGTCAGGAAAGCGAAATGAACCCCAATGCCGTCAGCCATGCCGGCGCGCGCGGCCTGATGCAGTTCATGCCCGCCACGGCCCAGCGCGAAGCGCGCATGCAGGGCCTTCCCTTCCGCACGTCCTGGCTGACCGATGACCCGGGCTACAACATGACGCTTGGCGGCCAGCACCTCGACACGCTGCTCTCTCAGTTCAAAGGCAGCTACATCATGACCGCTGCCGCCTATAATGCAGGCCCGAGCCGGCCCAAGCAGTGGATCGAGGACTATGGCGATCCGCGCACCGGCCAGGTCGACCCGGTCGACTGGGTGGAGTTCATCCCGTTCGGTGAGACGCGCAACTATGTCCAGCGCGTGCTCGAGAACACGCAGGTCTACCGTCAGCGCCTCGCCGGAACGCCTGTGGATATCGAGCTTTCGGAAGATCTCGAGCGCGGCAAGAACTAGCCTGCTGTGGCCCGCCCGCCACTTGGCAGGGCGCCAAACTCCGTTAGGGTCCGCCTGAACCGTTTCAGGAGTACCCGCCTATGTTCCGTCCAGCCGCCTTGACCGCCCTCGCCCTCGTTCTGGTTGCCTGCGGAGGCCCCGGCAAGGACAAGGGCGCTGAAGCCAAGGCAGACGGCAAGGGACCGACCGTCCTGACGACCCCGAATGGTCAAGGAACGGACTCCGTTGTCCCCGCGAGTGCCCCGGCAACGCCCCTTCCAACCGCCGACCCGTCCCTTGTTGAGCTCTACAAACGCCTCCATGCGGCGCCTGAACTTTCCTTCGAGGAAGCCAATACATCCGCCATCCTGGCCACCGAACTGCAGGGCCTCGGCTTTGAAGTCACCACGGGCCTCGGCCAGGACTGGGTGGTCGACAAGTCGATGAAAGACAATGGCCGCGTCATCGACGGTGTCGGCGGCTATGGCATCGTTGGCGTGTTCCGCAATGGCAATGGCCCGACCGTGCTGATCCGTACCGACATGGACGCGCTGCCCGTGCCGGAACAGACCGATTTTCCCTTTGCCTCCAAGGTCGAAGCGACAACATGGACCGGCGTTGAAAGCAATGTCATGCACGCCTGCGGCCATGATGTGCACATGACAACATGGGTCGGCACGGCGCGCGACCTGATCGCCAACAAGAAGAAGTGGAAAGGCACGCTGGTCATGATCGCCCAGCCCGCCGAAGAGATCGGCCTTGGCGCCGAAGCCATGCTGGCCGACGGCCTTTTCACGCGCTTCCCAAAGCCTGACTACAATATTGCCCTGCACGTCTCGGCCGTCGCGCCTGCTGGAACGGTCGAATATTCCACCGGCTTCGCCCTCGCCAATGTCGACAGCGTCGACGTCGTCGTCAAAGGCGTCGGCGGTCATGGCGCCTACCCGCACACCACGAAAGACCCGATCCTCGTCGCCTCGAACATCGTCGTCGCGCTGCAAAGCCTCGTTTCGCGCAATACCGATCCACAGGACAGCGCCGTCGTCACGGTCGGCTCGTTCAAGGCCGGCGCCAAGCACAATATTATCCCGGATGACGCGACGCTGCTGATCACCGTACGCTCCTATGACGACAAGACCCGCCAGATGCTGCTCGACGGCATCAAGCGCATCGCCAAGGGCGAAGCCGAAGCCTTCGGCGCGCCGGAGCCGGAAGTCACAGTCGAGAGCGACTACACGCCCGCCACCTATAACGATCCCGACACAACGGCCCGCACGATGAAAGCCGTCGGCAAGGCCATCGGCACCACGAACGTCAAAGAGGTCAAACCCGTCATGGGCGGCGAGGATTTCAGCCAGTACGCCCGCACCGCAGAGAAAATCCCGAGCGTCATCTTCTGGCTCGGCGCCGTGGAGCCTGCCAAATATGCCGAGTCCAAAAATGGCGGCGCGTCCCTGCCCTCGCTCCACTCGTCGGGCTTCGCCCCGGACTATGACCCGACCATTGCGACAGGCGTTGAGGCCATGTCGGCGGCGGCCATTGAACTCTTCAAGGACTAGGGCCGCCCCCAAAGACCCAACTTTCAACTTCCCAATGAAGTTAACAAATGGTTAAGGTTCCCCACGTGTGGAGTGGGGATGCCAATGCTGGCTGTATTGAACGTGGAATGGCGGCCGGGCTGGCCGCGATGGACAAGACTGGTCAAGGAAGACCTCTGGTTGGGCGTCTGGGCCCTCGGCTTTGCGGCGCTCGGCGCCCTTGCCGTCGCCCTTACCGATCTTCAGAATACCGAGGCTGTCTCTGGCTGGCTCGCCTGGAGCCTCATCATCGCTTTGCCGCTTGCCGCCTATGTCGCGCTCAGCCTGTTCATCATCTGTAACCGCTGGGATGCCACCCACAAGGACGACGCCCCCGGCACCGAAGAACAGCCCGCGTTCCACACAGCCTTCATCTTCCTGTTCCTGCTTCTCTCACTGCTGGCCTGGATCGCCTTCGGCCCGAACGTGCCCTTCGGCGCGTGGCCATGGCCGGTCGACCTGTCACATCCGGTTCAGCGCAGCATCTATCTCGGGGCGATTGGTGCAGGCTTCCTGCCGCTGCTCTACGGCTTTCACCTCGTTGCCAAAGAAGCTGGCGGCAAGGACCACCGTAATTATCTCAAACACCCCGAAGGCCCGGTCAGCATGGCCACGCTGCTGGGCGGCCTTGCCCTGATCGGCGCCATTGGTACCGGCGCATGGGCGGCCGGCGAGCAGGTCTTCTCGATGGAGCAGAATTTCGGCCTCGTCATCATGGCGCTGGTCGTGATGGGCTTTCTCGCCTTCATCTTCCTGCCCCACCTCTCCAGCCTGATCGGCGAACGCGAAGATACCGAGAAGCCCGACGTGGCTCACGCGGGCTTTGCGATGCATCCGGGCTACCTCGTCAGCGGCCTCGACGCGGCCATGGTGCGCCTGCTCGCTCCGCTTTCGGGCGCAACGCAGGGCGGCTTGATGGTGCCGCAGCTGATCCTCCTGCTCATCATGTTACCGCTCTCGGCCATGGGCTATGCCCTGCCCCATCCTTGGGGCCTTGCGCCGATTGCGATTGCCAGCCTGATCATCTTCGGCCTCGGCCGCCGATGGGCCTGGGTCGAGGATGACCGCGAGAAAGCCTTGCGCATCCAGACCACAAGGTCAGACCAGTTCCGCATCGGTTTTGCCAATGACCTGCGCGACGAGGCCCTGATGGGCTATGCGTGGCTGTTCGTGCTGGTGCCCCTGGCCCTGCGTCAGATCCAGATGCATTTCGACCTGTTCGAGCCGGTCGACCCGATGATCCTGACCGGCGCGGCCCAATCCACCGGCCTCATTGAATGGCTGAAATTCTTCGGCACTGAACTCGCCAAGGGTGTGCCCATTGTCGACTGGGTCGACATCTATGACGTGACGCAGGAAGAGCCCTTCGTTCCGAAAGGCGCGGCCGCCCGCCACATCGTGTTCATTTCACGCCTGCTCGTGGATGTCGTCCTGATCGCTGCCCTGCTGCAAGCCTTCGGCATCATGCAACGCAACAAGGCCCAGAAGCGCCTGTTCGAAGCCGGGCAGATCGACTTTTTCGATCCCTTCATGGAGCGCCGCATCCTTCGGGAATCCTACCGTAAGCCCGGCGAAGACGGAATCCCGGTGAAAGCGCGTGCCCTCAACTTCTTCAGGGCACATCTCGAGAAGAGTCAGGAACTCGACCGGGGCGATTATTACTACAATACCCGCCGCCTGAATGAGCTTTACACCGACAAGGACGAGCGCGTGCGTTCCGTCGCGCAATGGCTCGCGCGCGATCTCGTCGTAGGCTCCGTCACCGAGCGAATGGCCAAGCTGGCCGACATGTTCAGCAATACGCCTCAGGATAAACGCGAGGAAGCCGATTGGGCCCGCAAATTCTATCGCTATGTCGACGATGTCATCGCCGATGCCCGAGCGCCAGGTTCGCCAAGATGGTCTTTGGAAGATTCAAAGCGTCTGTCGCGGCTGTTGAACCTCATCTCGGAAGATCGCGAGTTCGATCATGTCCGCGCCCGCGCCTTTGCCCTTCTGGGCAAGCAGAATTCCCTGCACGCAGCAAAGGCGCTTGCCGCGCGGCTCGTGCGTCCCGAGCACGCCACAAGCCTGCCGGAGATCAGCCCGACCACTGCCCCTGAATGGCATTTCCGGCGACAGCGGCGGCAATCGGAGCGCGTGCTGGCGGCAGAGCAATTGCTCAGGATCCGCATGAACATCGAGGACCGCCAGAACGGGACTGGCAGCGCCACCCTCGCCTTTATCGATGCCGTCATCGCCTATGTTCGCAATGAAGGCGGCAAGGGCGAGCAGTTCGGAGTTTAGCGCAGCTGATCTGGCATTTACCTGCCCCTACTTGCCAGCCGGTCGCCTCGCCTATAGAAACCCTTTTGCTCATAGTGCGTATAACTATCGCAGAAGCTTTGCACTTGAGCCCTGATCCCAGCCGTTTGAAGGATACCCTTGAAACGGAAGCTTTCAGGCCCATATTATACTCACATCGAGCATAAGTGCGCGATGCAAGGAGGAACAAATGGCCCGTCTGATCGATTCAGCTCCCGGATGCCCCACCCCGACGCCCCTTCGTGGCGCCTCTGCCGCCGAAGCGCGCGGCCTGTCCTATGACGCGACCGTCAAGGCCGAAACCGACCATCTCTATCCTCTGGTCGCCGATTTCGTGACGCCAATGGAATGGCCTGCGGTGGCGCCCCTCGTGGCCGCCATCAATCGTCTCAAGAAAGAGAAGAACGCGGTCATCCTGGCGCACAATTACATGACGCCGGACATTTTCAGCCTCGTCGGCGATTTCCGCGGTGACAGCCTCCAGCTCGCCCGTGAAGCCTCTGCCACGGCGGCTGACGTGATTGTCCAAGCTGGCGTGCATTTCATGGCCGAAACCTCGAAAATCCTCGCCCCCGGCAAGACCGTCCTAATCCCGGACATGCGCGCAGGCTGCTCGCTCGCGGCCTCCATCACGGGCGCCGATGTGCGCCTGATCAAGCAGAAATATCCGGACTATCCGATCGTCACCTACGTAAACTGCACCGCCGAAGTGAAGGCCGAGTGCCACATCACCTGCACCAGCTCCAACGCGGCGCAGGTTGTCGAGGCCGTCGCGAAAGAATGGAATTCCGACACCGTCATCATGGTACCGGACCAGTATCTGGCCAAGAACGTGGCCGCTCAGACCGATATCCGTATCCTGACATGGCCCGGCGCCTGCGAAGTGCACGAGCTGTTCTCGGCCGACGATGTGAACCAGCTGCGCGAGGCCCATCCGGGCGTCGTCATCCTGGCCCACCCGGAATGTCCGCCAGACGTGCTGGAAGCGGCTGATTTCGCCGGCTCCACCTCGGCGCTGGCCAATTACGTGTCGGAAAACAGCCCGAGCAAGGTTGTGTTGCTGACGGAATGTTCGATGAGCGACAATGTCGCCGCCGTGAACCCGAACGTGAACTTCATCCGGCCGTGCAATCTTTGCCCGCATATGAAGCGGATCACGCTGGAAAACATCTATGACTGCCTTGTGACGGGCAAGTATGAGGTAAAAATCCCCGAGGACGTCCGCGTGCGGGCCAAACAGGCACTCGATGCCATGATGGCCCTGCCGAAGATGGAACGTCCCCTGGCCTTCGAAACCGGCCTCAAGCCGCTGGAAGTCGAAATGGTCATGTAAGGCAGCCGCGCAGTTGTGCGCTGGCGCGGGGTGGGATTATGGTTGTGACGGACGTTTTGGCAAAGGCACAGAGGAGTTCCGCATGTTTCCGGTCAGGTCCCGTCTCGCGGCGGCAGCTGCGCTGTCCCTGCTCGCCTGCTTCCCGGCTTCGGCGGGGAACGACAAGGACACCGACAAGACGGATGTGCTTGGCACCTGGAGCTTCCAGACGCGCCCCTATCGCAATGGCGAATGCGTCATGACCGGCACGATGAACCTCTCCCCCCATCCGGACAAGGGCAAGTATACGTGCGAGCTGACGGCGGTGGAGATGTGCACCTTCTGGGGCCGTTCGGTCGTGCGCCAGTCCTGTCAGGCCAGCCGTTATGGCGATCAGGTCTCCATCCGGTCCCAGATCGAGGAAATGCTGGAGTCCAAGGTCGAGGGCCTGATCTACATGCCCGACAATTTCACACTGACAATCGAATCCGCTGACCGCATGTTCGGCGCGCTCGTCTCTGCGGTCACGGCACCGGCCGAATTCCGCCGAGCCAATGACGGGATATCCTGATCCAGTGACCGGGGGGAACATACAAACCATTACCGCGCCAGCAGCGGCCGCGAGCGACGTACTCATCGTCGGTGCAGGCCTTGCCGGCCTCTTCCTCGCGCTTGAGCTTGCGCCGCGCCGCTGCCTCGTGATCTCGCCTGCCCCGCTCGGCCAGGCCGCCTCGTCAGCTTGGGCCCAAGGCGGCCTCGCCGCTGCGCTCGACCCGCTCGATAGCGCAGAGCAGCACGCCCGCGACACGATCAATGCAGGCGCAGGTCTCGTCGACCCCATCATTGCCCGCCTCATTGCCGAGGAAGGCCCCGCCCGCGTCCGCGACCTCATTTCGCTCGGTGTCCCGTTTGACCGCACGCCTGACGGCGCCCTCGCTTTGTCGCTGGAAGCCGCCCACAGCCGTCCCCGCGTCGCCCGTGTGGCAGGCGATCTTGCAGGCAAGGCGATCATGGATGCGCTCGTCGCAGCGGTCGCCGCCTCAACCCACATTACAGTCATTGAAGGCGTGCGCGCTGTCGGCCTGCTTCAAGACGATACGAACCGCGTTGCGGGGGTTGTCCTGCGCGATGCTGCCGGCAACATCACCACCCAGACGGCCTGCCAGACCGTGCTTTGCACAGGCGGCACCGGCGGCCTTTTCCAGGTCACCACCAATCCGCGCGAAGCCAGGGGCGACGCCATCGCCATGGCCTATGAGGCAGGCGCCCTCATCGCCGATGTCGAGTTCGTGCAGTTCCACCCCACTGCCATCGATATTGGCCGCGACCCTGCCCCGCTTGCCACCGAAGCCCTGCGCGGCGAAGGCGCCACGCTGCGCAACCGCGATGGCAAGCGTTTCATGGCCAATTACCATACGCTGGAAGAACTCGCCCCGCGCGATGAAGTCGCCCGCGCGATCCATTCAGAACGCGCCGCAGGTCGGGGCGCCTTCCTCGACTGCCGCACAGCCGTCGGCACGCATTTCCCGGAACATTTCCCGACGGTCTTTGGCGCCTGCAAGAGCGCCGGCATTGACCCGCGCTTCGACATGATCCCGATTGCGCCAGCAGCGCACTATCACATGGGTGGCATCGTGGCAGACTTCTGGGGCCGCTCAACCCTGAACGGATTGTCCGTTTGCGGCGAATGCACCTCGACCGGCGCCCACGGGGCCAACCGGCTCGCGTCAAACTCCCTGCTCGAAGCCGTCGTTTTCTCCCATCGCATCGCCGCGCATCTTCGCGAGGCAGACCTTGATGAGCCCGGCGCCTCGACGGCCACCATTCCGGCCTCCTTGCCGCATGACGCCCTCCAGACCCTGCGCGGCGAAATGTCGGCCAAATGCGGCGTCGTGCGTGACGCATCGGGCCTGACTGATCTTATCGACACCATCGAGACGCTTCGCGACCAGCATGGACCGGCGCGGCCATTGGTCACCGCGGGCCTGATGGCGCGCGCCGCCCTTGCCCGCGAAGAAAGCCGCGGCGGGCATTATCGCAGCGATTACCCGGACACCGGCGCGCCTGAACGCCAGTTCCTGCTGCGCGAATTCAAAGAGACAGCTGAAGAGATTGCCTGATACATGAGCCCCGTTCCCCCGTCCCTGCCCGCCATCATCCTTGATCCTATCGTGCGCCTCGCGCTCGCAGAGGATCTTGGCCGCGCAGGCGACCTGACCACCGACGCAACCATTTCGCCCGAAACGAAAATGAGCGTTGTCATTGCGGCGCGCCAATCGGGCGTGATTGCGGGCCTTGATGCCGCCACCCACGCGCTGCACCTCATCGACCCTGCGATGCAGCTCACAATCGAGAAGCCGGACGGCAGCGCCATCGTGCCCGGCGACGTGGTCGGCCGCCTCGACGGTACGGCCCGCTCGATCCTGACGGCCGAACGCACAATGCTGAATTTCATCGGCCGCCTCTCCGGCGTTGCCACGCTGACACGCAAGTTCGTCGACACTGTCGCGCACACGGATGCGCGCATCGTCTGCACACGCAAGACCACGCCCGGCCATCGCGCCCTTGAGAAGCGCGCCGTGCGCTGTGGCGGCGGCACCGCCCATCGCTATGGCCTCGATGACGCGATCCTCATCAAGGACAATCATATCGCCGCCTGCGGATCAATTTCCGAGGCCATGACCCGCGCAAAGGCCTATGCCGGCCACCTGCGAATGATCGAGATCGAGGTCGACACGCTTGACCAGCTGGAAGAAGCGCTGAAGTTCGGCCCCCATGCGGTCCTGCTCGACAATATGGACACGGACATGTTGCGCCGCGCCGTCTCCATGATTGACGGCCGTGTCGTCGCTGAGGCCTCAGGCGGCGTCAACCTGTCCACCGTGGCGGCAATTGCCGAAACCGGCGTTGATTTCATCTCCGTCGGCGCTCTCACCCATTCCGCACCAAACCTTGACGTGGGGCTAGATGTCGTCTGACACTCTGAGTTGATGACACAACTTCTCGCATGAAGGACAGGGCATGACCCGATCGGGCGGACGCAAGAGCATATTCATCACCGGCGCAGCCTCCGGCATCGGCGCCGAAACGGCCCGCTACTTCTTCAAACGCGGCTGGTATTGCGGCCTGTATGATGTGAACTCCGCCAGCCTCGCCCAGGTCGCTGACGAGATCGGCATCCAGAACTGCCATGTCGCCACACTCGACGTGCGCAAGCGGCCTGACTGGACGGCCGCCGTGAAAGGCTTCGGCGAGGCCACCGAAGGCGCCATGAATGTGCTCTTCAACAATGCCGGCATTGGCCGCCATGGCTGGTTCGAGGATGTCGCGCCTGAAGACAATGACTCCGTCATCGACGTGAACCTCAAGGGCGTCATCAACGGTGTCCATGCCTGCCTGCCCCTGTTGAAAGCGACGCCTGCCTCGCGCATCGTCAACACGGCCTCCACGGCCGGCATTGTCGGTTCACCGCAGCTCGCCGTCTATTCGGCCACCAAGTTTGCCGTGCGCGGCCTGACGGAGGCCCTCGACGCCGAATTCCGCGATCTCGATATCCGTGTCACCAGCCTGATGCCCTGGTTTGTCGATACACCCATTCTCGACATGGGCGCCACCGAAGGCGCCAATGTGAAAATGTCGGACCAGTTGCGCGAGAACGGCATGACCGTCTATCCCGTCTCCATGGCCGCCGAACGTGCCTGGGACGCCGCTCATGGCAAGGAAACGCACTACATGGTCGGCAAGGACGCCGAGCGCGCGCGCTTCATGACCCGCTGGCTGCCGGGCGCCATTCGCAAGCGTGTGAGAGCCAGCGTTCCCCCGCGCAGCTAGACGCGCTTGCGGGCCATCGCCAGACCGTCATGGCCCTTGCGGCCCACCTGCTGCAGCACAATCGACTCAAATTGCGCATGCGATGACAGGCGCCGATTGAACGCGCCCGCCCCGCGCGCCATTACATCGCCCTCGGGCGGGTCGATCACTGCGCCCTTGCGGATGACATTATCGGCCAGCAGGAGGCCTCCGGGCACCAGCAGACGGGCCGCCTCTTCCAGGTAATCCGGGTATTGATCCTTGTTGGCATCAAGGAAGACGAGGTCGAAAGGGCCTTGCAGTGCCCGAAGGCTCTCCAGTGCCGGCCCTTCGATCACATGACAAACCTCTTCCAGACCGGCCAGCCGGAACGTCTCGCGCGCAAAGACGGCATGGGCCGGGTCCAGTTCGAGCGTTGTCATGTGTCCACCCTCCGGCAGGGCCCGCGCCATCCAGACGGTCGAATAGCCCCCGAGTGTGCCGACCTCCAGCATGCGGGCCGCGCCCGTCAGCTTGCCCATCAGATAGAGGAACTTGCCCTGCCCTGCCGATACTTCGATCTCGGGCAGGCCCGCCGCGCGCGCCCGGTCCCGGATGGTCTCGAGGATCATATCCTCGGATGCAAAAAGACCGTCGATATAGGCATCGACGGTCTCAAAGATCTTGTCCTGCATCAGGCCCGCCTACTGAAGCGCCGAGCCATTCACGTCATTGCTGGCAACCGTGATGCCGGTCTGCTTGGCCATATAGGCGGCAACCTTGTCGGCATTGCTTGGCGTGTTCAGTTCAGGCTCAACATAGTCGACCGACTTGATCGTGGTCAGGCGCGGAGCGCCGTTCGTGATTGTGCGGTCAGAGGTCGTGACAGTCGCCGGGGCGATCGTGGGGGCCTCAACGGTCTGGATATAGGACGTGGCCGCGCCATCAACCGGCGTAATCACTTCATCCGCGCTGAGCGAAGCCATACGCACTTCAGCGCGCTTGGCTTCATAGCCCTTGCGAACGCTGGCCCATTCGGAGCCGCGCGGGAAGCGATAGAACACGTGCATGCCGATCTTGTCGGTCTTCACGAGGCCTGCGCTCCAGATCGGATCGACATAGGTGGCGTGGTAGTGCGTTGCGCCGCCCGTATTGTCGACGCTGAGATTCATCATGACATGCGCAGCGATCGTCTTGGCGCGTTCCCAGTTACGGCCCATCGGAGGCGTGTTGAGCGCCCCGTCACAGGTGAACGTGAACTGGCAGCCCGTTGTGCGGGTCGCACCCTGGAACACGACGCCACAGGCAGTGTCAGGATAGCGGTGATCGCGCATGCGGTTGGCGATGACTTCGGCAACGGCCATCTGGCCATCGAGCGGCTCATGGGCCGATTCATAATACACGGCCTGCGCCATGCACTTCTGTTCCGCGCTGATCGCCTCGGCGCGCTTGATATGTTCAGGGCGGAAGCTGACCAGCGAGCTCAGCGCAGCGCCATCACGGTCGCGCATCGCAAAACGGCTCATCGAGGAACCGGTGTCGCGCTCCAGCGTATATTCAACGGTACGCATCCACGGCGTATCGAGCAGAGCAGGCGCATAAGCTGCCGTACGTACGCTCACACCGCCATCTTCCATGCTGGCAAGGCGCACGGCCTGCTCGCGGAAATCGGCGTCAGCCCGCTTTTCGGCCTGAATCTGGCCGACCATGGGCAAAGTCACAGTCGCAGCTACGGCGCAGACGGCAATCGTTGCACCGCGGACAAAAATATCTCGCTGTTCGTCGTCTGTCATCGTCATCCACCAACGCTTGAGCTTCTCTCGGAGCCCACTCATTGGCGTCAGAGTCGCCCGTCGTGGTTTAAGAACCCTTAACAACATCACCGCTCCCCAATCCCCGGCAGACGATATGACTTCGTCATTTTGACCCGGGCGTATTTGGTTTGACTAAAATTCAGAGACCGTTTCGGCCCCGCTTCTAGGCGGGAAGTAGGCGGCCAGCCCCCTTCCTAGCAAGAACTCAGCCAGTTCCGTCAGTGACATTTCCGAAAGGTGAATCCGGCATGTGCGTATGACATTCGCGTAATGTACGAAAACACGCGCGCACTCTGTTGAATTTCATAAGAATTTATGACCCGCCCCGGCGGGGCAGGTCATTGGCACTCAAAGCACGTGTGACAAAACTACAACACCGTTTTGCCATCGAAACGAGCGGCCTGCTGTCTATTTAAGCGATTCTTTGAGGGCAGCGTGTGCCGCAGCAAGACGCGCAATCGGCACCCGGTAGGGTGAGCAGGACACATAATCGAGACCCGAGCGATGGCAGAACGCCACCGAAGCCGGGTCACCGCCATGCTCGCCACATATCCCAAGTTTAATGTTCGGACGGGTCTTGCGGCCCCGTTCAGCAGCGATTTTCACCAGTTCTCCCACGCCAACCTGGTCCAGCGTCACAAAGGGGTCTTTCTCGTAAATGCCCTTATCCTCGTAGATCTTGAGGAAGCGGCCAGCATCGTCACGCGAAATGCCCAGTGTGGTCTGCGTCAGGTCATTGGTACCGAACGAGAAGAACTCGGCGGAATTGGCAATGTCGCCGGCCTGCAGCGCAGCGCGCGGCAGCTCGATCATCGTGCCGACCATGTATTCCAGCGTGGTTCCGGTCTCGGCGAACACGGCCTGAGCCGCCTCATCGACAACCTTCTTGAGGATCGACAACTCCTTGTGGGTAGCCACAAGCGGGATCATCACTTCCGGAATCGGCTGGCGGCCCGTCTCTTTCGCCACGTTAACCGCAGCTTCGAAGATGGCACGCGCCTGCATCTCGTAGATTTCAGGATACGTAATGCCGAGGCGGCAACCGCGGTGTCCCAGCATGGGATTGCTCTCATGCAGGTCAGCGGCGCGGCGCTTCAGCTCGTCCACCGACACGCCAGACGCCTTGGCCACTTCGTCCATGTCAGCATCGGAATGCGGCAGGAATTCATGCAGCGGCGGATCGAGCAAGCGGATCGTCACCGGCATTTCGCCAAGAATGCGGAACAGTTCCTCGAAATCGCTGCGCTGCATCGGCAGCAGTTTCGCAAGCGACTCGCGGCGGCCCTTCTCGTCATTCGAGAGGATCATCGCACGCACTTCTGGAATGCGTGTCGCATCAAAGAACATGTGCTCAGTGCGGCAAAGGCCAATGCCTTCGGCGCCGAAATCAACCGCCGTGCGGGCATCGAGCGCCGTTTCGGCGTTCGCGCGCACTTTCAGGCGGCGGGCCTTGTCAGCCCACTCCATCAGCGTGCCGAAATCGCCCGACAGGTCAGGCTGCCTCATCTCGACAGCGCCCAGCATCACCTGACCGGCAGCACCGTCCACCGTGATGACTTCTCCCTTTTTAACTTCGCGGCCCATGATGCGGAACACGCCCTTGGCCATATCGATCTGCAGGCCACCGGCGCCGCAGACGCAAGGACGTCCCATGCCGCGCGCCACAACGGCTGCGTGGCTGGTCATGCCGCCGCGCGCCGTCACGATGGCGCGAGCCGCGTGCATGCCCTTGATGTCTTCCGGGCTGGTCTCGACGCGAACGAGGATGACGTCTTCGCCCTTCTCGGCCAACGCAAACGCTTCCTCGCTGTCGAACACGACCTTGCCCACGGCGGCGCCGGGGCTGGCTGGCAAGCCGGTCACGATCACGTCGCGCACCGCATTGTCGGCAATGGTCGGGTGCAGCAGCTGGTCGAGCTGCGATGGCTCGAGGCGCAGCACGGCCTCGCTCTCGGTGATCAGGCCCTCGCGCGCCATGTCGACCGCGATTTTCAGCGCGGCGGCGGCGGTGCGTTTCCCGTTACGGGTCTGCAGCATGTAGAGCCGGTCATTCTCGACCGTGAACTCCAGGTCCTGCATGTCTTTATAATGGCGCTCCAGCGTGTTCGCGACATCGCGCAGCTGGGCATAGACGGCCGGCATGGCCTCTTCGAGTGGCGCGTCGGCTGAACCCAGTGTATCTGCCCGCTCGCGCGAGATCGGCGCCGGTGTACGGATGCCCGCCACAACGTCTTCGCCCTGCGCATTGATCAGGTATTCGCCATAGAAGATTGGCTCGCCATTCGACGGGTCGCGCGTGAACGCAACGCCCGTGGCCGACGTTTCGCCGAGGTTGCCGAATACCATGGACTGCACGGTCACGGCTGTGCCCCACTCGGCGGGAATATCATTCAGCTTGCGATAGGTGATCGCGCGGTCGTTCATCCACGAGCCGAACACGGCCGAGATGGCGCCCCAGAGCTGTTCCTTCGGATCATCCGGGAAGGGCTTGCCGAGCGCCTTTTCGACGGCTTCCTTGTAGGAAACGATCACGGCTTTCCAGTCTTCAGCCTGCATCTCTGTGTCGAGTTCAAAGCCTTGGCGCTCTTTATAATCGTCAAGGATATGCTCGAACGTGTCATGGCGCAGGCCCAGCACCACATTGGAATACATCTGGATGAAACGGCGATAGCTGTCATAGGCAAACCGGTCACCGGCCAGCGTCGCAAGCCCCTTCACGGAAGCCTCGTTCAGGCCAAGGTTCAGCACCGTGTCCATCATGCCCGGCATCGAGGCGCGCGCACCCGAGCGCACGGAGACGAGCAGCGGGTTTTCCGGATCGCCAAAGCCCTTGCCGGATTCCTTCTCCAACGCGATCAGCGCAGCGTCCACCTGCGGCGCGAGCGTGGAAGGATAATCGCGGCCCAGCTCGTAATAAGCGGTGCAAACAGCGGTCGAGATGGTGAAGCCGGGAGGCACAGGCAGGCCGAGCTTGGCCATTTCGGCAAGGTTAGCGCCCTTGCCACCGAGCAGGTTCTTCATCGACGCATCGCCGTCGGCCGTCCCGCCGCCGAACCCGTAAACCCAGGTCTGTTCTGCGTGTTTCAAAGCCGGTTCACCCATGTACTTCACCCTTTTATCGACCGTGTGGATCAGATTCCTGCCACAAAACCTGCAATTCCTATGCTGCATTGCAACCGGTATTGCCAGACCCTGACGTGCGTGAAATCGCCCATCGCGCTAGTTTTCTGTACGACCCCACCCGGAGTCAAACATGCGTGGCTCATATGCCACGCATTGGTAAACGCCTTGCCTCCGCAATCGTTCAGAATTGGGGCAGTCAGCCCTCAATCAGCGAAAAATCGGCAACCTTGTGCAGGTTAGCGCGAACATCGCTGAGCAGCGCCAGGCGATTGGCCCGCACGGCCGGGTCGTCATCATTCACCATGACACCCTCGAAAAAGGCATCGACCGGCCCGCGCAGCCTGGCCAATTCGCCCATCGCCCCGGCAAAATCCTCAGCCTCAAGCGGCGCCACAATCGCCTCGCCGACATTGGAAAGCGCCGCATAAAGCCCCTGCTCTTCCTTGGGGCCCTTTTTGATGAGGGCGGCATCCACCGCAAGCTCGGCTCCGGCCCCTGCCTTCGCAGGGGACCCGGAATCCTCAGGCCGTGTCCCCTGCGAAGGCAGGGGCGCGGCCGTGGGCGCGGATTTCGCCAGAATATTGGAGGCCCGCTTGTACAAGGCCAGTAGGTCTTTCCCGTCTTCCGTATCAAGGAAAGCGCCCAGCGCTTCAACGCGGCGCGTGATCAGCACGAGATCATCCTCGCCGAGCGCGAAAACAGCATCGATGAGGTCGTGGCGCTGGTCTTTGTCGCGAAGGAATTGTTTCAGCCGGTCTGCGAAGAAGAACTCAAGATCGTAACGTTTGCCCGAATTGAAATCGAAATGCTTACCGGCAAGGTCGAATGGGTGCCTGAGCCCCACGCGGAGACTATTCTCCAACACAATCCGCACCACGCCCAGCGCCGCACGGCGCAGAGCAAACGGGTCCTTCGATCCGGTCGGCTTCTCGTCAATCGCCCAGAAGCCCACAAGCGTATCCAGCTTGTCGGCCAGCGCCACGGCCATGCTGACCGGATCGGTCGGCACGGCGTCTGACGGGCCCTGCGGCTTGTAATGGTCGCGGATCGCATCGGCGACTGACGCAGGCTCCCCCGCCTCCAGCGCATAATACCGCCCCATCACGCCCTGCAGTTCCGGGAACTCACCGACCATTTCCGACACGAGATCCGCCTTGCACAGCCGCGCCGCGCGCTCGGCGAGGTCCGCATCCGCGCCCACGGCTGGTGCCAGTTCGCGCGCCAGTGCCGCCACGCGCTCCACCTTATCGGCGAGCGAGCCCAACTTTGCCTTAAACTCAATCGTCGACAGCTTCTTGGCCATCTCGTCCAGCGGCGTTGCCTTGTCCTTCTCCCAGAAGAAGCGCGCATCCGACAGCCGCGCCGACAGGACCCGCGCATTGCCCGCCGCGATCTGTTTACCCCCATCAGACGCGTCGATATTGGCGACCACAATGAAGTGCGGCGCCAGCTTGCCACTCTTGGCATCGTTGACCGCGAAGTATTTCTGGTGCGTGCGCATCGACAGCGTGATCACTTCCGGGGGCAGGTCCAGGAAGTCCGGGTCCATGTCCCCCAGCACCACGACCGGCCATTCGGCAAGGCCCGTCACTTCTTCCAGCAGGCCTGCGTCTTCGACCCAGCTCAGCCCCGCCTTGGCGCAAACGTCGGCAATGCCCTTGACGATCACATCGCGCCGCGCATCGCGCGTCAGCCGCACATGGCCTTCACCTTCCAGCTGTTTCGCATAATCCGCCCAGCCCGTTACCGTGAATGGCCCGCGCCCGTGCACACGGTGGCCCTCGGTCTCATTGCCGCTGGCGAGGCCATCAATCTCAAACGGCACAATCGCGCCATCCAGCACGCAAACAATGCGCTGCAGCGGGCGCACCCAGCGCAGCTCGCCCGTGCCCCAGCGCATGCTCTTCGGCCAATGGAAGCCGCGAATGATCGCGGGCACAGCTTCGGCCACAACGTCCGCTGTCAGGCGGCCCGGCTTGTCCAGCATGGCGACATAGAAGTCGCCCTTCTTGGGGTCGCTGCGCACTTCGGCCTGCTCAATCGAGGTAAGCCCCGCGCCCTTCAGGAAGCCCGCAATCGCCTGCTCCGGCGAACCGACCTTCGGCCCCTTGCGCTCTTCGGCGACATCCGCAGACTTCACCGGCAGGCCGGTCACATGAACAGATAGGCGACGTGGCCCGCTGGCCGTCTCCAACGCGTCAAAGCCGAGGCCTGCCCCCTTCATCGCATCGCCCAGCGCCTTGCCGAGATCGGCCTCGGCCTTGGCCTGCATGCGCGCAGGGATTTCCTCGCAAAAGATCTCGAGCAGAAGGTCAGCCATGGGGAGTCCAGCCGTTGGAAAGTGAGACTGCACGGCATAGACGCGCCTGCGCCGGGGTCAAGACTTGCGCGCCAGATCACATGGCCTGCGGCAATCTAAACGCCGCACGTTCCGCTAAAGGGCACGGCGGTCCCGCTTTCCGGCTGGGTTACCTGGATCGTGCCCTCATAGCTCTTGTACTCGAACCCGTCGCCGACCTCCGTTACCTCCAGCTGGACCATCAGGCCCCGCGCCTCATTGGCATAAAGCCATGTACTGGTGCCCTCATTGTCCGTCTTGGAAACTTCCTTAAGCGGCACGGGTTCGCCTTCAAGGCCAATAGCTGCGGGGGCCGGCACCCCGGCAATCTCGGTCATGAACAGCAGCAGTCCCGGTTCGCTCTCGGCGTTCACAGCATGGAAGCTGCAATAGATTTCATTGGTGGCGGGCGTGAAGTCCGTCAGCTCCCAGGCCGAAGCCTCCTCGGCCTTCTCGATCGGCACAGGCTCCTGCGTCACCGTCGGCATGTCAGCAGCCTCCGTTTCGGTCACGGTGGCATCAGGCGAAGGCGCCTCTGTTTGCGGGCCGCACGCGGCAAGCCCGGCAGCGAGCGCAAGAGCGGATAGGGCAGATACGAATTTCATGGGCAGGTCTCCTCTGCCCACACCTACGCCTAGACGGCCAATCCGTTTCAATCAGGAAGCGCGCGCTTCTTCCTGCTCGGCCAAGTCCCGTCTCGCTAGCAATTGCCTGAACTGTCGGGGTTCCACACATCCGATTCTATCTCGAACTGCGCCGGAGCATAGACATAGCCAACGCCCTTGGTCTGCCCGGGTGAGATATAATGCCTGCCTTCGAAACTGTGTCCGCTCGTCGAGGCATTCGGGGCGAGGGTCAGACCAAGGCAGATCGGATATGTGTTGTTGTTCTGCGCCCAGAAGTTCCAATAGCGGGAACCATCGAAATCCTCTTCAAAGTCACTGTAAATGTAGAGGTTCTGGTCGTTGTATATTGTCTCGCGCTCGAGAAGCGTAGACTCGTACATGGTCTCGCAGCCGCCAAGGGAGAGCAGGGCTAACGCTGCGACGAAAAGGCTGGTTTTCATGAAGGTCTCCGAAGAACAAGCCTGCAATTCTACTGGCCGCTTCAGGCTTTGCAATCTGGGCAAAATCGCTTTTTTGTCCGATTAGCTGCGCGCTTCTTCCTGTTCTGCCCATTGCGCAGCCGCGCCGCGTGCAAGGTCGCGCACGCGGGCGATATAGGCCTGCCGCTCGGTCGGGCTGATGGCGCCGCGCGCATCGATCAGGTTGAACGTGTGGCTGGCTTTCAGCGCATAGTCATAGGCCGGCAACGGCTTGCCTGCATCGCGCAGGGCGTTCGACTGGCTCTCGCAATCGGCAAACCAGCGTTTCAGCATCTCGACATCGGAATGTTCGAAATTGAACGCGCTCTGCTGGCGCTCATTCTCGAGGAACACGTCGCCATAGGTCAGCGGCACGGCGCTGTCCGGATCGTTGAAGGGCAAGTCGTACACATTGTCGACGCCGAAGACGTACATGGCGAGACGCTCAAGCCCATAGGTCAGCTCGCCTGACACTGGGAATACGTCCAGGCCCCCGACCTGCTGGAAATAGGTGTACTGGCTGACTTCCATCCCGTCGCACCAGACTTCCCAGCCGAGGCCCCACGCGCCGACGGTCGGGTTCTCCCAATCGTCTTCCACAAAGCGGATATCGTGCACCATCGGGTCGATGCCGATCTTGTAGAGGCTGGTCAGGTAGAGGTCCTGCAGGTTTGCCGGGTTCGGCTTCAGGATGACCTGGAACTGGTAATAATGACCCAGCCGGTTCGGGTTCTCGCCATAGCGTCCGTCCTTCGGGCGCCGCGATGGCTGCACATAGGCGGCCCGCCAGTTCTTCGGCCCCAGCGCCCGCAACACCGTGCCCGGATGCAGCGTGCCCGCGCCGACTTCCATGTCATAGGGCTGCAGGATTGCGCAGCCCTGCTCGGCCCAATAGGCCTGCAGCGTCAGGATCAGGTCCTGGAAGGATTTCGGTTTCGGTTGGGCTTTGGGCGCAGGCATTGAAACTGTCCGGAAATTGTGTCTCGCCCGGACCTACAGGGCACCGCCGCAGCACGCAAGCGTCAGAGGCCTTTGGAGTCCGCATGGTCGGCCGAGCCGCTCTTGCGACCGGTCAGCGCGCGGTAAAATGCCGGATGCCCGAGCATGGCGATACCGAGCCCGAAAAAGACAGATCCAAAGAGGAGAACGCCGAACATCATGCAACGAGCCTTTCCTGTGCCTTCATCCTCTACCTGAGGTGGGTAGATGGCAAGCGTTTGCAAGTTGAATCCGGATGATGGGTCCGGGAATGGACTCCGAATACCCACCGAGTTCACCTTACCAGGCGATCGAATACCCTTCCATGAGCCGTCGACCGGCCTCGGAACGACCACCCAGGGGCATCAGTGTTCATTGCGCCGCGGGGACCTCAGCGTCGACCTGACCGACCTGCGCACGCGCATTTGACAGGGCGATCTCCAGAAAATCACGCTGCTTCGCACTCGGTTCCGCAGCAAGTCCTGCGAGGCTAACATCGATGATCCCGTTGAGATGTGAATAGATCGCCGCCGTGCGCCTATCCCGATCCCTCAGGACGTTCCGGGCCATGCCGACCAGCTGATTATCCACCTTCGTTTTCTCTACCGCCGCCGCAACCAGACCCCGATCGGCCGCCTGCCCGAGAACGGCCGACACCGCCTTCAGGTGTTCATACCTGCCGCCGAAGAAGGGTTTATAGCTCCCCGCCTTGAAGATTTCGCCGAACGACACCGCCTGTACATTCGCAGGCAGGCAATCGTCCCGCATGCAATCGCCTACCTGGTACAGGCCCTGCGGAGACCCGAGCAGGGCGGCCTGGGCGAAGTAGGCCATGCCCCTGCTTTTCTGGTCCGCACCAAAAGCCTCCTTGCTCCAGTACAACCAGCCGAGATTGGTGGCCGCTGCGGCGCCGCGCCAGGTGACATCGGAATAGGCCGGGCAGCGATAGGTGTCCGCGCAATTACCGGCCGCGTCTTGCAGGGCCTTCAGGGCCGATGCGTCACCGGCAAGCGCCTTGTCGCCCAGCGCATTCATTTCCTTTCGGGCGGCGGAATAGCCATCCGCAAACTTGTCGGCCTGCGCCACCTGCGGCAGGCCCATGGCCGCGATCATGCCGAATGACACCAATATCCGTTTCATCATCTGCGCGCCTCTTCGATCCCACAGGATCAATAAGGATAGAGCGACATGATTCAAAAGTAAAAATCCGGCCTAAAAGGCTCAGAAAGGGCTGCGGTTACGGCGCTGCCGTTCAGAGCCCCGCCTTCGTTTCATTATCTGCCCTGAGGCGGCCGGATGCCCCATTATGGCGACCCAGCAACCCATCATGATCATCAGCCAGAACAGGATAGTAAGCATCGCAGCCTCCCAATTGGCGCGTCGATGGAACCGCATCAGTTTAGCACAAGGCTATGCGGCGTTCTACCAGTCGATTGCCTCGCCCCGGCGAATAGCTTCCAGCGCGGGGCTGACGGTGCCGTCCTGCAGGTGCGCCACCAGCGGCGGAAGAAGGCGCACAGGCCCACGTTTCAGGCCCTTGCGCCCGCGCACCAGCACCCGCCGCGCCTCCTCGCCCGGCTTGGATGCGACAGGCAACACGGTGATGTCGCCTGTCTGACGGTCGAAGCCGGTCAGAATGCGGGCCAGCTCAGCGGCGCGGTGAATCATGACGATCGGCGCGCGGGGTTTGGCGGCGAACACCATGGCCTTGATCCAGCCAGTCAGATCGAGGGACTCGAGATAGGCCTGTGTCTTGCCCTGACCGGGAGCCGAGATCCGGCCCGGCTCGAAATAGGGTGGGTTAGCAAAGACGAGATCGAACCGGTTCTCATGGGTTTTCACCCAGTCGGAAGCTTCAGCAGCCTCAACAGAAACACGATCTTCAAAACCATTGGCCGCGACACCCGCCTGCGCCAGCTCTGCCATCTGCGCGTCGATTTCCACACCCGTGAGGCGAATATCGGGCATCCGAAACGCCGCTGGCAACAGTGCCCCGCCACAGCCACATCCCAGCTCCAGCGCCTCTCCGCTGTCCCTGTCCTGCAAAGCTGACGCGAGCAGCAGCGAGTCGCTGCCGGCCCGGAATCCTTTTAGTGGCTGAACCAGTTTCACGCGGCCCTGATAGACCGTGTCCTGCGTCGTCGCGGTCACCCGCGATCAACTCCGGACAAAGCATTCTCGGCCGCCCTCAGCACGTCTTCACGCACCATCACGCGGCGCGGAAAAGCGCCGATATTGCCTTCAATGGCCGACATGTGCTGGTCGGCCACGAAATATTCGATGCCCGCTTCCTGCAGCAAATGCTCAATATACGAGAGTTTCACCAGATCATTGGTGCGGAAGACTTCCTCCATCAGGGCGCATTGCCACGGAGGTTGATGTCGACCGAACGCGCGTCGTAGACGGAGGAACGATCAGGCTTTTCGCCCTTGCCCGTAATGATATCGATCACTGTGGTGATATTCGGACCGCTTGAACCAAGGGGGAGGCCAATGCCGACCCCCATGCCCACGCCGCTACCGTAGGAGCCGCTTGACCCACCGACGCTTACAGACGAGCGACTGCCGGAGCGGCCAGTTTCTTGATCGGTGTAACCGCCGGTGACCTCGAACCAGTCACCGCCTTCCTGGAGGGTGATTTCGGCAGCGCGAAGCAAGGCCATGTCATGCGAGCGACCAGCATCGGAATCTGTATAGGATACGCGATAGCGCCCCTGTTCGATTTTCTGGGAAGCATAGCCCGCAGCTCCATCGGAACGTGCAGGGCCATAAGGCGTATGGCTTGCACAAGCGGCAAGCAGGACGAGTGAGGAGGCGGCGATGAGGGTTTTCATAAGGGATATAAAGCCCAGAACCGGCATCTGTTCCAGCCCCACGCACACAGCGCCTATGGCGACATGCGCAAACCTGCGCCATATAGCTGCGGCCCGGTGCCGCGTCGTCCTTGGCGCTTGCATCGCATAAGCCTAGATAACAGCTTAGGCTGATCCAACAGGAGTTACTTCTTGACCCTCGCGCCGAGACCCAGATCCAAGGCGGCCATCGGCTCGATCGTCGAACGCATGCAGGCACTCGTCTCAGACGACCTCGCCGCCGTGGAAGTGCTGCTAGCCGAACGCGCCGCCAGCCCTGTTGCCGTCATACCTGATCTTTCCGGCTATATCGTGTCGGCCGGCGGCAAACGGCTGCGCCCGATGATCACGCTGATTTCGGCGCAGGCCGTCGGCAAGACCAGCCGCGCCACCCATGCGTTGGCTGCAGCTGTCGAATTCATCCATACCGCGACGCTCCTCCACGACGATGTCGTCGACGAGAGCGACCTGCGCCGCGGCAAGCCCGCCGCCAAGGCGATCTGGGGCAACAAGGCGTCCATCCTCGTGGGCGACTTCCTGTTTGCCCGTGCCTTCAACCTGCTTGTTGAAACCAACAGTCTCGACATCCTGAACCGGCTCGCGACCGCGTCGACCACGATTGCAGAAGGCGAAGTACGCCAGCTCGCAGCCATGAAGGCGCGCGACCTGCCCACCGAAGACTATCTCGCCATTGTCGAAGCCAAGACTGGCGCCCTTTTCGAGGCGGCAGCGGAAACCGGCGCCATGTCGACAGGCAGCCATGAACACGCTGCGGCGCTCGCCACATATGGCAAGAATCTGGGCCTCGCCTTCCAGATCATTGATGACGTGCTCGATTATGGCGGCACCACGACGGTTATCGGCAAGTCTGTCGGCGACGATTTCCGGGAGTGCAAGATCACGCTTCCGGTCATCATTGCCCGTCGTCGCGGTTCAGACGAGGACCGCACATTCTGGGAACGCGCGCTGAATCCGGATACACAGGCGGAGCAGGATCTGGCCCACGCCGTCCACCTGATCCGGGCGACCGGCGCGGCCGAGGCCACGGTGCAGGAAGCGGAAGCCTATGCGGCGCTCGCCAAGGGCGCGCTGCGCAGCCTGCCCCAGAGCGTCTATCGTGATGCCCTCGAAGACCTGGCCGATTTCTGCGTGGAACGCGCCTACTAGCGCCCTTCGTCGGTCAGCTTTCGGCCCAGAGTCCGCCTCTGCCAGACCCACAGGCCAATACCTGCGGCGCCAAGGATAATTATGATACGCGCGCCGATAATGGGACCGAGGCCCAGTAGGCCCGCGCCGCAAGCGAAGCTCATCGCCGCCCACAGGGCCGAGACCTTCCAGTGCGACCAACCGTCCCGTAACAATAGCTGATACGCATGATCGCGATGCGCTTCGAACAGGTGCTTGCCGGCGCGGGCGCGCCAAATCAGCGTCAGGAACACGTCCACCAGGAAGGGCAGTATCAGGGTCGCTGGCTCCCAGACCGTCATTCGGCAGGCCACCATGAGGCCGGCCGCGCCAAGCAAGGCACCCATACCGAGGGCGCCTGTATCGCCGGCAAACAGCTTGCCCGCCATATTCCAGACGAGGAAGCCGAGGATGGCCGCAGCGGCGAGCGCCGCAAGATGGCTCATGATGGCTTCGTCATCAGTATCGGGGTCAGTAATATCGAGCAATTTCAGCAGGATGGCGAAGGCAATGAGCATGATGGCGGCGCTGCCCATGGCGAGGCCATTGGCGCCGTCCATGAAGTTCGTCGCGTTCATCAGCACGAACAACCAGAGCCCGACACCGAGCACTGAAAACCAGACGGGCAGCGCATAGCCGACATCCGGCCCGAACGGCATGTGGAAATGGCCCAGCCGCGGACCGAACGCCGCCGCCAGAAGCGAAATGGCCCCCAGCAGCACAAGCTTGCGCTTTGAATCCAGGCCTCGGATATCGTCATAAACTCCAATGATTACAGCCATCAGGATGAACATCAGGAGCGCAGCCAGCTCTGTGCTGTAGATAGCAACCAGATCGCCCGTCAGGCCAAGGCCGAAGGCGACTGTGGCGAAGATGGCAATACCGCCGGACGTCGGCACGGGGGCTTTCTGGGTCTTTCGTCCACCGTCCGGCGCATCCGTCACGCCGAGCCGGATCACCAGCCAGCAAAACAGGGCCGAGATGATCGGCATGCCCAGAAGCACCAGAGTCATGACAGGTTTGCGCCTCCCAACAGCGTCGCGCGCACCCATGCTTCGGGCTGCTGCGCCTTCAGGAATTCGGCAGATTCCCTCGCCGCATCAAGGGTAGCGTACAGGCATACAAAGGTCGCGCCTGAGCCACTCATGCGGGTCATCAGGGGACTTTTCGGACCATTCACGGACCATTCCGGGGACTTCAGGGCGGCATGAAGGGTCAGTGCGGGGGCTTCAAGGTCATTTCGCTGGCCAGCCAGCCACTCGATCAATTCGCCAAGATCGGCAAAGTCCGGCAAGGGCCCGCATTCGGTAAATTCGGCGCCGCCATCGGCGGCATCGAAGGCGGCAAAGACCGGCCCGGTCGGACAGGCAATGCCCGGATTGAAAAGGACCGCCGGGATGGGCGCAGGCAGGCGGACAGGTTCAACCCGCTCCCCTTCCCCGCGCATGAAAGCGGGCTGGCCAAGGAGGGCGACAGGCACATCGCCGCCGAGCTGCGGCGCGACGGTACGGGCATGCCGAGGGTTAATGTCCCAGAGGCGGGTGAGCAGGCGAAGGGCCGCTGCCGCATCCGCCGATCCACCGCCAATGCCGGCGGCAACCGGCAGGCTCTTCTCCAGATGCAGCGCCGCGCCGTGCTTGACGCCTGCTTCAGCCTTCAGCGCACGCGCGGCCTTGAGGACGAGATTGTCGCCGCCGGTGCCAGCCTCGGTCGCGCCGGGGCCGGTGACCGACAGCGTCAGGATATCGGAGGGTTCGACCGTCAGCCGGTCGGCCGCTTCCGGCCCGGCAAAGACGACCAGCGAGTCGAGGTCATGGCGCCCATTGGGTTTGGCCGGGCCCACATGCAGGAACAGGTTCACCTTGGCCGGCGCGAATGTGCTGAATGAGGTCGGCATTGGCTGGGATCAGTTCTGGCGGGCGACGGCCAGCGCTGTAGATGTATCAGACTCAGCCTTCTTCAGCAGAACCGCTTCGGGGCCAGAGGTCATCTTGGCCTCGATACGGGCCTTGTCTTCGGGGCTCGGGTCAAGCTTGAGGGCTCGTTGCCACTGGAAGCGCGCTTCTGTCTTGCGGCCCAACTGCCAATAGGCATCGCCGAGATGATCGTTGAGGAGCGAAACGCCGGGCGATAGCTCAACGGCCCGTTCGAGGAAGCGGGTGGCCAGCTCGTAGCGGCCCATCCGGTAGTGCGCCCAGCCGAGGCTGTCGACGATATAACCGGACTGGGGCTCCAGCTCGACGGCGCGGCTGATCATGTTCAGCGCGGCGTCATAATTGAGGCCCCGGTCGATATAGGCATAGCCGAGATAATTCAGGATCGAGGCATTCTCGGGCTGGAGGGCAAGCGCGGTCTTGAGATCGGCTTCCGCCTGTGGCCAGCGATCCGTCTGTTCCAGCGTCGTGCCGCGCGCATAGATGACGCGCCAGTCCTGACGGCCTGCGCTGGCATCTTCGGCGATAACCTCGCTGAGCAAGTGTTCGGCTTCGTCATCCCGGTCGAGCGAGCGGAAAAGATCGGCCAGCTGGATCTTGAGGCCCCGGTCGGGGGAATGTTGCAGCGCTTCGCCCGCGATGGCGATAGCTTCCTGGTTGCGCCCTTCCCGGCGCAGGGCCCAGGCCATCTGGCCGCGCGCGGTGGCGTAGAATTCCGACTTCTCAGGGATACGCGAGAGGACGGCGACAGCCTCCTCGCGGCGACCGGCATTGTCGAGCGACTGGCCCCAGAGTGACCGGGCGACCTGCAGGTTCGGGTCAAGCGCGAGGGCGAGCACGAAATAGACGCCGGAAAGGTCGTCATCGGTCTGCATCATCAGCGCTGCCGCCGGCACATAGACGGCGAGCGCCGCGCCTTCGCGCGTGGTCAATCGTGTCGGCTTGATCTTGCGACCGGCAAGGATATCGGCGCGAAGGGCATCAAGGCCCGCATTCTGGCCGATGTCGTCGCGAAATGTCTGGAGGATTTCAAGCGCATGGTCGCGCTGGCCACCGGCGACCAGAAGCTGCGCATGGGCATGCACGCCCACGGCCAGCCGTGCGCCGGAGTCCCAGAGCGTTTCAAACGTGGCGAGGGCCGCCGCGTCATCCTTCTCGGCCATCTGCAACAGGCCCATCATGTAGAGCGTGGCGCTGTCGAGGTTCGCATCGCCGGAGAGGCCGCTGCGCAGATAAGTCTCGGCGGCATCCGCGCCGTCCTTGTCAGCGATGCGCCAGGCTGAGAGGCCGCGCGCGATCACCTGATTGAACGGGCCGTATTTGGTTTCATCGAGATAGGGTGTCGCTTCATCTTCCCTGCCCCGCACCATGGCATCGACGCCGAGCGTTAGACGCACCAGCGTCGCCTCGCTGCCAACCTGGCTGGCGCGCTCGGCAAGGCCCACGGCGGTTTCGTAGTCGCCTGCCAGCAGGGCCGAAAACACCGCCCGCTCAGC
This sequence comes from Hyphomonas oceanitis, assembly GCF_036964545.1. Taxonomy (NCBI): domain Bacteria; kingdom Pseudomonadati; phylum Pseudomonadota; class Alphaproteobacteria; order Hyphomonadales; family Hyphomonadaceae; genus Hyphomonas; species Hyphomonas oceanitis. The sequence continues at coordinate 675,176 of NZ_JBALTL010000001.1, forward strand.
AATGCCGGACTTTTCCGGGGCTGTGTCGATCGCGGCGGCGTAATATTCAGCTGCCGTTTCGGGATCGTTGGTCATCGCGGCAAAGCGGGCGACGAGAAAGTCGCCATAGGCCTGCGCCTCGGCTGGACGGCCATTGGAGAAGAGCGCGTTGCGCAAATCGTCGCCCGACGGCGCACTGACGCACGACCCGGCCAGCAGGATGGCGGAGAGCGCTGACAGGGGCCGGAAAAGTTTCATATGAACAATCTTTCAGCAACTGCGCCTCGCGGCAAGGGTCAAAGGCCACAGGAGAGCCCGCTATTTAGTCAGATGCGACAAGGACTTCCTGCCTGTCGAAGAACTTGTCGATACCGCGTTTGACAGCCTGCATGGATTTTTCGCGTCCGGAGGACGATTGCAGCCGCTTGGCATCCGCCGCATTGGTGAGGAAGCCCATCTCCAGCAGGACAGCCGGGACATCCGGCGCCAGCAGGACATAGAAGCCTGCATTGCGGTGCGTACTGCGCAGGACAGGGCCGGCGGCCTTCAGTTCGGGCAGCAAATCCTCGGCAAAAGCGGCCGAATGGCTCTTGGTCTCGCGTTTGACGAGATCTTCCAGAATGCTGCCCACGACCTTGGACCCGCTGGTCTCGATCGGGATTTTCCAGTCATTCTTGGAGGCTTCCTTGTCGATCCGGCGCTCGCCGCGCTCGGAGATCGTATAAACGGAGGCGCCGGAGACGTCGGGCGAGCCTGCCGCATCGGCATGCAGCGAGATGAAAAGGTCCGCGCCCCATTTACGGGCGAGTGTGACCCGGTCTTCCAGTTCGATGAAATGGTCATCCTCGCGCGTGAGGCGAACTGTGTAGCGCGGGTCCTTGTCCAGCAATTGCTTCAGATAGAGCGCCGCTTTGAGGGTCACCTCGCGCTCCAGCAGGCCCTTGGCCGACTGGGTGCCGGGATCCTTGCCGCCATGGCCCGCATCCACCACGATGACATATTGGCCGTGGCCCTTGCGATTGCGTGGGCTGAGCGGCTCTGCCGGGGCAATTTCAGCCGAGGCGAGCGTCATACTGGCCTGGCGGGCATCGGATTCGGCGCGTGCGAGCCGCTGCATGTCGCGTTTGGCGATGCTGGCAAAGCGGGCCGTTGAGACGGTTTCAAGGTCAATAATGATGCGCCAGGCCTTTTCCTTGCCGGTCGGCGGCAGGGACAGGACCCGGGAAACCACCAGCGGGCGGTCAAGCAGGAAGCTGAGGCGGCCTCCGGAGAGGGCCCAGTTAGCCACCCCACCCATGCCATTGCCGGCGCGGGACTGCGTTTCACCCTGAAGCGGCAAGACCAGGCTGCGTTGACCGCCCGATTCGGCCAGAAAAGCCTGCGCATCCTGAGAAATATCGCTCCAGACCGTAATCCGCGTCGGCGCGCCGTCTCCGACCACGCGGACGTCACTGATATCGGCCTCGGCATAAAAACCGAAGACAATACAGGTGCATAGCAGGATGAGAGAGCGAAAAAGGGTCATTTGGTCTGTCTGGCCGGACAAGCCGCTGATGCAGGGGGATGGTTTACACTCTCCCTAGCAGACTGAAGATTAACCCAGCATTGACTGCACATGCGTCATGTTAATGCCGCTGACGGATATTCACCCTTTCAATTCCCCCTGAAATTGGGCAGTATCCTGAAAGTAGCCGCATATCAGGCTACCCAACAAGTTTCCCAATGACGCGTCAGCGATCGCGCTTCACCGAAAAGGCAAGCGGGCGCCGCGCTCCGGAAAGCAAAGCAATATGTGCACGGGTGCCGTGGCCATCGTCAATTCTACCATGCCGCCTTTGGGTGCATGGGACAGGCATGGCTGGACCCTTTCCCAACAAACACAGACCGGCCTGACCGCTCGCACGAGGCGCCTTGCGCCCATGGCGGCGTCGCCGGATCATAAGGTTATGTTCCATGAGCAAACTCATGCTAATCGACGCCGCCCACCCGGAAGAGACCCGTGTGGCCATCGTCAATGGCGGCCAAGTCGATGATTTCGACTTCGAAACAACCGGTAACGAACAGCTTCGCGGCAATATCTACCTCGCAAAGGTAACCCGCGTAGAGCCCTCGCTGCAGGCCGCTTTCGTTGAATATGGCGGCAATCGCCACGGTTTCCTCGCCTTCAGCGAGATCCACCCCGACTATTACCAGCTTCCGGCCGAAGACCGTGAAGCCCTCCTGAAGGAAGCCGCCGAAGAGGCCGCTGCCCAGATCGAGGATGAAGACGACGACGATATTGAGGGTGACGACGACGCCCATGCCGATGCTGATGACAGCGACGACAGCGATGACGACGCCTCCGATGATGACGAGGATGACAGCGACGATGAGAGCGAAGACGGCGAGGCAAAGGCCTCGGCCAAGCCTGCCCGTGGCCGCCGCCCGGCCCGCAAGGAATCGCCGCGTTCGTCAATCTCCAAGCGCTACAAGATCCAGGAAGTGATCCGGCGCCGGCAGGTGATGCTGGTCCAGGTCGTCAAGGAAGAGCGCGGCAACAAGGGCGCGGCGCTGACCACGTTCCTGTCGCTGGCAGGCCGCTATTCGGTTCTGATGCCCAACACCCCTCGTGGCGGCGGCATTTCCCGCAAGATCGTCAATGGCGCTGACCGCAAGCGCCTGAAGTCCATCGTTGCCGAGCTGGATGTGCCGGATGGCATGGGCCTGATCGTGCGCACGGCAGGGGCCAAGCGCACCAAGGCCGAAATCAAGCGCGACTATGAATACCTCTCGAAACTCTGGGAAACCATTGTCGAGAAGACGCTGACCTCCGAAGCGCCGATGCTGATCAATGCCGAAGGCGGCCTTGTGCACCGGGCGATGCGCGACATGTTCGACAAGGAGATCGAGGAAGTCTGGGTTCAGGGCGACGAGGCCTATCGTGAAGCCAAAGACCTCGCCAAGCTGATCATGCCGAGCCAGGCCAAGAAGGTTCAGCAATGGAAAGAAGGCGATCCGCTGTTCGTCTCCGAAGCGGTCGAAGACCAGCTGGACTCCATCTATTCCCCGACCGTTCAGCTGAAATCCGGCGGCTATCTGGTGATCAACCAGACCGAGGCGCTCGTCGCGATCGACGTGAACTCGGGCAAGTCGACCAAGGAACGCAATATCGAGCAGACCGCCGTGCGCACAAACCTGGAAGCTGCTGAAGAAGCCTGCCGCCAGATGCGCCTGCGCGACCTGGCCGGCCTCGTTGTGATCGACTTCATCGACATGGACGAGAACAAGAACAATCGCGCCGTCGAGAAGAAGCTGAAGGAATGCCTCAAGGTTGACCGCGCCCGCGTCCAACATGGCCGCATCTCGCAGTTCGGCCTGATGGAAATCTCCCGCCAGCGTCGCCGCCAGGGCGTGCTGCAGGCAACGTCCGACCCGTGTGAAGCGTGTAACGGCACAGGCCGTCGCCGCTCCATCCCGTCGGCTGCGCTGCAACTGATCCGCGCCATAGAGGCCCGCGCCTCGACCGGCGGGCTGAAAAGCATTTCGGTGAAAGCGCCGACAGATGTTGCGCTCTACATCCTGAACCAGAAACGCGAAGCACTGATCGAGATCGAACGGATGGCCGGCTTTGCCGTGTCGATCCATTCGTCCGAAGACCTGCTGCCCGGCGACTTCATGATCGATGCCGAGCGCGACCCCAACTCGAAGCCGAAGAAGAAATCGCCGCCGCGTTCGCTGTCGAAATCCACCAAGCCCGCTGTCTCCGATGAGGATGATGACGAGGATATCGAGGACGAGGATGACGAGGTCGTCGCCGAAACGGATGACGAAGCCGAAGACAAGGCTGAAGACACGCAAGGCAAGCCGCGCAAGCGTCGCCGTCGCCGGGGTGGCCGCGGCCGCAACCGCGATGCCCGGGATACGGGCCTCGAAGTGATCGATGGCGAAACCCCGCCTGCCGCCGCCTCTTCGGATGAAGACAGCGACGATGATGCCGATGACGAGGGCGAGGGCGGCAATGCGCCGGAAGCCCGCTCGGACGACAGCGAGGAAGCCGGCCGCAAGCGTCGTCGTCGCGGTCGCCGGGGGGGACGTCGCCGTCGCCGTTCGGGCGGTGAGGATCGCGCCGAGGGTTCGGAAGAAAGTGCGCCCACAGATGGCGGCGCCTATCTCGACGGCCTGTCGGCCAGCGCACCGGACATGCTGGACGCGGAAGCGCCAAGTGAAGCCAAGCCTGAAGAAGCCTCTGCCCCAGCGCCAGAACCTGCCAAAGCCGACGCACCTGAAAAGGCCGAAGCGGACGCTGAGGAGCCTGTGAAGGCAGAGAAGCCGAAACGCGCCCGTCGTTCGCGCGCCAAGCCGAAGCCAGAGGCCGAGGCCGCTGCAGCAGAGGCGGCGCCGGCACCGGTTGAAACCAAGGCTGCGCCTGAGCCCAAGCCTGAGCCAAAACCTGCACCAGACGTCACGCCTGCGCCTGTGGTCGAAGCGGTCAAGGAAACCGTCGCAGCGGAAGCCGCCCCGGCGCCTGAAGCAAAGCCCGAACCGGCCAAAGCAGAGGCCAAGGACACCGGTTCAAAGCGCAAGGGCTGGTGGGCCCGCGCCAAGGGCGAATAAGGCCCTACAGACAAGCAGAAACAAAAAAGGCCGGAGCAGCGATGCTCCGGCCTTTTCCTTTCAGCGTTTAGCTGGCGCCCTTAGGCGGCGGCTTTGGCTTTCTCGCCGCCGGGTGGAAAGCGGTCGTAGAAGCCTTCGCCCTTGGCGGCCATGTCGCGCAGCAGGTCGTTCGGACGGAAGCGGTCGCCATACTTGTCAGCGAGGCGGTCAGCCTCTTCGACGAATGGCTTGATGCCCCAGATCAGGTCCATGTAGCTGGCGCAGCCGCCGGTATAAGGCGCAAAGCCCCAGGCGAGGATCGAGCCGATGTCGGCATCGCGCGCGTCGGTGATGACGCCTTCTTCGAAGCAACGGGCGACTTCAATGGCCTGACGCACGAGGAAGCGATGGGTCAGCTCGGTCTTCAGCGCAGGCGGGCACTCGTCGACCTTGACCTCGATCATCTTGTTGATGTCGGGCCAGAGGCGTTCCGGCTTGCCCTTCTCGTTATAGTCGTAGAAGCCCTTGCCAGCCTTGCGGCCAACGCGGCCCTGGTCTTCGACCAGCCAGGCGAGGAACTGCGTGCGCTCATCGCCCTGGACGTCAGCGCCCATGGCTTCCGCCGTGGCGCGCGTGACCTTGAGGGCCGTGTCGATGCCGACAGAGTCGGTCACTTCGAGGGCGCCCATCGGCATGCCGCACTGGCGGCCGACATTCTCGATGATCGCGGGCTTGATGCCTTCGGCTAGCATTTCCATGCCTTCGCGCGTGTATGTGCCGAAGCAGCGCGAGGTGTAGAAGCCGCGGCTGTCATTGACGACGATCGGCGTCTTGCGGATGGCAAGGACGTAATCGATCGTCTTGGCGAGCGTCGCTTCGCTGGTTTCCTTGCCCGAGATGATCTCGACAAGGCCCATGCGCTCAACCGGCGAGAAGAAGTGGATGCCGATGAAATTGGCCGGGCGGCTGGACGCCTTGGCCAGCCCAGTGATCGGCAGCGTGGACGTGTTGGACCCCATGACAGCCGTATCAGCGAGCTGTTCCTCGGCCATTTTCGTGATCTTGGCTTTCAGCTCTTCATTCTCGAACACGGCTTCGACGACAAGGTCTGCACCTTTGACATCGTCATAGGATGTGGTCGGCGTGATCAGCGCGAGGAGAGCATCGCCCTTCTCCTGCGTGAGCTTCCCACGCGAGACATCCTTCTCGACGAGCTTGCGGGAATAGTCCTTGCCCTTCTCGGCATTCTCCATGGAGACATCGACCAGCACGGTCGGGATGCCGGCCTTGGCCTGGACATAGGCAATGCCTGCGCCCATCAGGCCGGCGCCGATAACCGCGACCTTCTTCAGCTCGTATTTCGGATAGCCCGCCGGACGGTTGCCACCCTTGGAGAGCGCCTGCGTCGACAGGAAGAGCGAGCGGATCATGGCTTTCGCCTCTGGCCGCTGCTGCGTGTTGATGAAGTAGCGCGTCTCGATGCGCAGGCCCGCGTCGATCGGCACCATGATGCCTTCATAGACGCAGGAGAGGATGTTCAGCTGGGCCGGATAATTGCCGTAGGTCTTGGCGTGGAGCATGGCGTTGGCCATGGTCATCACCTGACCGGCGCCGGGGGCACGGTGTGGAACGCCGCCGGGCACTTTAAAGCCCTTCTCGTCCCAAGGTGCTTTCGCTTTCGGATTGGCCTTCACCCAGGCCTTGGCCTTGGCGACAGTTTCCGACGATGGCGCGAGTTCATTCACCACGCCCATGGCGAGCGCCTTCTCGGCATCAAAGCTTTCGCCCTGGAGGATCAGCGGCAGGGCCGTCTGCACACCGACGAGGCGTGGTAGGCGCTGCGTGCCGCCGGCGCCGGGCAGGAGGCCGATCTTGGCTTCCGGCAGGCCGAATTGCAGCTTCGGATTGTCATTGGCCGCGACGCGGTAATGACCCGCAAGCGCCACTTCGAGGCCACCGCCAAGCGCGAGGCCGTTCAGCGCAACCGCGACAGGCTTGCCGCATGTTTCGAGCTGGCGAAGCGTCTTGTTCAGCGAGAAGCCCGCGTCGAACTGGGCCTTCTTGATTTCGGCTTCGCTCTTGGGTTCGGACGATCCGCCGCTGCCGGCGCGGTCGCCCATTTCGCCGAGGTCAGCCCCGGCGCAGAAGCCGCTGGCCTTGCCCGAGGAAATCACAAGGCCCTTGATCGCGTCATTGGTCGCGACTTCCTGCGTGAAGGCGATGATGTCGGCGACGGCCTTGCCGGTCAGCGTGTTCATGCTGCGGCCCGGCACGTCGAACACGGCATGGGCAATGCCGTCCGCGTCGATGTCGAATGAGAATGTGTCGAGTTTCATGTCTGTCTTCCAGTAATTCGGGTAAGGATTAAACGCGCTCGATGATGGTCGCGGTGCCCATGCCGGCGCCGACGCAGAGCGTGATGAGGGCGGTTTCCTTGCCGCTCCGCTCAAGCTCGTCGACCATGGTGCCCATCAGCATGCCGCCGGTCGCGCCGAGCGGGTGGCCCATGGCGATGGCGCCGCCGTTCACGTTCATCTTGTCGTGCGGAATGTTCAGCTTGTGCATCATCAGGAGGACAACCGAAGCGAAGGCTTCGTTCAGTTCATAGAGATCGATGTCTTCCGGGTTCATGCCGGCCTTCTTCAGCGCCTTGAGCGACACATCCGTCGGGCCGGTCAGCATGATGCCGGGCTCGGAGCCGATGGAAGCCATGGCGCGGATGCGGGCGCGCGGCTTCATGCCGAAGCGCTCACCCATTTCCTTCGTGCCGAAGAGGACAGCCGAAGCGCCATCCACGATGCCCGACGAGTTGCCGGCGTGGTGGACGTGGTTGATCTTCTCAAGCTCGGGGTAACGCTGCTTGATGACTTCATCAAAGCCCATGGCGCCCATGCCAAGGAAGGATGGCTGCAGCGCGGCGAGCGACTGCATGTCGGCTTCCGGGCGCATGTGCTCGTCATGGTCGAGGCGGATGCCGCCCATCTGGTCCTTGACGGGAACGATGGACTTGGCGAAGCGGCCCTCTTTCCAGGCGCGGGCGGCGCGCTTCTGGCTCTCGACAGCGAAGGCATCGACATCATCGCGCGAGAAGCCCCACTTGGTGGCGATCGTGTCAGCACCAACGCCCTGCGGCGAGAAGTAGGACTTGATGGCGATTTGCGGGTCGCTCGACCAGGCACCGCCAGCAGCGCCCATCGGCACGCGGCTCATGCTTTCAACGCCGCCGCCGATGGCCATGTCGGCCTCGCCGGTCATGACTTTCGAGGCGGCCATGTTGCAGGCTTCGAGGCCGGAGGCGCAGAAGCGGTCGACCTGCACGCCGGCGGTCGTTTCGGCATAGTCGGCGTTCAGCACCGCGATGCGGGCAATGTCGCCGCCCTGCTCGCCAACCGGCGAGACGCAGCCGAAGACGACATCGTCGACCATGGCGGTGTCGATCTCGTTCCGGTCACGGATGGCCTGCAGGACTTGCGTGCCGAGGCTCAGAGCAGTGATTTCGTGGAGGGAGCCGGAGGACTTCCCTTTGCCGCGCGGGGTGCGGACGGCGTCATAGACATAGGCTTCATTCATGGGAGAGGCTCCTTTAAAACGTGGGATCAGGGTGCCGGTGAGTTCACCGGGTTGAGTGTGAGGCTCGCGGCGCAGCGGGCTGCTTCCTTGCCGCGGGAATCGAAAAGTTCGGCCTCGGCGAAAACCATCGCGCGGCCGATATTGCGCAGGCGTGCGACCACTTCGATAGCGCCGACACGCACGGGCCGCAGGAAATGCGTGTGGAGATCGACGGTAGACGGCAGGGCGCGCTTGCCCGCCTTCATGCCGGTCAACATGCCAATCGTATCATCCATCATGGCGACGAGATACCCGCCCTGGATCACGCCTGCGGGATTGGTGAATTCCTGACGGCCCTCAAAGCGCACACGCGTCTCCCACTTCTTCATGTCGAGCGACAGGAGCTTGAAGCCAAGCGACGTCGAGGACGGGCTCGGCTGAGGGAAGACTTCCGTGATGCGTTTGCTATCGGGCATATGTGTCTAGAGCGTCCTCGCGATGAGCATTTTCATGACTTCGTTGGCGCCGCCATAGATGCGCTGGACGCGGGCGTCGGCATACATCTGGGCGATGGGATATTCGTCCATATAGCCGAAGCCGCCATGCAGCTGGAGGCACTCGTCGATGATCTTGCACTGGAGATCGGAGATCCAGTATTTCGACATGGAGGCCGTTGCTGCATCAAGTTCGCCCTTCAGCAGCAATTCCGTACAATGGTCTGCAAACACTTTTGCGACAGTCGCTTCGGTCTTGGCTTCGGCGAGCTTGAACTGCGTGTTCTGGAAATCGAAGATTGTCTTGCCGAACGCCTTGCGGCCTTTGACATATTCGACCGTCTCGTGGATCGCGCGCTCGATCATGCCAATGCCCTGAAGGCCGATGATATGGCGCTCCTGTGGCAGTTTCTGCATCAGCTGGATGAAGCCCTTGCCCTCTTCCTCGCTGAGCAGCGCAGACGCCGGCACACGCACATCATTGAAGAACAGCTCGGACGTGTCAGCGGCGTGCTGGCCGACTTTCTCAAGGTTGCGGCCGCGCTCGAAGCCTTCAAGGCCGTCGGTCTCGACGCACAGGATCGAGATGCCCTTGGCGCCTTGTGTCGGGTCGGTCTTGGCACACACAAGGATCAGGTTGGCGGTCTGGCCATTCGAGATGAAGGTTTTCGAGCCATTGATGATGTAGCTGTCGCCATCTTTCCTGGCGGTGGTCTTCATGCCCTGAAGGTCAGACCCGGCACCCGGCTCGGTCATCGCGATGGCGGTGACGAGTTCGCCGGTGCAGATTTTCGGCAGCCAGCGCTGCTTCTGGTCTTCGGTGCCATAGGCCGTGATGTAGGGCGCGATGATGGCATTGTGCAGCGTGATGCCGAAGCCGTCGACGCCCTTCCATTGCTGCTGTTCGATGATGATGGCCTCGTGGCGGAAATCCCCGCCTGCCCCGCCATATTCTTCCGGCACCGATGCGCCGAGCAGGCCCATCTCGCCCGCCTTGGTCCATATTTCGCGCGGCACGATGCCAGCCTTGCGCCATGCCGGAACGTGCGGGGTGCATTCCTTTTCGAAGAACTGGGCAACCGCATCGGAGAAAATGTCCATTTCCTCGTCATTGCGCCAGTTCGACTTCGGCACATTTAATGGACTCTCACGCATTACTCGGTCTTCCCTTTGATTTCTGACGCGGCACTTGCCGCTTACGTTCACGTAAACATGTAAGAAACAGAGCGCCGCTTGCACAGTGGTCACGCTGCGTCAGGGATGTGCGCGCGAATGCGCACACCCCGTCTGGATCAGAACTGGTCGGCCGACAGTGCCATCATCGACTTGGCACCCGTTTTCACCTTGGCCAGATGCGCGGCGGCATCCGGCAGCATGCGGTCGAGGAAATATTGGCCCGTCAGCAGCTTCTCGTCATAGAAAGGCTCGCCATCCGCCTTCTTCTCGATCGCCACCTTGGCCATGCGCGCCCACATATAGGCCAGCGCGGTGATGCCGAAGAGGTGGAGGTAATCATGGCTGGACGCGCCGGCATTGTTGAAATCCGACATGCCGTTCTGCATCAGCCAGGTCGTGCCTTCCTGCAACTGGGCCCGCGCGGTCGACAGGCCTTCGATGAAGGGCTTCAGCTCGGCATCGTCGCCCGCCGTACCGATGAAATCGTCGAGTTCGGCGAAGAAGCTGAACACGGCCCGGCCGCCATTACTGGCAAGCTTGCGGCCGACAAGGTCGAGCGCCTGGATGCCGTTGGTGCCTTCATAAATCATCGTGATGCGGCAATCGCGGACATATTGCTCAAGGCCCCACTCGCGGGTGAAGCCCGAACCGCCATGCACCTGCAAGCCGATATTGGCGCTCTCGAACCCCTTGTGGGTCAGGTAGGCTTTAACCACTGGCGTCAGCAGGGCCATATAGTCCCCTGCCCGCTCGCGCACTTTCTCGTCATTGGACTTGTGCTGCAGGTCGCCCTGGAAGGCGGTCCAGTAGGCAAAGGCGCGGGCGCCCTCGATAAAGACCTTCTGGTCGAGCAGCATGCGGCGCACGTCGGGGTGCACGATGATCGGATCGGCCACCTTCTCCGGCGCCTTGGCACCATTGAGCGAACGACCCTGAACGCGGTCCTTGGCGAAATCGACGGCATTCTGGTAGGCAATCTCGGCTTGCGAAAGGCCCTGCAGGCCGACGCCGAGGCGCGCCTCGTTCATCATGACGAACATGGTGCGCATGCCCTTGTGTTCCTCACCGACGAGCCAGCCGGTCGCGCCGTCATAGTTCATGACGCAGGTGGCGTTGCCGTGGATGCCCATCTTCTCTTCAAGGCCGCCGCAGGAACAGGCGTTGCGCTCGCCGAGCGAGCCGTCGTCCTTGACGATATATTTGGGCACAACGAAGAGCGAGATGCCCTTGATGCCTTCGGGCGCGCCGTCGATCCGGGCAAGCACAAGGTGAATGATGTTTTCGGTGAGGTCCTGCTCGCCGCCGGAAATCCAGATCTTCTGGCCTGTAATCTTGTAGCTGCCATCGGCCTGCGGCGCGGCTTTTGTCTTGATCAGGCCGAGATCCGTGCCGCACTGCGGCTCGGTCAGGTTCATCGTGCCGGCCCATTCGGCAGAGGCCATTTTCGGCCCGTATTTCTGCTTCTGCTCTTCCGAACCGCCCGCCATCAGCGCCTCATAGGCGCCGCCGGTGAGGCCGGGATACATGCCGAAGGCCATGTTGGCGGAGGAAATCATCTCGCCCCATGCCAGACCGACGACCTGCGGCAGACCCTGACCACCCATGGCGGTGTCCTTGGTCAGCAGCGGCCAGCCATTCTCAACCAGCAGCTTGAACGCTTCGGGAAAGCCGTCCGGCGTCTTGACGCTGGAGTCGTCATTGCGCTTGCAGCCCTGCACGTCGCCGACATGATTCAGCGGGAACAAGACTTCCTTGGCGAACTTGCCACCCTCTTCCAGGATCGCGTCGATCAGGTCGGGTGTCGCGTCCTCAAAGCCGGGCAGGTTGGAATAATTCTGAAGCTCGAGCACTTCATGAAGAATGAATTGCATGTCGCGGACAGGGGCGTCGTAACGTGGCATGTGAGCTTCCTTGTAAACAAAAATGGCAACTGGCGATCAATCTAGAGCAATCGTCTAGAAAGGTCGTTCCAGTTGCCAGAACCTCGGATAAGGAGGTGGATCAGACTTCGTCGAGTTGGCGACGGGCGACCGCTTCATAGGCCGCGACCTGTCGCTTGCCTTCTTCGTTCGGGCCGACCTTCTGGATGAGGTCCTCAAGCCAGAGGATACCCTTGCGCAGTTCGGTCAATGCCGTGTCGATGTCTTCGCGCTGGACTTCCAGCTCTTTGACCTGCTTCCGGAACTTGTCGAGCATCATGTACTTCTGAGCCCGTTCGCCGTCGTCCAGCACGTAAAGATCAAGGATTTCACGAATATCGGCCAATGGCAGGCCGAGACGCTTGAGGCGCACGATAATCGTGAGGCGAGCACGGTCCCGGTTCGAATAGACACGGGTCATGCCATCGCGCGCCGGGTGCAACATGTCCTTGTCTTCATAGAAGCGAAGGGCACGTGGCGTCACACCATATTCCCGGGCAAGCTCGGAAATCGTGAAGGTGCGGCTATCGGCGGCGGAAATGTGTGATGTCTTGTGATGCATTTGGTCAGCTTAGACCACGGGTTACGCGAACGTCAACGTCAACTTTACGCGAACGTACAGGGAAACTTGCCCCTTGGTAAACGAAAACGGCCATCCCTTACCAAATAGCAGGTAAATATTTACCTTTAACCTCGCTTTAAGACCAAGCCTGTCATCACGGTAAACGAGTGTGAACGAATCGGCCTCTAAAGTTAACTTCCAAGGCCGGGTGAGGGAGTATCGGGGATGAACCAGACAGGCCCCTGGAGTGTCAAAGGCATTGACCAACGCGCGCGCGATGCGGCGCGAGAAGCCGCCAGTGCGGAAGGTCTCACGCTTGGCGAATACCTCAACCGCCTTTTGATGTCTGACGATTACGACCTGCCGAACGAGATCTCCTCGCTCTACCGTCCGCAAGGCCGCAATCATTCCGAGATGGCGCCCCCGCCGCAGCCATCGACCGCCTCATCGACCCTGGACCGACTGACCCGGCGTATCGAAGCCGCCGAAGCGCGCTCGACGCTTGCCATCACAGGCATGGACCACACCGTGCTCGGCCTCGTCGCCAAGCTGGAACAGGCTGAAGGCAACAGCAACGCAGTTATCGGTCATGTCGAAAACCTGATCGACGAAATTCGTGGCACGCATGAAGCGCTGCAATCCAAAGTGCGCCGGCTGGAAGAAGATGACTCTGCCCAGCAGAACCTGGACGCCCTGAAATCGCTGGAGGACGCGCTCGGCAAGCTGGCCACGCATGTCTACGAAGAAAGCGAAATGACGCAGAACGACACGCAGGCCATCAAGGGCCGTGTCGAATCCGGTTTCGCTGACCTCAATGACCGCGTCGAAGGCATGGAGACGAAAGTCCAGTCGACCCTTTCCGAGGCGGCTGCCCGTGTCGAGAAGGCCGTCCAGGACGCAGAGAAACAGTCCAAGGGCGCCGCCACGGAAGTGGCCGAGCGCCTGTCAGCCGTCGAGGCCGACGTCTCCGGCGCGCTGGAATCCATGGAAGGCACGCTGCTGCGCATCCAGGACCGGCTGAACCGCGCCGAGACAACTACGGATGCGGCGCTGAAGAGCCTGGAATCCACGTTCACAAGCCTCGACAGCCGTATAGAGGCAGTTGCTCAGGCCTCGGACCCGGAACTGGCGGACCGCCTGCGCGCCGAATTCGAAGCCAAGTTCGAGGATCTGACGAAATCGGTCCGGGAAACGGTGGATCAGGCCCGCCTTGAGCTGGCCGATGAAATTTCCCGCGCCGCCGAGGGGTATGACGGCACGGCCGTCACCACAATCAAATCCGAGCTGGGCGATGTCCAGAAGCGCCTCGCCGCCACCGAAGAGCGCCAGACGCGCGCGATGGAAACCGTGTCGAGCCAGGTCAACCGCATGTCGTCCAGCTTCGACGAACGCATCCGCGAAGTTGAAGCCCGCGACGACACGGCTGCCACCGAAGCCATGCGCGCCCAGTTCGAACGCCTCGGCGAGACGGTCAGCGCCCGGATCGATACGCTGGCAGAACGCGTCGACGAGCGCGTGACCGAAAGCGAAACCCGTAGCGCAGACGCCATCGAGCAGATCGGCGAACAGGTCGCCACGGTCGCCTCACGCTTGCAGAAGCGCCAGGACGACGCGGTCAAGGCGATCGCCACGCATATGGAAGAGAACCGCAAGCGCACCGATGCGCGCCTGTCGGATGCCCTGTCCAATGTGTCCGAGCGTCTCGAGCAGATGCAGAGCCAGTCGACCTCTGCCCTGTCGCCTGTGCAGCGCGCGATTGCATCGCTGGCGACGCGGCTTGAAAGCCTCGAGGAATTCACGTCCCCGCCCTATGCCGATCCCGGCGGCGCTGACACACTGCCTGACGCCCCTGACTTCTCTACGCCGCCCGTCACTGCGCATGTTCCGCCGCACACTCAGGCAGCCGCCACCTTCATGCCCGGCCTGCCGGATGCGGAAGATGAAATCGTCGATGAGGACTTCTTCGCTGGCGAAGACGATGGCCTGAAAGCAGACACTTCAGATGTCTTTGGCGACATGTCCGACGCCTATGCCGAAGACGACGATGACGATGACGACGAGTTTTTCGAAGCCGGTATCCAGGGATGGAATGAGGCCCTGGAAACCGCCCGCAAGTCCGACGCCACCAGCACGGGCGCACCGCATGATGCTGCGCCCCTCACAAAGGCCGAGATGGGGCCGGAAGCCTATTTCGATCCACTGTCCGAGCTGGACGGCATTGATGGCGTGCATGACAGCCACACCGAGGCCCGCGCCTCCGACATCTTTGACACTGATGATGACGAAGATGATGACTTTCTCGAAGCCCTCCTGCCGACCATCGCGCCTGCCCCTGCACAGGATGAAATGCTGGCAGACGAAGAGGCGCCGCTCGCCATCCGCGAAGACGACACGAGCGACTATATCGCCCGCGCCCGGCGCGCAGCGATCAGCGCGGCCGGCAGCCCTGCAACCGCCGCGCATCGCCGCGACCGGCGCAGCACGGACATGCCCGGCTACCGCACGCAAGGCTCCAGCAAGCTGCCACTCTATGCGGCGGCATCTGCCGTCGTGATCACTGGCGCTGCCGTGGGCGGCTATCTCTATATTCGCGGCAAGCAGGCTGCGCCCGTCGTTGCTGCATCGGTCGACACTTATGTTGATCCGGGTGCGCCCGAAATCGTTGAAGCGCCTGTGTCGGCTGTCGAGGCCGCCTCTGAGGCGGCTGCACTGGCAGAGGCGACGGCGGACAACGCACCTATGCCGGACGTCCTGCCGGCAGGCGCAACCGATGCTGACCTGTTTGATGCTGAAGACGCTGAGGCTGAACTCGCCGCCCCTGCACCAGCTCCCAACCCTGTGGAAGCGGCAGTGGTCATGACCAAGGCTGCGCAAACGCCTGCCCCGGCTGCGGCACCCGCGCCGGAGCCCAAACCGCCCGCCAAAGTGGTCGCTGCAACCGCCAGCTTCCCGGCCATCTCACCTTTCGTCTCGGTCGAGAGCGCAGCGGCGTCAGGCAATCATATCGCCCAGTACCAGCTGGCGCAGGACCGTATCGCTGCCGGCGATTACGCCGCTGGTGCGTCGATGATGCGCAAGTCGGCCACCAAGGGGCTTCCGATTGCCCAATATGGCCTCGCCAAGCTGCACGAAAAGGGCATGGGCGTTCCGAAGGATCTGTTCCTCGCCCGCGACTGGACCCAGAAGGCAGCCGAAGGCGGCAACGTGAAAGCAATGCACGACCTGGCCGTCTATTTTGCCGAGGGCGAGGGCGGCACGCAGAGCTATGCCGGCGCCGTCGAGTGGTTCCGCAAGGCGGCCGAGTTCGGCATTGTCGACAGCCAATACAATCTCGGCATTCTCTATGAGCAGGGTCTCGGCATCAGCCCGAACCTGACCGAAGCCCTCTTCTGGTTTGAAGTGGCTGCAAAGAGCGGTGATCCGGGCGCACCGGCAAAGGTCAAGGAGCTGAAGGCGCGCGTTTCTCCGGAAGCCGCCGAGCAGGCCCACAATCGCGCCGTTGCATGGGAAGCCTCACGCGACAATGCGATCAGCAATGGCCGCTTCGGCGCCCAGCCATGGAACACGGGCAACCCGCTGCAGGTGCAGGGCGTGCAGGTGGCGCTCTCCGCGCTCGGCTATCAGATTGGTACGCCGGACGGCGTCGTCGGCGGGTCCACGGCGCAGGCAATCCGCACCTATGAAGCGGCGAACGGCCTGCCCGTCACCGGCACGATTACCGGCGACCTGATCGACAGCCTGAATGCCCGCGCTGGCGAAGCCGCCAACGGCTGAGCCTCATGGGTTGCGGATGAGGCGTGACAGCCGCATGCGTTCTAGATATGTTCCATGAGAATCGTGGCAGGATATCTGAATGACACCTCTTATCACCATTGGCTCGATCGGCCTTGATGCCGTCCATGTATTCCTCCTGCTGGCCGCTATTGGCCTGGGCGGTTTCGCGTGGGCGCTGCGAGGCACTACCGCGCTTATCCGCCGCGACCTGAAGCGGGCTGAAGAAGACCTCGCTGATACGAAGCAGGCCCTGCGTACGCAGCAGGAAGTCGCCCGGCAGGCCGAGCTTGCCCTCGCCGAAGCGCGCGCCCGCAGTGCAGAGGAAGAAACCAAGTTTGCCCAGCTGGCACAGGGCGTGCTGCAACGCGCGAACACCGCATTCCTTGAGCGGGCCGACGAGACGTTCAAACGCCACCGGGAAGGCGCGCAGGGCGAGCTGAAAGAGCTGATGAAGCCCATCGGCGAGAATTTCGATGCCTTCAAGAAGCGCGTCGACGACCTTGAGAAAGTGCGTACCGAGGACAAGTCGCTCCTGTCGGAACAGGTGAAATCCATTAGCGAGAGCCTGCTGCGCAACACCGCCGAGACCGGCAAGCTGGTCAACGCGCTGACCGCGCCAAAAGGCGGCGGACGCTGGGGCGAGATGACCCTGCGCAACGTGATGGAGCAGGCAGGCCTCTCGGCCCATTGCGACTTCAGCGAGCAGGTGCATGACGAAACCGAGGAAGGCCGCCAGAGGCCGGATGCGATCATACGCCTGCCGGGCGACCGCCAGATCGTGATCGATTCCAAGGTGTCGCTCGCCTCCTATATGGCCGCCGTGGAAGCCGAAGATCCGGCCCAGAAGATCGTCCACCTGAAGGCCCATGCGACTAGCGTTCAGCGCCACGTCAACACGCTGGCCTCGAAGGACTATCAATCAAACCTCGGCAACCGGTTCGATTACATCGCCATGTTCATTCCGGGAGAGAACTTCTTCGCCGCCGCGCTGCAGGAAGCGCCGGACCTGATCGAACGGGCAATGTCCAAACAGGTGATTGTCACCACGCCGACAACATTGATCGCCCTCGCCAAGACCGTTGCGCATCTCTGGCGCCAGCATCACCAGAACGAGAATGCGATGGCGGCAGCCGAGCTTGGCGCCGAACTCTATGGACGGATGGGCGTGATGCTTGGTCATATCGAGAAGCTCGGCAAGACGCTGAATGGCTCGGTCGACCATTTCAATTCGGCCATGGGATCGTTCGACAAGCGTGTGCTGCCGACACTGCGCAAGTTCGAGGACATGGAAATCGCCCCGCCGAACAAGCCGCTGGCCGAGCCCAAGCAGATCGAAAACCGGGCCAATACGCCCGAACCGATGGGCGAGCTGGACTTCGGGGCAAAGAAAAAGGCCCTTCCGGCGGAATGAAACCGGGCAGTTGACCAAACGCCCTACCCTACATATCTGACTGTCATGGCTATTCGCGAGATCCTCACCGTACCCGACCCGCGCCTCAAGGAGGTGTCAAAACCCGTTGAAGGCGGCGTTACCGACGAGATTCGCGCGCTGATGGATGACATGCTGGAAACCATGTATGACGCGCCGGGCATTGGCCTGGCCGCAATCCAGATTGGCGTGCCGCTGCGCGTGATCGTCATGGACCTGGCCCGTGAGGACGAAGAGCCGAAGCCGCGCTATTTCGTGAACCCGGAAATCCTCGAAACCGTCGAAGAGACCCAGCCCTATGAAGAGGGTTGCCTCTCCGTGCCGGACATTTTCGACCAGGTAGAACGCCCCGAGCGCTGCCGGATCAGCTATCTCGACTATAATGGCAACCAGATCGAGGAATGGGCCGAAGACCTCTATGCGGTCTGCATCCAGCACGAGATGGACCATCTCGAGGGCACACTGTTCATCGACTATCTCTCGCGCCTGAAGCGCCAGCGGGCCGTCGACAAGGTGAAGAAGGCCAAGCTGCGCAGCCTGCGCGAAGACGCCGCCTGAGCCTTCGGGGCCATTCTTCCCTTTATTGCCTGCGCCGGGCGCGCTAGACCCCCGCACCATGACCCAGCCCCTTCGCCTTGCCTTCATGGGCAGCCCCCAGATTGCCGTTGATGTGCTCGCCGCGCTGGTCGCTGCGGGCCATGAGATCGCGTGCGTCTATTCCCAGCCGCCGCGCCCATCGGGCCGGGGCAAGAAGCTGACGCCGACGCCGGTGCAGGCCTGGGCGGAAGAACATGGCCTTGAAGTGCGCACACCGAAGAGCCTGAAGAAGGCGCCGGAGCAGGAGGCCTTCGCGGCCCTCAACCTGGATGCCGCTGTTGTGGTCGCCTATGGCCTGATCCTGCCGCAGGCCATTCTGGATGCGCCGCGGCTTGGCTGT
Organism: Hyphomonas oceanitis; assembly: GCF_036964545.1. Classification (NCBI taxonomy): domain Bacteria; kingdom Pseudomonadati; phylum Pseudomonadota; class Alphaproteobacteria; order Hyphomonadales; family Hyphomonadaceae; genus Hyphomonas; species Hyphomonas oceanitis. The sequence goes on from NZ_JBALTL010000001.1 coordinate 693,567, forward strand.
CTCAACATCCATGCCTCGATCCTGCCGCGCTGGCGGGGCGCCGCGCCGATCCAGCGGGCGATCATGGCGGGTGACACGGAGACGGGCATTGATGCGATGCTGATGGATGCCGGGCTCGATACCGGGCCCGTGCTGGCCTCCGCCCGCACGCCGATCACGCCAGCGACAACGGCAGGGACGCTGCACGACCGGCTGGCGGAGCTGGCCGCCGAACTGGCGCCACGCGCGCTGGCCGGGCTGGCGGATGGATCGCTGGTGCCTGTGGCGCAGCCGGAGGGCGGCGACACGTATGCGAGCAAGCTGACGGCGGCGGACCAACCGATTGACTGGTCAAAACCGGCTGCGGAGGTGGACTGCCAGATACGTGGCCTTTCCCCCTTCCCCGGTGCCATCTGCCATTGGGCGCCGGAAGGCGAGGCAGAGCCTGTGCGGCTGAAACTGCTGATGAGCGAAGCGACCGGCGCGTCCGGCGGGGCGGCGCCGGGCACGGTGCTGGACGACCGGCTGTTGGTGGCCTGCGGCGATGGCGGAGCGGTGCGGATCAGCCAGCTGCAGCGGCCGGGCAAGGGCCCGATGACGGCGGCCGTGTTCCTGAACGGCACGCCGATCGCGCCCGGCACGGTGCTGAGCTGATGAGCGTGTGGATCCGCCCGGCGCATGATGACGAGATTGACGCGATCGCGGCGCTGAACACGGCGGCGTTCGGCCAATCGGCCGAGGGCAAGATCGTGCGCAGGCTGAAGCGCGATGGCGACAGCGTGCTGTCGCTGATTGCGCATGATGACAGCCAGATCGTGGGGCATGTGCAGTTCTTCCGCATCCAGATTGACGGCGCGCCTGTGGCTGTTGGCCTTGGGCCGATGTCTGTTCTGCCCGCGCGGCAGAGGCAGGGCGTGGGGAGTGGGCTGGTGCGCACGGGCCTGCTGGCGCTGGAAGGCGCAGGCGAAACGCGCGTGTTCGTTCTGGGGCACCCGGATTATTATCCGCGCTTCGGGTTTTCCGCCGAGATGGCGTGCAATTTCGTGGCGCCATGGAACGGGCCGGCCTTCATGACGCGGGCGCTGAGCGATGCGGCGCCGGCTTCCGGCACGCTGACCTATCCCGCAGCGTTCGAGGCAGGTTGAGCATGGCGCGTTACAAGCTTCTCATCGAATATCATGGCGGGCCTTATCAGGGCTGGATGCGGCTGCCCGGCAAGCCGACGGTTCAGGGCGCGCTTGAAGAGGCCGCCGCCGCGCTGGATGGCGGGCCTGTCGAGATTTATGGCGCGGGGCGCACCGATAGCGGCGTGCACGCGATGGGACAGGTAGCGCATTGCGACTTTGCGATTGACCGCCCCGGCAAGGTGGCCGACGCGCTGAACGCGCATTTGCGGCCCCACCCGATTGCCGTTCTGAAGGCGGAAAGGGTGGACGAGGATTTCCACGCGCGGTTCAGCGCAAAGGCGCGCCACTATCGCTTTGTCATCATCAACCGGCGGGCCAACCTGACGGTGGAGAACGGCCTCGCATGGCGCATTTCGCCGAAACTGGATGCACGGAAAATGCACGAAGCGGCGCAGGTGCTGCTCGGCACGCATGATTTCACCACGTTCCGCGATGTGGAATGCCAGGCAAAGAGCCCGGTCAAGACGCTCGATAAGTTTGATGTCGCCCGCTATGGCGACCGTATCGAATGTACGTTGTCGGCGCAGAGCTTCCTGCACCGGCAGGTGCGCTCGATGGTCGGCTCGCTGGTGGAAGTGGGGCGCGGCAAGCGCGACGCACGCTGGCTGACGCAGATACTGGAAGCGGCAGACCGCACGGCCTGTGGGCCGGTCTCACCGCCGGACGGGCTGTTCCTGGAAAAAGTGGACTACGACTGAGGCTGCACGTGCGGCGCCTGTGAGGGCGCTTGGGGGGGCGGGGTCTGGTTTTCGGGGACTGGATTTCGGGTCAGGTGTCCGGCAGGGGCAGTGTTCGACCCAGGCCGGCGCTTGCGCTTGGGCCTGCTACGGGGCAATCGCGGTGCGATTGCTGATCCCTGCGCAGCTTTCGCCGGGGATACGGCGTTTCTGGAAGTTCGGTCGAAAGCGCTGCCGCCAGACGCGGCGAGACGGGCGCGATGGTGCTGCGCGGCCCCTGCCCCGGCGCGTCGGATATGGCATCCACATAAATCGTGCCGCAGCGGTCCACGGAGATGAGCAGGCCCTGCCCGCTCTCCTTCATCCAGCGGTTCAGGTTCCACAATTGCAGCCACAGCCATGGCCAGAAGACGACATGGACGTGCGCATAAAGATGAGCGTGAGCCGGGTGCATGACGCGCAGTATACGCGCAGTGGGAGGGGGTGGGGAAAAGTGGGGGGAATTCCTACAAATGGAAATGAGAATTGCTTCAATGAAGCGCTCTACCCCCTTTCCGATGAGTGCCTTGTGAACATGGAACGCTCCCCTTCGCTGAGTACCTGTAGAACTCTGGAATATCTTTTCGAGACCGTTCTATCGTCGAAATGGAGAGCAACGGGACGAACTGTGCAATCCGAACGGTTGATCATTAAACTGCGTAAGCCCAGCCATCCTCTTTCCTCAAGATTTCCAACCAAGGCTCTCCTCAAACAGTTCGTTGCGATATCGACTAGTTCAAGGCCGGGAAGCGCTTCACTTGAAAATGTAAAATGCTCTCGAAACATCTTCTGTAGATCAACTCCCGTCGCCCGCTTATCGCTCGCAGGAGGAACCACCTCTGACAAATACTCCGGAACTTCATTCATAAAAAATCGCTCGAAGTGGCGATAATCACCAACCTTAAGCAACATGCCGGGTCGCTTAATTGATACGGCCTGAAGCCAAACAACAATCATGTTTGACCACCAGTCTTCCCAGTCGCTTATCAATCCTTTTTGCTTAGCATCAATCACCCAATGAAAACTTGATAGTTCCTTTGGATTGCGCTGGGAATGATATCCTATCATTTCCTCCATCACACGATGGAGAAGATCAATAGTAACGATCATTTGCGCATAGAGTTGAGGGGGGAAATTCTTCATCCTCATTTGAAGACTACTGACATTGGCGCGTAGCTCTGGCGTATGGCCGTTCGTCAAGTTGCGCGCCAAAGCCGCAATTCCACTTGTCCTGTGCCGTTCTACGTCAGCCAAACTATGGTCGGCCATGTCGATCATAGATGAGCAAAATATGGCTTCATGCTGACGAAGCATGGCGAGCACGGCAGAGCATTGCTCTTCATTCAGGAGGCTGCCCTTAACTTCGCCCCCCTTCTTCGGCAGTGTTTCGCGAAGTTTCCCATACGCTTTATAGAGCTTGGGCATCTTGTAAGAACAAATTATCAGCGCACCCAAAGTAGATACGGATGGCTCGGGATTTCCAATCCCGCTGAAAGTGCCCGACTCATCTATGAAGATATACAATGGATCAGCAATATTTTCCCAAGTTAGTCGCTTAATACCATAAAACTTCATTCGCTGCGCTCATGTATGCGGCGCAAGTTTAGCCCCGCTAAACCAACACGATATGTTGCCATTGGCGGGCGCGGGCCCATCTTGCGTGGGTCGGCGCGGCTATTGTGTGCGCCTTTTTGCGAATGATCAGACCAGCCACGAGGCCCACCATGACAACGACCGCTCCCCTGTTTGAAAAAATGACGCTTGCCCATGGGCCCGCGTGGAAGAACCGGTTCATGCTGGCGCCGCTGACCAATACGCAGAGCCATCCGGACGGTACGCTGTCGGATGAGGAATACCACTGGCTGACCCTACGGGCGGAAGGCGGCTTTGGGCTGGTGATGACGGCGGCGGCGCATGTGCAGGCTGTGGGACAGGGCTTTCCCGGCCAGATCGGTGCGTTTGGCGACGAGCATATTGAGGGCCTGACACGGCTGGCCGCCGGGCTGAAGGCGAAGGGTGCGGTCTCGTCGCTGCAGCTGCACCATGCGGGCGACCGTTCGCCGGCTGATCTGGTCGGCGTGCCGGTTGGCCCGTCGGACGAGGCGGACAAGGGCGTGCGGGGCCTGACGCTGGCCGAAGTGGAACAGCTGCGCGATGATTTCATTGCGGCGGCCGTGCGCGCGAAAAAGGCCGGGTTTGACGGCGTGGAAGTGCACGGGGCGCATGGCTATATCATCGCGCAATTCCTGTCGGCGGAGATCAACAAGCGCGAGGATGCCTATGGCGGCAGCCTGGAGAACCGGGCACGCCTGCTGTTCGAGATTGTGAATGGCATTCGCGCCGCGACGGGGCCTGACTTCCAGCTGGGCCTGCGCCTTTCGGCGGAGCGGTTCGGCCTTGAGCTGGACGAGATGTTGACCGTGACCAGGCGCGTGTTTGCCGAGCAGGTGATCGACTTCTTCGACCTGTCGGCCTGGGACGTGAACAAGGAGCCTTCGGATGAGGCCTTCAAGGGCCAGACGCTGGTGTCGCTGTTCACCGCGCTGGACCGGGGCCGGATACGCCTTGGCGCGGCAGGCAAGATCATGGATGCGGAGACGGCGGTGAGCGTGCTGGACGCGGGATGCGATTTCGTGGTGATCGGGCGCGGGGCGATCCTGCGGCACGACTTCCCCGAGCGTGTGCGCCGGGACGCGGCCTATACGTCGCCGCCTTTGCCCGTGCCGGAAGCCTGGCTGAACGCACAGGGCCTGAGCACGCGGTTTGTCGATTATATGCGCGCCTGGCCGAATTATGTCGCCAAGGACGGCGACGATACAAGCGCCTATGACGGGCTTGAGGTGACGCTGGCGGCAGAGACCGTCAGCTGACACGGGCTGAGCGCTTGAACTGGCGACCCTGTTGGTGCGTTAAGCGGGGCAACCCGAGGAGAGACCAATGAGCGACGCGAGCCCTGCAGCCGTGGACCAGAAGACATTGTGGAACGACGCGGCGGGCGAAGCCTGGGTGCGCGGTCAGGACATGCTGGACGCGATGTTCCGGCCCTTCGAGGCGATGCTGGCCGAAGCGGCAGGGGGTTGCCGGGGCCGTGTGCTGGACGTCGGCTGTGGCACGGGGGCGACGACGCTGGCCGTGGCGGAGGCCGCACCGGACGCCGAGTGCGCGGGCGTGGACATATCCGAGCCGATGATTGCCGCCGCTGTGGCCAAGGCGGCAGCGGCCGGATCGACGGCGCAATTCCTGTGCGCCGACGCGCAGGACCATGGCTTTGCCGATGCGAGCATCGAGATGATCGTGTCGCGCTTTGGCGTGATGTTCTTCCGCGACCCGGTGGCGGCCTTTGCCAATTTGCGCCGGGCGGCGACGGCAGGCGGACGGCTGAACGTGATTGCGTGGCGCAGCGCCGACGAGAATCCGTTCATGACGACGGCGGAGCGGGCGGCGGTGAAGCTGATCCCCGATTTTCCGGTGCGCAAGGCCGAAGGGCCGGGTCAGTTCGCCTTTGCCGACGCGGCCCATGTGCGCGGCATTCTGGAAGCGGCCGGCTGGCGGGATGTGAGCCTGATGCCGGTGGATGTGGCCTGCGAAATGCCGGAGCCCGCGTTGCGCAATTATCTCATGCAGATGGGGCCGCTGGGCGTGGCGCTGAACAAGGCAGATGCCGAGACGCGCGAGCGGCTGAGCACGGCGGTGCGCGCGGCGTTCAACCGCTATGTCGACGGCGACAGTGTGCGCTTTGACGCGGCCTGCTGGACGATCACGGCGCGGGCCTAGAGGCCGAAGCGGGCCTTGTTGCCGGCGATCAGGGCTTCGAGCTTGGGCAGGCCGGACTTGATGCCGCCAGCGAGCTGTTTGCTGACGAGGATGTTAAGGGGGAACATGGCGCTGGCGCGGCCGGTCCAGCGCAGTTCGCAGCCGCCGAGCACGTCAACGATTTCATAGTCCTCGACACCGGCGGAGATGGGCAGGCTGGACTTGTCGAAGCGGAAGGCCATGCGGCGGCCTTCTTCCCAGAGGAAGAAATATTCCTCGATGACCATGTCGCCGATCTCGACGGTGCGGGTCGTGCCGTCCCGGAAGGGCTTGGGGCTGGTCCAGGTGACCTTGGTGATGGGCAGCCATTCGGTCCAGGCTTCGGCATCAAGCAGGGCGGCCCAGACGGCGCTGGCCGGGAACGGGAACTTGTGCGCGATGGTGCCCTTGGCGCCTTCGAGATAATGCTCCGCGACCGGTTTGTGCTGTTTCAATGCCTTGGCCATAAGTCATGCCCTCCCCTGCTTGGCGTCGGGAAAACTATGCTGGTGGAGCGGCGCGCTTGTCAAAGCCTCCGGGGCAATGCCGTGGCGTCAGCAGGCGGGAATGCCCATTTCGTCGCAATGCGCCTGATGCTCGGCACGGATACGGTCGAGCGCGCGGTGGATGATATCGCGGGCGGGATCGTACATCAGCTCGATCGTGATACCGCGCAGGCTGAGGATCAGGATGCGGGCATGGACGATGCAGGCGGTCACGTCCTTTGCGCCGGCATCGGCCGCGATGGCCGCAATGTCGCGGTCGATCTCGATTTCGATGCGCTGGGCGATGGGCCTGAGTTCGGCGGCGAGGGCGTCATCCCAGCGGGCGGCGAGCAGGATTTCCGTGATGGCGGCGGATTCCGGAATGTTCTGCGTGTCCCAGAAGAGATCGCACATGGCGCGGTATTTGACGGCTGCGTCGCTGATCGATTCGTAGCGCGCCTGCGTGTCGGCGACCATGGCGCGCATGGCGGCATCGGCGGCGGCGGACATGAGCGCGAGGCGCGTGGGAAAGAGGTTCAGCACGGAGCCCCGGCTGACACCTGCAGCGGCCATGACGGTTTCCACCGATGTGGCGGCATAGCCCGTGCGGCTGAGGCAATCGACAGCGGCGGTGATCAGCGCGCGGCGGGTTTCCTCGCCCCGGCGGGTGCGGCGGCGGCGTTCGGGCTGGGCCGGTTCAAGCGTCTTTGTCTGCGTGTCCATGACACACCTTAACCGGGGGAGCACAGGGGACGTCAACCTTGGATATAAATAATATTAGTCAGTGTTGACTATTTCAACATTTGGGATAGCGTTTCGGAAAGACGGCATGCGGCCCTTGGCCAAGCAAGCCCGTCGCAAGCGCCGGAAAACGGCCGATCAGGAGGAAACAGCTTTGCCCGACACAGCCACACAGGAACAGTCCGACACCGTGAACCGCGGCGGATTCCAGATATTCCGCACGGCCGATGCACCCTCGCTCGACGAGACGGCGCACATGGATGTGGCGGACATGACGCCCGAGCTGGAAGCGGGTATCGGCGTCGCGCTCGAAGCCGGCTTTGCCGAGGGCAATGTGGTCAAGACGCTGTTCTCGCAACCGGGCTTCAGCCTGACCTATGCGTGGTTCAAGAGCGGCTTCCCCCTTCCTCTGCACACGCATGATGTCGATTGCCTCTATTATGTTGTCGCCGGCAGCCTGCAGCTCGGCACGGAAACGCTGAACGCGGGCGACGGCTTTTTCGTCGGCGCGAACAAGGCCTATCGCTACACACCCGGACCGCAAGGCGCCGAAGTTCTGGAATTTCGCGGACAGGAGAATTTCGACATCAGGTTTCTCGCGAAAACCGTGCCCGCCTGGCAGAAGATTGCCGGCGCCGTGGCCGACCGCTGCCCCGATTGGGCCAACGAGTCTCCTCCCAGCGCCGCAAAGGCCTGAGCGGGGCTGCGGGACAGATGACAATGAAAAGATTCGAGAACAAGGTTGTCGTCATCACTGGCGCGGCATCCGGCATTGGTGCCGCAACGGCCCGGCTGATGGCAAGGGAAGGCGCGCATGTCGTGCTGGCCGACATTGGTGACGAAGGCGGACGCTCACTGGCGCGCGACCTGGGGCCAACGGCACTTGCGGTAAAATGCGATGTGTCGAAACAGGCGGACGTGGACGCGCTGATCCGGGCAGCTGTGGACAGCCATGGCCGGATCGACATCCTGTTCAACAATGCCGGCATTGGCAGCTATGGCACCAGCGTGGAGATGGACGCGGCGACATGGGAAAACGTGATCGCGGTGGACCTGCACTCGGTGTTCTATGCCTGCCACGCCGCCATCCCGCATATGCCACAGGGCAGCGCCATCGTGAACACGGCGTCGATCTCGGGCCTCGGTGGGGACTATCGTTTCGCTGCCTATAATGCCGCCAAGGGCGCGGTCGTAAACTATACGCGGGCCCTCGCGGTGGACCATGCGCGCGATGGCATTCGCGTCAACGCGCTCTGCCCCGGTCTTGTCGACACGCCGATCACGGCGGGCGTTCACCAGATACCGGGCCTGAAGGAAGACTGGACCCAGCGCATTCCGATGCAGCGCGCCGCGCAGCCGGAAGAGATGGCGAATGTCGTCGCCTTCCTTGCCTCGGATGCGGCGTCCTACGTGACCGGCTCGATCATCGTGGCGGATGGCGGCGCAACGGCGCATACCGGCCAGCCCGAGATTGCGCGCTTTGCCGAACTGCCGGCGGGCTGACAGATGCGCGCAGCGACTCTCCAGGGGCACCATTTTTCCATCCGCGAACTGGCTGACCCCACGCCCGCCCAAGGCCAGCTGCTTGTACGGCCGTTGTTCACCGGCATCTGCGGCAGCGATCTCAGCCTGCGCAAACAGATGGCGGCCGCCGCCGATGCGACACTGCCCGAAGCGCACAGCCAGTTGCCGGTGATCATTCCCGGCCATGAATTCTCGGCTGAACTGGTCGGCATTGCGCCCGGCACCGACACCGCGCTGAAGGTGGGCCAAATCGTTACTGCCCTGCCCTTCACGCATGGCCATGACGCGCCGCAGGCCATTGGCCTGTCGCCGGACCATGGCGGCGGGCTGGCTACGCTAAGCTGCGTGGATGCGGTGCGGGCCTTTGCCATTCCCGGCGATGTGCCAGCAGACCTTGGCGCCCTGACAGAGCCGGTCTCCGTAGGCCTGCACGCGGCAAACCTTGCGAGCCGCAATGCGGGGCCAAACATGGTGATCGGCTGCGGGCCGGTGGGCCTGTCGGTGATCCTGGCGCTGCGGTTGCAAGGGCGCGGGCCGATCCTCGCGGCAGATTTCTCGCCGGAGCGGCGCGCGGTGGCGGCCTCGCTTGGCGCAGATATCGTGCTGGACCCGGCAACGGACTCGCCCTTCAGCCGCTGGACCGATTTTGCCTTCACCCCGCACCCCATGTCGCCGCTGCTTGAGCGGGAGTTCAGCGGTCTGCCGCCGGGTATCAATGTGTTCGAATGCACAGGCGCGCCCGGCGTCATCGACCAGATCGTGAAGGCGGCCCCCGCGCACAGCCATATCATCGTTGTGGGCGTTTGCCCGCATGAGGAGAAGCTGACGCCACTGGAAGCCATCGTGCGGGAGCTGACGCTGGAGTTCAGCTTTGCCTACCGGCCAGAGGAGTTTGCGGCAGCGCTGGCGATGATCCGCGCGCATCCAGACGAGGCGATGCGCCTGATTACCAGCCGCCAGCCGCTGGAGCGAACGGAAGCGGCCTTTGACAGCCTGGCGAAGAACCCGAGCGAGATAAAGATCCTGATCGACCCGCAGGCCTGAGGCGCAAGGTTCTGATCGACAGCCCTGAACAGCGCGACTAGGTTCCTCCCATGATCAAGCTGACCTTCTGCCTTCGCCGCCTGCCGCATCTCAGCCGCGAGCAATTCCAGACCTATTGGCGCGAGAGCCACGCGCCGCTTGTGGCGAAGCATGCGAAGACACTGGGCGTGCTGCGCTATGTCCAGCTGCACACGGGGCATGATGCGCTGAACACCGGCATTGCTGGCTCACGCGGCGCACCGGAGGAATTTGACGGTGTGGCTGAGCTCTGGTTCGAGAGCGAAGACGCCATGGCCGCCAATACGAGCGAGGCGGCAGCGGCCGCCGGGCGCGAATTGCTGGAAGACGAGAAGACGTTCATCGACCTCGCCAACTCGCCGCTCTGGTTCGGCGACGAGCATGTGATTGTTGGCTGAAACCTGGCCCGCGCTGAGTTACCATATTTGAAACCCGTTTGACGTAGAGCCATATCTGGCAGGGGCGTGCACGCCACTGATCGCGGAAATGTGGCCATGGTCGGCAGCGCCTTAGCTGCTATAGGATAGCGCATGAGTATGACGTCGAACCCTGCAAGCACCGGCCCCAGCCTTGTCGATACCCGTAATTCGCCGCTGCGCCGGCCGGGCCGCTGGCGGATTTCGAACATCATTGACGGGCGCGCCCTGCGCATCAAGCTGACGTCCGCCGCCCAGCAGCACGAAGGCGACCCGCAAGCGGCGCGCAAGATCGTGATCGACCATTTGCACGCCGCCCTCTTCCGGGGTCGCCTGATCGCGCAGGAACGCCTGCAACAGGGCGCCGACGGGCTGGACACCGCGCGCCTGCTATGCGCCGTGCAGGATGAAGTCATCAGCGCGCTTTATGATTATACGACGACGCATGTGATCCGCGCGCGCAACCCCACAGAGGCCGAGCGTATCGCGGTCGTCGCCACAGGTGGCTATGGACGGGGCGTGATGGCGCCCTCCTCCGACACGGACCTCCTGTTCCTGCGTGCCTACAAGGTGAGCCCGCATACCGAGAGCGTGATCGAGTATATGCTCTATGCGATGTGGGACATGGGCCTGAAAGTGGGCCACGCCTTCCGCACGCCGCAGGATTGCGTGAAGCTCGCCGCCGAGGACGTGACGATCAAGACCTCAATGCTGGACGCACGGTTCATCTGCGGCGACCACACGCTGGCGACGGACATGTTCGAGCTGTTCCAGCGCGAAGCGGTAAAGGGCAAGGACGCGCAGTTCATTGCCGACAAGCTGGCCGAGCGCGATGCGCGCCATGCCCGCCATGGCGACGCGCGCTATGTGGTCGAGCCGAACCTCAAGGAAGGTAAGGGCGGACTGCGCGACCTGCAGACGCTCTACTGGATTACCAAGCACATGTATGGCGGGCGCACGCTGGAAGACGTGATGCAGAATGGCCCGTTCACGCCGCACGAATACAGTATCTTCATCCGCGCCGCGAAATTCCTCTGGACCGTGCGCTGCCATCTTCATTTCGTGACAGGACGCCCGGAAGAACGGCTCGGCTTTGACCTGCAACCGGAGATCGCCTCGCGCATGGGCTATCGTGACCGAGGCGAGCAGCAGGGCGTCGAGCGCTTCATGAAGCGCTATTTCCTGATCGCCAAGGACGTTGGCAGCCTGACGCGTATCCTGGCGGCGAAACTGGAAGCCGACCACAAGAAGAAGCCCGAGGGCCTGCGGCGCTTCCTGCCGATCCGCGCGCCACAGGCGCTGAAGGAAAACGGTTTCATTATCGACAATGGCCGTATCAACACGGTCGACGAGGACGTGATGGCGTCCGATCCGCTGAACATGCTGCGGCTGTTCACGATTGCCCGGCGCGAAGGCAAGGACATCCACCCCGATGCCCTGACGGCGCTGACCCGCAACCTGCGCGCCATGAATGACAGCGTGCGCGAGACGCCGGAAGCACGCCAACTGGTGCTGGAATCCATCATGGGCGGCGACCGGCCGGGCCAGGTACTGCGCTGGATGAACGAGTCGGGGCTGCTGGGCCGCGTGATGCCGGAATTTGGCGGTATCGTCGCTCAGACCCAGTTCAATATGTACCATCACTATACGGTGGACGAGCACACGATCCGCGCCGTGGAATATATCTCCGACATGGAGCACGGGCGCGGCGAGACAATCAAGCTGGTCAGCGAGCTGTTCCCGCTGCTGGAAAACCGCCGGGCGCTCTACATGGCGATGCTGTTGCACGATACGGGCAAGGGCAAGGGCGACCAGCAGATCGAAGGCATGAAAACATCGCTGCGCGCGTGCCAGCGCCTTGGCCTGCCGGAGGCCGAGAGCGAACTTGTAGCCTGGCTGGTGGGGCATCACCTCGAAATGAGCGAGACGGCGCAGAAGCGTGATATTTCCGATCCGCGCACAGTGGCGAAGTTTGCTGAACTTGTGGGGTCGCTGGAGCGGCTGCGCCTGCTCTATATTCTCACCGTGGCCGACATCAAAGCCGTCGGCCCGGCTGTGTGGAATGCGTGGAAGGGCCAGTTGCTGGCTGACCTTTACAACAATACCGCTGCCGCCCTGCGGGGCGGACGCACGGATGAGGCCGGTGTGCTGGCCGAACTGGAAGCGCGCGCCGAGCGCCGCCGCGAAGCCCTGATCGACCGGGTTGGCAAAGTGCCGGCGCTGATGCTGGAAATGGAAACGGCCTATTGGACAGGCTTTGATCTCGATGACCTCGCCTGGCAGGCCCGTGTACTGAATGACGGACTGCAAGAGGTCGTGGCACACCGCTATCTTGCCGATGGCGGCGCGGTGGCGATGATCGTGTCGGGCGCTGACCGGACGGGCCTGTTCGCAGACCTCGCAGGAACGCTGGCCCGGCTGGGCGCCAACGTTGTCTCGGCGCAGGTGTTCACCAGCAACCGGGGCCGCATCGTCGATATCTTCATGCTGCAGGACGCGAGCAAGGGCGCCTTTGCTGCCGGAGATGCGCCGCGCATGGAGCGACTGGAAAAAGCCATGCGGGACGCGCTCGCAGACAATGCCATCAAGGGCGAAGTGAATGCGCGGGCCGGACGGCGCGAGGCGGCCTTCCTGGTGCAGCCTTCGGTTCAGATCCGCGACGACTTGTCGGCCGACTATACGGTGATCGACATTGCCGGCCGCAACCGGCCGGGCCTGCTGCATGAAGTGGCGGATGTGCTGGCCGACATGAAACTGTCGATCCACTCGGCGCATGTCGGCTCTTACGGCGAGCGCGTGTTCGACGCCTTTTATGTACAGAATGCCCGCGGCCAGAAAATGGGTACAAAAGCCCGCAAAGATACACTCAAGGAACGTCTTCTTGCCGTATTAGGGCGCGAAGAACCGGATGCACCGCAAACCCCGGCCCGGAAACTGAAACGCTCCCGCGCCGTGGACAGCTTCTGAGAATTCACCCAAGGGAAATTGCATGAGCGTCGCGCGCAACACTCTCGTGCAATCGTCCCTGACGCTGGCTAGCCGCGTGCTGGGCATGGTGCGCGATATCCTTCTGGTCGCCACGATCGGCGCCGGGCCGGTGGGCGATGCCTGGGCGACGGCGCAGCAATTCCCGAACCTGTTCCGCCGCATCTTTGCCGAGGGGGCTTTTGCCTCCGCTTTCGTACCGACCTATGCGCGCACGCTGGAAGCCGAAGGACCGGAAGCGGCCCGCGCCGTGGCGCAAGAGGCGATGCGCGTGCTGTTTGCGGCGACGGCTGCGCTGACCATTCTGGCGCAGATTTTTATGCCTTGGGTGCTGCTGCTGATCCATGGCGGTCAGGCCGACGATCCGGAACACTATAATCTTGCCGTACTGCTGACGCGCGTGACGATGCCTTACCTGACCTTCATGGCGCTGGCCGCGCTGCTTTCGGGCGTGCTGAACTCATCCGAGCGGTTCATCCTGTCGGCGGGCGTGCCGACGCTGCTGAACCTTTGCCTGATCCCGGCGGCGCTAATCAGCGACGACCCGGTAACCACGGCCAAGGCCGCCTCGATTGCGTATTTCATCGCGGGCGTCCTGCAGGCCGGGGCACTGTGGTGGGGTGTCAGCCGCCAGAAAGTGCATCTCAGCCTGCTCGGCCTGCCGCGCCTGACCCCGGCGGTGAAGAAGGTGATGATGCTGGCCCTGCCCGGCACGTTTGCGGCCAGCGGTACGCAGATCAACATCATTGTCAGCCAGTCGCTCGCGAGTTTCGAAGTCGGCGCCAAGAGCTGGCTCTATGCAGCGGACCGGCTTTATCAGCTGCCGCTCGGCCTTGTCGGCGTGGCCGTGGGCGTCGCGATCCTGCCGCGCCTGTCACGGGCGGCGCGGGCGCTGGACGATGATTCCAGCCGGGCGACGATGGACGAGGGCATTGGCCTCGCCATGGCGCTGACGCTGCCGGCGGCGGCATCCCTGCTGATTGCGCCGGTCTTCCTGATTGATGCCTTCTTTGCGCGAGGCGAGTTTACCAATTTCGATGCACTGCAATCGGGCAATGCCCTCTTCCATTTTGCGTGGGGCGTTCCGGCCTTCGTGCTGATCAAGGTTCTGGCGCCGGCTTTCTTCGCCCGCGAGGACACGAAGACGCCGATGCGGTATGCGCTCGCCTCGGTCTTTATCAACACGGTACTTGGCGCGGGCCTGTTTTTCTGGATGAAGGCCAACGGCCAGCAGGGCTTTGTCGGCCTTGCGATTGCGACCAGTGTGGCCGCCTGGGTCAATGTGGTCCTGCTTTGGACGACACTGGTGAAGCGCGACTGGTACAGGCCGGGGCCGAAACTGGCTTCGGGCGTGATACGGGCGCTGCTGGCCACGGGGGTCATGTCGGCGGTGGTCTGGTATCTCCTGCGCATCCTGCCCACCGTGGAAGCGTATCTCTATGGCAGCAAGGCACTTTCGGCTGGCGTGATCGTGCTGGCGGGGGGCGTGACCTATGCCGTAGCGGCCCTGATCACGGGCGCCGTGCGGATCAGCGACATCCGACGCACTATGCGGCGCTGATCAAACGCGCTATTGGCCCTGCGCATGACTGATACGACCCCTGCCTATACCGGCCCCGAGCGCGTTTTCTCCGGCATCCAGCCAACGGGAAACCTGCACCTTGGCAACTATCTCGGCGCACTGAAAAAGTTCGTCGACCTTCAGGACGCTGGCCACGACTGCATCTTTTCGGTCGTGAACATGCATGCGATCACCCTGCCCGTGGCCCGTGAGGCGCTGCTGGACCAGACGCGCCAGATCGCAGCGGCCTTCCTCGCGTGCGGCATCGACCCCGACAAATCGATCGTCTTCGCGCAATCGGCCGTGCCCGCGCACGCCGAACTCGCCTGGGTGTTCAACTGTGTCGCCCGCATGGGCTGGGTCGAGCGGATGACCCAGTTCAAGGACAAGGCCGGTAAGGATTCCGAGCGCGCCTCCGTGGGCCTGTTCACCTATCCTGTGCTGCAGGCGGCTGACATCCTCGCCTACAAGGCGACACACGTGCCTGTCGGTGAAGACCAGAAACAGCACCTTGAGCTGAGCCGCGACATCGCCGACCGGTTCAACCGCGAATATGATGCGCCAGGCTTCTTCCCCCTGCCCGAACCCATGATCAAGGGCCCCGGTGCCCGGATCATGAGCCTGAAGGATGGCACGAAGAAGATGTCCAAGTCCGACCCGTCTGACCTGTCGCGCATCAACCTGGTTGATACGTCCGACGAGATCTCCAAGAAGATCAAGAAGGCCAAGACCGACCTTGAAGGCGATATGCCGAGCGAAGTCGACGGCCTGAAGGGCCGTCCGGAAGTCGAAAACCTTGTCGGCATCTACAGCGCTCTGTCCGGTGAAAGCGTCGAGGCCGTTCTGCGCCAATATGGCGGCCAGGGCTTTGGCGTGTTCAAGCCAGCGCTGGCAGACGTGACGGTGGCGCACCTCGCGCCGATAACCGCCCGCTATCGCGAGATACTTGCCGACACGGCGAGCATCGACCGCGCGCTGTCGAAAGGTGCCGAAAAGGCCCGCGCGATTGCTGCGACTATCATGGACGACGTGCGGGACATTATCGGTTTCTGGCGCGGCTGATGTGCCCCCCTGCGGCGGCATGCACCCTTTCTCCTCCCGAACTTCAGGCTTAGCGTGAGGGCAGAATTATTCCCCCGGAAGGATATCCCATGAAACGCCTCTTCCCTGCCCTTGCACTGATTGGCCTTGGCCTCGTGGCTGCCTGCTCAAATCCTGTTCCTGAAGGTGAAAGCGCCCTCGACATTTCCGGTGCCTATATCGTGATGCCGGCCGGTGGCCAGGGCATTGCCAGTGGCGGTCTGGTGGTGAAGGTACGCGGCACCGACGAGATGCTGACCGGTGTGACCACGGATGCAGCCGACAGTGTCGAGCTGCACACGATGGTGATGGACAATGGCGTGATGCGGATGCGCCAGGTGAAATCGTTTCCCGTGACCGAGAAATCGCCCCTGGTGCTGGAGCGCGGCGGTAACCACCTCATGCTGTTCGGCTTCGACAAAAGCCTCGCCGTGGGCGATTCGGCCGATCTCGTCCTGACATTCAGCGATGGTCAGGGCAAAGAACAAATGATGGTCACAAAAGCCGAAATCATTGGCCAGGCAGACTAACTGCCATTTTTTTGAGCAATCGCTGAGCAAAAAAACCAAAGCAGACCAAGGGCCTTTGGCAACTGACTTGCAATGAAGATTGCGGGTTGCCTAGATTTAACTGTTAAGGGACTGTTAATAGGCTTTAATTGCCCGCATAGTGTCGTAGGGGCAACAGTTTCAGCGTTTGGATGTAGAGTATGGCATTTGATAGTCGCCTGCCAGCGGCCTACCAGGAGGAAGGGCCCGTCGTGACCCGGATCGGTACCGACCATCTCGTGACTTTCGATTATGCCGAACCCAGTCCGATCATGTTGTTCTTCCAGCGCTGGTGGCGCCGCTCCATCCTGATGCTGAAGGTCGGCACGGTTGTTGGCGCCGTGCTCGCCTATCCGGTCATGACCGTGATGTCGCACAAGATCGACGACAGCGACGTTGTGCTCTCCTCGAACCAGGCCTGGGCCTCACCGGAAGCCGGCGTTGCGATCAACAAGATTGCCCGCGAGCTGGAAGGTACCGGCTGGGCCGGCGACCGCGCCAGCTGGCACCCGCAAGCCCGCCTCACCGCGATGCCCGCCTGGCAGAAGGCGACCGCCGATGCGCTGGCCGAGCATGCCCGCCTGCTGGCCGTGATAAGTCCGGTCAATGGTGAGCCCGACGCCGATCTCACCGCGGCCGCCCGCCTGCTGCACGGCATGCCGGGCGATGACATGCGCCCGCGCCTGACGTCGGCTGCAGAGGCGCTCAACCGTTTTGACACACGCTCTGCCCGCGGTCTGGCGACCCAGCCCGACCGGATGGAGCTATTGAAGGCTGAATCCCGTCTGTTCGCAGGCTGGTCTGAAACCGACCTCGCCGACCTTTCCGCGCAGATCAATGCTGAAACGGTCGAATGGCCCGCCAGCCGTCAGGACATCATTGCCTTCTACGGCGCCAAGGCCCGTGCCCATGTCGCCCGCGAGATGTTGCTGGCCTCTCAACGTGCCGATCCGCGCTTCAGCCGCATGCCAGACGTGCAGGCTGCCATGACCAAGGCCACGGAGGCCTGGGGCCATGCAGCGCATATGAAACCGCTGATCGTCTCAAACCAGCCCGGCGACGGCATGCTGATGGCCAATCACCTGGCCGGCATGGGATTCTACCTGTCCGAAGCCAAGGCCGCGACGCTGGAACTGGCCGATGCGATCGACGCCCTGCCCGCAGAAGACGTGGAATCCGTCGCCTCGCTGGACCCTGCCCTTGGCGTTGCGGCACCCTGAACGCGGCTTTCCCCTTGAACACATAGCGTCTTCGGGCCATCTGGACCCCAGATAGCCATGTGAGAGGGGCCTGACGCCCATGTTCATCCAGACCGAACCGACCCCGAACCCGGATACCGTGAAATTCCTGCCCGGATTGCCCGTTGCGGGCGATCTCGGGCCTTTCGACTTCCCTGATATTGGCAGCGCCCGCATGAGCCTGCTCGCACGCGCGCTGTTCCAGGTGGACGGCGTGGACCGCGTGTTCCTCGGCAGCGATTTCGTGTCGATCAACAAGGACCCGGGCCGCGACTGGAAACATGTCAAACCCATGGTGCTGGCCGCGATCATGGACCATTTCATGGCTGGCTTGCCAGTTGTCGAAGATGGCGCCGTCGCAGCAAGCAGCGAAAGCGGCGATGACACGGTTTATGAAGGAGACGCAGCCGAAATCGTCGAGGAGATCAAGGAACTGATCGAGACGCGCGTGCGCCCGGCCGTTGCCCAGGATGGCGGCGATATCATCTTCCATCGCTTCGAACCGGACACAGGCATTGTGCACCTGTCGATGCGCGGCGCCTGTGCGGGTTGCCCCTCCTCGACAAT
Organism: Hyphomonas oceanitis; assembly: GCF_036964545.1. Classification (NCBI taxonomy): domain Bacteria; kingdom Pseudomonadati; phylum Pseudomonadota; class Alphaproteobacteria; order Hyphomonadales; family Hyphomonadaceae; genus Hyphomonas; species Hyphomonas oceanitis. Next base: position 711,448 of record NZ_JBALTL010000001.1, read on the forward strand.
GACCCTGAAGCAGGGCATCGAAAATATGCTCAAGACCTATGTGCCGGAAGTCACAGCCGTCGAAGCCGTCCTTTAGGACATTTATAAAATTATAGAAGGACACTCCGCCATGGCTCACCCGGTCAACGACCACGCCCTTGACGTCATCTTCCGCGATGCGCGCAGCCAGAACGGCTTTCTCGACAAATCGGTGCCCGAAGTACTGGTTCGCGCCGTTTATGACCTCGCGAAGATGGGCCCGACGAGCGCCAATTGCTGCCCGGCCCGCTTCGTCTGGATCACCAGCGACGAGGCCAAGGCGCGCCTGAAGCCCCATATGGGCGGCAACAATACCGACAAGACAATGAGCGCACCCTATGTGTGCATCATCGCCTATGACCTGAAATTCCAGGAAAAAATCCCGAAACTCTTTCCCCACGCGCCCGGCGCGAAGGACTGGTTCAATTCCAATCGCGATGAGACCGCCTTTCGCAATGGCACGCTTCAGGGCGCCTATCTGATGATCGCGGCCCGCGCGCTCGGCCTCGATTGCGGTCCGATGTCCGGCTTTGACGCTGATGGCGTGAACAAGGAATTCTTCGAGAGCCAGGATGGCGAGATGCAGCATTGGCGCGCCAATTTTATCTGCAACATCGGCCATGGCGACAAATCCAAGCTTTTCGACCGCAGCCCGCGCCTCGACTTTGAAGAAGCCTGCCGGGTTCTCTGATCCCGCACAAAAATGCTGGTTCTCGCTCTCAACACCGCCTCTGCCGCCCTCGAAGCGGCACTGGTGCGTGACGGTGACATACTCGCCGACGCGCGCGAGGATATGGCACGTGGGCAGGACCGACAACTTCCGGGCTTCGTTGAGCGCCTGCTGGATGAGGCAGGTGTCATACTGCAGGATGTTGACCGGATAGCGGTCGTCACCGGGCCGGGCAGCTTCACAGGCATCCGGATCGGCGTTGCCTATGCGCGCGGCCTTGCGCTTGTGACGGGCGCACCCTGCATTGGCGTGACCAGTCTGGAAGCGGCCATTCCGGCCGGCATGGAGGGCAACACGCTGGGCGCGCTGCAGGCCCAGAAACGCCCGCCGGACCAGACCTGGTGGGTGCAGGGCCTTGAGGGCGACGAAGGCATATCGACGCCTGTGGAAGTCGGTCTTGACGCGCTGAAGACCATGCTGGAAGGCTTCAAGGTGCCCATCTTCATGGATGGCGCGGAGGCGCTTGGCTCACTGGCAGAAGCGCTCGACATACGCCCGATGCGGCCCTCGGCGATTACGGCCGCGCTCAAGGCGCCAAGCTTTGAAGCAAGCAACCACTCCCCTGCCCCCGTTTATGCCCGCGAGCCCGACGCAACCCTGCCCGGCCAAAAACCATGACGCAGCCCGTCATTGTCCTCCGGCCCGACGATGCCGGACGCGTAGCGATGCTGCATGCGACCGGTTTTGCCGATCCGTGGAGCCCGGCAGCCTTTCGCGACCTCCTCTCTGAGAGTACGACGTTCGGCCTTGGCGCAGAGCGATCTGGCACGCTCGCAGGTTTCATTCTGGTGCAGACAGTGGTGGGCGAAGCGGACATCCTGACGATTGCCACAGCGCCGGATTTCAAGCGAATGGGCATCGCCGCACACTTATTGAAAAGCATGATCACCCGACTGGGCGAACGCGGCATTTCCCGCATCATGCTGGACGTGGCGGAGGACAACCTTGCCGCGCGGAGCTTGTATGATGGGCTCGGCTTCAGCGAGGACGGTCGCCGCCCCGGTTATTACACGACCGGACGCGATATACCTGTCGCCGCTATCCTCATGTCACGCTCGCTCGCGTTATGAGCGCTGCCATCTGGACTTCCCGCGCCACTGGGGGCAGATAAGTAAAATGGACAGACTAGAAAAACTTTGCGCTGAAAAAGGCCTTCGCATGACGGAGCCGCGACGCGTGATCGCGCGCATCCTGTCGATGTCGGACGACCACCCCGATGCCGAAGAGCTGCACCGCCGCGCGAATACGATGGACTCCTCGATTTCACTGGCAACCGTCTACCGGACCGTGAAACTGTTCGAGGATGCCGGCATCATCGAACGCCATGACTTCCGTGACGGGCGCGCCCGCTACGAGGAAGTGCCCGACGAGCACCATGACCACCTGATCGACATCAAGACCGGCGGCGTCGTGGAATTCCATTCGGAAGAAATCGAGGCCCTGCAGGTCGAGATCGCCCGCAAGCTCGGCTACAAGCTGGTCGATCACCGGCTGGAGCTTTACGGGATACCGCTCAAGGACGGCGAGTAGCCCGGCCGCCTCCCCCCGTCGGGGAGAGGCAGGCAAGCGATAAAGCCTAGTTTTTCAGGAAGCCGCCGAGGCGCTTGTTGATGATCTCTTCGGCCTCGGCCATGATCCGGTCGATCAGTTCCTTACAGGTCGGGATATCGTGGATGAGGCCGGCGACCATACCGCAGCTCCAGGCGCCGGCATCCATTTCGCCATCCATCATGATGCGCGGATAGACGCCTGCCACTTCTTCGGCAATGTCCTTGAACTCCAGCTTCGAGCCGAGTTCCTTTTCCTTCTTCAGAAGCCGTTCGACAGCCACATTGGTCAGCACGCGTTCGGTGTTGCGCAGCGGGCGCATGACAAGGCGCGTGTCGAGCTCGCTGGCGGCGACGATCGCGTCCTTCACGTTCTGGTGCACGGGGGCTTCTTTCGTGGCGATGAAGCGCGTGCCCATGTTCATGCCTTCTGCGCCCATGGCGAGCGAGGCCACGAGGCTGCGCCCGTCGGCCTGACCGCCAGAGGCGACGAACGGGATATCCAGCTCGTCAGCCGCGCGTGGCAGAAGGATCATGTTAGGGATGTCGTCTTCACCCGGGTGGCCACCGCACTCAAATCCGTCGACGCTGACCGCGTCACAGCCAATCGACTGGGCCTTCAGCGCGTGGCGCACGGCGGTACATTTGTGAATGACCTTGATGCCGTGTTCCTTGAGGATCGGCAGGACCTGAACGGGGTTGTTGCCGGCCGTCTCGACGGCCTTCACGCCGCCATCAATGATGGCTTTGACATAGCCTGGATAGTCCGGTGCGTTGACGACCGGCAGGAAGGTAAGGTTCACGCCGATTGGCTTGTCCGTCATGTCGCGGCAGCGGGCGATCTCGTTGGCGAGATCTGCCGGCGTGCGTTGCGTAAGCGCCGTGATGATCCCGAGACCGCCAGCGTTTGATACAGCGGCAGCCATCTCAGCAAATCCGACAAAGTGCATGCCGCCCTGGATGATCGGGTGCTCGATGCCGAACATTTCGGTGATACGGGTTTTCATGGGTCGCCTCCAAATACGATTTTGCGCCATCCTTGAACAAGGACGGCGCAAGTCGCAAGGCTTACGATGGGTAAAGGGCTAGCAGCCCTGTACCCTTCCCTAGCTGGACGCGGGCGACCAGGAACCACGGCTGCGGGCCGCTGCAGGTGTTGCGCCGCCGCCATTGCCGGAACGCTGGCCACCGGGCTTGCCGCCCTGTTTGCGGCCACCATTGGCGCCGCCGCCGGATTTCGGCTTACCGCCTTGTCCGTGCGCACGTGGCTTGCCGCCACCACCCCCACCGCTGCGGGCATGGCCACGACCGCCTGGACGGCTGCGACCGCCATTGCGTTGCTGCTTGTGCGGGCCCTCTTCTTCCGGCTGCGACAGGTCAAGCGCCGTGCCAGCTGGCGGGTCAAGACGCGGGATGGACTTGCCAGTGAGCTTTTCAATATCGCGCAGGTAGGCGCGCTCATCATTGCCGACGAGCGAGATGGCGATACCGGTCTTGCCGGCGCGCGCCGTACGGCCGATGCGGTGGACATAGGATTCCGAGATGTTCGGCATGTCGAAGTTGATGACATGGCTGACACCGTCAACATCAATGCCGCGTGCGGCGATATCGGTTGCAACCAGGATCGGCGCCTTGCCGCTTTTGAAAGCGTCGAGCGCGCGGATGCGCTGGTTCTGGCTCTTGTTGCCATGGATGGCTTCGGCATAGAGGCCGTCATTGGCGAGGTTTTTCACGACCTTGTCGGCGCCATGCTTTGTGCGCGTGAAGACGATGGCGCGGTCCATGTCGTCAGCCGAGAGCAGCTCCGACAGGAAGGCGGGCTTCGCCTGGCCCTTGATCATGTAGACGGCCTGTTCGATGCGCTCGACCGGCTTGGATTCCGGCGTCACGGCGATTTCGACCGGGTCGCGAAGGAAATCGTCAGCAAGGGCGCGGATCGGCTTTGGCATCGTCGCCGAGAAGAGCAGCGTCTGGCGCTTCATTGGCACGGCAGCCATAACCTTGCGGATGGCTGGCATGAAGCCGAGGTCCATCATCTGGTCGGCTTCGTCGAGAACGACAGCCGTTGTGTCAGCGAGGCTGATGGCTTTCGTGTCCATATGGTCTAGCAGGCGGCCGGGCGTGGCGATCAGGAAATCGACACCGCGCGACATGGCCTTGATCTGTGCGCCAGGCTTCACGCCGCCGACAACGACAGCAACGCTCGGGCGCATGTGGCTGCCATAGGCGCGCACGCTGTCCGCAATCTGGGCAGCCAGTTCGCGGGTGGGCGCGAGGATGAGGACGCGGGCCGTGCGAGGCGCAGGGCGCGATGGCTTGGTGGCGAGCAGGCTCAGCAGCGGCAGCACGAAAGCCGCAGTCTTGCCGGTGCCCGTCTGGGCAATGCCGACAACGTCCTGGCCCTTGAGCAAAACGGGAATGGCTTGCGCCTGAATTGGGGTCGGCGTGGTGTAGCCCTCAGCTGTAATGGCTTTGAGGACGGGCTCGGCCAGGCCGAGTTCGGTAAATTGGGTCAAAATGACTCTTTCATGTTCGTGCGCACAAAACAGGGCACAATGCCCCGGCGCGCGGATGGCTCTAATTGTAAAGGAAGCCTTTGGTGATCGGCATCCCGGTTCGTTTGCGCACTCGACGCGAAACCGGATAGGCTTACGATCAATGCGAGAGCAGCGGCACGCCTTTAAGGGGCGCTGTCCCTGCTGAGGCAGCCTATTGCACGCTTTGCTGCGCCGCACAAACGAATTTGTGAGTGAAAGGGTTAACGCGGAATGAGATATGAATGGATACGACGCTCCGCGTTGGCGCTGGCCTTGCTGGGTGGTGCCTGCAATGTGACACCGCAAAAGGCGGCCGAGACAGCCTCCGACACTGCGCCGCCCTCTGTAATGTTCGGCGATCTCTATGTTGATGCGGCCAAGGCCCGTATTCATCCGGACACGAAGACACTGGCCGATGCCGTGCCACTACGCGCGCCAGCCGAGATCGTGGCGGACTATGACAGGCAGAAGCCCATGTCAGAGATAGGGCTGCGCAATTTCTTCGATGCCAATTTCCGCGTGGACCCACCCTTAGAGACCGTTGCTCCTCCTGAAGGCATGTCCCTGCGTGATCACATCGCCGCGCTGTGGCCGCTGCTGACGCGCACGACGACCGAGGCCGCGCCCGGAAGCTCCCGCCTGCCCCTACCGGAGCCTTATGTCGTCCCCGGTGGGCGGTTCACCGAGATTTATTACTGGGATTCCTATTTCACCATGCTGGGTCTCGGCCCTGATCAGGCAAGCCTGCGCCGCAGCATGGTCGATGATTTCGCCTATATGATCCGCACTTATGGCCATGTGCCGAATGGCAGCCGGACCTATTATCTCAGCCGCTCACAACCGCCGTTCTTTTATCTCATGGTCTCGCTGCTCTCCCCCGGCGACCCGGCAAAGGCCTGGGCCGAGTACTTGCCCGAACTGAAAGCCGAGCATGATTTCTGGATGGCGGGCGAGATGGATGCAGAACCGGGTTTGCCATCGCTGCGCGTGGTGAAGCTGGCCGATGGCAGTGTGCTGAACCGCTATTATGACGGACGCGATGTGCCGCGCGATGAATCCTATGGCGAGGATCTTGCCGTTGCGGTGGGGACCGACCGCCCTGCCCCTGAAGTCTACCGCGACATCAGAGCGGCTGCCGAGAGCGGTTGGGATTTCTCCTCACGATGGTTCGTGGACGGTAAATCCCTTGCAACAATCCATACGACGGATGTGGTGCCACCGGACCTGAACAGTCTGCTTTATGGCCTTGAAAAGGCCATCGCTGCTGGCTGTGTGGCGGCGAATGATCCGGCCTGCGCCATTGCCTATGCAGCCAGGGCCGACAAGCGCCGCGCCGCGATCAATGCCCTGCTCTGGAATACGGACACCGGCCTCTATGACGATCTCGACTGGGAGACAGGCAAGCTGCTGGGCCATGTCACGGCCGCCGGGCTCTACCCGCTTTTCACGGGCGCAGCAGACGAAGCCAAGGCGTCAGAGGTCGCAAGGGCTACCCGTGCACAGCTCCTGCAACAGGGCGGTATCGTCACCTCCATGATCGACACGGGCCAGCAATGGGATGCGCCGAATGGCTGGGCGCCGTTGCAATGGGTGTCGGTCACGGGGCTCTGCCGTTATGGCGACAGTGCGCTTGCGGGCGACATTGCCACGCGCTGGGTGGCAACCGTCTCGCGCGTGTATGATGATACAGGGCGGCTGCTGGAAAAATACAATGTCATGGACGCGGTGCCGGGCGGCGGCGGCGAATATGCTTTGCAGGACGGGTTCGGCTGGACCAATGGCGTCACAATCGCCCTGATGGATGCGATAGCGGAGCCAGCCGATGCGAGCGTCGCCTTCACCTGCTCTACCGTCACAGCCCCCTGACGCAGCGGCATTGCGGCGTCTTCGCCCTTAAGGGATTTTCCGGAGTGTACAGGCCCGCTCGTTTGCGCTTCCATGCGCGGAAGATGGCGGGCCTCATGCAAGGCACCGCACCAGAGGGACGGAAACGAAGACAATGGCAGACACACAGACACTCGAAAACCGCTCAAGCAGCACAGACACCGAGCATTTCGATGTCCTGATCGCGGGCGCCGGCATTTCCGGGATCGGCGCGGCCTATCACCTGAAGACACAGACGCCGGGCAAGAGCTTCGTCATCCTCGAAGCGCAGGAAAGCTTTGGCGGCACATGGCTGACGCACAAATATCCGGGCATCCGTTCCGACAGCGACCTTTATACGTTCGGCTATCGCTTCAAGCCCTGGACCGGCCAACCCATCGCGGCGGCTGACAAGATCCTGACCTATATGCGTGAGGTCATCGACGAGAACGATATCACGCCGCACATCCGCTACAGTCACAAAATCCTGTCGGCGAGCTGGTCGTCGCAGGACAAGCAATGGACCGTCGAGGCCAGGCGATCCGACACAGGCGAGATCGTGCGCGTCACAGCGAACTTCCTCTGGATGTGCCAAGGCTATTACGACCATTCCAAGGGCTTCACGCCGGAATGGGAGGGCATGGACGATTTCAAAGGCCAGATCGTGCACCCGCAGACCTGGCCGGAAGACCTCGACTATAAAGGCAAGCGCGTCATCGTCATCGGGTCCGGCGCAACGGCCGCGACCGTCGTTCCCGCCATCGCTGGCGACTGCAAACACGTCACCCTGCTACAACGCTCGCCCACCTATTTCATTCCGGGGCGTAACGAGAATGAGCTGGCCGACGAGTTGCGCAAGCTGCAGATCGACGAAACATGGATCCACGAGATCGTGCGCCGCAAAGTGCTGTTCGATCAGAACGAGTTCACCCGGCGCGCGACCGAAGAATCCGATGTGGTGAAGGAAGAACTGCTTGCGGGCGTGCGCGAATTCCTTGGGCCGGACTTTGACGTGGAGAAGCACTTCACGCCCGCTTACCGGCCTTGGCAGCAGCGCATTGCCTTCGTACCGGATGGGGACCTCTTCCAGGGCATCGCCAGCGGCAAGGCCAGTGTCGTGACAGACCATATCGAGCGCTTCACGGAAAAAGGCATATTGCTGAAATCCGGCGAGGAGCTGGAAACCGACATCATCGTAACCGCAACCGGATTTAATCTGTCCGTGCTTGGCGGCATTCCGTTCACGGTCGACAACAAGCCAGTCGATTTTGCTGAAACCGTCACCTATCGCGGCATGATGTTCACGGGTGTGCCGAACATGGCATGGGTGTTCGGCTATTTCCGCGCCAGCTGGACCTTGCGCGTGGACCTGATGGGCGACTTCATTGCACGGCTACTGAACCATATGGACGAAAAACATGTCCGCCAGGTCGAGGTGGCGCTGCCGCCCGAAGACGAGGACATGGAACGCCAGCCCTGGATTGATGCCAGCAATTTCAATCCGAACTACCTGATGCGGTCGATGCACCTGATGCCGAAACGCGGCACGAAGCCCCAGTGGCAACACAATCAGGACTATTGGTCGGAGAAGGACGACTTCCCGCAGATCGACCTAGAAGCCCCGGAATTCATCTATTCCTGAGGAAGGCGCGCCGCCGGCCTAAAGGTCGTGCGGCGCCTGGATGCTCTCGATATAGGTCAGCAGCGAGTCGATATGTTCCGGCTCGAACTCGAAGATCGGCATGTCCGGATGGCCAACCATGATGCCTTCGGCCAGCGGCTCGGCAAGGTCCTCGATCGGATAATGCTTTGACAGGTCGCGGAACGGGATGGCGTCGGCGTGCGGGCTGTCGCCTTCGGTGCCCACGGCATGGCAGGTCGCGCAGATGGTCTCGGCAATCTCTCGGCCCTGCCCCAGTTTCTCCTCCGGCGTATTGGCAAACGACGCATCGGGGCGCTCGACTGGTTCGGGAACGGGAAGGGATGGCTCAATCGGTTGGGCGGCCTCGCGTTCAGGTGCGGGGGCCGGTTCAGGCGATGGGGCCTTGTTGCAGGCAGCAAGCAGGCAGGCCGCGGCCAATGCCAGCGCGAGGAAAGTATGTCTACGAATCATCATGGAGTCTCCTGCAGTCTCAGCAGACCCTAGCCCGACCATCCCGCAAGGGACAGGGCGTCAGGCCGCCACAGCGCCTTTGGACTCATCGTGCTTCACAGCACGGCGCAGCACATCGAGATAGCCATGCGAGATACAGTCATGGTCGCGGTAATAGCCGCGTGACGAGAGCAGCTTGTGCAGGCGTGGCAGATTGTAGCCCGGCACGGCGGCGAAGTGGTGATGCTCGAGATGGTAGTTCACCTGGTTCGGCGCGATCAGCAGCCGCTCCCACCAGGAGGCGAGCGTCGTGCTTGTATTGTCGCGCGGGTCGAGGCTGTCACGGTTGAGCGCTACGCCATGCTCGCCGATCTGGCGCACGCGCGTCAGCACGGGATAAACGAAAATTTCGGCCGCCCACCACATCAGATAGGCCCATGGCGCACCCACAGCCGTCAGCACGGCCAGCAGGCCGATATGGAAGGCGAGCCAGGGATAGTGCTTCTTCAGCTTGAAGCCTTTGAGCTTCATCATCGTGTCGCGAAAGCCCGTGCGGCCCGTCACATCGCGGATCAGCTTGCGCTTCAGGCTGTCTTTAGACACCGGGTAATTCTTCACGAAAATCTTGTCCGGGTCCTGGTCGGTGCCGGCATATTTGTGATGCTTAAGATGATAGGTCCGATAGGCATAGACCGAGATGTTCATCGGCGCGCCACACAGCCAGTGGCCAATAAAGTCATTGCCTTTCTTGCTGCTCACGAAGGCATGGTGGGCACAATCATGGTTAAGAATGCCGAGGCCCAACTGGCGTCCGCCAAGGAAGAGGATCGCCGCAAGTATTGTCAGCGGATTGGTCCAGATTATCGGAACGGCAAAGGCCGCCACGATCAGCGCCCAGTTGAACACCAGCGAAGCGATGGCCTTAACGTCCGAAGGCGTTGACAGGTCGCGCAATTCTTCCTTCGTCAGGGCCTCTGACAGGCGTACAGCTTCGGTCATGCTTGGGTCTCTTCCCTTCGACTTCTTTATCTTTTTGTCTTTGTAACATAAATATGCACAATACGTCAAATGCCGTTACGTTTTAAACCTACGAAAGCTGAAGACGTCTCCGCACGTACGCTTGTCCTGTCGCTAATGAGCGTGCCGGGGCGGCGTCCGCAGACGCTGGCCTATCTCTCCCGCGCGGGCGTCCTTTTCGGCATGGAACCGACGGCGATCCGCATGGCAGTGACGCGCCTGGTAAAGGAGGGACTGCTCGAAAGCGTCGACCGGGGCGTCTATGCGACAGGCCCGAAAGCGGCCGCCTTCACCGCCGAGATCAGCGACTGGCGAAATGCCCCCGCCCGCACCCGCGCGTGGACTGGCGGCTGGACTGGCGTGCTGACCAACCATCTTGGCCGCACGGACCGCAAGGACCTCCGCGCCCGCATGCGCGCCCTCCGCCTTTATGGCTTTGCACAGGCCGAGGCGGGCCTCTGGGTGCGGCCAGATAATCTGCGCCTGTCACTCGACAAGTTGCGCGCAGCGCTGACCAATATCGGCCTGCAGGAAGATGCGCTCCTGCTCACGATCAGCGCCACGGCCCTGCCCGATGGCACGGACTGGCAGGGCCTCTGGTCCACAGACGACCTCAAGGCGACCTATGAAGGGGCCATCTGCGCCATGCAGGCGAGCCGCCAGGCCGCCGCTAAACTGCCCGCCGACGACGCCGCCCGCGAGACACTGCTGATTGGCCAATCGGTCATCCGCACCATCAACCTTGACCCGCTCCTGCCGGAAGATATTGGCGACGCCGCCCTCTTTCGCGAGATGGTATCGGAAATGGATGCCTACGATGCCTTCGGCCGCACCTTTTGGGACCAGCTTGCCTAGTTTTACGGGGCAGTGCTTCCCGGAACGACATCCGGCGCATGCATACGCCACCAGAGCGCGAAATCCTTGCGCCCGGCTGCGGGTTGTGGCTCACTCTTGAGAGGAACAGATAACCGGGCTCGGGGGAGCAAGACACATGATCCTGTTCGTGCATGGCGTGCCAGACACACCCTTTCTCTGGCAGCCCTTGATCAAGGCGCTCGCCCTCAAACCCGACCAGTGGCTTGCGCCAGCCCTTCCGGGCTTTGGCTGCCCCGTGCCGGATGGCTTCAAGTGCACAAAGGATGCCTATGCTGACTGGCTGATCGGTCAGATGGAAGCCGTGGGCGAACCGGTGAACATAGTCGGCCATGACTGGGGCGCGCTTCTCACTTTGCGGGCCTGCTCGCTGCGGCCGGACCTGGTCGAGAGCTGGTGCGTCACCAATGCCGTGATCGACAGCCATTATTCCGGGCATCGCATGGCCCGCATGTGGGCAACGCCCCTGCTCGGTGAACTGGTCATGATGGGCATGCGCGACACGGAAAAGCTTGAAGCTGCGCTGGTCGAAGGCGGCCTGCCAGCGCACATCGCTGCCCATGAAGCACCACTGGTCGACAAGACCATGCGCCAATCGATTTTAAAGCTCTATCGCTCAGCCCGTGGCTTGCGCTTTTCCGGACAGTGGGAGGAGGATCTCGCCAACCTGCCCTCAAAGGGCCAGCTTTACTGGGGCGAGAACGATCCGTTCGTGAACCTTTCCGTCGCCCAGCGGTTTGCGCAGAACTGGAGCGTGCCGCTGCATGTTGAGCCCGATGCCGGCCATTGGGCCTGCGCCGAACATCCCGGCAGCTTCGCCCTCGTCCTCAAGGAATTCTGGGCGACAAAACGCATGATGTGAGCGCGCCAAGCGCGCTCAGGATCAGGCCGCTTCGGCTTTCGGATTGCCCAATTCCATCTTCACGCGCTCGGCCAGCTGGCGGGACGTGAAGGGCTTGGCCAGGAACGAGACCGCACGGTCATCGTCCAGCTGCTTGGCAAGGTCGCGCTCGGCATAGCCGGAGATGAAAATCACGCGGGCATGGCCCAGCAATTCCTTCGCTTCACGGATCAGCGTCGGGCCGTCCATGCCTGGCATGACAACGTCGGAGATAACGAGATCAAACGCGCCCGGATTGTCTTCGAGCACTTCCATCGCCTCTTCGCCATCGCAGGCCTCCGACACTTCATAGCCGCGCTTGCGCAACTGTGTCGCCGTGATGGCGCGCACGCCGTCTTCGTCCTCGATCAACAGGATGCGGCCGCGACCGGAAATGTCGACTGGACGGTGGGCCTGCTTCTCGGCCTGGGTCATCTCGACCGGGGCCGGAATGTCTTCGGCCTTGAGCGCGGGCAGGTAGATCTGGAATGTAGTGCCCTTGCCGACGGTGGACAGCGGGCAGATATAGCCGCCCGACTGTTTGATAATGCCGTAAACCGTGGCGAGGCCAAGGCCCGTGCCGACGCCGGCCTCCTTCGTCGTGAAGAAGGGCTGGAAAATCTTGTCCATCACTTCGCGCGGCATGCCGTGGCCCGTGTCTTCCATTTCGATCAGCATGTAATCGCCATCTTCGACATAGCCAAAGCCCTTGGCCTGCGCATCCTTGCCTGTGGCGCGGGCGGTACGGATCGTCAGCTTGCCGCCATTATTATGGCTGATCATGGCGTCGCGCGCATTCGTGGCGAGGTTGATGATCGCGGTTTCGAGCTGGTTCTTGTCGGCCTTGATGTGCGGCACATCACGGCCGTGCTTCACGTCGATCTCGACGCGCTCGTCGAGGATCTGGCGCAACAGGATGGAGAATTCCGACAGGAAATCCGTGACGTTGAATATCTCGCGCTTGAAGGTCTGCTGGCGCGCATAGGCGAGCAGCATGCGGACAAGGTCTTTCGCACGGATCGAGAATTCGTGGATGGATTTCAGGTTATTGTAGGACGGATCCCCCACCGGGTGGGTCGTCATCAGATCCTCATTGTTGAGGATGATGCCCTGCAGCACATTGTTGAAATCATGCGCCACGCCGCCAGCGAGCTGGCCGATAGCCTGCATCTTCTCGCCATGCGCGAGGCGCAGTTCCAGCTCGCGCTGTTCGGTAATGTCGATGACATAGGCAACCGACGGACGGCCATTATTGTCGAGCGTGACGAAGACGTTGACATGACGCGGCTCACGGCCAGCAAGCTTCAGGCCGACCGGCTTGTCGATGGCATCAATCAGCAGGCCATTGAGCGATTCCTGGCCGTCTTCCGCGACGAAGAGGTTCGAGAAGCGGCCACCGGGTGTTGCTTCACCGCCGGTCATTTCCATCAGCGCGCGGTTGGCATCGAGGATGATGGCCCCGTCCACACCGTCGCCCTGAAGGCGGACGGCACCAAAGGGTGCATCGTCAAACATCGGGTCGCCATCCAGGCGCGGCGGGCGCGAGGAGGAGGCAAAGTTCAGGCGTTCTTCCTGGCCGTTCAGCACCTGCTGGTTGGCAAGGATGATCGTGCGACCAGCGGCTTCAGAGCCACGGCCTGCCCAGGTCGTGATCGCCTGCACCGGCACTTCAACGCCGTCACGGGCGCGCAGCTGAATATCGGCCCGACCCGGCGCACCGGACTTGCGGTCACGCGCCAGCATTTTCACGAATTCGGGACGCATGATGTCGTCAATACGGATGTTCTTGGCCGATTCCGGCAGGCCCAGCATTTCGCGCAGCCAGCTGTTGGCATAGGTGATCGTGCCGTCCGGACGGGCAGCGAAGAAGCCCATGGGCGCATCTTCGACGTAGAGGGATTTCAGGTCCGAAGCGCCAGTCGCTTCCTGCTGTCCGGCGATGCGGCGGATGCGCCAGAGCACGCGCTGGCGCGGCAGTGGCGAGACACCGATCTCAAACTGGGCGGGCACCTGCTCTGCGCCAATCGTGATAGGCGGCAGGACTTCGCGGCGGGCCTGACCGGCCTTCGCGGCCTTGGAGAGGCGGTAGACCGGAGCCGCAAGGCCCGGATTGGCGCCGAACAGGCGATCAACCGTCACGGCCCCGCCATCGGGCTGGCCGACCATCAGTGCAAGCTGGCTAAGCTCGGTATAGGATTCATTGGCTGCTACAGGCGCGCCGCCCTGATCGGTGATCAGCACGGATTCGTCGAGCGCCTCGATCCAGCCGAAACGGGGAATGTTGGTCTGGACGGCGCGTGCCGCAGATCCGCGCTCCGGGAAGAGACCTAGGAAGCGCCCTGCCCCGCGCACGCTCCACAGCAGGAAAACCAGACCGCCGGACGCCATGGAAATCAACAGGATTGGGCCGGGCGCGCCCGACGCCTTCGGCCATGCCAGCGCAACACTGGCCGCCGCGATCGAAATCAGCAGGCAGCCCCAGAACAGGAGCTGCATGATGTCGAACCGTCCACCCATTGCGGCGAAACCTTCGCCGCCGATGGTTTCGCCATCATCGCCAGAATTGGTCGCCTGCGTCAGTTCCAGGGAATCCATCGTGTTACGTCTCCTGCACCGACAGCATAAAATCACATGCCGGATCACTCTACACTGATTCCACGGCGAGGGGCCGACTCAGCCGAAGCGGAATCCTAGTCCACATACTTTGACACTGCAAAGGTTAACGAAAGCGAAAAAAGCGTTAAGAGTCACAGTGGAAATTGCATAAACCTCATCAGATTCCGGAGTTTCACATGATGCGTACTGCCACTGCCATCGCAGCTGTTTTGCTGCTCGCCGCGTGCACCAGCCCGACCCAATCGGGAGTGCCCGAAACCGAAGCGCTGACCGTAACCGACCTCAGCGTGGACGAGAGCGCCCGGCTAAATGATTGGTTTGAAGTCAAATTTCAGGAAATGGTCGCGCGCAGCCCGATGCAGCAGACCTATCTCGGCATCAAGGACGACTATGGCCAGTGGGACGACGTCACAGAGGCCCACGCACTCGGTGACCTTGAACTGCAGCGCGCCACCGTTGCGGAAATGAAGGAGTCCTTTGAGTACGAAAAGCTCGACCCGCAGGCGAAACTCTCGTGGCGGCTGGCGGAATATGAATTGGCCGATGCCGAGGCCCAGTTCCCCTTCCGCGACCACGAATACCTCTTCAACCAGATGCACGGGGTGCAATCGGGCATTCCGGCCTTTCTGGTAAACCAGCATAAGGTGAGCAGCCTGTCGGATGCCGAGGCCTATGTCTCGCGCCTGAACGGCATTCCGGAATATCTGGGCCAGAACGTCGCCAATTCACGTGAGGCCGCCGCCAAAGGCATCATGCCGCCGCGATTCGTCTACGACTATGTCATTTCGGACTCCCGGAGCATCATTACGGGCTATCCCTTCACATCGGATGTCGCTGACGGCACAGCCGACAGCCCGCTGATGAAGGATTTCCGTGGCAAGGTCAGCGCGCTGGTTGCGGACAGCACGATCGCGCAGGCCGAAGCCGATACGCTTCTTGCGGATGCCGCGACCGCTCTGGTCGAGAAAGTGGGCCCGGCCTACGAGGCAGCAATTGTCGAAATGCAGGCACAAGCTGAAGTGGCCACGACAGATGATGGTGTCTGGAAGCTGCCTGACGCGGATGCCTATTATGCCATGCGCCTGAAGCACATCACGACGACCGACATGAGCGCCGACGAGATCCACAATCTCGGCCTCGCGGAAGTTGCCCGCATTCAGGAGGAGATGCGTAGCATCATGGCCAAGGTCGGCTTCGAAGGCACGCTGAAGGAATTCTTCGAATTCATGCGGACCGATCCGCAATTCTTCAAACCCAATACGGCGGAAGGCAAAGCCGAATACCTGGCCGAAGCTACCGCAGCGATTGACCAGATGCGCGACGACCTGCCCAAAGTGTTCAAGACATTCCCGAAGGCAGAGCTGATCGTGAAGGCCGTCGAACCGTTCCGCGAAAAGTCCGCCGGCAAGGCGTTCTATTCCCGCCCTGCTCCGGATGGCAGCCGTCCCGGCACCTATTACGCCAATCTCTATCGCATGCAGGACATGCCGACCTACCAGATGCAGGCGCTGGCCTTCCATGAGGGCATTCCGGGTCACCATATGCAGATCGCGCTGGCACAGGAACTCGAAGGCATCCCGAGCTTCCGCAAGTATGGCGGCTACACGGCCTATACCGAAGGCTGGGGGCTATATTCAGAGCTGCTGCCAAAGGAAATGGGCTATTACTCTGATCCGTATGATGATTTTGGCCGTCTCGCGATGGAAATCTGGCGTGCTGCCCGGCTCGTGGTCGATACCGGCATCCATGACAAGCACTGGACCCGCGAACAGGCCATCCAGTATCTGCTCGACAATACGCCAAACCCTGAGGGCGACTGCAAGAAGGCCATCGAGCGCTATATCGTGATGCCGGGACAGGCCACGGCTTACAAGATCGGGATGCTGAAAATCGTCGAACTGCGGGAGAAGGCCAAGACCGCCTTGGGCGACCAGTTTGACATTCGCGACTTCCATGACGTGGTGTTGCGGGACGGCGCCGTGCCGCTGGCCGTGCTCGAACAGAATGTCGACGCATGGGTCGCGGAAACCAAACAGGCTGAATAACGACGTGGCGGCCCTGGCAGCGTGTTTCCTTACTGGAGGGAACCCTGCTGGGGCCGATGCGCTGTCTAACCTGATGCGATCAGGAGTCAGCAACAGGGGGGCGCAGACATGCTCGGCGACATCATCAATGAAGTATTCTCGACATCTGGGTTGTTTACGCTCCTGATGCTTCTGCTGCTGCAGGCCGTGCTTGGCTTCGACAACCTGCTTTACATCTCCATCGAGTCCAAGCGTGTCGGCGAGGAGAAAGCCCCGATGGTGCGGCGCTGGGGCATCGGCCTCGCTGTGATCTTCCGCGTGGTCCTTCTGTTCATCATTGTCGGCCTGTTCGATGCCATCGCCGAGCCATTGTTCGGCGTGCATCTCTCCAAATTCATCAGCGGCGAATTCACCTTTCAGGCCCTTGTGACGATGGCAGGCGGCGCCTTCATCATCTACACGGCCATAAAGGAAATCTCGCACCTCCTTACCGTTGAATTCATTGAACATACTGACGGAGCACAGCCTAAATCGGTTACGCAGGCCATCGTCAAGATTGTGGCGATGAACCTTGTTTTCTCCTTCGACTCGATCCTTTCGGCCATGGCGATTGCCAATATCAAGACGCTGGATGCCGCCGGCCACCCTGTCATTCATTATCAGGTCTGGCTGATGACGATCGCGATCGTCGTGTCGGGTATCGCAATGGCGTTGATGGCCGATCCGGTCGCGAATTTCCTCAAGAAAAACAGGATGTATGAAGTCCTGGGCTTGTTCATTCTCTTCCTGGTCGGCGTGCTGCTGGTCACCGAGGGCGCGCACCTCGGGCACCTCACCCTCTTCACCTACGCTATCGAGGCGATGAGCAAGTCCAGCTTCTATCTTGTCATCTTCGTGCTGGTGGTGACCGACATCATCTCGACCAATTACCAGAAACGGCTCTGGGCCCAGAAGGAGGCCGAACTGTTTGGTGATGGTTCGGAACAGGCCTCACGCGATGGCGCGGATGCACACATCAATCGCAAACAGCTGAAAACCTAACGCAAGGCTGGGCCGCGCTTGGTGATACGCAGGGCCATGTGAGCGCCCTTGCGACCGATCTGGGCTTCAGCGGCGACAGGGCCATTGCGGCCGCCTGAGAGAAGCTCAACAGGCTGGTCAGCCGGCAGGCCCAGAAGCAGCGTGGATCCGGCTTTCAGGTCTGTCAGGCGTGACAGGGGCACGGAGAGGCTGGCAATGCGCGCGGTCAGCACGGCGGTCACAGGGGTCGCAGACGGGGTATTTACGGGTGCAGCTGTGACCATTCCCTGCCCCTTCCCGGGCACTGCTCGGGTATCGAACAGGTCGTCACTCGCCAGTATCAGGCGCGCCGGCATCCGCGACTGTTCGAAACGCACATCCAGATCAATGACATCAACCGCGCCGGGCCGCGCGAGGGCGGCGGCGAACTCGGCATCGGTTTCGATGCGCGCGAAGCTGAGCGAAGAGGATATGCCGGCGCCGAGGGGACGCACGAGGCCTTCCAGCAAGGCAGCGTCGACGGGCGTCAGCTCGCGCGGCGTATAGGCGCCGGGCTTGCCGCCACAGGCGCTTTCGATGAGGGCATTGGCGAGTTCCGCGCTGAGGCTGAGCATGGCGACGATCTCGCCATTGGGCACTGCGAAACAGGCAATCGCCTGCCCCGTTTCCATGGTCGACGTGCTCAGTGCAGACGCAAACGTGCCATCGGAGACGGCTTTGACGGTCGCGGCCGCGCGCAGGCCGCAGCCCTGGCGCAGGGCCAGCGAGAGGCGCGCAGCAACGCGCAGGGCATCTTCCGGCACATCCGTGCGCGGGGTGAGCACTGCGGGCGTATCGAGATCCGGGATCGCGCGCTCAACAACCGTGGTGGGAGGCGCGGGAGCAGGCTCAGGCGCCATGTCCGA
Source organism: Hyphomonas oceanitis (assembly GCF_036964545.1). NCBI lineage: Bacteria > Pseudomonadati > Pseudomonadota > Alphaproteobacteria > Hyphomonadales > Hyphomonadaceae > Hyphomonas > Hyphomonas oceanitis. Next base: position 729,570 of record NZ_JBALTL010000001.1, read on the forward strand.
CAGGTCCGGCCGGAGCAGGGCCTCGATCTCGGCGGAGGTGAGCTTTTCGCGCAGGATAGGTTTCTCCTTCACCGCATCGAATGTTTCGAAACTGGTCGGCATTTCGAGCACGACGGCGCTTTCACGCCTTGGAGACATGTCCCATCCGTCATCGGCGGTGGATGGCAATGGCCTGCTCATGGGGGCGATCAGTTTTCCCGTCCGTTAAACGTCCACTGTGCCTCAAATAGAGTTAACGGGTGGTTAGGACTTTCGCCACTTGCCACCCGTTCGCCACAACGAACACAGTCGAATCACCTCTGACATTAACCGAATCGGAAGTCACGTTAAGCAAGCAGACCTTGCCTTAAGCCCATGGTTACATTCAAGTAACCCTGTGTTTGGACCTTGATGCGATCATACCTTCAACGCACGAGGCAAACACAGATTCGCCATGGCGTTGGGTTGATGGACTAAAAAAGGCGGCGGCACTTCCGAAAACCGGGAGGCCGCCGTTCTTGTTTCCGGACGTGATCTGAAGCGCCTGGCGATCAGTCGTCGCGCAGCGTGCGTTCCTTGCGCTCGTGACGCTCCTGCGCCTCAAGGCTCAGCGTTGCTGTTGGACGGGCTTCAAGACGACGAAGGCCAATCGGCTCACCCGTCGCTTCGCAAAACCCGTAGGTGCCATCATTGATGCGGCGAATGGCGCTGTCGATTTTCGAGATCAGCTTGCGCTGACGGTCGCGTGTGCGCAGCTCGAGCGCCTTGTCGCTTTCCGCAGAGGCCCGATCGACAATGTCAGGGAGCGAACCAGATTCATCCTGCAGATTGTGAATGGTCTGTTTTGCGCCGTCGAGAATGTCCGCCTTCCAGTTCTCGAGCAACCGGCGGAAGAAAGCCAGCTGACGCTCGTTCATGAACTCCTCGTCATCGGAGGGGCGGTAATCGTCTGATAGTTCAATACTCATAGCAGACACCTTCATTAAGGTTTGGCCCGATATAGAGCGGCTAGCGATTCACCGCAATCGGGAAAGCTGAGTTAATTTTCCCAATCTTTTCATGTAATTGCGCCAATTTCGCGTATATTTCATGTTATTGTGAACATCGAAACCCCCTCTCGGGGCACCAAACCCGGTGCAATTTGCAGGCCAAGGCTTGATCTTTAGGCCAACGCCGCGCTCTATGATCCTTCGTCCAAAGTGCAGCTTTCGCAACGGTTAAAGCCCATGGCCCGCCGACGGAAAAGATCGATCCGCTCCTCAGGTTGGATGCAGGCTGTGATGTTCAACTCATTGCTGATCCTCATGCCTGTAATCGCCGCCCAGATACTGGGCGCGGCCTTTTCAGGTGCCACCTTCTCGGATGCACCAACTGTCGAAGCCATCGACCAGACGCGGCGCAATATGGACGAATCCTTTGCCGCAATGGCGCCGCGCAATGCGGACGACAAGTACAAGTTCTGGCACGATATTGTCTCGCGCGAACTGACCGCGCGTGACGTCACCGCAGCGCGCGGCTTCCTGCTGACAGCGCCGCAGATGCTGAGCCGCGAAGAGGTGAAGGAACTGATGGCCGCGGCGGACGCGGAAGTGAAGGGTACGGAAGACGAGCGCATTGCGCTGGTTGCGCTGCGCAAGCTGCCCGTCGAAGTCAGCCAGCGGTTTGCCGAGGCAAGCGGCGCTGCCCGCAACATGAGCACAGTGATAGAGCCCGCAAGCGACACGATCACTGAAACACCGGCAGAAGAGCCTGAACCGGCACCGGCCGCCACCGAAGACGCCCCGGCTGAAGAGGCGCCTTCCCCGGTTGCCGAGGCGCGTTTCGCCATGCTTGGTACACATGCCGATCTCGCGAACCATTCGGAGCGCTGGCTGCAGGGTGATCGTGTGGACGAACTTGTCCTGAAGATCACCGGCATCGGCCTTGCCGAATCCAGTGCGCAGGATGCAACGGCCGAGGCCAATATCCGCGCGCTATCCATCCTGAAGTCTGCCCGACGCTCGCGCCGCATGACGCCGGAATTCACCGATTACATTACGGCGCGCCTTGATGCTGCGCTACCGGATTCGGCCCTCAAGCCTGCACTGGAAGAGGCCTTTACAGATCTTGCCACCACCAAGGTGCGCGTCGAGCGTGTGAGTGCGGCCTATGCCGGCGCCATCAACCCGAAAGGCCTCGCCCGGCTGGAATCCGATCTCACCCAGATCAACCGTATCGGAACGCTGACCGACCCGGCCGCTGCGGTGACCCTGATAGAACAGGTCAAGGATGGTGCGGACCTGCGCCGCGTGCGCCTGATTGCCGAAGCGGGCGGCGACCGGTCCGTTGCGCTGGTCAAACAGATGGGGCCATCGGCCATGCGCATTGCCGATACCGGCGTGCGCTGGACACGCGAACTGGTGCTTCAGTTCATGGGGCTTACGGCCGCCGGTCTGATCATGTTCTGGGTCACATTATCGACCCTGCGCCGGACATTGCTGCGCCGTCGCCCCCGTCTGGAAGCGCCTCAATAGAGCTTAGCCGAGGCTGAACGCGCCCTTGATGCCGTCGATCAGCAGCTGCACCGAAAGCGCTGCCAGGATCACGCCGAGAATACGTGTCAACGCGCCCGCCACGCTGGCACCCATCAGGCGCACAAGCGGCGTTGCGATCAGGAAGATGGCCAGCGTCAGCAACAGGTTGAGCCCGATGGCCGACAGAACGACGGCCTTCTCGGTCCAGACGGTCGCCTGGGACATGTAGAACATGGCCGTGGCTATGGAGCCCGGCCCCGCAATCATCGGGATGCCGATGGGGAATACGGAAATATCGTCCGGCTCTGTCGCGTCATCGTGGCCTTCCAGCAATTCCTCTGCGCGGTGTTCGCGCCGCTCGGTGCGCTTCTCGAACACCATGTCGAGCGCGATAAGGAACAGAAGCGCGCCACCCGCCGCCCGGAATGCATCGATGGAAATGTGCATCGCGCCGAGCAGCCAGGCCCCACCAAACGCAAACAGGAACATGATGATCGACGCAACGAAGGTGGATTTGAACGCCATGCGCCGCCGATAGGCCGCATCGCCCTGCGCTGTCAGCGTTGCGAACACCGGCGCTACGCCGGGCGCATCGATCAGCACGAAGAATGTGACGAAAGTGGCAGTGAATAGGGAGATCAGTTCTGGGCTCATGCGCGAGGCCCCTAGTCCCTATGACCTGCGGCGTCGAGTATTTCCTGCACCAGCGGGGCGACTTTCAGCACACCGGAATGGGTCGAAAACTGGGAGAGATCAGCCGCGCCGGAAGCCAGGGCCACCATCATGCGGTGCCCGCGCAGGCGCTGCAGCAGGCCTTCCTCGCCGCGATGCCCGCTGGCCGTGGCCGTGCGTCCTTCGCCAAGGTCGACCACGAGGCCTTCGCCTTTGCCAGCTTCGAGACGGGCAATCGCCTCGTCGAGGCCAAGGCGGGCGTCTGTGGAGCGTGCGCGCGCCGTCATGAGAGTACCATCCGCCATCAGGCGGCCTCTGCCATCTCGCGCGCCATGAGCTTTCGGCAGCGACTGAGGGCCTTGTAGAGGTCGGCGGCGGCCACATCGGCCGAAATCTCGAGCACATCGGCCCGGTCTTCATCCTGCGCGGCATTGGCCAGCAGGGTGGCAATGGATTCAGCGGCCTGCGCATAGGCAGGGCCGTCGACCTCGCCGAGCAGGTACATCTGCATCACGGCAAAATAGGCGCGGCGCACAGGCGTCGTCGCATCCGCCGGGTGAAGGATATCCTTCTCGCGCAGGACACGGGCCTGGTTTTCCAGCAGCAGCACGCCGCGACGGTCGCCATTGCGCACGACAGCGCCATTGACGACGAATGTCTCGCCGGGCTTCAGGGAAAGCTTCAAGGGCATCGTAAGGAAATCCGATTCGACCTGATTTCCTTGAATTTTGCAGAAAGGCGTTAACGCTTGATTGCCACGCGTTAATCAAGGCGCGGCAGGCCGGAACGACAGTGCGGGATAATAGTGCCATGCGCCCGTTATCATCGGGCAGTTTGGATCATACGGCCTGCACCTGTCCTGAAACGCCCTTCCTGCATGGGAATGGCAGACCATGAACAGGCGCGACACTTAGCTGAAGCTGGTGCTCCGCGGCGGCGCGCATGGCAGGATCTTCATACCACGGATCCCCCGACAGGCGAAGATGTTTCCGCTACGGAATGGCCGGATTACCACTTTTTCACGGAATGTCAGGCTTCCCGCCACGTCAAAGCTTGCTCCGCCGGGCGCGGCGCCTATTGTGAGCCTAACGAGTTGTGAAGAGGATAGAGCCCCATGCGTTTTGAAGGCACCAAGGACTACGTCGCCACCGAAGACCTGAAAGTGGCCGTCAATGCTGCCATTGCGCTGGAGCGCCCGCTTCTGATCAAGGGTGAACCGGGCACCGGCAAGACCGTGCTGGCCATTGAAGTGGCCAAGTCGCTCGGCTGCGAGCTGATCGAATGGCACATCAAGTCCACCACCAAGGCCAATCAGGGCCTTTATGAATATGACGCTGTTTCGCGCCTGCGCGATGGCCAGATGGGCGAAGAGCGCGCCAAGGACGTCAAGAACTACATCAAGAAGGGCAAGCTCTGGGAGGCATTCACGTCCAAGAAGCGCCCTGTCCTGCTGATCGACGAGATCGACAAGGCCGACATCGAATTCCCGAACGACCTTCTGCAGGAACTCGATCGCATGGAATTCTTCGTCTACGAGACGAACGAAGTCGTGAAGGCAAAAGTGCGCCCGATCGTGATCATCACATCGAACAATGAGAAAGAACTGCCGGATGCATTCCTGCGCCGCTGCTTCTTCCACTTCATCAAGTTCCCCGACGAAGAAACGATGCGCGAAATCATCGACGTGCACTTCCCGGAGATCAAGAAGAAGCTGGTCGGCGATGCGCTCACCACCTTCTACGCCATGCGCGAACTGCCCGGCGTGAAGAAGAAGCCATCGACCAGCGAACTGCTCGACTGGCTGAAACTCCTGATGAACGAGGATGTCGACCTCGAAACGCTGCGCGAGCAGAACCCGGACAAGCTGACGCCGCCCCTGCATGGCGCTCTGCTGAAGAACGAGCAGGACGTCGCCTTGTTCGAACGCCTCGCCTTCCTCTCGCGCCGCCAGGACGGCCCCGGCGGCGGTCGTCGTGGCCCAGCGGGCTGAACCCGGATTGCTTCGTAAGACAAAAGGGCGGGTCCTCATCGGATCCGCCCTTTTTCTTTGACATATGCGTTCAGTGCGAAGGTCTAGTGCCCGAGAATATCCATCTTCGTATGGGCTTCTTCGCGGTCGAGCGTATTGGCATTTGTGTTGACGTCCTGGCGGCTTTTCAGGAAGTCGGCCATCTTGGACTTGTCATAGCGCTCGTCGAGCCAGGTTTTCACCGCAACACCAATCCAGATCGCGTGGAAGGTCAGCCCGCCGGCAATCGCGACAAGGCCCGGGATCGGCCCGATATGCGCGCGGCGGATGAATTGCGACCATGTCTCCACATCGGTTGGATGGATCGCAATCTTGGCGAAATACGCGGCACCCAGAATGGCAAACAGCCAGCCATAGTTGCGGCGCAGGCGCCGGCCAATCGCGCGGATCATCGAGATACGGTATTGCGGTTTTTCGTAATCGTCTGAGAGGGCCGTTCCCCGGTCGAGCGGGATGCGTGCCCCCTCCCCGCGCAGCATGGGCACATAGAAGGCAATCTCCAGCACCCGCGCCCGGAAGCGCCAGACGTAGAAGAAACGATAGCGCCGCGATTCCAGCGTCAGGAACACGATGCAGAGCGCGCCGACCAGAACGATGGGAAAGGGCGATGCCTGCGCACTGGCAAAGGCAACCGACAGACCAATGCCTGTGGAGATCACGGCCCAGTTTGTCGTCTGGTCCAGCCGCTGGCGCCACACGGTGGAGCGGTACACTTCGGCGCGATAGAGGTGCGCAATGGCGCCCACTTCCTTGCTGCCGCAAATGGCTTCGGGCGGGTCGCCGTCCGGATCGGCCAGGTCATTATCGAATTCGGTCATCGGTGTCCTTTATGGACTTGTTCAATGGCGACGCAAGGCCCGGCGGGTGTGGCCGCGACGTTACCCGCCCTTCGTGTCGCCGGACTCAGGCGAATCTGTGTCCGACTTGCCGGTTTCTTGCAGTCGCAGCGGCATGGCTTCCGGGCGGAAGGACAAGGTCGATTGCGGGAACGGGATCGTGATCCCAGCATCGTCCAGCGCCTGCTTCACGGCGAAGGCCACTTCATCATAGGAGCCGCGCTGGTCGGCCGGCTGGCTCGTGGTCCACCAGAGCAGGCGGAAATCGATGGAGGAGCCGCCAAACGAGACGCACTGAACCTCCGCGTCGCGCTCGCTGCTGACGCTTTCGCAGGCTTCCAGCGCGCCTTTCAGGGCATCGCGCGCCTCCGGCATGCCGGCATCATAGTCGATGCCCACAACAAGCTCCTGCCGCTTCAGGGCATGGTCTGTCTCGATGGTGACCGGGTTCTTGAACAGGAAGGAATTAGGTACGATCACCAGTTCCCCATCCGTCTCGCGCACATGTGTCTCGCGGATCAGGATATTCTCGACGCGGCCATACACGTCCTCGCATTCGATCATGTCGCCGATGCGCATCTTCTCGCGACTGAGGATGATGACGCCCGCGAGGAAATTCTCGAACACGTCCTTGAAGGCAAAGCCGATAGCCACAGATGTGAGCCCCAACCCGGCAATGATGTCAGCCGGTGAAATGGAGGGCAGCAGTACCGTCAGTGCAATCGCCACGCCGACGATCCAGGCGGCGATGCCGATGAGGTTCTGGGCAAGCGTCCGCAGGGCTTCCCGCACATTCGCTTTCTTCATGGCAGCCGAGACAAGCGCCCGCGCAATACGCGCCACCAGCAGGATGCCGACCAGTACAAGAATGGCGAGGACGAGGTTGGGAAGGCTCTTGAAAAATCCGGTCGCCATGCCGTCAAGAGACTCGCGAAGGTCGGTCAGGGGGGTAAGTTCCATGCGCGCTCTACGCATGAGCTGCCGATTTGTTCAGTCTACCGCGCGCAATAGCCTAATGAGACGACTGGCGCATAGCCCTCCAACGCCCCGCGCACATGGTGTGTATCATCCGCTGACGCCTCATTCCTTATGCGCGCAGCCAGCGCCCCGGCATGTCCGGTGATCCGCGTACGCCACAGCGCATAGCGTAACCCGTCCGGCGCCGCCGTCATCGCCACGGCCCGGTCAAACCCGGCCAGGTCGCAGGCCTGCATCGACAGCTCCGCCAGCGCATGGCCGAAATCGGATTTCTCGAAATCGTCGCCCATGCCGCCACGCGTGTGCTTGGTCTGCGCGAGATCGAACATGGCTTGCAGCAGGCGGCGCTTAATGGCCGCATCCGGCGCGAGGCGAACACCAGCAGCCATGATTTCCGGGCGCCCCGTATTGAACGGCACGGCCCCTGTCCGGGCGCGCTGTTCAAACCCATCCCAGCCGCTCTCTGCAAGAACAGCGCGCGCCTGATCGGCGGCATAGTCCACGGCCGGGATGCGATGGATAGCGGGCGCCCCAAGGCGACTCTGCCATTGCTGCAACAGGGCCGCATCCGCCGCCTGGCCCACGGTTTCAAGGAAAAAGGGCTGAATCCGCGTCTTTTTATGGGGAGGAAGGGGCGACGCCGCCGCCCAGATCGCCTCGAACATGCAGGATTGCTCGCCAAGTCCGCCGCAGACGGGCGTATCCGCACGCGCCGTCAGGCCCAGCGAAAAACCGGCACACAGGATCAGGAAAGCCCTCAGCATGGCGCATCCCCTACGCCAATAGGGGTGAACCGGATATGACCGGGCGCCCTTTTCGCTGCGTCAGCTTGGACATGGGCGCCAAGGCGGGTTATCTTTTGCCAAAGACGACAGGAAAGACGCCCATATGTTCCTCAACTTCTTCAATGAATTGCGCGAAGCCAAGGTCCCGGTAACGCTGAAGGAATACCTGATGCTCATGGAAGCCATGGACAAGCAGGTCATCGATTCGAATGTCGAGGATTTCTACTACCTGTCCCGCGCCGCACTGGTGAAGGACGAGCGCAATATCGACAAGTTCGACAAAGTGTTCGGGCATGTCTTCAAGGGCCTCGACAGCATGGCGGATGCCGTCGACGTGACCGACATTCCCGAGGAATGGCTGCGCAAGATGTCCGAGAAGTTCCTCTCCAAGGAAGAAATGGACGAGATCGAGGCCATGGGCGGCTTCGAAAAGCTGATGGAAACGCTGCAGAAGCGCCTTGAGGAGCAGAAAAAGCGCCACGAGGGCGGCAACAAGTGGATCGGCACGGGCGGCACCTCGCCCTTCGGCGCCAATGGCTACAACCCGGAAGGCGTGCGCATCGGGCAGGAAAAGTCCCGCCACCGCCGCGCCGTGAAGGTCTGGGACAAGCGCGAATTCAAGAATTACGACGACAGTGTCGAGCTTGGCACCCGCAACATCAAGGTCGCCATGAAGCGCCTGCGCAAATGGGCCCGCAAGGGCGCGCCGGACGAGCTGGATCTCGACCAGACAATCCGCAACACGGCCCGCAAGGGCTATCTCGATATCGAGATGCGGCCCGAAAAGCGCAATGCGGTGTCCGTCCTCCTGCTGCTCGATGTCGGCGGCTCGATGGACCCGTATGTGCGGATCATGGAAGAGCTGTTCTCGGCCGCCAAGTCCGAGATCAAGAACCTCGAATATTATTACTTCCACAACTGCCCCTATGAAGGCCTGTGGAAGGACAATCGCCGCCGCATGAACAATCGCATCCCGACCTGGGACGTGCTGAACAAGTTCCCGTCAGACTACAAGGTCATCGTCGTCGGCGACGCCACGATGAGCCCTTACGAGATCACCTATGCCGGTGGCTCGGTCGAGCACTGGAACGAGGAAGCCGGCGGCATCTGGATCCAGCGCTTCGTGCAGCGGTTCCCGAACATGGTCTGGCTGAACCCGGTCAAGGAAGGCGCGTGGGACTATACCGGCTCTATCAAGCTGATCCGGGAACTGATCGGCGAGCATCGCATGTTCGAGCTGACCCTTTCCGGCCTCGATGAGGCGATGAAGGAACTCGGGCGCTAGGCCATTGAGGGCGGCGCCTACTGATAGTCGCTGCAGAAGTCCGGATTATTTGTCGTATCGCCAAATCCGCAACCGCGGCGGATTTCGTCACGGATCATGTCGCAGCTGTTCTGTGCATTGCACGGCGGATGGGTTGCAGGGGACATCTGGATGCACTGGCCCACCAGAACGCTCGCCGCCTCGGCACCGATCTCCTGCTCGCAGGTCGCCTGCGCAGGTGGCCTATGTGGCTCTGTCACTTCAGGGCGAGCGGACTGCTCCACTGCGACAGACGGCGCCGATGCATCGCCGCCACTGGGTGAGCAGGCAGCAACAAGACCGGACGCTATCAGAAAAAGAATGGGCACAGGTTTCATGAGCGATTCCTCCGTTTCGGCTGAAACGTCGCAGGCCCCACAAGGTTGCCCTGATAAGGCACCGATTTCACAAGGCCGCCCCGGAAACCCGAGATATGCAACCGCCCCCCCTTGAAAGCGTCTTTTGTGCAGATCACGATGGTCGGAAAACAGATAACACATGGGAGGCCCCGAATGGCACGCATCAAGGCAAATGGAATCGAGATAGAATACGAGGCGACCGGGTCATCGAATGACCCGATGATGTTGCTCGTTTCGGGCTTCTCCGGTCAGCTCACCCGCTGGCCTGAAAGTCTCAAGCGCGGCCTGGCCGATGCAGGCCGCCATGTTATCACGTTCGACAATCGCGACATCGGGCTCTCCACCGAATTCAGTGGCAAGGTGCCTCCTGCGCCGCGCGACATTGTCAAGGCCGCCGCCGAGGGCAAGCCAACCGGCGGCATGGTGCCCTATGTGCTGGACGACATGGCCGCCGACGCAGCCGCATTGATCGCCGAACTGGGCGCCAGTCAGGCAGATGTGCTGGGCGTCTCAATGGGCGGCATGATCGTGCAGCTGATGGCGCTGAACCATCCGGCCCAGGTGCGCACGCTGATCCCTGTCATGACGACCTCCGGCGCCCCTGGCCTGCCGCAGTCGGACCCGGCCGCGCAGGCCGCGCTCACCGCCGTGCCCGATGCGCGCACAGCCGAGGCCATCGCCGAACTCTCCGTCAAATCGCGTCATGCCATTGGCTCGGCGCCGGAGCTGCGCAGCAGCGACATGGATGTGCGTGCGCAGTCCATGGCCGACTTCAACCGTTCCGATCGCCCGCTGGGTGTGGCCCGCCAATATGCCGCCATTCTCGCCCAGCCGCGCTGGCATGAACGCCTCGTCGGCCTCACGGTACCGACGCTGGTGCTGCACGGCGCTGCTGATCCGCTGATCAAGCCGGAAGCCGGCCGCGATATTGCGCAGCGCATCCCCAGCGCGGAAATCGAAGTGATCGACAAATGGGGCCATGACATGCCCGAGAAGATCGTGCCAACCCTGCTGAACCGGATCGTGCCGTTCCTCGCCCGCAACGCGCCGGAGGCAACGCGCGCGAACATGTCCCGATGAGCGTAGAGGACCCTGTTCTAACGCGCCAGGATGGCAACATCCTGATCGTCACCATCAACCGACCGACCCGGCGCAATGCCGTGGACCGGGAGGCGGCGCTGGCCCTCTACGATGCTTTCAAGGCTTTCGACGCTGATGACGCGCTGTCCGTCGCGATCCTCACGGGCGCGGAAGGCAATTTCTGCGCAGGCGCTGACCTTCAGGCCGTCGCCGCCGGCAAGGGCAATCCTGTGCGGCCCGATGGCGACATGGGCCCGATGGGGCCGACACGTCTTGAACTTTCAAAGCCCGTCATTGCCGCCATTGAGGGCTTTGCCGTGGCGGGCGGCATGGAACTCGCGCTCTGGTGCGACCTTCGCGTCGTATCTGACACCGCGCGCTTCGGCGTCTTCTGCCGCCGCTTCGGTGTGCCCCTGATTGATGGCGGCACGATCCGCCTGCCCCGCCTGATCGGCGCTTCGCGGGCGACAGATCTGATCCTCACCGGTCGCGAAGTCGGCCCGGACGAGGCGCTGGCCATCGGCCTTGCGAACTACGCCGCCCCAGCTGGCAAAGCACTCGAACGCGCCGTCCTGCTCGCCAATGACATCGCCGCCTTCCCGCAAACGTGTATGCGCGCTGACCGGCTATCCGCCATGCGCCAGTGGAGCTTCGACATGGAGACGGCGCTAAAGGCGGAAGTCGAGGGCGGTCTCGATGTGCTTAAATCGGGAGAAACACTGCAAGGGGCTACCGCTTTCACCAAAGGCAAAGGCCGCCACGGCGCCTTTTAAGCATCAATCCTTGTGCCGTTCGAACCAGTCGGCGCGTGTGACTTCCCAGACCAAGGATGCCCGCGTCGTGCCGTCTGTCCGCACGCTGGTCACCTCACCCCTGCGCTCAAAGCCCAGCCCGTCAAGCAGGCGGTGCGTGGGCAAATTCTCCGGGCTCGCCGTTTCGCAAATGAGATCAAGGTGCAGCGCCCCAAACATCCAGCTGAAGCTCATGGCTGCGCCCGCTGTGCCCCGGCCCTGATGGTGTAGCGAGGGATGCAGCGCCCCGCCGAGCTCCCCTGCCGCCCAGTGCGGCCAGACCTGAATATCGCTGTAGCCGACAATGGCGCCGTCGCCATCCTGGCGCACGAAGAGCAGGCCCTCACCTTCTGCGCGCTGGGCAAAGTGATCCGTGATGAAGGTCTCAACGCTGGCCTCCGTCAGCGGCCGCGGCAATGTGTAGATCGGCGCGTGCACTGCGGGGTCCGACAGGAAAGCCAGCAGCGCAGGCGCATCCTCTGGACAGGCAAGACGGGAAGCGTCGGGCCCGTCGCCAAGATGCGTCACGCGGCAAACCGCATCCCGGATCGCATTGATCCGGCTCATCGGAACTTCAATACGCGTGACCGGGATACCTTCTGCCATGGCCTAGTCGCTGCCATACAAGGCGCTGAGGCAGTCCTGGTGCGCTCCATAAGTGGCAGCCCTGTCGAGACAAGCCTGATAGTGGCCGGGACCGCGCTCGTAAAAGAACTGGTCTGCCGCAGACCACTCCCTTCGGAGCGTATTCGGCGCCCGATAAGTCGGAACCACTTCGCGTCGGAGCATGGGGGCCGGTGCGTCGGCAACCTCATCACTGGCCTGCGCAGCCAGTTCGGCCGCATCGCGCGCACGCAATGCCTGCTCACGGCGCAGGATCTGGCCGCCATACGCAATCATCAGCTGGCGATCTAAATCATACCGGCCCCGTTCGGCGCGGATCCGCTTGTCCATCATGGCGCCCACCCAATGCTCCATCTCGTCCGGCGCGATGGAATCATAGGTTGCATGCCATTCCGCCGCCTGCGCACCATAGCCTGCCAGCATGTCGTCCCGGCAATTCATCCAGGCGAACACTTTTTCAAACGCCGTTCCTGTGCGGCGCAGCGCGTCCCAGCCCATCGTGTCGATCGTCTTCGACTGGCTGACAGGCGGCTGGTAAGCGGGAGACGGGCCACAGGGCGTATCAAAGTCGAGCGTCGCGTAATAGTCGGCCCAGCCCCGCGCGATGCCTACGCCCTTCTCGGCCTCATCGGCATAGGGCTTCATCGTCACCGTGTTGACCGTCAGGAAGGGAAAGGCCTCTTCGCCGCGATAGGTCAGCTCTTCCCAGGCTGCATCACCCGACCGGCAAATGCCTTCCTCGCCAGACTGTTCGAAGGCGACGATCTGTGATTGCTGCGACGAGGTGATAGCGATACCCAGAATCTTGGCGGGCGTGTACCCGGCCTCCCGAATTGCCGACACAGCCGCGTCCCTGAACAGCGGGAGCGTGCATTCGGTCGAAATATCCCTGATCTTGCCAGACCGTCCGACCTTGAACTGGGTGCTGCAACATCCGCTCAGCCCCTCACGCGCCGCCGGATCCGGCATGACCGCCACGATGGCGCCTTCCACGACGGGTGGAGACATCTGTGCCTGCCCCTGCTGCCCTCCAGCCGCGCAGGCGACAAGGAGTGCGGCGGCGAATGCCGTTGCGTTCCACTTCATCAGCGCGTCTCCGTTTGTTGTGCGTCCAGTTAGTATGAATTTCGGCGCGCGTCCGTTTCATAAAAGTCACGCGCTGCGAAATAGGGCATTCCGGGCCGGCAAGCGCCGTGCCCACTGGATTTCAATGCCGTGAATCTCTCAGCAAAGCTCAAGCCGCGCAAGGCACATCCAGCGCTGGTCGTGATGCCCTGTCACAGTGATTGACCTTTGGCTATTTCCCGCCCAAAGCGTGAACATGACCGACTCTCCCGCCTCCCGGAAACACGGCAAGAACGCGTTTTTCTTCGTCCTCGTAACGGTCGCAATCGATATGCTGGGCTTCGGTCTCATCGTCCCGGTTGTGCCCAGCCTCGTGCAGGAAATGCTGCATGTCCCGCCTGAAGATGCCACCATATGGCTCGGCATGCTGGCGGCCACTTATGCCCTGATGAATTTCATCTTCGGGCCCATCGTCGGCGCGCTGTCTGACAGGTTCGGACGGCGTCTTGTGCTGCTGGTCTCCATTGGCACATTGGTCGTGGATTTCCTGATCATGGGCATTGCAGGCTCGATCTGGCTCCTCTTCATCGGGCGGGCCCTGTCCGGCATTTCCGGCGCCACCTATTCCACTGCGAATGCTTATATCGCTGACGTCACAGAGCCGGAAAATCGCGGCAAGGCCTTCGGCATGATCGGCGCCGCGTTCGGTTTCGGCTTCGTGTTCGGTCCGGTCATTGGCGGCTTCCTTGGCGAGATCAGCCCGCGCGCGCCCTTCTTTGCGGCAGCGGGCCTCGCCGCCCTCAATTTCTGCTACGGCCTCTTCGTGCTTCCGGAATCACTGGCACCGGAAGACCGCCGACCGTTTGACATCAAGCGCGGCAACCCGTTTGGCGCGGTGAAACATTTCTCGAAACTGCCCCACATCGCCTGGTTCCTTGTGGCAGCAGGCATCTTCTTTCTCGCGCATACGGTGTTTCCGGGCACATGGTCGGTGCATGGCGAGATCCGCTATGACTGGAGCCCGAAGGAAATCGGCTTCTCACTGGGCCTTGTCGGCATTGGCGCCGCCGTCGTGCAGGCGGGCCTGATGGGCCTGATCCTGAAACGGCTGGGCACTGTGCGCACGGCGCTGCTGGGCATGGGCGTCAGCTTCTTCACGCTGACCGCCTTCGCCTTCGCCGGACAGCCATGGATGGTCTACCTGATCATCCCGATCAGCGCGCTCGGCGGCGTGACAGGCCCGTCGATCAACTCGCTGATGTCCACGCTGACACCGCGCAATGCGCAAGGCGAGCTGCAGGGTGCCAGTTCAAGCCTTAACTCGCTTGCAATGATCATCGGCCCGCTCACGATGAACGGCGTGCTCTATTACTTTACCCATGACGGCGCGCCATTCCGCTTCGGCGGCGCGGCCTTCCTGATGGCCGCCTTGCTGAGTGCCCTGGCCATCGTGCCCTTCATGCGCGGTGTACGCGAGAACCGTTCCGCCATACCGGCTGCAGCCGAGTAAAAAGGCGGCCCGGCAGAGCCGGAACGCCTCACGTCAAGGGTATGGGCCCCGCCTGCGAGAGCGCTAGGCCTTGCGCTTGAGCAGCATACCGCCAATCACGCCGAAAACCCCGCCGCCCACGCCACCTTCCAGCACATAGTCGAGGATATTCTTCAGCGCCGTCGGGCCCTGTGCCGGAACGCCGAACAGATGCAGGTTCGCAGCCTCAAGACCGTAATAGGTGCCAATCCCGCCGAGCAGTCCGCCAAGAATGCCGCCGACGCCGCTGCCGCCCGTCAGCTTCGATGTCACAGGCCCCATCACGATGCCGCTGACAGCGCTCAGGATAAGGGGAAGATATTGTTCCATTGGTTTTGCCCTCCCATGGATACTCCGTGGAGGCCGTTGCCGACCGTCAGCCCGAAACAACTGCTTTTCGGGACCGAGGTCCAGTTGTTTCGCCATTGCGACAAGTGTTGCAACTTGGGCCCCACGCGGGCAAACAACGCCTAGATGACCTCCCAGCGTCCTGCCCTCTTCCTCGACCGTGACGGCGTGATCAACGTCGACAAGGGCTATGTCAGCAAGGTCGCCGACTTTGAGTGGGTCGAAGGCGCCGTCGAGACAATCGCGGCCTTCAAGGCGCGCGGCTGGTTCGTATTCGTCGTGACCAACCAGTCCGGTATTGCCCGTGACTATTACTCAGAGCATGACATGCACACGCTGCATGACTGGATGCAGGAACGCCTCGCCGAGCAGGGCGCCGCGGTCGACCGGATTTATTATTGCCCCTATCATGACGAAGGCGAGAATGCCCGCTACCGACGCGACAGTTTCGACCGCAAGCCCAAGCCCGGCATGCTGCTGAAAGCGATGGCGGACTTTCCCGTGAAGCGCGAGTCATCCTTCCTGATAGGCGACAAGCAGACCGACATTGAAGCCGCCCGCGCGGCTGGCGTCGCGGGCTTCCTGTTCACGGGCGGTGATCTCTTCCAGTTTGCCGAATGGACGCTCGCTGGCTTCGAGGAGGGCAATCGCGGATGAAGACCATCGGCATCATCGGCGGCATGGGGCCGGCCTCGACGGTCATCTATTATGAAACCCTCTGCCAGCTTTCCCGCGAGCGTTTCGGCGGCAATGCCAGTGCACGCGTGATGATCGATGCGCTCGACTTCGGCGAGATCCAGGCGCTGCAACAATCCGGCGATTGGGACGAGGCAGGGCGCCAGCTTGCCGCCTCAGGACAGCGGCTAGAACAGGCAGGCGCAGGCCTGATCCTGCTCGCGACAAACACGATGCACAAGGTCGCCGCGCCACTTGAGGCCGCGCTCAATGTGCCTTTCGTGCATATCGTGAGCGCGACAGCCGCCCGCCTCACCGCCGACGGACGCACCGCCCCCGCTCTGCTCGGTACGCGCTACACGATGGAAGAACCCTTCTACCCGAACCATTTCGCCGGAGCCTTCGGCGCGCCGCCCTTGATTCCAGATACGGCTCAGCGCGACGACATCCACCGCATCATCTTCGACGATCTTGTCAAAGGCATTGTGACGCCGGAAACGACGCGCCGCTATATCGAGATTGTTGAGGCATTGGCCACGCGCGGCGCCGACAGCGTCATCCTCGGCTGCACCGAGATCGGCCTCGTCCTCACTGCCGCCAACAGCTCCCTGCCCATCTATGACAGCGCCCGCATCCATTGCGAGGCGGCGATGGACCTGGCCTGCGCCTAGACCGGCTTTAGCGTTTTCGGATCAATCCCGCCCATACGGCAGACTTCCTTCCACTCCGATGCCAGCACAGGCTGCACCGACAGGCGGAAGGATTTTACCAGGCTCATCTCTTCAAGTTTTGGGTTTGCCTTCACATCCTTCAGCGTCACCGGTGTCGGCATGTCGGCCAGCGCGCGGATGTGCACACAGTCCCAGCGCTCGTCATCAGTGGTCGTGTCCGGCGCGCTCAGCGCAGACACTTCTGCAATGCCGACAACTTCCAGCCCCTTGTTGGAATGATAGAAGAAGACCTGATCGCCGAGCTTCATGTCGCGCATGAAATTACGCGCCGTATAGTTGCGGATGCCGGACCATTCTTCGCCCGCTTTGCCTTTCGCTTTCTGCTGCTCCCAGCTCCAGGCGTCGGGTTCGGACTTCATCAGCCAATAATTCATTTCTGTCTCCGGAATTGCCGTGCCCGCCTGATCTAGGCGGCACCGTGCCTCACGTCCACCCAGAGGCCGTCAGGCAAGCTGCGCCAGCGCCGCGCGCACCAGCCGGTCATGGTCGGGCCAGCCCTTGTACTCAGCCAATGACGGGTCGATCCCGTTCCACGCGTCCTCGAACGCCTGCCTGTGCGCGGCGTTCGGCAGGGCAGCGCGTAGCGGATCAATACAGACGCGGATTGTGAACACCACAGCCCCGGTCTCCGGCAATTTCGAGATCGTCTGCCGCTCGACCCGCAGGTGCAGCAGTTCAAGCGCCGCATCATCCGGCGCCGCACGCGCCATGGCCTTCAGCGGTTCGCTGCTAGGCGTAAAGCGCGAGGAACCAGCCTGGACCGTCCAGTTGAACCGCTCCAGCACATGGCCCGGCCGCAAGCCGTCAAACATGCGCCCGATACGGTTGACGAGGCCAGGATTGGCATTCGGTACCGGCCCGTGAAGGCCTGTCAGCGGCTGGCCGATCTTCTCCGACAGCGACCAGAACGTTGGCGCCACAAGGCTGGCCGCGCGCAAGGTCCACAAGCCATTGGAATCCGGCATCAGCAGGCAGAGATCATCCGACACACGCGCCGCCGCCATTTCCAGCGGGCTTTCCCAGATATCATCGCCCATGCCGGTCACCGCCAAAACGGCGCCCGCCAGTTCTTCGATGACAGCAGGAATACCTGTATCCGCAAACACAATGTCGCGGTGCGTGCGCATGAGCACAGTCTTCCCGGGCAGCCATGCGGCCGCCTCGGTATCAGGCACCAGCCAGCGCTCGGTATCGATGGGGGCCAAGCCGGGTGCAAGACTCGGCGCCCCTGCGAGATAAGGCAGGTAGGGTGGTATACGCATCGTGAGTTCAGGCCGCGCGGGCAGCGCCCCAGCTGACGAAGCCTGCCACTTTAGGCGTGGATGGCAGGTACATGGTCTCGGCCTCCTCCAACCGGAAGCCGGATTCGGTGAACAGCGCAGAGATATCGCGCGTCAGGTGGCACCCGCCCGCAAGCGGCTTCCACACAGGCTCGATCCGGCGCTGCCACTTGGCAACGTCTTCATCCGGCGCAAGGCCATGTTCGGAAAACAGGATACGGCCCTCGGGCTTCAGCACACGGCGCGTTTCGGCCAGCGCCGCACGCCAGTCAGGGATCGTGCACAGCACGAACGTGATGACGGCCGTATCGATGGAATTGTCTTCCAGCGGAATGGCTTCCGCGCCGGTTTCGAGAAATTCGATATTGTTTCCGAAGCCAAGTGCGCCAGCCTCCCGCCGCGCCTTGACCAGCATGCCGGGCGAAGGCTCAAGCGCATAGAGACGTTCCACCTTCCTGGCATCATACATGGCGAAATTCGTGCCCGAGCCGCAGCCGAGTTCCAGCACACAGCCCTCCGCCTTCGGAACGACCTTTTCGCGCTGCTTCATGATCGGCTTGGTGCCACAGGCGCAGGCGATCAGATTCGGGACAACATAGCGCTCCCAGGGGTTCATTGTGTGCGGCTCCCGGTCGACTGGAAGCCCGGATAGGTGCCCTTCTGGATCAGGCCCTTCGTCGCCTCGGTGGGACGCGCCACGAGCGCGTCCTGCGTGATATTCACGTCATACTCAAACCCGTCGCCCATCGGCTGATAGGTCGCCGAACCATATTGCGCATCAATGCCGAAACGCGGGCCTTCCTTTTCGGCAAGCGCATGCACGTCGAGACCGGGATTCTGCGTCAGGGCAATTCCGTTCGTCTGCGCTTCCGTCACCGCATCAGACGAAAAGCGCTTGGCTTCGCGCCCTTCAATATAGTCGAGGCGATAGATGGAATCATAGCCAAGCATGTTGGCCACAGGCTGGAACTTGATGACCTGCGCGCCAATCTCGAACTGGTTGCCCTTCAGGATCGGCTGCGCACCGGTTGCCTCAAGCAGTTTCTGGCCATCGGAGAAGGTAACGTCCACCTTGTACGTGTCTGGCGCGCCCTGAACGGCGGCAAACTTGATATTGGCAACGTCGCGCTCATAGGTGAGGCGCTTGTAGGTCTGCAGGTTCAGCCCCGCAAAGGCCACCACGCCGGCAATGCCGAGGAAACCGACGCCGAAAAACAACCGTCCACCGCCCGCCATGGGTTTCAACTGTGCGAGTTTTCCGAAGCCTGCGAACAGCAGCATCAGGCCAATGACACCGGCCACAGCAGGCAAAATCCACCAGATCAGTCCCATTCAGCATCTCCCTTCGCGGTTCCTGGCCTGCATCCCTCAGCCAGCCGCATCAACCCACACCTATATCATCTTCATGATGCGTGTTTAGCAAGCCGGTGCATACGCGATGCAGCCACTCTTGTCAGGGTTAAACGGTCATTGCGCCCCATGCGTTCCACGCGACATAGGCGGCAACGACGAGGATCATGACAGCAAAGGCCGACCGGGCCGTCCGCACGCGTGTCTTCAGCAGACGGGAAATTCCGATGCCTGCCGTGCCTCCAATAGCCCCGCCAACCAGCAGCAGCAACACAAGCGGTCCGTCGACGAGGCCCGACAGGGCATAGTTGGCCGATGTCGCCGCCCCGAACAGGGCTACCGACACAAGCGAGGAAGCTGTCGCATTTGTCATCGTCATGCCGGCCGCCAGCATCAGGCCCGGCACGATCAGGAATCCACCGCCAATCCCGAAGAACCCGGCCGCCATGCCAACGATCAGGCCGAGCGGCGCGAGCCGGAGCAGGATGGACCGCGTGAGATGAACTCCCGGATCACCCGCAAATGCCGGCTTGCGAAACATGGAGAGCGCAATCACAGCCATCGCTACCGAAAAGGCCAGCAATAGCTGCGTCCCGTCTACCTGCTTGGCGATACTGGAACCGATGATCGACCCGGCAAAGCCTGACAGTGCAAACACGATCGCGCAGGGCCATTTCACATTGCCCCCGCGCCAGTGACCGACAAGGCTGAACAGAGCAATCGCCGCCACAGCGGCCGCCGACGTTCCGATGGCCACATGCGGATCGCTGACGCCCACGACATATAGCAGGAGCGGCGCGGCCAGCACCGAGCCGCCGCCCCCGAACGTGCCGAGGAACACGCCGATGATCGCGCCGCTGATGATCGCGGCGATGATGATGTCAGGGGTCAGGGTGAGGGTCACGCCGCAGATGCCCCCTTACGGTTCCAGGGCATGACAGCCAGCACATTTGCCATGCCGCACCAGCCGCTGATGCCTGCGAAAGTCAGCCCCGCTCCGACAAAGCCGGAGAGACCAAAGAAGCCTGGATGCACGGTAAAGCCGAGCACAACACCCGTCAGCACCAGGAGGCCAGCGGTGATCTGCACCTGCCGGTTCATCGGCAGCGGCGCACTCGCGTCCTGAACTGTGGGCAAGCCGGCCCTTTTCCAGGCATCCAGCCCGCCCTCGAGAATATAGGCATTGCCATTCACATGTGCGGCCAGACGGTCGCAATTGGCTTCGGTCCGCATGCCGGACTTGCAATGGAAGACGGCATGTTGGTCGGCATCGAGCATCAGCCCGGCCGTGTCCACGCCCGAGAGGGGCAAGGAAATGGCCCCGCCAATATGCTCGCGGCCATATTCATCGGCCTCACGGATATCAACGAGTTTCAGTTCGCCGCTCTTGATACGGTCAGCAGCAGTTTGAGGGTCAAGTCTGGTCAAGGTCATCGAGCATCTCCGGGCAATAGATCGCCGCCAGCGTCATGATCACCTTGATCGCAGCCGGGTCGGCAATTCTGTAATGGATTGACTGTCCCTCGCGCCGGTTTGCCACGAGGCCTTCGTCACGCAGCACCGCAAGGTGTTGCGACAAGGCCGATTGCGAGAGGCCGATATGGACCTGCAATTCGCCCACCGTCATCTCCCCTGCGCCAAGGCGGCAGAGGATCATCAGACGGTGTTCATTACCCATGCTCCGCAGCAGCCTTGCCGCCTTGGAAGCCTTGTCCCTGAAGAGGGCCGGATCGAGGAAAGTCATAGTCATGGGTCATATATATTAGCTATTGCTAATTTAGCAAGTGCTAATATATACCTTGATGAAAGGAGCCAAACAATGCTCAAGACCCACGCTTATTTCGACACCGCCACATCCACCGTCACCTATCTCGCCTGGGATGACGCGACGCTGGACGCCGCCATTATCGACCCCGTCATGGACTACGAGCCCCATGCCGCGCATCTCTCCACAGCCTCGGTCGATCGCATCCTGGCCGATGCCAAGACGCGCGGCCTGAAAATCGTCTGGGCCCTCGACACCCATGCCCATGCCGACCACCTCTCCGCCGCTCACCATGTGCGCGACGTGACGGGCGCGAAGGTCGGCATCGGCGCCCGTATCACCGAGGTCCAGTCGGCCTTCTCCGCCCTGTTCCACGCAACGGATGTCTGCCCGAATGGCAGCGCCTTCGACGCCTTGTTCAAGGATGGCGAGACTTTCCCGCTCGGCGAGCTGACCGTGCGCGTCCTCCATACGCCCGGCCACACACCGGCCTGCGTCACCTATGTGATCGAGGACGCCGCCTTCGTCGGCGACACGCTCTTCATGCCGGACTATGGCACCGCGCGGGCTGACTTCCCCGGCGGTGACGCGGCAACGCTCTATCAGTCGATCCACCGCATCCTCGACTTGCCGCCTGAAACCCGCATCTTTGTCGGGCACGACTACCTGCCAGCAGGCCGCGACAAACCGGCTTGGGAAACCAATGTGGCAGAGCAGCACGCCGCAAATGTGCACGTCCATGACGGTGTTGATCAGGCCGCCTTCGTTGCCATGCGTCAGGCCCGCGATGCCACACTCGCCGCCCCTCGCCTCATCCTGCCTTCGCTGCAGGTGAACATCCGGGGCGGCGCACTGCCGCCTGCCGAGGATGACGGCCAAGTCTACCTGAAAATCCCGGTCAACCGGTTGGGTGTGTGATATGCCTTCGGGCAGGGCAAAAGGCCCTGCCCTTCGCCCCCAAAGCCTGATATCGGGCGAGCATGGTTTTTCGTGACTTCATACTGCTTTTCGCCGTCTGCCTCGTCTGGGGCCTCAACATCGTGCTCAGCCGCTGGGTTGTGGCCGATGTCGGCGTGCCGCCGCTTTTCTTCGCAGCCGTGCGCTTTACGGGCGTCGCGCTCTTCCTGATCCCGTTCCTGCGGCCGAAACCGGAAGACCTGAAAACCCTGTTCCTGATCGCCCTCATGATCGGCTCGCTGAACTTCGCCCTCCTCTTCATAGGCCTCACCACAGCCGAAGCCTCGGCGGCCGCCGTCACAGGCCAGCTCGGTGTGCCAATCTCAACCTTGCTCTCCATGGCATTCCTCGGCGAGACAATCGGCTGGCGGCGTGGCCTTGGCATCATGCTCGCCTTTGCGGGCGTCGTGCTGATTGCCTTTGATCCCGGCAGTTTCGGCATCTCCGTTGGCCTGCTCTACATCGTTGCCTCGGCCTTTATCGGCTCGGTGGGCGGCATCCTGATGAAGCGCATGGCACCTGTCACCGGCCTGCAATTGCAGGCTTGGGTCGGCCTCTTCAGCTTCCTGCCGCTCTTCCTCTTTTCCTGGCTCTTCGAGTCGAACCAGATCGGCAGCTATATCGGCGCCGGATGGCCCGTCTGGCTCGCCAGCCTCTTCGCCATTGTCGGCGTCTCAATCTTCGGTCATGGCGCCTTCTATACGCTGCTCAAGAAATATGACGTGTCGATGATCTCGCCGCTGACCCTGATGACCCCGATCTGGGGCGTCATCTTCGGCATCGTTCTACTCAACGAGCCGATCACCGCGCGCCTCATCCTCGGCGCCGCCATTTCGCTCTCCGGGGTGTTCGTGATCGCGGTCCGCCCCAATCGCAGGATGCCCGAAGCCGCTCTCGGCAAGAAAGTCGGGCCGGGAGACAGCTGATGCAGGTGGAACAAGTCCCCAGCCCCAATTTCAACGACCGCAAGCACGCGGTCAACATGCTGGTCCTGCACTATACCGGCATGGAAAGCGGCGAGGCGGCACTCACCCGCATGTGTGATCCCGCCGCCGAAGTCTCGGCCCATTACATGATCTGGGAAGATGGCCGCATTAGCCAGCTCGTGGCGGAAGACAAACGCGCCTGGCATGCCGGTGTCTCTATCTGGCAGGGCGATACCGACCTGAACTCCCGTTCCATCGGCATCGAGATCGTCAATGGCGGCCATGACGTGCCCCTGTCAGACGGCACGCTGCCGCCCTATCCGGACGCGCAGATCGAGGCGGTCATCGCGCTCTGCAAAAACATCCTGTCGCGCCACGACATTCCGGCCAGCCGCGTTGTCGCCCACTCCGACATCGCCCCGGCCCGCAAGACAGATCCCGGCGAGCATTTCCCCTGGGCGCAGCTCGCCGCAGCAGGCATCGGCCTCTGGCCCTCCGCCGCCGCTCTCAGCCTCGACGAGTCCTCACTCATGCCCGGCGATAGCGGCCCCGCCGTCAGCGACCTGCAGAACATGCTTCGGGCAATAGGATATGGCCTGGAGGCCAATGGCACGTATGACGAGGCTACCCGCATCGTAATCAGCGCCTTCCAGCGCCGCTACGTGCCCACCCAGATTACGGGCGCCGCCGATCCGGAAACGCTCGAGCGTCTCGCCCATGTTTATGGCCTGGGCGCCGGCGCGGCCTGAACCTCCAGGTTGTTCAGCACGCTCAGACCGTAATAGCGCCGTCCTCATCGGCCTCGTCTTCCTCGGCAATCAGACCTTCGCGCGGCAGGCGGCTCGCCCATTCCACCGCCAGCGCCGCGCCCAGTAGCAGCGCCGAGACTGACACCGACAACCAGATGAAGCCGAGGATCACCGAAGCCAGCGCCCCATAGAAAGAATCCAGCGCCGAGAATTTCAGGTAGATGTGGAATGCCCATGTCGCCGCCAGCCACGCCAGCGACCCCGCCGCCGCGCCCGCCGCCTTCGCCCGGTTGCCCTTGATCCGCCCGTGCAGCGACAGCGCAATGATCATGTAGAAGATCGCAAAGCACGCGATGCCCTTGCCGAGCCACAGGCGCGAGGCGATATCCGACAGGCCCTGCGCCAGATCGAACGCAATATATCCCTCATTCTCGGTAATGAATGAAGCCATCAGCTGCAGTGCGCCAAGGATCCAGACTGACAGGATGAGCAGGGCCGTCATCAGGATCGACACGCCCTGGAAGCGGATGATCTTGCTCGCCCGTTCACTGCCGGTCACCATGCGAATACCCGTGATTGCGGCCTTTGCCCCGGAACTCGCCGTATAGAAAACGACAATGATCGCCCCCAGCGCCTGCAGGGTCAGCGTCCGTGCGGTCATGCTGCGGATCGTATCGAGGTCCGCCTTCGACAGCGGCGCCACGGCCGAGACCAGCACCTGGTCAATCGTGTCCGACAATTGCCGGCTAAGATCGGCTGGCAGCAGC
This sequence comes from Hyphomonas oceanitis, assembly GCF_036964545.1. NCBI lineage: Bacteria > Pseudomonadati > Pseudomonadota > Alphaproteobacteria > Hyphomonadales > Hyphomonadaceae > Hyphomonas > Hyphomonas oceanitis. Next base: position 753,660 of record NZ_JBALTL010000001.1, read on the forward strand.
GTGAACAGCAAAGTCACCGTCAGGTAGACAAGGGGAAAGATCGAGAACAGGGCGTAGAAGCTGATCCCCCCGGTCACGATACGGATTTCGGGCTTCGACAGGCGGACGATGGCGCACCAGAGCGGCATCAGCAGCCAGTGCTTCACCGCCTCCGGCACGGGCAGTCGGTCTATCAGCTTGCGCATTCGGCCTCCGGGAGGATTCGATCAGGCTTTGTGCCGGGCTCAATGTGAACCGATCCGGCCCGTAAGGCCATGCTTGATCCTGACTTGAGCGACAAGCCCGTTTAGTCTATGAAACCGCTTCCACCTCGTATTGCCGCGGCTGCTGACCCGACAATATGAGGAATGAACCATGTCACACCCTGTCTCACGGGCAGCACGGCGCGTGCTTGCCCGCAAGTATGGCGACCGCAAGGTCGAGCCTACCCATCGCGGATTCGCCGAGAAAAACTGGAAACTCATCTATTTACGCCATAACAAGCTGCACCGCGCGCGCCAGCTCGGCAAGATCTGGCCGCATAGGGAGTGGGAGAAGCTGATGGCCGATATCGAGCCCGTGAAAGTCCTGTTCGTCTGCAGCCGCAACCAGTGGCGCAGCCCGACCGGGGAAGCCGTCTTCGCGCGCGTCGATGGCGTGTCGGCTCGGTCGGCCGGTACCGCCAGCAATGCCCGCCGGAAAATCTCCGTGGCCGACATCCGCTGGGCTGACCTGATCCTGGTCATGGAAGACAAGCACAAGTCCCGCCTGCAGGCCGAGTTCCGGCAGGAAGTCGCCTACAAGCCCGTGCACGTCCTCGATATCCCGGACGACTATAAATACATGGATGCAGAGCTGGTCGAGTTGATCCGCGCCAAGACCGAGCCCCTGATCTTTGATCGGGAGTGACCGCCCGGCGGGACTCGAACTCCGACGCATTACCCGCTATATGCCCCACAATGACCAGACGGCCGGGCAATCGCTGGTGGTGGGGTAACCTGCCATTGGAGGAAAGTCCGGGCTCCAGGGAGACAAGGCGGCGGATAACTTCCGCCCGGCGCGAGCCGAGGGAAAGTGCCACAGAGAGCAGACCGCCTGCCGCTTCGGTGGCAGGTAAGGGTGAAAGGGTGGGGTAAGAGCCCACCGCGGGCCTGGTAACAGGACTGGCAAGGTAAACCCCGCCTGGAGCAAGACCAAGTAGGGGGCGCATATGGGATGTCTTCAGCCCGCGCCCCGGGTGTGTCGCGAGAGGTAGGCTGTGAGGCCTGTCGCAGAGGAATGGTTGCCGAACCGATGTCCCGAGAGGGCGCGGGGAACAGAACCCGGCTTACAGGCCGTCTGGTCATATATTATCGGGGATTAAGGTCTTCAGGCCCCCTTCCCCGCATACCTGTCCGTTGCGCGGATCAGCTGGTCGAGGATGCCCGGTTCGGAATAGGCATGGCCCGCGCCTTCGATCAGGTGGAAGTCTGCCTTCGGCCAGGCCTTGTGCAGCGCCCATGCAAAACGCGCCGGGCAAGGCATGTCATAGCGGCCATGAACGATCGTTCCCGGAATATCCTTCAGCCTGCCCGCATCGCGCAGCAGCTGGCCCTCGTCCAGCCATCCGCCATGCGTGAAATAATGGTTCTCGATCCGCGCGAAGGCGAGCGCAAACGCATCCTCGCCAAACACGTCGCTGGTCGAGGGTTCCGGCAACAGCGTGATCGTCTGGCCTTCCCACTGGCTCCACGCCAGCGCGGCCTCGATCTGCACCGCCCGGTCATCGCCCGTCAGGCGCTTGCGATAGGCGGCCATCATGTTGCCACGCTCGGCCTCGGGAATCGGCGCGAGGAAGCGCTCCCACTTGTCGGGAAACATCTCCGACACGCCGAACTGGTAGTACCAGTCCATCTCCGCCTTGGTCAGCAGGTAGACACCCCGCAGCACCAGCTCGCTCACGCGGCTGGGGTGTGTCTCGGCATAGGCAAGCGCCAGCGTCGAGCCCCACGAGCCGCCGAACACCTGCCACGTCTCAACGCCCATCATTTCGCGTAGCCGCTCAATATCCGCCACCAGGTGCCAGGTCGTGTTAGCCTCCAGCGAGGCGTGCGGCGTGGACTTCCCACACCCGCGCTGGTCAAACAGCATCACGTCATAAAGCGACGGATCGAACAGGCGCCTATGGCTGCCGGAAAACCCGCCGCCCGGCCCGCCATGCAGGAACACGGCAGGCTTCGCGCCTTTCGTGCCCGAGCGCTCCCAATAGATCACATGCCCGTCGCCAACATCGAGATGGCCGGACGCATAGGGTTCGATTTCGGGATAGAATGTGCGCAGGTCCGGCATGAATGGGGCGCCTTAAAGATCAAGGTGGAAGAACTGGTTGAAGTCGCTCTTCTCATAGTCCCCAAATGCCGCGCCCTCAACGAAGCCATTACGACGATAGAGCGTCAGCGCCGGATCAAACGCCGGCCCGCTCCCCGTCTCGAGGCTGAGAAGATGATAGCCCCTCCCCCGCGCTTCGCTGATGATGTGCGCCAGCAGCCGCGCCGCGACGCCCTTGCGCACATGCGCCTCATAGGTCCTCATCGATTTGATCTCGCCTGTGCCGTCGCCCAGCGCCTTCAGCGCGCCCATGCCGAGCAGCGTCTCGCCATCCCAGGCCGTGTAGAGGCTGATCTCCGGCGCCTTGAGGCCGGACAGGTCCAGCGCGAACACATTGCCCGAAGGCGAGTTGGCGTGCATGCCTGCAAGATGCACGCGCAACAGGTCCAGCACCCGCGCATCCTCGAAATCACCGGCCCGAATGTCCATTCTGCAAAGCTTACACGCCGGGGCGCATCTCCGCGATGAACGCATCGGCATCTGCAATGGAGCGCTCCATGTCGGCAATCAGGCTCTCGACATTGGTTTCCAGCCCCGCCGTCTCCGGCTCCAGCGCCGCAATCGCGCGCGCATTCAAATTGTGCTTCAGGTAGAGCACGCGGTCGTGAAACATCACCAGAACCGGGTCCATTGAAGCGGCAGCCGCATCCATCTTCATCACCAACGTGTCATAGCGCGCTTCGGTTTCGGCCAGTTGCTGCGCTGCCTTCTGGCGCAGGCCCGGGTCGGAATATTCGCTCAGCTCGCCATTCCATTCCTTGAACAGGTCACGGGCCACCGATTTGACGTCCTTGATCCGCGAGCGCACCTTGTCTGCCTTGTCGACAGACCGGTCATAGGATTTCGACAGGCTGTCATAGCTCGCTTCCAGCGCGCCCGGCTCGACATAGACCACGGTCCGGAAGGCCTCGAGCGCATTGGCAAACTCGGTCTTGGCCGCTTCCTGACTGCGCGCGGTTTCAGAGACGCGCTGCACAAGGAGGTCGCGCTTCTCATAGCCGATCTTTTCCATCGCGCCATAATAGGTGGACGCACAGCCTGCGAGCGTCGTTGTGGCCAGAAGCGCGCCAATCAGGCCCGCACGAAGAATCGTTTTCATGGTCGAATCCCCTCCAATTGGCCTTTACTTGCCGTGATCCGGACGATGGGTCCAGACTTTACGGGCCAAAGCGGCGCGAAGCTTTCATGAACCCGCCGTAATCTGAGCGCATTTGGTGTATGATGTGAGTCGAATGGACGCACTGGCCCGCCTCCCCGTCGCCCTTTTCCGCCGGATCGATGCCGATCCCCGGCACTGGCAGATACTTGCCCTCGCCGGCCTATTCCTCTTCTCCTACAGCACAAGCAGCTTCGGCGCCGAGCCCTCTGCACTGATCTTCGCCTTCTCCGGCGCCATGCTCGCCCAAGGCCTCGGCACGGCGGGCCTGAACCTGCGCGCCGGGCGCCCCCTGCTTCACGGTTTCGAAGCAAAGTCTGCCCTGATCACCATGATCGGCGTCACGGTTCTCCTGCGCGCCGCCGCACCCTGGATCTGGTTCGCCGCAGCATTCACCGGCATCTCGCTGAAATTCCTTGTGCGCATCAAGGGCAAGCACGTGTTCAATCCGGGCTGCATCGGCATCGTCATGATGATGCTTGTGCTCGGACGCGATGCCTGGGTCTCGCCCGGCCAGTGGGGCCAGATGCCCCTCATTGCCGGCTACGCGCTCGCCCTCGCTGCCCTCACCCTCTCCAGCGCCAAACGGCTCGACATTGCCCTCGGCTTCCTCTTCACCTTCGCCGCAATCCTCTTTGCCCGCGCCGCATGGCTGGGCGACCCCGTGGCCATCCCGCTGCACCAGCTCTCGTCCGGCTCGCTGCTGATCTTCGCCTTCTTCATGATCACCGACCCTCGCTCGACACCGGACAGCCGCGCCGGCCGCATCCTGTTCGCCATGGCCGTCGCGGCGCTCGCCGCCTGGTTCATCATTGGCCCGAACCAACGGGGCGCACCGCTCATGGCGCTCGCAGCCCTCGGCCTGCTGACGCCGCTACTCGACCGCGCCCTGCCCGCCCACCGGTTCGAATGGCCGCACGGCACACCTGCACCTGACCGAATTGGGCCCATTTTCACGCTATCACCACTGAAAACTTGGGGGACGAAGGAGACATGACAAGATGAAATTGAAGCACCTGATCGCCAGCCTCGCGCTGCCGCTCGCAAGCCTGGCCTTTACTGCGCCCGCCAGCGCCTTTTGCGGCTTCTATGTCGCCAAGGCCGACACGGACCTCTTCAACGACGCGTCCAAGGTCGTCCTCGCCCGTGACGGCGACCGCACCGTCATCACAATGGCCTCGGACTTCCGCGGTGACGTCTCGGAATTCGCCATGGTCGTGCCGGTTGTTTCCATTCCCGAACGCGAGCAAATCAATGTCGCGAACCCGGCGCTCGTCGATCATCTCGACGCCTATACAGCCCCGCGTCTCGTCGAATATTATGACGAGAACCCGTGCGAACTGGAAAAGCGCTACCGGGAGATGCAGGAAACCGCCGCCATGTCGGCGCCGCCTGCGCCCATGGCCGTCGATGATGCCGCAGACCTCGGCGTTACCATCGAGGCTGAATACGAGGTCGGCGAATATGACATCCTCATCCTCTCGGCCGAAGAATCCGATGGCCTGATCAAATGGCTGAACCAGAACGGCTACAAGATCCCGGACGGCGCCGAGGAAACCGTCGGCGCCTATCTCAAGCGCGGCATGAAATTCTTCGTCGCCAAGGTCAGCCTCGAACGCCATGACGGCTCGGCCATGCTGCGACCCATCCAGGTCGCATATGAAGATGAGGACTTCATGCTCCCCATCCGCCTCGGCACGGTCAATGCCGAAGGCAAGCAGGAACTCTTCGTCTTCGCCCTCACCAGCAAGGGCCGCGTCGAGACCAGCAACTACCGAACGGTGAAACTGCCCTCCGACATGGATGTCCCGATCTACGTAAAGGATGAATTCGCAGACTTCTACAAAGCCATGTTTTCCCATCAGGTAGAAAAACAGGACGGCAAGGCGGTCTTCATGGAATATGCATGGGACATGTCCTGGTGCGATCCCTGCGCCGCAGAACCGCTGCGTCCCTCGGAACTTCGGGAACTTGGCGTGATGTGGCTTGATGACGCACCTGAGGGCCCCACACCCCGCGGAATGGCCCCTTCCCCGGTCGATGTTTTCGTCACGCGCCTGCACCTGCGCTATGACGCGAAGACCTTTCCGGAAGACCTCACATTCGAAATTACAGGCGACCGGGAGAACTATCAGGGACGTTATGTCCTGCGCCATCCCTGGCGTGGTGACTACACATCGTGCAGCGCTGCCAGTGAATACGCCAGTTCACTGGTGGAACGCTGGGATGCCGAAGCCGTGGCCTTGGCAAAACTCACAGGATGGGATGTGAATGATATTCGCGACAAGATGGCCGATGGGGGATATTCCGCAGCGGCAGTCAAAGGCGTAGATTTAGAGAAGCCCGTCGAGAAGAAATCATGGTGGAGCCGCCTCTGGGGTAATGGCTAAACTGCAATAAATATTGTAGGTTGCGCCGGTGGGGAAAACCCGTATGAATGCGCTGCGAATGCTTCTTAATTGCGAGAAGCACACTTTCTACCTTTGAGGAAATGCCAATGCCGCGTCCGGTGGGTGCACGGAACCATGACTTCAAGGAGAAACGGGCGGCCTTGGTCGATGCCCTGACCAACTTCGCGCTAGAGGCGGACCTGCGCCGTCCGTCACTGCGCCAGTTCGCGATTGCCGCCGACGCGTCAGAGCCCACCTTGCGGCACTATTTCGATGACCGCGCAGGCGTCGTCGTTGCCATCCTCGAAAATATCGGCCAGCGGGGCACGCCGATCTGGAATACGATTTCCGTTCCGGCTGAAAGCCCGATGGAGGCCGTTGAACAATATTACCGCGTCGCCGACGCCGGCATGCGCTTCGCAAACTTCACCCGCGCCCACGCTTTCGGCCTGATCGAAGGCATCGCCGACGAGACGGCCGGCAAGGCCTATCTCAAGAACATGCTGGAACCCGCGCTGACCTCCATCATGGACAAGCTGCGCGGCTCGCCCGGTTCGCCCCAGAGCGTGAATGCCCTGCGTGCCGCCGCCTTGGCCATCATGTCCCCGTTGCTGATCATGTCGATCCACCAGGGCCTGCTGGGCGGCGATACCGAGGCCCCGATCGACGCGGAAGCCACAATCGGCTTCCTGCAATCATGGCTGGGCACCGCCCTTTCCGCCTGAACAGGCTCAGCCCATGGCTGTGGCAACCGCGCTGATTTCGTCATCCAGGGTGGCCCAGGAACAGACGAACCGATGGCTGCCATCCGGCCAGGGATAGAATTTCGCGCCTGCGGCCGTCAGCGTCTCCGCCAGCCCTTCAGGCAGGCGCGCGAACACTTCATTGCCGCCCGGCTTGGTCACCAGATGCACACCCGGCTGCGCCATCAGCGTCGCCGCCAGTTTCAGCGCCGCCTTGTTGGCCCGCGCGGCGAGGTCAAGCCACAGGCCGCCATCCAGCATCGCCTCGGCCTGCGCCGCCAGGTAGCGCATCTTCGGCGGCATATGCCCGGAGCGCTTGGCCCGCGCCTTCAGCTCGCCCCACGTCTCGCGCGCCTTGCCGAACAGCATGATGATCTCGCAGCCCATGGCGCCTGTTTTGGTCAGGCCGAAAGTCAGCACATCGACGCCCGCTTTCCAGCTCATCTCCGCCGGGCTCGCCCCCGTCGCGGCCAGCGCATTGCCAAGCCGCGCGCCATCAAGGTGAACCACAAGGCCTGCCGCGTGCGCTTTCCCGGCGAGATCGCTGATCTCGGCGACGCTATAGGCCGTGCCGCTTTCGGTCAGGTTGGTCAGCGACAGAACATGCGCCGGCGTCTGGTGTACGAAACCATGATCGATCTGCGCCAGCGCTGCCGCCAGCGTCTCCGCACCGATCTTTCCGCCCGTCCCGGGCAGCAGCTGCAACTTGCCGCCACCGGAAAAGAATTCCGGCGCGCCACGTTCGTCAATCGCGATATGCGCGGCGTCATGGCAAAGCACCGCGCCAATTGACGGGCAGAAGCATGACAGGGCCAGCGCATTGGAAGCGGTGCCGGACGCAGTCATCCAGAAATCGAAATCCTCGGTCTCGAACAGGTCGGCCAATTGCCCGCGCAGCCGCGCCGTCACGCTGTCGCCGCCATAGCTTGCCTCATTGCCCGTATTCACGCGGGCGAGCGCCGCCAGGACATTGGGATGGGCGGGGGCGGACGTGTCGGATGAAAAGTTCATTATACCTCAGATCTGTGTATCGGGCGTCTGCCACATCAGGTGCTGGCCGCCATCGGCCGCAATCATCTGGCCAGTCACGCTGGTGGCTGAAATCAGGTAGCGCAGCGCCCGCACGATCTCGTCGGGGCTGGAGCCTTCCTGCGTCAGCGTCGCCTGCTTCTCCGCTTCAAACTCCGCTTCGCTCTGGTGCACACTTTTCAGCGTCGGCCCCGGAGCAATGCCGTTCACCCGCACATGCGGCGCCAGCGCCTGCGCCAGCGTCTGCGTCGCCTGCCACAGCGCCGCCTTCGACAAGGTATAGGTGAAGAATTGCGGGGTCAGCTTCCACACCCGCTGGTCGATCAGGTTGACCACGAGGCCCTTCTCGCCGGATGCAAGACCCGCCGCCATCTGCTGCGCCAGGTGCACCGGCGCCCGCAAATTCGTGTCCATGTGGCTGTCCCAGTCAGCGCGCGTATGGCGCGCCGCGCTGTCATCGGTGAAGACGGAGGCGGAATTGACCAGCAGGCTCACCCGCTGACCGAGTTCAGCCCCTGCCCGCGCGACCAGATCGGAGACTTGGCCCTCGTCTGCAAGATCAGCCTGAACCAGCGTCGCCCGTCCGCCCGCCGCCTTGATCGCCTCATGCGTTTCCCGCGCGCCATCCTTCGAAGACCGGTAATGAATGGCAACCGCCCAGCCATCCTGCCCCAGCGCTTCGGCCATGGCCCTGCCCACGCGCGCACCGGCGCCCGTCACAAGGGCAACGCCGGGCCTCATGCGCCTGCCGGCTGGAACAGGCCAAGAATGTTGAACCCGTTGATCAGCCCGTAAATGTAGATCACGTAGATCAGCAGCAGCAGGATCCCGACAAGCCGCCCGACCTTGGCCTTTGTCAGTATCAGCAGCGCGATGATCATCGCCGCAAGGCCCATGGCCCAGTGGTCATACTGCCGGAATGTCGGCGCCACATCGAGCGGTCCGAAGAAGGAAATGATCCCGCCCGCGCCCAGAATGTTGAACACGTTCGAGCCGAGAATGTTGCCGATCGCCACATCGCCGCGCTTGCGCAGCGCGGCCGCAACGCTAGCGCCGATCTCCGGCATCGACGTGCCAATGGCCAGCAGCGTCAGGCCGATCCATTCCTGCGGCACGCCATAGAATTCAGCCATGCCGACACCGCCGGCGATGATCAGCTGCGCGCCAAGGATCAGCCCGGCAATGCCCAGCGGGATATATGCGAGCGCCCGCCACAGGGCCATGTGTGGATCATCATCCACAGTCACGCCCGGATCGATCCCGGCGGCCACTGCCTTGCGCGCCGAGATCAGCGTAAAACCGCAATAGCCGAGCAGGATGAGGATGAAGAAGAAGCCGATCCCGGCCGTCAGGGGCATGATCGCCGTCAGGCCGATCCACAGCGCAGTCGCCAGCAGCATCGCGCCAAGCGCCCGGCCCTCGCCCTTCCCGCCCGCAAAGAAGGGCGAGATCAGCGCCGGAAAGCCCAGCACAAGACAGACATTGGCAATGTTGGAGCCGACAATATTGCCGAGTGCAAGGCCCGGCTGTCCGCCCATGGCAGCGTCGAGCGATACGACCATTTCAGGCGCGGACGTACCGAACCCGACAATGAAAATACCGGCAATGAGCGGCGAGACACCAAACCTTCGTGCCACCGCCACCGCACCATTGACCAGGAAATCCCCGGCAAAGGCCATGATGGCGAGCCCCCCCAGAAGGGCGGCAATCAGCGTCAGGTCCGGCATGCTGCCTGAGCGTCCCTAGTCGAGACGCTTGAATTCGATGAGGTTCAGGATGCCGAACACGAGCACGATCGTGCCGATGGCAATCAGTGAGGGATGGATCATTGCACCGTCTCGCTTTTGTCTGTTTTTGCAGCTGTTATCACTAGTTGCCCCGTCCTTACAGCGCGTTGCCCCCCTTGGCGAGCCTCATTCGACACCAAAACCGCCCGATTCCGCGGCGTCACGACGAAATCAACGCGTCTCCTTCGACTTCCCGTCCGGGCGGCGCTAGGCTCGCAAATCAGCTCCCGGAGACCCTCCATTGGCAACGCTTCGCACCCGCCTTTTTCACACCTATGCGCGCCTGCGCCGCCCGATGACGCTGGGCGTGCGCGCGGCGGTCGAGAATGAAGCGGGCCGCGTCTTCCTCGTGCGTCACACCTATGTGAAGGGCTGGTACATGCCCGGCGGCGGCGTGGAGCGTGGCGAACCGGCCATTGAGGCCTTGTCCCGTGAACTGGTCGAGGAGGCCGGCGTCAAGCTGACCGGCCTTCCCCAGCTGGTCGGCTTCTATTCAAACCACCACGTCTTCAGGAATGATCATGTCCTGCTTTACCGCGTCCCCCATGACAGCTGGGCCGAAACACCGGCCACGTCCTTCGGCGAAATTGCTGAAACCATATGGGTCGATCCGCTTGATCCCCCTGAGGGCGCAACACCCGGCACCGTCAAACGTCTCGCTGAAATCTATGGCAACGAGGCCACCAGCCCCTATTGGGCAGGCCCGGGGTCCTAAGCCCCGGCGAACGCCAGCAGGGCCGGCACGCACAGGAACAGCAGCGCGGCCAGGATGAAGGCGAGGAATTTGATCTCGGGGGCGACGCGCTTTTTCATACGTCAAGAATTTGCCCGCGATTGAGGCCGATCACGGGCAGAATACCGACCGTGTTGCGAATTCTCCGCCTCATTCCCGCCTTGGGTCTTAACGCGACATTAGGAAAATTCACCGAGGGTTAGAACGTGATCTGGATGCTTCTCCATCCTTTCGCGCAAAAGACCCCTCGCGGCCCCGGTTCTTCCCCTTGCCGGCGCGCCGCACCGCATAAGAACGCCGGCCCACGTCCACGCGGGGTCGGCGTTTTGCATTCCGGCAGGCCTAGCGACGCGTCGCGCGGATATAGCGCCAGCCCGTCATCAGCGACAGCGCTGCCGCAACCCACAGCAAGCCCACCAGCATGAAAGAACCGATCACGAAGACGAGCGGCGTTTCCCCGCTGGCATCAGCCGCCATGTCGGCGGGCGCAAAGGCCAGCGGCAACATCAGCCCGATAATGGCTGCCATCTCGAACCCGGTCTTCCACTTTGCGAGGTTGGAGGGATCCACAACCGCCTTCCCGGCTGGCGTCGTGCGCAGCCAGGTCATGAACACGTCCCGCCCGATAATGGCTGCCGCTGGCAGGTAGATCAGCCAGGTCTTCAGCACCATGGCGAGGCCCAGCAACGCCGCGCCCACCAGCAGCTTGTCCGCAATCGGGTCCAGCCAGACACCAAACCGGCTTTGCGCCTTCAGCTTGCGGGCAAGGTAGCCGTCAAGGAAGTCGGTCAAAGCGCCTGATAGAAAGCCCAGCAAAGCGAACTGATACCAGAGCTGCTGCATCACCGTATGCCGCAACAGGTCTTCCGGCGGCATGTCCGGTGTCACCGCGCCGGCGGCCACGCCCGCCAGCTCGGCGTTCCATATTCCCCATATGACGAGACCCGCAAACACACAGCGGGCAATCGTCAACGCATTCGGTAGCCATTTGAAATCCATGACCACTGCATTGCCAGCGCTAGGCATGCGGGGCAATGGCTCACGGCACCTGACGGGTAAATGGCTGCGCGTCGGGCGTATTCAGCGCCACCTCCGGCAGCACGATCTCGCTGACCTTGCCGCCGGCCCGGTCAATCGCGAATATCGTGCGTCCCTCGCGCGGCGCGAATGAAAAGGCCTGCCCGCCAACGCCCAGCTTGATCGTCGCCACATGGATCATGGTCGGCCCCATGCCCGGGCGCGCCAGCACATACATTTCCGGCAGGTCGTGCCCCAGCACATAAAGCAACCCGTCCGGCCCGATGGCCCCGCCCGAAGCCGCATGCGGCGCCATACGCTGGATCACGCCCTCAGGGAACAGCCAGCCCCCGGTGCGACGCCAGTCCGTGTCGAAGGTCACGACGCTGGAATAGGTGCTGTCCTTGAACGGCACGCCGCCATTGCCGGAATAGTGCGCGAAGCCTGCAATGCGCCCGTCATCAATGTCATCGAACCAGGTCAGAGAGCCTTCATCCATCATGCCCAGCGAATGCGTGGCAGCATGTGTCATGCTGGCGGTATCGAACACTTCGATTGAGGAGCCCATCGGCACCAGCGAATAATTCGAGTTCGCACACCAGAGTTTCGCGTCCCGCGCATAGCAGGAATTCATGTGCCGGATCAGGCCCTTGTGCGGCGCCGTAAAGCGCGCCACCAGTTGGCCCGTGTCGCGCCGGTACTTGCCGATGATCGTATTGTCGAGCGCGTAGAAAAAGTCGCTGTCCACCGCCACACCCTGATCGGCCTCCGGCGCGTCGTAAATGCGAACGGTCTTTGCTTCCAGCTGCGCAACCGGCGGAGCGACATAATCCGGCACGGACGCGAGGTCGACAATCGGCGTGGCCACGGGCGCATTCGCCACTTCGGCACTCGCACAGGCCGACAGGATCAGCGCGCCTGCCACACTAAGGCCCACGGCCCGGAACGGATGTCTCATGTCAAACCCCTTGAATGCGAGAGCGCCAGCCCCCTCGAAGGGGCTGGCATCCGATTGCTAAAACAGGCCCGACCTAAAAGCCGTAGCTGAAGCCCAGATACACGGTCGACCCGACATATTCGTATTCCGTGATCCGTGTCTCGTCGCGGCCCTGGAACTCCGTGGTCGGCTCATTGTTCAGGTTCACGCCCTCAATGAACACTTTGAGATTGTCACGCAGCTCGTATGACAGACGCGCGTCCCAGCGGCCGAACTCACCCTGGTCAAGGTCATTGTCCGGATTGTTCAGGTCAACGTCGGTCAGGAAGCTGTCATTGTAGGCATAGCTGACCGAGGCATCGAACCCATGGTTCTGGTAGAAGGCGGAGAAAGCATAGGTCTGTTCGGCCTGGTTCACCAGCGGCAGCGTCTCGCCGTTCACCTTGGTCTCGCCATCGAGGAATGTGGCACTCGCCGACACGCCGAACCCGGCCAGCGCTTCCGGCAGGAAGTTGTCGAACTGCGTCTGTGCGATCAGCTCGATCCCCTTCAGCGTGCTCGTCCCGGCATTTACCGTTGTCGACACGTTGAGACTTTGCGTGATGTCTGCCGGGTCAACCGCTCCGGTCAGGCCGCGGCGTTCCAGCTCCGCCACGATATCGGCCTGCGTCGTAAACTGTTCCGACAAGCCGACGAGATCATCCGAAATATCCTTGTAGAAGATCGCCGCCGATAGCAGCGTCAGCTCGTTCGGATACCATTCGACGGATGCGTCATAGTTCCATGACACGCGTGCCTCGAGATCGGGATTGCCGATCGACAGGTTCGCGACACCAGCCTCTTCACTATAGGACGAGCGCGGTGCAATCGCATCATAGTCCGGCCGTCCAAGCGCCCGCGTCACCGACCCGCGAAGTTTTAGCGAATCGGTCACATCCCAGTTCGCCAGCACGTCCGGAAGGATGGTGACATAGTCGCCGCCATCGGACACGCGCGCCGCTGCATCGCCGTCCAGGAGGTAACCGGACGAGTCTACATCGGTCGCCTCGACGCGCACACCGGCGATCAGCTGGACCGGCCCCACCTGGCGCACACCCATGACGTAACCGGCAAGTACGGTTTCGGTGATGTCATAGTCCGACGCAAACTCGCTGATGAACGTGTCATCGTTATTGAAGCTGAAATAGGCGGCGTTTGCGGGGTCTGCGAGGAAGGCGTTCATCGCCTCGTAATCCATGAAGATGTTCGGCGCACACATGATTTCGTTGCAGTTGGTGAAGGCGCCATTGGTGAAGGCGCTCGACGTGCCGAGGGTCAGCCCGGCGCCGGCATCGTCATAGCGGTCGACACTGTAATCCCATGAGCGCTCGACCTGCCGGGCCTTCACGCCCGCCTTGAACCAGGTATCGGAATCCCAGTCCCAGCGCACGTCGAACTGGCCCGAGAACGCATCCTCGTCCATGTGACTGTCCTGAAAGCGCGCGCGGCGGAAGTCGATCAGCGACGGGTCCTGACGGTCCGGCGTGCCCACATCCGGCGTGATGACGACAATGCCGTCGCCGTTCAGGGTCCACGTGTTCGGCCCGAAATTCTTGCCCGAGCGCCATTCCCAGAACGAATAATCTTCATCGATCTTGTTCTGGTTCATCTGCACTTCGTAATTGAAGGTCAGCGCCTCGAAGACATTCTCGCCACCGGCTGCCAGCGAGAAGATCTCCTTCGTCGTCTCCTCGTTGCGGATATTGATGGCAATCCGGTTCGCGCCGGACGTGCCGGACGTCGGCGTCTCGAACACGACGTCTGTGTCGAAGTTCTGCTCATAGCGGTTGCGGTGCTGGAACTCGTCCCAGGTCGCATAGAAGGCGCGGGCGAAATACTTGGTATTGTCGTCCGGGCGCAGTTCCAGTGCAGCGTTCAGGTTCAGCCGCTCGCGGCCGATGACATAATAGTTGTTCTTGACGTTGACCGGCGCAGCGCCGCCCACAGACCCCGTGCCCGCGTCCGGGGCATTCACAGCCCAGTCGTCGGCATAATAGCCGGGCGCGATATATTCACGGTCGGTCCACGATCCGGCCAGCAGCCAGCCGAAGGTGCCCGCCTTGTTCTGCCCCGCAATCGTGCCGTCCAGCGCGTAGGGGTTCTCGCCGCCATAGGCGCGGTCATCGGGCTCGATTTCCTCGAAGCCGTATCGGCCGGTCGCATAGCCCCACAGCGTCTCGTCCTTGTCGAAAGGCGACTTGGTGTCGACATTGACCGTGCCGCCGATGCCTTGGCCATCAAGATCCGGTGTCAGCGCCTTGATCACCTGCACCGAGCCGAGCACGCCGCCAGCGATAATGTCGAGCGGCGCATTGCGCCCGCCGCCTTCGGTCTCTGGCGAGCCGAGGCTGCCGCCATTGATCGTCACATTGTTCAGCGACGGATTGATGCCACGGATCTGCACGTAACGGCCTTCACCCTTCTCCACCAGCATCGACACGCCAGCAATCCGGTTGAGGCTTTCGCCCACGTTCTTGTCAGGCAGCTGGCCAAGTTCATCGACGCCGAGCGCATCGATGACAGACAGCGCGTCGCGCTTTTCCGCGATGCCCTTCTGGCGGGAAAGCTGGCTGCCCTGAACGATGACTGTGTCGAGCACGCGATCATCTTCGACGGGCTGTTCCTGTGCGGCGACATGGCCCGCAAGAATGGAAAGGCTCGCGCCGAGCAGGATTATGGAACGGAATGACATGAAGTTGACCCTTGGAAAATTGACCCTCGGGGCGATCCGTTAACGGCGCTTCATGACACTCGCGTAATACTCGTGTGAACTGTTTTAGACAGAATCCACCCCTGTCCCGCAGGGGTTGCTAGCCTGCGGAGACACGGCGTCCGTCCGGTAGAAAGAGACCGTCAGCCCAGCATTTCAAACACAAGGAAGATCGCAGCAGACAGGCCGCCCGCGGCTGGAACCGTAATCACCCAGGCAGCAATGATCGTCATGAAATGATGTCGCCGCACGAGACGGCGATAGCGCGGCTGATCTCCGCCAACCGGTTCGTCGCGGTCCGGGTTGCGCGGGTTGCGGGCGATATATTCGCGCCGGCGCCTGGAATTAGCCGTGTACCATTCGCGGAAGAAGCCGACGCCGAACACTGCGCCCACCGCGATATGCGTCGAGCTGACCGGCAGGCCAAGCGCCGAAGCCACGATCACCGTGATCGCCGCCGACAGCGCCACACAGAAGGCCCGCATCGGGTTCAGCTTGGTAATCTGGTCGCCCACCATGCGGATCAGTTTCGGCCCGAACATGATCAGCCCGAACGAAATGCCCAATGCGCCAATCGCCATCACCCAGAGCGGAATGCCGACCTTGGCCGCCACCGCGCCGGACTGCGCCGTCGACACGATCGCCGCCAGCGGCCCGATCGCATTCGCCACGTCATTGGCCCCGTGCGCGAAGGACAGCAGCGCCGCCGAGAAGATCAGCGGCAGCT
The DNA here is from genome assembly GCF_036964545.1 of Hyphomonas oceanitis. Taxonomy (NCBI): domain Bacteria; kingdom Pseudomonadati; phylum Pseudomonadota; class Alphaproteobacteria; order Hyphomonadales; family Hyphomonadaceae; genus Hyphomonas; species Hyphomonas oceanitis. Next base: position 769,274 of record NZ_JBALTL010000001.1, read on the forward strand.
TGAACAATTCGCGCAGCGACTTGTTACGGTTTTCCATGCCGCGCGACTGGCGCTTGATCAGCGGGCTCGACACGAGCCAGGTCAGCACGGCCATCCCAAGACCAATCAGGCTGGCCTGCGGGAGCGTAATCTCGATCAGGTGCTTCAGGCCCTTCGTCGCCAGATAGGTCGAGAACGCCCCTGCCATCACCGCCACCAGAAGCGGCACCCAACGGCGCGCCGCTGCGATCTTGTCGTCCTGATAGATGATCGCCGTCTTGATGAAGGCGAGGAAGCCCGCCGCAATGATGCCGCCGAGAAGCGGCGAGATCACCCAGCTTGCCGCAATCTGCCCCATCGTCGGCCAGTTCACGGCTGCGATGCCCGCCGCCGCGATCCCTGCCCCGGCCACGCCGCCGACAATAGAGTGCGTCGTCGACACCGGCGCGCCGAACACGGTCGCGATATTGATCCACAGCGCCGCTGCGATCAAAGCCGACATCATGAGCAGGATGAACGTGTTCGCATCCGACAGGCCGGCCGGGTCGATAATCCCCTTCGATACGGTGCCGACCACATCGCCCCCGGCAATTAGCGCGCCCGCGCTTTCGCAGATCGCCGCAATCGCCAGGGCGCCCATCATCGAAAGCGCTTTAGACCCCACAGCCGGGCCGACATTGTTGGCCACGTCATTGGCGCCGATATTCAGTGCCATATAGGCACCGATCGCGGCAGCCATGACGATGATCAACGAGCCCGGCGTGTCATGGATAATGCTGCTGACCACCAGCGCGCAGAGCGCGATGAAGACCAGCGCAAGGCCCGGCATCAAAAGCGAACGTGAGACCGAGTGTGAGGCCTGCTCGATCTGCCCGACCTTTGAAAGGTCCTTGTCGAGGGTCGGCTTCATTCCGCTGGATTGGGGCATGTTGGCTCTTGTTTCCGTCTTGCTTGGCCGCGCGGTAGCACGCCTTGCAGGCCGGATACAGGATTCGCGTTCAGATTTCAGGTCGAATTTACGGGACTGTGGCCTCAGCCCTCAGGGCGCAAACCGCGTCAGCAGCGTGCTCAGCTCCGGACAGTCCACTCTCGCCGCCGCCTCGCCGGGCGAGAACCAGCCCAGCTCACGCTGACCTGCTTCCGGGAATTGGTTCAGATGTTCGCTTACTTCCAGCGCATAGACGGTCGCCTCGCACTCCATCACCGTTCCGGCGCCAATCCGCTTCTCGTAATGGAAGCTGCCCACAGGGTTGGCATCGACCGCGCCGCGCACACCGGCTTCCTCATAGGCTTCGACCGCCGCCATCTCCGCATCCGGCTTGCTCTCTTTCGGCCAGCCCTTCGGCAGCATCCACTGGCCGCGCCCACGCGTCGTCACCAGCAGCACTTCATGGCCCTCACCGGCCCGCCGCCAGCATAGCGCAGCCACCTGCTGGGCCACAGGCGGCCGCAGCCACGACCCTGTCACCAGGGCAGCCAATTCACGCTTCAGACTGAACTCAGTAGGTTTCATGACACTAATGTGACGGTATTTGCTTCAACCTGCAATGGCGCACATGCAAAAGCGCCGTCACGCCCTCCGGCATGCCTATACACCGACTATTATTAAGAATCCCTGCTGAATCAGGGAGCAAGCATCAGCGCGGTGCGTCGGCATCCATCTCCGCGACGGAAATCGCGTGGATCCGCCAGCCGCCGTCAACATTGCGATAGATCAAGTCGAACCTGATCGCACTCGGCCGGTATTCGAAGGCGCCCCGCAGGCGCAAATCGCCAGATGAATCCAGGCCCGGTTCAAGATAATAGGTCGGCGTGATCAGGATCGCCCGGCCGACATCCACGCGCCGGTTGCGCAGCGGTGCGAACGCGCCCGCCAGGGCTTTCGGACTATTGGCTTTCTGGAACTCGGTTGAGCCCAGCTGCTGCAGCACATCGTAATTGCCGGTGCGGTTGGCATTGTCGAGCGTCACCATGGTCGACCAGACAAGCCGCGCGAGGCCCGTCTCGTCCGGCACGGTATCCGCGCGCGCCACCGACGCGCCTGCGGTCAGGATTACCGCAGCAAACAGGCACAAGGCCCGCAAAACCACGCCCCGCCAAAAGGCAGGGCGTGGTACCTGGAGGGAACGCAAGGTGGACACAAAATCCCCTTACCAGGCAGCCGAGAAGCCGACACGTCCGCCCGTGCCGCCATTATTCATGCCCGAGGCAACACCGGCATCAATCTGCCAGGCATCGTTCAGGCGGTAGCCCGCCGAGGCGCCAATCGCGCTCTCGCTGTCATAGAAGCCGTAGCCGCCATTGATCGCGAACTTCTTGCCAACCGGCACATAGGCCGTGTCGAGCGCGAAGGCCGCGGCAATGCCAGCCCGGTTATCCTGAATGTCCTGCTGGTTACGCGAGATCAGGTTGGCATTCGCGCTGAGACCGGACGACAGCGAATAGTCCGCTGCGATATTGCCGTTCTGGTCCGTCGTGACGAAGCCAACCGGGCCAGACTGCGCTGCCGTGCTCGCTGCCGAGTTCACACCGGCCAGCGTGTACGTATTGTCAGCCGTGCCCAGCGCAACCTGATTGGCCCGCGTGGTCGTGGCGCCATTGCCGATCGCCACCGAGTTGGCAAAGCCTGCGCTCGCCTGGTTGCCGAGGGCAGTCGCAAAATCAGCCGAAGCGTTCGCGGCTTCACCGATTGCTGTTGAGCGTACGCCCGATGCGCTGGCCAGGTGGCCAAAGGCATGCGCGCGTTCTGCGGTCGCCGATGACTGCCAGCCAAAGGCCGTGGCCGCCGTGCCATTGGCTGTCGCTTCACCGCCTACTGCGGTTGAAGAATTGCCGTTGGCAACGGTCGTCGTGCCGATGGCGACCGCGTCAATGCCGGTTGCCGATGCCAGGTTGCCCTGCGCGATGCTCTCAAGGCCATCTGCAACGGCCCCTTCACCGACCGCGAGTGACCGGATGCCATTCGCCTTGGCGAGATGGCCAAAGGCCTGTGCTCGTTCGGCTGTTGCACCAGACTGCCAGCCAAAGGCCGTTGCGCCAGGCCCGGTCGCAACCGACTCGCCGCCGACTGCTGTCGTGGAGTTGCCATTGGCCGTGGCCGTCGTGCCGATGGCGACCGCGTCAATGCCGGTTGCCGACGCCAAATTGCCCTGCGCGATGCTCTCGAGGCCGTCTGCAACGGCCCCTTCACCAACGGCCAGCGAGCGGATGCCGTTCGCCTTGGCCAGATGACCCAATGCCTGCGCGCGCTCTGCATTGGCGCCAGACTGCCAGCCGATCGCGGTCGCGCCGGGTCCGGTGGCAACCGACTCGCCACCCACAGCGGTCGTCGAGTTGCCATTGGCTGTGGCCGTCGTACCGATGGCGACCGCGTCAATGCCGGTTGCCGACGCCAGATTACCTTGGGCGATGCTCTCGAGGCCATCTGCAACGGCCCCTTCACCAACGGCCAGCGAGCGGATGCCGTTCGCCTTGGCGAGGTGGCCAAAAGCCTGCGCGCGCTCTGCATTGGCGCCGGATTGCCAGCCGATTGCCGTCGCGCCGGGGCCGGTCGCAACCGACTCGCCGCCGACAGCGGTCGTCGAGTTGCCCGTCGCGGTCGCATCCGTGCCGACGGCCATCGCGTCAACGCCCGTCGCCGCCGCGTTCACGCCGCACTCCAGCGCGGTTGCCTCCCCGGCATTGGCATTACAGTCAGGTGTCGCATCGGCAAAAGCTGGCAGCGAAGGCACCAGGAAAGCGCCCAGCACCATGGCCGTCAGCAGGCCGCTCGATTTCATCAGATTATGTTTTCTCATCACCCGTTTCCCATTCCATAGACGCAGGGCGGAATGCCCGGCCGCTCTCCTCGCCATAAAATATAGCGTGTACAATAATTTACGGATGACGTTGGAAACTGGATCAGTGCGATTGAAAGATTTTGTTAAATATTTCGCTATCTGCAGCAGATACTGCAGATATCAGGTATAAACACGGGAAATTCGTGGCTTTGGCCTGCGGTCCCCGGCAAGCGGGACTGGGAGTGAGACCAGTCCCGCCGCCCCCGCAAGAGCTCACCGGACCGTAAGGGGGCGGTCCGGGAGCCCCATCAGTGACTGTGCGCCGCGCCAGCCGGTGTCGCAGGCCGATAGGCCCCCGCATCCGTTGTGAACTCGGCATGGCCATAGCGCGCCAGCAGTTTTCGTATCTTCCCCGTCAGCCGGCGGTCTGCGAGGCCCTTGAGGCCAGGCGTCGCCAGCGCCAGCTTGTAGGCCGCCATCTTCAGGGCGATCCCGGTGCCCATGACGGCTGCAACCGCATAATCGAGATTACTCACCGGCACGCCCATATCGGCGGCCGCCTTGCGGTCCCCGCCCAGGAATTGCTGGATGAACACGATCCGCGAAAACCGCTTTTCGATGGCATCAAACACGCGGCTGCCGAAGGATCTGTCCGGCGGCATATAGGCCGCCAGCGTCGCCCGCACGAGCGCCCCGCAGGTCGCATCGTCAAACCCGTCGCGGATCGAACCGCCCCGCGCATTCATGATGTCGATAATCCCCTGTGGCGTATCCATCAGCAGGTCTTCCGGCAGGCCCAGCAGGTAGCAGCGATAGCGGCTGAACTCGACCCGCGCGCGCTCTTCGGCCGTAAATTCGGTGCGCCCGTCGGCCACCATCTGGTAGGCCAGCAGGAACACGTCGATCAGGCCGGCCGGCATCTGGTCCACTTGCGGGATCGGGATACCATAGACGGACACATCCCAGCCCTTCACGCGCCGCAGCACATTGAACCGCACCATCGAGTGCATCAGGCGCACCATCGCGGCGGCCTTGAAGCCCTCGCCATGCGGCTCCATCGCGCCCGGCAGGGTCGTCACGGTAAAGAAGGTCGCCGTCTCGTTGACACGCCGCGCCGCCGTCGTGCCGCTCAGTGTCCCGGTCAGCGCCATCGGCAGCGCCGTATACTTGTTCAGGAAGGTCGCAAGGAATGATCCGCGGATCATCCACGGCGCCGCCACGGCCATCGGCAACCTGTTCAGCCGCGCGCCCTCGCGCACCAGCTCCATGTTCAGCCAGTCCGGCCTGGTCTCCATCTCGGCGATCAGCGCAACCAGTTCCGGCGGCGCATCCGGCACCGCCTCGATGCCTTTGTCACAGGCGGTCTGCAGCATGTCGACCAGCTTCTTGAAGCCATATTCGCCCATCAGCGCGGCATAGGCATCGGCCGTCACATCGCCCAGCATCGTATAGGCGCGCACACGGTCCACCATGTCGGCAGGCGGCGTCGGAAACTTGTCCGCATAGGAGGCAATCGAACTGACGGAGACATCTTCGGTATAGCGCTCGGGCAGGACGGAGAAATCGACATCGCCATACATGGCGGGTAAGGTGGCCCCCTGCTGGGCGATGCGCGCATGGATTGACGCTGTAACATCAGACATGTTTCGACCCCTCTGACTGCTCCATTGGCAGGATGATCTATATTTGTGAGTAATACTCACGTTTTCTACTCGCATCAGTTGATACGGGGCGCAGAGGGCAGAGGGAAAATATAAGTGACTGAAAAATCGAGAAGAAATCCGAAGCAGGCCCGCGCCCAAGCGACAGTTAATGCCATTCTCGAGGCGACGTTTCACATTCTTGAAACTGATGGCCTCAGCAAGCTCACCACAAACCATATCGCCGAGCGCGCAGGCGTCAGCATTGGTACGCTCTACCAGTATTTCAGTGACCGGGATGCGATACTGGCCGCACTGGGCCAGCGCCAATCCGATGGCATCGGGGAGCGCATACACGAAATCATGCATGACCCGTCCGAGCCCGACGGCATACGCAAGGTCGTCCGCGCATTGATGCACGGCGTACAGGGATCGGCTGAAACCCGTATCGTGCTCAGCGATGCCCTGTTCCGCGTCCACGGTGAAGCGGCCATTATCGACCAATCCAAAGCTTTCAGCGACATCATGCAAGCTCACCCGGAGCTGAGCTTTATCAACCGGCCCGAGTCAGCTTTCATCCTCACCCATGCCGTGGTCTGCCTCCTGCGCGCAGCGATTGCCGAGTCCGGCCTCGGTCTTCGGTCAGACGCCTTGGAAGACGAACTCGTGCTGCTTATGGAAAGCTACCTCATGGCGCTTGCTCTGCGCGCGCAAAATCAGCCAAAGGAATAGGTCTCAGCCGCTATGGAAATGCCCATAGATGCGCTCGGCCAGCGCCTCGTTGACGCCTTCGACCGCCATCAGGTCCGCCACTTTCGCCCGTGACACCCCGCGCGCCGAGCCGAAATACTGCAACAGCGCCTTCTTGCGCGCCGGGCCGATGCCCTCGATCTCGTCCAGCGGCGAGCGCGCAATATCCGCCGACCGCTTCGCCCTGTGCGCGCCAATCGCCCAGCGGTGCGCCTCATCGCGCAGCCGCTGCAGGTAATAGAGCACCGGTGCCGTCTCCGGCAGTTTGAACGGCGCCCTACCCGGCCGGAAAAACTGCTCGCGCCCTGCATTGCGGTCAACGCCCTTGGCAATCGACACAAGGTTCACGTCATCCGGGCCAAGTCCCAGCCCGGCCAGTGCCTCCAGCACGGCATTCAGCTGCCCAAGCCCGCCATCGATCAGCACAAGGTCCGGCCAGTTGCGCTCATTGCCAACCGCCTTCTCCTTCAGGCCGCGGGCAAAACGCCGCCGCATCACTTCGCGCATCATGCCATAGTCATCGCCCGGTTCGATGTCCGTGTCCTTGATATTGAACTTGCGATAAGCGGTCTTCATGAACCCGTCCGGCCCGGCCACAACCATGCCGCCCACGGCGTTCGTGCCCTGAATGTGCGAGTTATCGTAAATCTCGATCCGCTGGGGCAGCGTCTCCAGCTCGAACAGTTTCTGCACCTCGTCCAGCAGCCGCGCCTGGCTCGCGGTCTCGGCCAGCTTGCGTGTCACCGCCTCGGTCGCATTGCGCTCGGCCTGCGCCACCAGATCACGCTTCGAGCCGCGCTCCGGCCGGCGGATCTCGATTTTCCGGTCCACTTTCAGTTCCAGCGCCTCTCCGATCAGGCTTGCCTGGTCCGGCATCTCGTTGACCAGGATCAGTTTCGGCGGCGGGCGCTTGTCATAGAACTGCACCAGGAAAGCCGCGAGCACTTCTTCCCTGGTCTCCTCGCCATCATGACGCGGATAGTGCGCCGTCGCACCCCAGTTCTGCCCGGCCCGGATGAAGAAGACCTGCACGCATGACACGCCGCCATCCATCGCGATCGCGAATATATCCGCCTCTTCCAGCCCGTCCGGGTTCACGTCCTGCGTCGCGCGCACATGTGCCAGCGCCCGGATACGGTCGCGCAGGCGCGCGGCCTGTTCGAACTCCATCGCCTCGGCGGCCACGTCCATCTCTTCGGCCAGCCGTTTTTGCAGGTCAGCCCCCTTCCCGCGCAGGAAATCCGCGGCCTCATCGGCCAGCTCGGTATAATCCTCTTTCGAAATCAGCCCCACACAGGGCGCCGAACAGCGCTTGATCTGGTGCAGCATGCAGGGCCGCGTGCGAGCATTGAACACGCTGTCCTCGCAGGTGCGCAGCAGGAAGGCCTTCTGAAGCGTATCCAAAGTCTGCATCACCGCCCCGGCGCTCGCGAACGGCCCGAAATAGTCGCCCTCATTGTGCTTGGTGCCGCGATACTTCTTGATTTGCGGCGCCTCATGGTTCCGCCGGATCAGGATATAGGGAAACGACTTGTCATCGCGCAGCAGCACGTTGAAACGCGGCTTCAGGCTCTTGATCAGGCTCGCTTCCAGCAGCAGCGCCTCGGTCTCGCTCTCGGTCACGACGAATTCCATCCGCCGCGTCAGCAGGATCATCCGCGCGATCCGCTGCGTATGCCCGCCAAGCCGCGCATAGTTGGACACGCGCGCCTTCAGGTCGCGCGCCTTGCCCACATACAGCACCTCGCCGCCATCGCCGAACATGCGATAGACGCCGGGGCGCCCGGGCAGCCGTTTCAGATTGTCCTTGATGACGTCGACGCCGCGAAGCGTGGTTGCGTCATTCTCCTGCGATTCCATGGCTCCCTAGATAGCGCCTGCGGGCGCTGCTTGCGAGGCCTAGAAAAGATCGCGCATCAGTTGTTCGACATCCAGCCCGCTGTCGAAGCCCCAGCCAATGCCGAAGGCAAAGATCATCACGATCACAACCGCATAGAAGAACTCACTGCCCTGCTTTTTCTCGCTCTTCTTCTTCCGCTTTGCCAGTTGATGCGGACGGAAGGCCAGGATCAGCAGGATCAGCGCGAAAACGACCAGCCCTATCAGGCGCTGCATATCGCTGAGGCGCTCGAGCCAGATATACATATCGTGCGCTCCGTGCCGCGTCTCGCGCACGATCAGACCCCATATTTCCTCGAAGGGTAAACTATCGTTCGATGAGACCATGGCCTCAGCAGTCCTCCACCGGTCCCGGCCTGTTTACCGGATCCTGACCTTCCAGCATCGCAGGCATGGTTGAAAAACCGATAAAGAAATCCGGTGAAATTCAGCCAATTGGCATAATCGCTCACAAGCCCTGCCCCGGGTGGCAAAGGCCTGCGTCCCGCAGCCGCACGGCCACAGATTCGGGAAAAGCTTGCCGCAAACGCCCATGCGTCCTAAGGCACAGGCCATTCGCCCACCCCCCAATCCGCACCTCGGGATTTACATAATGTCCGCTGAAATCCGCCTCGCCGACGCCCTCGAACGCGTCAAGCCGTCCGCCACGATCGCCGTCACCACCAAGGCCGCTGAACTCAAGAGCGCCGGCCATGACGTCATTGGCCTTGGCGCAGGAGAGCCCGATTTCGATACACCGGACAATATCAAGGAAGCCGCCATCAAGGCGATCCGCGAGGGCAAGACCAAGTACACGCCCGCCGACGGCCTGCCCGAGCTGAAACAAGCCATCTGCGGCAAGTTCCTCCGCGAGAACGGCCTCTCCTACAAGCCCTCGCAGGTGCATGTCGCGCCGGGCGGCAAGCCGGTCATCTATAACGCGCTCGTTGCCACGCTGAACCCCGGCGACGAAGTCATCGTGCCCGCCCCCTACTGGGTTTCCTATCCTGAAATGGTGCTGATGGCCGGCGGCGAACCCGTCATTGCCCCTTGTGGCCCGAACACGCAGTACAAGCTGACGCCGGACGCGCTCGAAGCCGCGATCACGCCGCGCACCCGCTGGATCATCCTCAACTCCCCGTCCAACCCCACCGGCGCCGCCTATACCAAGGCCGAGCTGCGCGGCCTCGCCGACGTCCTCCTGCGCCACCCGCAGGTCTGGGTCCTGACCGACGACATGTACGAACACTTGGTCTATGACGGCTTCGAATACTGGACCATCGCGCAGGTCGAGCCCGCCCTTTATGACCGCACGCTGACCATGAACGGCGTCTCCAAGGCCTATGCCATGACCGGCTGGCGCATCGGCTATGCCGCAGGCCCGGAAAAACTGATCAAGGCCATGGGCAAGGTCATCAGCCAGACCACGTCCAACCCCTCCTCGATCAGCCAGTATGCCGCCATCGAAGCCCTCAATGGCCCGCAGGATTTCCTCGAACCGCGCCGCAAGGTCTATCAGGAACGCCGCGACATGGTCGTTGCCGGTCTCAACAAATGCGAAGGCCTGCACTGCCCGACGCCTGAAGGCGCCTTCTATGTCTATCCGTCCTGCGCGGGCGTCATCGGCAAGACGGCCCCGTCCGGCAAGGTCATCGAGAATGACGAGGATTTCGCCACGGAGCTTCTGGAAACCGAAAAGGTCGCTGTCGTCTTCGGCGCGGCCTTCGGCATGTCCCCGGCCTTCCGCGTCTCCTACGCCACGTCGACCGAAGCGCTGACCGAAGCCCTCATCCGCATCGAGCGCTTCTGCGCGGCGCTGAAATAGACTGCGTCTATAGCTCAGCGTGCGCCTATCGATGGGTAAAATAGGGATCGAATGCCCATATGTGACGTATAAGCTGTCACAGATACAGGAGATATCCCATGCCCATTGATATTGGAATGAACGACAAGGCCCGCCAGTCTTCCGCCCAGGCGCTCAGCGTCCTGCTCGGTGAAACCTATGCGCTCTACGTGAAGACGCACGGCTATCACTGGAATGTCACCGGCCCGCGCTTCAACTCGCTGCACGGCATGTTCATGACCCAGTATACCGAGCTCTGGACCGCGCTCGACGAGATTGCCGAACGTATCCGCGCCCTCGGCCATTTCGCCCCCGGTTCCTCTGCCGAAATGCTGGAAGAAGCCACGATCAAGCCGGATAATGGCGTGCCGGACGCCGAAGCGATGATCTCGAACCTGGTCAAAGGCCATGAAGCGATCAGCCGCGCCGCCAAGATCGGCCTCAAGGTTGCCGAGGAAAACAATGACATCGTGACGGTCGACCTGATGACCCGCCGCGCCGACATTTCCGAGAAAACCGCGTGGATGCTGCGCGCCAATCTCTAGGCACGCCGGCAGGTTACAGGAATATGTATGTCAGAGGGGCTCCCGTGCGGGGCCCCTTTTTCATGGCGCGGAAAGTGTAGGAAAGAGGCTCCCTTCTCCGCCCCCGCCAAAACCGTGCCTACAATGCCCGCATGTTTCCGCTCGACGAACAGGACATGGAGATCGTGGCGCCCGAAGGCTGGGCGCGGCTTGATCGCGTGGTGCTCATGGCCGCTGACCTGCTCGGCCCTGTCGCCGGCGCCATCCTCCCGAAAGGTGTCGCCGCGAAAATCCTCGCCATCCTGAAGCCCGCCGAAGCGCTCGCAAGACGCCTCCTCTACCTCCTCGCCCCAACCCTCACGCTCACGCCCGCATCCCCGGCCAAAGCCGGGGCCTCATCCGGCCCGGTCATACGTCCCCCTCACACATCTCCCGTGACCCCTGCGCAGGCAGGGGCGGCGCCCCGGAAGGCTGTCTTCCGTCTCACCGAACCCGCGAGCCGTGGCCCCAAACCGACCGGCCCCCGCATCCGCTATCTCGACGGCCCGCCTGCGCCGCCAAAGCCGCCCAAACCCATCCGCACGCCGCAAACCGCCGCCAAACTGAGGGACCGCCTGATCGCGCTCACCCTGGTCCTCGGCGACCCGGACCATCACGTCAAGCGCCTCGCGCGCCTGCTCGCCCGCCGCGCCGCCAAGGCTGCGCCGCGCCCCGTTCCCTTCAATTTTGACAAGCCCCCCGGCCTCGCCCGCAAGCATCTCGACGAAGACCTGCGCGATGTCCTGGCATTCACCAATGATGCCGCCCACTACAAGGCGCACGCCCCGCCGGGTTAGCGGCCTGTCCGGGCCACGCGGTGTCTTTCCCACTCAGGTAGAACGAAAACAATCGCATGCATTTTGCCCGCTCAAGGGGCCTGTCGCGCCGCGACGGGCACCCTCGGCGTGCGCGGAACGAAAAAAAAGCCCGGCAGCGATTGAACGCGCCGGGCTGATGAGTATTGGGCCCCGAAGGGGGGAGGAAACGCCCAATCGGAGGAGATTGGGTAATGCCCGGGGCCCAAGGCATGACGCATAGATAAAGCTTCGCAGCTGCAGCACAACCCGCATGACAGCAGGCCACCCATGCACAAATGCATTTCATCAAACGTTCAAACTAGTTCTGATGCATGGACGGACGGCGCAGGGCCTCCGTTTCGGCCGTCACGAAGTCACGGAAGGCCGCCACACGCTTCGACCGGCGCAGGTCGCTCGGATAAACGAAGTAGAGGTCGAAGATCGGCCCGACATGATCCGGCAACACCTTGATAAGACGCGGCATTGTACTGGCCATATAGTCCGGCACATCGGCAATCCCGAGGCCGGCATCCACCGCCCGAAGCATGGCGAACACATTGTTCAGCTTCAGCGAGGCCGGGCGCGGCGGGCTGTCATCGCGGCCCACCCGGCAGGCAAAACTCATCACGTTCAGCAGCGAGCTTTCGTCGCCATAGGCAATGATGCGGTGATTATCGAGGTCCTGCGGCGTGCGCGGCATGCCGTTCTGCTTCAGGTATTCAGGCGAGGCATAGAGGTTGGTCGCCACCGTGCCGAGCTTGCGCTGGATCAGGTCCGCCTTGTCCGCCGCCCATAGCCGGATGGCGCATTCCGCCTCCAGTTTCAGCAGGTCATAGTCATTATCGTCGAGCCGCAAGTCGAGATACAGGTCCGGATGCTTCCTGGTAAACCCGCCAAGCCGCGGCACCAGCCAGGTCGACCCGAACGCCACCGGCGCCGACACGATCAGTTCGCCCTGCGGCGTATCCTGCTGGTCCTTCAGCGCTGCATTGGCCGAAGTCGCCGCCGCCGCCATCTCCATCGTCGAGCGATACAGCGTATGGCCGCTATCGGTCATCACCAGTCCGCGCGCATGCCGCTGGAACAGCGAGACGCCCAGCGCCTCTTCCAGCGCCGCGATCTGACGCGAGACAGCCGACTGCGATATCCCGAGCCGTTCGCCCGCAGATGTCAGGCTGCCCGCTTCGGCTGCCGCGTGAAAAGATCTGAGCTTGCCCCAATCCATGGGGTGGGTTTGTGACGCCAGTTTGACTTAAGGGCAAGCGGAGAATGTGATGCATGTGCGAAATCGCCATTTCGCCCTGAATGTGTATTTTGCCGTCTCAATACAGGAGATACCGGCATGTCAGATCCCTTCCTCATGCGTCCCGTCGGGCATGTCCGCTGCGACCGGGCCGAAGCCATCGACGATGACTGGGACAGCGTTCCCGCCCGGATTGAACTCGACACGTCCGTCTTCGATGCAGAAGCCCTGATGGGCCTTGAAACCTTCTCCCATGCCGAAGTGATCTTCCTGTTCGACCAGGTGCCGGATGCAAAGATCGTCACCGGCGCGCGCCATCCGCGCGGAAATACGGACTGGCCGAAAATCGGCATCTTCGCCCAGCGCGGCAAGAACCGGCCCAACCGGCTCGGCGCCACGATCTGCGAGATACTGTCCGTCGACGGCACGGTCCTCCACATCAAGGGCCTCGACGCCATCGACGGCACGCCGGTCCTCGACATCAAACCCGTCATGTCCGGCTTCCAGCCAAGGGGCACATTGCGCGAGCCCGGCTGGTCAAAGGAAATCATGGAGACGTACTGGTAGCCTACTGGCTCGCCCACAATATCCGCGCGATCCAGGCGATCTCGTTCGGCTTGAAACTGCGCACCGGATAGTCCGGGTTCAGAGAGGCGAGATCCACGACGCGCACATTGCGCCGCTCCAGCACCTTGGCCATCACTTCGCCGCCCGTCGTCTTCGCCACCACCCGATCCCCCGGCTTCACCTCCGCCCCCGGCGCCACGATGATCCGGTCGCCCGCGCGATAGGCCGGCTCCATCGAATCCCCGCTGATCTGCAGCGCATAGACCGCTTCGTCGCCGAGGCCCGGAAACCGCACCTCTTCCCAGCCGCCGCCGACCGGAAAACCGCCATCGTCAAAGAAGCCGTCCCGCCCCGCCTGCGCAAAGCCGATCAGCGGCGCGAGGCCGCCGCGTCGCCCTTCCACCATGGCTGCGAAATCGTCAAACCCGCTGCCCACCGCTTCCAGCACACGCGCCAGGCTCTCGGTCGAGGGCCAGCGCGGGCGGCCATCGGCGCCTTCGCGTTTCGACGGATTGAACGCCGTCGGGTCCAGCCCGGCGCGCTTGGCAAGGCCCGAGGCCGACAGGCCGTGATGCGCGGCCAGCTGGTCGATTCCCCGCCAGATATCCCGGTGCTGCATGGCAAATGGCCCTGTTCTGTCCGATACCCTGTATAATGGGTATATAATCCTATCGTCAAGCCGCAGCCATGCGCAATGAACCAAAATGGTTTCAGCACGTTACGGCAAAATGAAATCCCTTTCAGGCCTCAGCCCGCTCGAGCGGACCGCGTTCTATATCTGCGCCGCACTGCTCACACTGGCGGTGATCGTGCTCGTCTTCCTGCTGGCCATGACGCAGCCGCGTTTTGCCACGCCCGTGGTCAACCGCGCCCTCGACGCCTGGGGGCCGGACGGCGCCAAGGTCGCCTCCGCACACCTCACCTTCCCGCGCCTCAACACGCTCGCCCTCTCCGGCGCCGACGTGCCGCAGCTCGCCGACATCGAAACCGGCGCCCTCACCGCCAACGTGTTCGGCTTTCTGCCCGGCATTCCATGGCTCTCGGAAGTCACCGCCCGCGATGGCCGCGTCAGCCTCGCCGGGTCGGACGATAACAAGGACACCGCGCGGCCCGACCTGCGCAAATGGGTCGACCATATCGACGTCGCCAATGTGGATCTCGCCTTCAATCCGGATAAGCCCGAACGCACACTGAAGCTCGTCTCCGCCAAGGGCTCGGTCCAGAGCGGCAACGTGGCCCTCCACGCCACCGGGGCCGATTCCGAAGTCCGTTTCGAAGGCAGCGCCAAGGCCTCCGGCGGCAGCACGCTGGGCGGCCGCGTCCGCATCAAGGGCGACAACATGGCCGATATCGCCCGCCTTGTCGGCCTCGCCGCGCCCGATACACCGCCCTACAATCTCACGGCCCAACTCGCCATCAAACCCGGCGCCTATGACCTTGACGATATTGCCGGTACGGTCGGCGACAGCGATCTTGCCGGATCAATCCTTGTCGATCTCGACAAGGAGACACCCTACATCACGGCCGACATCAAATCCCACCAGCTCGACTTTGACGATCTCGGTGTCATTTTCGCCCTCCCCTTCGGCACGGGCAATGGCGAGACGGTCGGCAAGGCCCAGCGCGAGGCCAAGGAAGCCTATAATCGCGACAGCCGCCTCATCCCCAATATCGAGATCGACTTTGCCCGCCTCGATGCCGTCGATGGCCAGGTCCATTATGTCGCCGACACGGTGATCAATTCCACGCTCGACCTCACCGGCGTCGAGCTTGATTTCACCATCACGGGCCGCGTCGTGAAAGCCAGGCTCGCCCGCTTCGCCTTCGATGAAGGCACGATCACCGCCTATGCCACGATCGACGGCACGCAGCAGCCGGCCCAGACCAATGTGCTCGGCAAGCTTGATCATGTCGCGCTCGCAAGCCTCTCGCTCGACCGTATCGCGCGCGGCAATGTCGATGGCGAGTTCAAGGCCGACATGTCGGGCAACCGGCTGCGCGACGCCTTCGGCCGCGCCAATGGCAGCCTGTCGATCTGGTCGAAGGATACGCAGGTCCTCGCCCTTGGCAGCGAGGCGCTGGGGCTCGACATTGGCGAGGCACTCGTCCTCCTCGCCTCCGAAGACAGGGCCGACCCGGTCTTCACGCCCGCCCGCTGCCTCGCCGTTGTCATGGACATCGACAAGGGCATCGGCACGCTGAACCCCGCCGTGCTCGATACGGAAGACAGCCTCATCCTGATGAAGGGCAATGTCGATTTCGAAACCGAAGCACTCGACATCAAGATCCGCTCTGACGCCAAGGACGCCTCATGGGGCACGCTGGTCGGCAATGTCTCGCTCGGCGGCACGCTGCGCCAGCCGAGCGTCAATCCACTGAACGGCAAGTCGGTGCTGCAGGTCGGCCTCGCCGTCGTCCTCGCCCAGGTCGCCGGCCCCCTCGCCGCCCTCCCCTTCATCGAAACCGGCAGCGGCCAGGACGCCCCCTGCGGCGCCCTCCTCTCCCGCGCCAAGAATGCGCAGGGCTAGGCTAAAGCCGCCACCGCGCTGCGGCCACGTCCGGCACGAGGCTCTTGGCTGACACCGCAAACACGCGCTCGCCGCCAAGCGCAAAGGCCATCAGGCCTTCCGGGAAGAGTGGCGCGAAGGCCGCGTCGAGAACATTCAGCCCGCCGGTGAACGTGCCCATGGCCGGCATCACCAGCCGCGCCCCGTCGCTGGCAAAACAGCGCCGCCGCACCATGCGCCCCCGCCCTTTCACTTTCGCCGCCGGATGCAGGTGCCCGGCAATCTCGCCCGCCTCGCCCGTCGGTTCATGCCGGAACACCAGGCCGCCGATCCGCAACACTTTCGCCGCGCGCCCGCCAAGGTGCGCCGGCGGGTCGGGGTCGTGGTTGCCCTCCACCCACACCCAATCATGCGCCCCGGTCAGCGCCTGTATCCGCGCCGCGTAAGGCGCCGGCAGGCGCAGCTCGGCCGCCCGGTCATGGAAACTGTCGCCCAGCGAAATCACCGTCCGCGGCCTTAAAACCGCACAGAGGCGCTCCACGAGGGCAAGCGTCGCGCCGGTATCATAAGGCGGCAGCATCTGCCCCCGCGCCGCATAGGCACTGCCCTTTTCAAGGTGCAGGTCCGACACGACCAGCACGCGCTCCGCCGCCCACCACAGCGCGCCTTCCGGCAGCGGTAACAGCAGCTCGCCGGCAAGATGCAGCATCGTATCCGAGGGGCGCGCAGCGAGAGCCGTCATGATGCCAAAAATGGCCCGCATCGCCGGGCGGGTCAAACGCTTGTTCCACAAGAGCCCTCACCTCCCACTGCCTCCGGCAGCGGGTCCCTCCTCTCCCTAAGGGAGAGGGGTTAAGTGGCGTAGAGCGATAAAACCCCTCTCCCGCTTGCGGGAGAGGAGGGACCCGCGCCCAAAGGGCGTGGGAGGTGAGGGCCTTTACGTCCTTGCCCCCTAATCCCGCATCGCATCGCGCACCAGGTCGGCCTCCGCCTCCCCCAGCACCGCATCCTGCACCGAGGCGCCGAACACCGGCTCCCGCCCGATCTCCAGCATCACCGGCACGGCGAACGGGCTGATATGGTCGAGCACATTATGATCGATCTTGCCGCGTATCCGCACCAGCATGTCCGACAGGCGCCGCACGTCCAGCAGGCCCGTCGCCGCGTCCTGCCGGGCCGCCTGCAACAGAATGTGGTCCGGCTCGTGGCTGCGCAGCACGTCATAGATCAGGTCGGAGGAAAAGCTCACCTGCCGCGAGTTCTTCTCCTTGCCCGGAAGGTTGCGCGCGATCAGGCCGGATATCTGCGCGCAATGCGCAAAGGTCCGCTTCATCAGCGCGCTCTCGTCCAGCCACTCTTCCAGATCATCGCCCATCATGTCCGGATGGAACAGGTCGCCCATGTCGAGCCCGGACATATCCTCCATCGCCCAGACCGACATGGCATATTCGCTCGCCACGAAGCCCAGAGGCTTTGCCCCCATCCGCTCCAGCCGCCGTGTCAGCAGCATGCCGAGCGTCTGGTGCGCGAGTCGTCCCTCGAACGGATAGCACACCATGTAATGCCGCTCGCCGCGCGGGAAGGTCTCCACCAGCAAATGGTCCGGCGGCGGAATGCTGGACCGGCGCACCTGAACCTCGAACCATTCCCGCACTGGCCCGGGCAGGGCGTCCCATTGCGCCGGATCGTGGATCATCTGGCGCACGCGCTCCGCCAGAAAGGTCGTCAGCGGAAATTTCCCGCCATTATAACTCGGTATGGCCGGCTTCTCGCCCACCGCCCGAACCACCAGCGCGTCGAGGCCTTCAACGCCGATCAGGCGCAGCACTTCCCCGCCGAACAGGAACGTGTCGCCCGGCACCAGCGTGGAGATGAAATATTCCTCCACCTCGCCCAGCTTGTGGCCTGCCCGCATCGTCCGCTTGGAATCGCCCGCCTGCCCCTTCCCCACATAGGTCGCAAGCCGCACGGACAATTGCACCGCCTCGACAATCGCGCCGACATTCATCCGGTGCTGCTGCGCGTCCTGCCGCGTGCGCGCCACCCAGCGCCCGTCGGGCCGCCGCACGATCCGGTGGAACCGGTCATAGGTTTTCAGCGCATAGCCGCCACTCGCCACGAAATCGACAATCCGCTCGAACGTCTCCCAGTCGAGCCAGGCATAGGGCGCCGCGCGGATGATCTCATCGTACAGCGGCGCGAGTTCAAACCCGTCGCCACAGGCCCGCCCCATCACATGCTGCGCCAGTACGTCGAGCGATCCCTGCCGGAGACCCTCGCCATCAATCTCGCCCGCCTCGACCGCTGCCTCCGCCGCGCGGCATTCGAGCACCTCGAAGCGGTTCGTCGGCACCAGCACGGCCCGGCTCGCCTCGTCCATCCTGTGGTTTGCCCGGCCGATCCGCTGGATCAAGCGCGCGGCTCCCTTCGGCGCGCCCATCTGGATCACGAGGTCCACCTCGCCCCAGTCGATGCCGAGATCGAGCGTCGAGGTACACACCACCGCCTTCAATTGCCCCGCCGCCATCGCCGCCTCGACCCGCACGCGCTGCTCCTTGGCGAGCGAGCCATGGTGCAGCGCAATCGGCAGCCCGTCCTCATTGGCCCGCCACAATTCCTGGAACATGAACTCGGCCTGCGACCGCGTATTCACGAACACCAGCGCCATCTTCGCCTTCTTGATGGCCTCATACACTTCGGGCACGGCAAACCGCCCCGAATGCCCCGACCACGGAATCCGCTCGCGCGAGACAAGGATATCGACCTCCGCCGACACGCCCCCCTCCGCGCGGATGATGCGTGTACCGCCTGCCACATGTGCCGTCGGCTCCTCCCCCTGAAAGGGGGAGGCTGGGTGGGGGTCCGCTCCCGATCGGTCAGCCAGCACGTCATTTTCAGCTGAGGGAACAGACCCCCCTCTAACTCCCCCCTTGCAGGGGGGAGAACATTCCGCACCTGCCCGCACATCCAGCCACCGCGCCAGTTCCTCCGGCTCCTTCACCGTCGCCGAGAGGCCAATGAACCGGCAGGCTGGCGCCCACTCCGCCAAGGTCGCGAGGCCAAGCGACAGCAGGTCCCCCCGCTTCGACGCGGCCATCGCGTGCACCTCGTCAATAATCACGCATTTGAGGTCGGCGAAGAAGTCCTTCGCATGGTCCGACGCAATGAACAGCGCCAGCTGTTCCGGTGTCGTCAGCAGCACATCCGGCGGGTTGCGCCGCTGCCGCTGGCGCACATGGGCCGGCGTATCGCCCGTGCGTGTCTCAATTCTGATGTTCAGCCCCATGTCGCCCACCGGCGCCATCAGGTTCCGCTGCACGTCCACCGCCAGCGCCTTCAGCGGCGAGATGTAAAGCGTATGGAGGGCCGGTATGCCGGTGTTCGACCGGCGCCCCTTGTCAGACAGCTCGATCAGGCTCGCGAGGAAGCCCGCCAGCGTCTTGCCCCCGCCCGTCGGCGCAATCAGCAGCGCGCTTTCCCCCCCGAGGGCCGCTTCCGTCAGCGCCAGCTGGTGGGCCCGCGCCTGCCAGCCACGCGCCGCGAACCAGCCCGCAAAGGGCTCCGGCAAGCGATATGTCAGGGCGGCGCTATCGGGCATGTCGTATTAAACTAACGCAAGACGGGTCCGTTGCCTCTTTATTTTCAGGCCCGGTTCAGGTGAACCCTGTTCTCACACAACCCTGCTGCCCAATCGAAGGACCGATCATGCGCCACGCTTACCTCCCGCTCGCCCTCGCGGCGCTGCTGCCCCTCTCGGCCCATGCAGGCACACCGCTGGAGGACGCCCTCGCTGCCCCGGCAGACGGCCCGCTCTACATGTTCGATGTCACGGTCCAGAACAGCGATACCGAAGCCATGATCCGCGTCGACCCGTCCCAGCCGGAAGGTGAGCGCCTGAATGTCATCACGCCGCCCGAGAAAGACTGGACCGACGATTTCCGCAAACTGGTGAAAAAGATGGACGCCGACACGGATGGCGACATCTGGTGCCAGAACTTCGGCGAGAACATCCCCGCCGACGCGGCCCTCGTCGCCGAATCCCCGACCACCGCGACCTATACGTTCAAGCCCCACAAAGGCGCCAAGCCCGACGATCTCGACGACGTCTACAAATACCTCACCGGCACGGTCGTCGTCGCCAAGGACAAGCCCGCCATCCTCTCGGTCGAGATGGTGGCCGACAAGCCGTTCCGCCCCCTGCCGATCGCCAGGATCAAGTCGTTCAAGCTGAATTTCGACTGCGCCCGCGCGCCAGACGGGCGCACGCACATCTCCCGCGTCGATGTCGCGATCAACGGCTCGGCCATGATGAAGGACTTCAGCGAAGCCGAACACCAGACGATCTCGAACCTCAAGCCCCTGCCCGAATCCGGCATGGGCACGAAATAGGCCCTTTCAGGCCTAGTTCGGCTGGGCCTGCATCGCCTGCGCGGCCTGCTGGTCGGCGAGGAATTTCGCGCGTTCCTTCGGCGTCATGTTTTCCATCTGCGTCTCCAGCTCGGCCTGCGAGCGCTGCCATGCCCGCTCATCATCGGCCGCCTGCAGCGCCAGCAACACGTCGCGCGTAAAGTCATTGATCTCGAAGCCTGCCCCGCCATTGGCGTCATAGCCGCGCCGCACGATCACGGCATTCATGCTCGGTGCAATAACGACATACTGCCCCCGGTTGCCCGCCATGTAATACACGTCAGACGGCACGCCCGGCGCATCGGTCATCAGCCAGAATTGCGCGCCATAGCCCGGGCCCGTCGCAGGCTGCGCAGGCGCCGGCGTGCGCACGAATTTCGCCCAGCCTTCCGGCAGCAGGCGCTCATTGCCCCACATGCCGTCCTGCAAGTAGAGCTGGCCCACACGCGCAAGGTCACGCGCCGTTGACCAGACCTGGCTCGACGCGATGAAATCGCCGTTCCAGTCAATCTCCATCGTCGTATGCGCCGCGCCGATCTTGTTCAGCACTTTCTCATACGGGAAGCGGTGGAAGGCATCGTCATCCTTCATCGCCTCGCGCAGGGCCCGCATCGCGATCAGCGTGTCGTCATTGGCATATTTGAACCGCGTGCCCGGCGCTGCTTCCAGCACCTTGGTCGCGGCCTGGTCAACCACGCGCCCGCCCCCGAAATAGATCCGGTCGGTGCGCGAGCCGCGCTCACCGCTGTCGAGACCGCTGCCCATGTTCATCAGGTTGCGGATCGTGATGTTGCGGCGCGGGTCGGCGCCATTGTTCCAGGCGTCAATCACGGCCGGATAATCGATATCGATGATGCCGTTGCGCCGCGCTGCGCCCAGCACGGTCGCCGCGATGGACTTGCCGACAGACCATGTCCTCTGCGGCGTCTCATGGTCCACACCCAGCGCGTAACGCTCGGCCACGACCTGTCCGTCGCGCACGACCAGCACGGCGCTCGTGCGCGTGCCATTGCCATAAGTGCGCTCGTCAAAGGCCGACGAGACCGGCAGTTCCAGACGTTCGGCCTCTTCGGTGCGCAGCTGGATCTTCACGTTCGAGCCGATGGCGCTGCCCCGGTCAGCGGCAGGCGCAGCCGGCCAGCTGGCGAAATGCGGCAGGAAGGCAATCTGGCTCGAATCCGCGCCGATTGGCAGCTGCGTACAGCCAAAGCCCGGGCGCCAGGCCGCAATGCGCAGCGGCATCGTTGCCGAATAGGTCACCGACACGGTCTTCTGCATCGTGTTCACCTGCGCGCCGGGCAGCTTGTCATAGGCACGCTGGTAATCGGGATAGATGCCGGAGAGATCGTTCTGCTCGATTTCCGCCATGGACTGACCGGCATTGAACAGGTCAGAGCAGGTGAAGCTCGCTTTCCAGCCGGCGGCCAGCGCGGCGTCCATCTCGTCTGTATTGCCGCCCTCCTGCGCCAAGGCAGGCATGGCAGACACTGCAAGCGCAGCAAGGGACACGATCACGGCTCTGGCGGGACGCATGGGCAAATCTCTCCTGTTGAATGCGCAACTCTATGCACATCCTTTCATGTCGCAAGTATGGCGGGGCAGTTAAGAATTCCGCAACCCCACGAGCGCCCTGACCCGTTTGCCCCCCTTACGACGCCTTTAATCCTGAAGACAGAAATGGGGAGGCTTATCGCCAATGACGCATACTCGGAATTTCATGCATATCGTCCTGCTCAGTGCAGGCCTGCTGCTGGTCGCCTGCGGCAGGCAGGAGCCGTCACCCGCGCCGGACGGCGAAGCACAGATGGATCGGGCCGACACCGGCACACTCGGCGCTGACGAGGCCGAACTGCAGGCCATCATCATCCCCGAATTCGAGGCCGCTGCCGCCAATGGCCAGATGGACGCCGCGCTGTTCCTCGCCCTCTTCCGGCTGCGTCCGGAAACGGAAACCCTCTTCCTCGAGACCGCCGCCACGGCCCGCAGCAATGGCGCCACCTATGAAGAGGCCGGGCGCGCGGGCGGCGACGCCATAAGGCCTGCCCTGATCGAGGAATCCAACAAGGCCATGCTGCGCGCCACCGACCAGCAAGCCTCGGATTTTGCCGACGTGACGCTCAAGGAGTTCCGCGAATTCGAGACGACCGACGCGCAGGATTGCGCCCGCGCTGCGATGGGCCTCGCGCCCCGCATCGCCTCCGACCGGATGGCCGAACTGCGCAATGCCGAAAGCGCCATCACGCTCGCTATCCTGAATGCGCCCGATCAGGGCGGCTTCGAGGTCTCGCCGATGCGTGATGTGCAGACATGGATGGGCGGCGTCTTCAGCGACAAGCCGGCCGCAGGCACCGGCGCCACCTATATCGGCGCGCCCGAGCCCACCGATGAACAGGCCATGGCGGTCTGCAACACAATGATCACAATCTACGAGGAGCTGGGCAAACTGCCGCTGGCCCGCCGCGCCGCCTATATGCGCGGCATGTCGGCAGGCTGAAGCGCTGGCCACGCCGCGCCCCACCCGAATTGACCATGACGTTCCTGTCACGCCCGTTGTCCGCCTCGCGCTGGCGCTGGCAGGTCTGGCCATGCTGCTGATCCCGGCCTGGCTCCTGCGGCACGGCCTGTGGCCGCCCGGTTCCGTCTCGCCGCTTGTGGCCCTCATCGTGCTCGCCACGGGGCTCATCGGCATATTCTTTCTCGGCGCGGCCATGATCGTCGCCTCATCCCGGTGGATCATCTCGCCCGGCCATCTCAGCATCGCGGTCCACCGCCCGTTCCGCCCGGCCGAGACGCAGGCCTTCACGCCGCGCGATCAGGTGCGGTTCGCGCTGAAACAGCTCGACTGGGTGGAAACGCAGGACATGTGGAAAGTCATGCTCACCGCGCCGGGCGGCAGGACATTCGCCTCCCGCCCCTTCTACAGCGCCGAAGACGCCGAGGCCTTTCGCAGCGCAGCCGAATCCCTCTTCCGCACGAAGGCCTGACTAGGACTTCGCCATCGCCGCGCCATGCACCGCAAGGCCCTTGGCCACCGCGCCAAGGGCTAGCGATTTTGAGAAGCGGCCTGCCGAAGCTTGGTCTCGACGCCTGGTTCGTCCGCCTCCCAAATACGGGAGCGACCAAATAATATGGGGGTCCGCTCCACTTCTTCAAAAGCCCAGCCCCCTTTGCCGGGCGAGGCACGAACGACAAGTGTTTGATCCGGCATGCTGCCTTCATTGAACCGCGAATGCGCAGGAAAATAATCGAACTTCACAAGTATGGAGCCCGCGAATGGCTCAACGGCAAAATCGTGGAATACATACTCGTCGACTTCATGTGAGGATGAGGCTTCAGCGAAAATCGAGCCCGTCATTCCGACTTTGAGCGTCCGGTTAAACGGCATGCCACAGTTCTGGGGATCAAAAGGTATCTGATCTTCAACACTGACCAAGTCCCTGGAGACGCCGGAAGCATCACGTTTGTGCAGCCTGATTATCACATCCCAGCCATATGGCTGCGGGCGCCTGATCCGAGCGAAAGTGGGGGGCACGATGAATGTATCGGTTCGCCAAGCTTCCGGATCCCTTTGTACACGTGGCCCAAACTTGTCCCGAGGCCGGTGAGGCGGCGTGCCATGAATTATAGCCGTCGCGAGATCACACCGATATTTGGCAACATATTTCGCAAGGCTTTCGTCTCCCAATAGTTTTGGAATATGCAGCGCAACAGGGATTGTCGCACAAACAACGCCATAGAGAATTAGCTGCAAAACCCGTCCCCACATTCAGCATTTCTGCCACAAGTTGAGGGCCGCGCCGAGTCCAGAGTTTGACGGCGAGCAATCGCGCCGCCTTAGGCCTTCGCCATCGCCGCCCCGTGCACGGCGAGGCCCTTGGCCACCGCGCCGAAGCGATCGTTCGCTGACAGGGTCGCATTGCCGAACCGCGCTGCCAGCCGATCCTGCACCAGCGGAATGAAGGTCGAGCCGCCGACCATGACAATATCGGTGATCTGTTCCTGCCGCGCCCCGGCCCGCGCGAGGCATTCGACCGCCACAGCGTCCATCTTGGAAATCGCCTCGTCGATCAGGCTTTCGAAGGCCGCGCGCGTCACAATCTTTTCAAGGTGCGCGTCCGGCGTGTCATAGGCGAAGACCTGCTCGTCGGCTCCGCTGAGGCCAATCTTGATCTGCTCGGTGCGCTTGGCATAGGCATGGGCCTCATGGTGGCGCACCAGATAGTCGAAGGCGAGAATGCCTTCGCTCTGCGGGCTGTTCATCTTCATCCAGGTGATCTGCTTCTGAACATCGCGCGTGTAGAGCTTGTTGAGGCTCTTCCAGTCCGACAGGATCGAATAGGGCGCCGACGGCACCGGCAGCCCGTTCAGCGCCAGCGTCTCCATATGCCCGAACAGTTTCGACAGCTCGAAGAAGCTCAGCATGTGGTCAAAGTCGTTGCCGCCCACGTAAAGCCCGGCGCTGCCCAGCACATCAAAGCCCGCATTGTCAGATGAAATGCGCACAACCGAAAAGTCGGATGTACCGCCCCCGATATCGACCACGAAGACCAGCTTCTCCCGGCCCGCCGCAAAGCTGACCGAGCGCGCCGCCGCCACCGGCTCGTCAAGGAACTCCACCTGATCAACACCCGCCACATTGAGGCAGGCCTCAAGGATGGTCTGCGCCCGCGCGTCGAGTTCCGGGTGGCGGTCATTGAACGAGACCGGCCGCCCCTGGATCACCGAGTCGACGCGCTCGCCCGTCTCCGCCTCGGCGCGGGCAATCACGCGCGTCAGGAAATGCGCGATCACATCGCGAAACGGCAGGCGGCGCCGGCCCACTTCCGTCGTCTCGTCAATCAGCGACGAGCCGAGCACAGACTTGATCGACCGCATCAACCGGCCTTCCTCGCCGGACTCGTAGGCACTCACCGCCTCCGCGCCGATGGCATATTCGCCCGAATTCGAGCCATAGAATACCGCCGTCGGGATCGACGTCGCATCCGGCTCCAGCGCGATCAGCTGCGTGCCCTTCGCGCTGCGAAACGCGATGGATGTATTCGACGTGCCGAAATCGATGCCGACTTGCATGGGAGGTGCCCTCGGTGCGGGGAATGCGGCTGAACCGCCTACCTCACTTGGGCCCAAAGCGAAAGGCACGGCAGCCAGCCCCTTCCCCGCTTTGCGCAATCGCCTACATTCTGAACATGCTTCGCCCCGATCTCCTGCTGCAGCCCACGCCGAAGGGCCTCTATTGCCCGCCGGGCGATTTCTACCTTGATCCGGTGCGCGGCGCGGTCGAGCGGGCCGTCATCAGCCATGGCCATTCAGACCATGCGCGCGGCGGACATGGCAAAGTGCTCGCCCATCCGGACACGCTCGCCATCATGGCCTGCCGCTATGGCGCCAATTTCGCCAAGTCCACGCAGGCGCTCGAATATGGCGAAACCGTCGAGATCAATGGCGTCACAGTCTGGCTCGCGCCCGCCGGCCATATCCTCGGCTCGGCCCAGGTCGTGGTTGAGCACAAGGGCTTGCGCATGACCTTTACCGGCGACTACAAGCGCCGCTTCGACCCGACCTGCGCGACGTTCGAGCCGGTCGAGAACACGCATGTCTTCATTTCCGAGGCGACCTTCGCCCTGCCCGTCTTCCGCCACCCGGACACCGGCCACGAGATCAACCGCCTCCTGCAAAGCGTGGAGGACTTTCCCGAACGCGCCCATTGCATCGGCGCCTATTCGCTCGGCAAGGCCCAGCGCGTCATCCGCCACCTGCGCCTCGCCGGCTATGACGAACCGATCTTCATCCATGGCAGCCTCGAAAAGCTCTGCGCGCATTACCAGTCCGTCGGCATCGACCTTGGCACGCTCATTCTCGCCACCAGCGACGACACATCCAAGGCCGCCCGCGAGGCCTTTCGCGGCAAGATCATCATTGCCCCGCCCGGCGCCTTTGAAGGCAAATGGGCCCAGCGCTTCCCCGACCCGATCCTCGGCTTTGCCTCCGGCTGGATGAGCATCAAACAGCGGGCCAAGCAGCGCGGCGTCGAGCTGCCCCTCGTCATCTCCGACCATGCCGACTGGGACGAGCTGACCGACACCGTGCGCGAAGTGAACCCCGAAGAATTATGGGTCACCTATGGCCGCGAAGACGCCCTTGTCCGCTGGGCAGAGCTGGAAGGCCGCCGCGCCCGGCCCCTGCGCATGGTCGCCTATGACGACGAGGCAGGTTGACCCCACCGCGCCTTGGCCCCTTTAGTAAGGCCTATCGGTGCTTTCAAAGGGGACGACATGAAACACCCAGCCCTCCTCGCGGCCACTGCCGCCCTGTTCGCGCTCACAGCCTGCGACGCCATCCGCTTGCCCGGAGACCCGCCGGAGACGGCTGCAGAGAAACCTGACGACACGTCCGGCACACTGGGCCAGCTGCCGGATGACCTTTTCGACGACACGGTCACGAGTTCGGTCGAAGTGGTGCCCGAAACACCTGCGAGTACCACGACAACGGACTCCGAAGTCACGCCGAACGGGCCGGGAACGGACACGGAAGTCCCCGCGAGTACCCCCGAAACGACCGATGAAACCGCCCTTCAGCCCGAGTCCGTGGGCGGCATGGCCCTTGCCGTGCAAGTGCCCGAAATCACGCTCGCCTCGCTCAATGCCGCCAGCTGTGGCCGCCCTGTCGGCAGCCCGCCAACCCCAACGATTGCTGCAGTTTCCGGCGCGACCGAACAGGAAGAAGGCCTCGCCGCACCCGAAGCCGTCAACGGCCTCGCCGCCAGCCTCGCCAGCTTTCCCGGCATCGTGAAGCTCGAGCCCCGCGCGCCCCAGCCCGACGGCACAATCACCAGTGGCCACTGCAGCGCCACGCGCATCGCCCCCAACTGGTTCGTCACCGCCGCCCACTGCGTTGACGATGATTACCAGGAACTCCGCCTCATCGGCGACGCCGCCAACATCCGCAGCCCGCTGGCCAAAGTCACCAGCGCCACAGTCGCCGTTTGCCATGCCGGCTATCTCGGAACGGCCAATGGCTACGCCAATGACCTCGCCCTGATCCGCCTCGACGATGCCCAGATCGCGCCCATCGCCGATGTGCCCGTCGCCCGCTACGGCGCCACGCTCAAGCCGCTCGCGCCCGCCAATTATCCCATGGCCGACATGGCCGGCTGGGGCCTGACGCATTATGGCGGCAGCCTGTCGAACAATTTGATGTCGACGCAGCTGAAGATCACCGCTGACGGCCCGTCGCTGATCAATGTCGCCAGTGCAGGCGGCGCAGGCCCCTGCATCGGCGACAGCGGCGGCCCGCTCTACGTCGCAGAGGCAGATAGCTCAAAGACCGTTGTCGGCGTGCTATCCGTCGTCGAGCAGAACCGCGCCACGGGCGAATTCTGCGCCGGCGACTATAATGGTCGCTACACAAACCTGCAGGGCTATTCCAGCTGGATCAGCTCGGTCATGGCCCTCTGCGATGCCAGTCCGGACGTGTGCAAATAGTGCCGCCCCGCCGCGCCCCTGCCTCCGCAGCGGACACGGCCTCAGGAGGCATGTTGTTTCGAAATTCAGGTCCGTAACATGGCTTCCGTGTCCCCTGCGCAGGCAGGGGCGGCGAATCCCGGCCTCGGCCTAGATGCCCACTTCCAGCATCTTCTGATAGGCAGGGCGGGCCTTCATCTTCTCGAACCAGGCCTTCGTCGCGGGCCGGTTTTCGAGGCCGCCCTGCGCATCTGACATCAGGATCTGGAAGCCCATCAGGCAGTCAGCCGCCGTGAAGCGCTCACCGGCAAAGTAGGGATACTTCGCAAGGTGCGCCTCGATCGTGCTGGCCGCCTTCTCGCGCTCTGCCGCCATCATCTCCTTCGCCGGATTGCCCGTCATGTCGACGCGGGCAAAATAGACCTGCAGCAGGCCCGGCAGGAAGATCGCCCCCTCGGCCGCGTGCAGCCATTCCAGATAGCGCGGGAATTCCGGCGAACTGGGGCGCGGGTGCAGATGATAGTCGGTGTCATACCTGCCCATCAGGTATTCCGCGATGGCGCCCGTCTCGGCGATCACGACATCCCCGTCTTCCAGCAGCGGCGACTTGCCCATCGGGTGGATCTTCAGCAGCTCCGGCGGCGCCAGGTTCGTCACCTTGTTGCGGGTGTAGTGGACAATCTCGTGCGGTACACCAAGTTCGGCCAGCAGCCAGACAATGCGCTGCGAACGCGAGGCGTTGAGATGGTGAAGCTTGAGCGTCATGAACGAATTTCCCTTTGAGACGTATGGGCCATTATCGGCTGCGCGCCTGTTTCCGACGCTGTCATGAACCCTGTTTGGCCCTATGTAGGACTGCATGCAAGCCTTTGCCGATCTGCTCGACCGACTGGTCCTGACGCCTTCCCGCAACGGCAAGCTGCGCCTGATGGCGGCCTATTTTGCCACCGCGCCAGACCCGGACCGCGGCTATGCCCTCGGGGCGATCACGGGCGATCTCGACATTCCGAACGCCAAGCCCGCCATGATCCGCTCACTCATGGACGGGCGGATGGACGCCGAACTTTTCGCGCTCTCCTATGACTATGTCGGCGACCTCGCCGAAACCGTCAGCCTCGTCTGGCCGGAATCGCGCGGGGCCAACCGCACGCCGCCACTGTCGGATATTGTCGAAACGCTGAACGAGGCAACACGCGCCGAGACACCGCGCCTGGTTGCCGGCTGGCTCGACGGCCTCGACGCGACGGGCCGCTGGGCCTTCCTGAAACTGCTGACAGGCGGATTGCGAATCGGCGTCTCCGCGCGGCTCGCCAAGCTGGCGCTCGCGGAATTCGGCAACAAGGACGTGACCGATATCGAGGAGATCTGGCACGGCCTCGCACCGCCCTACGAGTCGCTGTTCGCCTGGCTCGAAGACCGCGCCGAGAGGCCGAGCCCTGATATCGCCGCGCCCTTCCGGCCGGTCATGCTCGCCCACCCGCTGGTGCCCAAGGCGGACCGCGACAATCCGGATGCCGTCGATCCCGCGCACATCACCGCCGAGGCCTTCGCCGCCGAATGGAAATATGACGGTATCCGCGTGCAGGCCTCCGCCGAGCGCGGCACACGGCGCATCTATACGCGCACCGGCGACGACATCTCCCACGCCTTCCCGGATGTGGTGGCCGCGATGGATTTCGAAGGCACGCTCGATGGCGAACTGCTGGTGCGTAATCCTGACGGAACGGTCGCGCCCTTCAACGCGCTGCAGCAGCGCCTCAACCGCAAGACCGTTTCGAAGAAACAGATGGAGACGCATCCCGCCTTCATCCGCGCCTATGACCTTCTGGTGGATGGTAAGCGCGACGTACGCGGCCTGACCTTCCGTGAGCGCCGGGAACGGCTGGAGGATTTCATCCTGACGATCGAGAGCGACCGGTTTGACCTGTCGCCGCTTGTGCCGATCACCACGCTGGCAAAGCTGGATGATGCGCGGCTTGATCCCCCTGCCCCGGAAATCGAAGGCGTGATGCTGAAACGCTGGGACAGCGCCTATCTCGCCGGGCGGCCGAAGGGCCTGTGGTACAAGTGGAAGCGCGATCCCTACCTCGTCGATGCGGTGATGATGTATGCCCAGCGCGGGCATGGCAAACGCTCCAGCTTCTATTCCGACTTCACGTTCGGCGTCTGGCGGGAAAACGAGGGCAAAGACGAATTGACCCCGGTGGGCAAGGCCTATTTCGGTTTTACCGACGAAGAACTGAAACAGCTCGATGCCTTCGTGCGCGCCAATACGATTGACCGGTTCGGGCCGGTACGCTCGGTGACCGCGAACAAGGAGACGGGTATCGTGCTGGAAGTGGCCTTTGAAGGCCTGCAGCGCTCGCCGCGCCACAAGTCCGGCCTCGCCATGCGCTTCCCGCGCATCAACCGCATCCGGTGGGACAAGCCGACAGCGGAGGCCGACCGGATCGAAACGCTTGAAGCGCTGCTGGCTGAGCAGGGCCAATAAAAAAAGGGCCAACACAAGCAAGGCGCAGGAGCAGAGGCCGCCGCGAAAGCGGCGAACAGCCTCGAGCAAATAAAAAAAGGGCCAGCCCCTTAAAGGCCGGCCCTTTCAAATTCAGTTCAAAAAGAAATCCGTTATCAGACGGTCTCTTTCAGTTCCTTCGCAACGCGGAAGGCGACCTTTTTCGAAGCCTTGATCTTGATGGCTTCGCCCGTTGCCGGGTTGCGGCCCATGCGTGCCGGACGTTTGCGCACTTCCAGCGTGCCAAGACCGTTGATACGGATCCGCTCGCCTTTTTTCAGGCGTTTCGTGATCTGTGTCGCCATGTCGTCGAAGATTTCCTGCGACTGTTTCTTGGTGAGACCGTGGGTCTCGGCCATGTCGACAGACATCTGACGCAGTGTGACGGTCGGTGCCGTTTTCGTTGCAGCCTTGGCCGGTGCAGCAGCTGGTTTAGCGGCAGCTTTTGCGGCCGGTTTCGCAGCTGGCTTTGCAGCCGGTTTTGCTTTTGCAGCAGGCTTGGCTTTCGCGGCAGGCTTTGCAGCCGCCTTGGTGGCCGCAGGTTTTTTCGCGACAGCCGCCTTGGTGGCTGCAGGTTTCGCAGCGGCCTTCTTGGCCGCAGGTTTGATTGCCATGAGCAAATTCCTTTGTTGAATCTCCGCAGAGGCGTCGGCGTATAACGCCAATTCGCATCGCTGCATCAAACTTTTTTCAGTTGGGCCACGTGGACAGGCGCGTTTTGAGGTACATATCAGCCCTTATGCAGAAACAACGGCCCTTCATCCTGATTCTCCTTGCGCTGCTGCAGCCGCTTTCTGGCGCGCTCGCGCCGCTTGCGGGAATCGGTACGCCGATCGGAAATGCGACGCGTAACCTTGGTGCGCCGGAACAGCCCCTGCCCGTCTTCTTCTCGATCTGGAGCCTTATTTTCCTGGCCTATTTGGCATTCGCCCTGTTCGCCACATTCCGCCGCGAGCCGTGGATGGAGCGCATCGCCATGCCGCTCGCCATTGCCGGCCTGATGAACGTGGTCTGGATGCTGAGCGCGCAACTGATCGTGTCACAGCCGCTGGACTTTGCCCTGCTGTTTCCGATTGGCGCCGCCGCCTGGTTTTCCGCCTGGCAGTTTGACCGCATGCGCGGCATGGGCGGCAGCATCGCAAAGCTCACGGCTGACATGACCACCGGCCTCCTCTCCGGCTGGATAACGGTGGCCGCCGCCATTTCCATCCCCCTCACCATTCGCCATTTCTCAACCCTCGGCCCGACGGACCAGCCATGGCTGATGCTCTGGGCCACGCTGGTGCCAGCCATGCTGGCCGCGTGGGCCTTTACCCGTTTCGTCAGCCGCAGCCTCTGGTTCTACGTTGCCCTTGGCTGGGGCCTGCTCGGCATTCTTCTCAACAACTGGACGATCACGGACATGAACTGGCTCGCCATCATCACCGGCGTGGTCGCTGTCATCGTCCTTTCCCTGCGGCTTAAGCGCGGTGCCCATGGCGCTGTGCAGGCCGCCTGACACTGGAGTAATTCATGGACTTTCTGAACAGTATCGACTGGCAAGCCCAGTTCGAGGAACATTGGCCGGCTCTCGCGGGCTATGGCCTGAAAGCGCTTGGCGCCTTCCTCGTCCTGATCATCGGCCTGCGCATTTCCGGCGCCATGGCGAGCTTCGTCCGCAAGCAGGCCATCAAGCGGCCGAACATAGATGAGACGCTTGGCAGCTTCTTTGCCTCGCTCGTGCGCTGGTTCATGACGGCCGCGACGCTGATCGCCGCGCTGCAGCTCTTCGGCGTACAGGCGACCAGCTTCGTTGCCATCCTTGGCGCCATGACCCTGGCCATCGGCCTCTCCCTGCAGGGCGCCCTCGGCAATATCGCGTCGGGCATCATGATCATGCTGTTCCGGCCCTACGGCGTTGGCCAGTATATCGAGGTGGCTGGCGTGGGCGGCACAGTGAAAGAGATCAACCTGTTCCAGACCATCCTCGCAACGCCCGACAATGTGCAGGTCATCGTCCCGAACAGTCAGGCCATAGACGGCGTCATCAAGAACTATGCCGGCTATCCGACGCGCCGCATCGATCTGCTATTCGGCATCGACTATGGCGACGGCATGGAGAATGCGATCAACGTGATCGAGAGCGTCATCAAGGCCGACACCCGTGTGCTAGCAGACCCTGCCCCGGTCGTGCGTGTCAGCGAGCTGAATTCAAGCTCGGTCGACATCATTGCCCGGCCATGGGTCAGGACACCCGATTATTGGGAGACGCGCTGGTCGCTGATCCAGAACGTCAAGAACGCCCTTGATGAGGCGGGCATCTCGATCCCGTATCCGCACCAGGTCAACGTCAACAAGGAATAGCGCTCAGCAGCACCCGCCCACGGGTGCAGCTGTCGGCATGTCGCCCGCCGCGAACACATCCGGCGCGGCGCAGCCCGGCAACAGGCCAAAATGCCTGTCGCCCGCGCCCACCACGTAGAAATGGGTGGCGAAGCGTGTCTCCATCAGCATGGCCAGCGTGTTGCCGCACACCGGAAAGACGCGGCCATGCTCGATGGCGTGTTCGGCGTCGAGGATGAAAACGTCCTCCATGCCTTCCACGCCGCCGCGATAGATCACCGCCTGTCCGTAGTCCTCACAGGCAGGCTCAAGGCCATCCAGCTTGAAGAGGCGCGCGGTGACGGAGGCAAAGCGGATCTGCCCGACCTTGCCCTTTAGTTCCGGATCGAGGATTGCCAGCGGGCGATGGTCAACCACGCGCGGGTCGCCGAATCCGGCTGCCATGGCCACGGCCTGATAGTCGCCCCAGTAAAGCGCGCCCGACAGGCATTCGCCATACAGCACCGGGTCCTTCACAAGGTCTGCCGGAATGCGCCGGTCGGCATAGACATCAGAGAAATAAAGCTCGCCGCCGGGCTTCAGCAGGCGGTGCGCGGCGCGGAACACGGCCGGCTTGTCAGAGCAGAGATTGATCACGCAATTGGAGATGATGAGATCGAAGCTGCCGGCTTCGAGGTCCAGCTCATCCAGCTTCTCAAGCTCACCCTCGATGAAGGTCGTGTTGGGTCTGTCATAGCCGAACGCCTCGGCATGCCAGCCCTCGTGTTCACGGGCGACGGCCAGCTGTTCGGGCGTCATGTCCACACCCGTGACATGGCCCTTCGGACCGACAAGGCTGGCCAGCGCATAGACGTCCCGCCCTGCCCCGCAGCCAAGGTCCAGCACGCGCAGGCCCTCCAGCTGCGCCGGAATGGCCAGTCCGCAGCCATAATAGCGCGCAGACACCGCGTCATGTACACGGCCCAGCGCCATGCGCACATGCAAGGGCGGCGCCGCATCGGTCGTACAGGCATCGGTGCGCAGGTCCGACGAGGATTGCAGGATGTCTCCGTAATATTCCTGGACGACCTGTTTGTTCATGCGATGTCTCCTGCGCTCTGTTGCCTCCCACCTGCCGCAAGCGCGGCTGTTTCACCAGTCACCAATGCGTGAAAGTTCAGTTGAAGACCGCCCCGGCGCGTGACATGAGTGCGACCATGATGCCCGAGATCGACATGACTGGCTGGCCCGCCTGGGCGCAGGCCGCCGAACCCCAGGTCCTGAAATGGGCGCTTGTGCTGGCCGCCGTGGTGGCCATCTGGATTGTTGCGATTGGCGTGAAGTGGCTGGTCGTGCTGGTCGGCAAGATCGTGACGCCGAAGGATCATGATTTCGAGGGATCCAGTTGGGACCTTGGCGCCTCCGTTGCGCGCATGTTCGCCCTCATCCTGATGTCGCCGCTGCCGCTTGGCCTGGCGGGCTATGACTGGCGCAGCATGATCGAGGATCGTGGCGCCGGTGCCATTGCAGCTGTGGCCATCCTCGTGGTCGCCATCCTCTTTGCCAACTGGATCGCACGTTCGCTGCGCAATTTCGGCGGCAAGGCCCATCGGCGCACCGGCGCAGACGACACCCTCTTCGCCTTTGCCGGCTCGATGGTGAAATACCTGATTTTCGCGATCGCGATCGTCACAGCGCTGACGCAGCTCGGCTTCCCGACCACATCCCTCGCTGCCGTGCTCGGTGCCATGGGGCTCGCCATCGGCCTCGGCCTGCAGGACACGATGAAATCCGTTGCGGCGGGGGTCATGCTGGCCATACTGCGCCCCTTTCGGATCGGCGACTATGTCAGCCTTGCCAATCTGGAAGGCGAAGTGACCGATATTTCGCCCTTCACGACGTCGCTGAAACAGGTCGACAACAAGGTCGTCATCGTCACCAATAACATGATCTGGGCAGATCCACTGGTGAACCACACGCGCCAGACGCGGCGCCGCTTCGACCTCTATTTCGACATCTCCTATGACGACAACATGGACCACGCGCTGAAAGTGCTGCTGGACCTCGCCAATGATCATCCGCGCGTCCTGTCCAAGGCAGATACGTGGGTGGGCGTACATGCGCTGGCTGACTGGAGCGTGAAGCTGCGCCTGCGCGCCTGGGTGGCGACTCCCGAATTCGTTCAGGTGCGCGCCGACTTGACCAAGGCCGTCAAGGAAGCCTTCGACCGCGAGGGCATCACGATCCCCTATCCGCATCAGGTCAATGTCGCCTACAAGGGCAATGCTGTGCTAAACTCGCCGGAAGATGAATGAGAGCGAACCGCCTGTCGTAGAGCCGCTACCGCCGCCTCCTGCCCCGCCGGTGCCCCCGAAACCCGTCAAGGAGCCGCCGCACCCCATCCTGAAGCGCCTGTTCGGCATTGGCGTCTGGGGCTGGATCAAGCTGGTCGCGCTCTGCATCCTCGTCGGCTTTGTCGTGCTCGCCTCGAATTTCGACCCGTCTTCGCCCGATGTCGACATTCCTGCCGCCATAGGCGCCATCGTGCGCCAGACGCTCGCTGCCGCAGGATGGGCCCTGCAGAATTTCTGGAAGCCCGCCCTGGCCGGCGCCGGCATCGTGCTGCCTGTCTGGATCCTCTGGCGGCTGGTCAGCCTGCCCTTCCGGAAGTAGCGCGCCTCAGCCCACCGGCTTCCAGTTCTGCGTCTTGCAGAGGAAGCCGACACACCCCTTCACTTCAAGGACGCCATCGTCCAGCAGCTTCATCTTGGAGCTGTAGGTCTTGCCTTCTTTCGGGTTGTAGATCGTCCCGTCGGTCCAGCCCTTTGCCGTTTTCTTGAAGCCTTCCAGCATGGTCAGGCCGAGGATTTTCTTGCCGTCTGCATCTGTGGCCGTTTCAGGCGTCTTGCCGTCCGAGACGCTGGCCGGATCGATCCAGACGATCGTGCCACAAGGCGTACCGTCACCGCAGTCGGTAATCTGGATGTGCGAGTTCTCTTCCTCGGTCGCATAGGTGCCGTCCACATCGAGAGGGTCGGCCCCCGCATATCCTGCCGCGAGGGCAAGGGAGACAAATGCAAAAAGGACAGGTTTCATGGGGGTTCCTCCGGCTCCATTCGAGCTATGGTCCATAACAGAATTCAAACAGGGAGAACACTGATGGATACGTCACAATTGATGTTCCGCGATGGCCTGATGAAGGGTGAACGCATCCTCATCACGGGCGGCGGCACCGGCCTCGGCAAGGAGATGGCCGAAGGCTTTCTCAAGCTCGGCGCGGAGGTCCACATCTGCGGCCGGCGCGGCGGCGTGTGCGAAGAGACGGCCAGGGAACTGATGGAGAAGCATGGCGGCAAGGTCGTGCCGCATGCGTGCGATATCCGCGTCGCTGAAGCCATTACCGACATGAACGATGCGATCTGGTCACAGCACGGGCCGCTCACCGGCCTCGTCAACAATGCGGCCGGCAACTTCATCAGCCGCACCGAGGACCTCTCGATCCGCGGCTTTGATGCCATTTCCAACATCGTCTTCCGCGGCTCATTCTACATGACGCAGGATATCGGCAAGCGGTGGATCAAGGGCGGCAACCGGGGCAATGTCATCTCCATCTTGACGACATGGGTGTGGAATGGCGGACCGTTCGTTGTCCCTTCCGCAATGTCCAAGGCCGCCGTCAACACGATGACGCAAAGCCTCGCCGTCGAGTGGGGCCGCTATGGCCTGCGCTTCAATGCCATCGCGCCCGGCCCCTTCCCCACCGAGGGCATGTCGAAACGTCTCTCGCCAGATGCCGAGGGCGCCAAGCGCATGGATTCAGGCGCAGCCAACCCGATGGGCCGCGTTGGCGAGATGCACGAACTGGTCAATCTCGCCGTCCTGCTGATGGGCCCCGGCGCCGAATACATCAATGGCCAGACGATCGCCATTGACGGCGCCATGTACAATGCGTCCGGCGGCAACTTCGCCCAGCTCACCGCCTGGGGCGACGCAGAATGGCAAGCCGCCAAGGATGCCATCACCGCCACCAATGAC
Source organism: Hyphomonas oceanitis (assembly GCF_036964545.1). Lineage (NCBI taxonomy): Bacteria > Pseudomonadati > Pseudomonadota > Alphaproteobacteria > Hyphomonadales > Hyphomonadaceae > Hyphomonas > Hyphomonas oceanitis. Next base: position 805,532 of record NZ_JBALTL010000001.1, read on the forward strand.
GCCGACAAGGCGAAGCGCACGGTGTAGGCACGCGGAACCTTCCGTTCGCAGGGCCGTTGGCATCTGCGAACGGGACTCGCGCGCTGACATAGCAAGAACGCGGCCTCCCGACAGTCCATCAAAGGGAAACGCCGCCATGAAACTCACCACCCTCCTCGCCTCCGTCGCGCTCGGCACAATGGCCGTCGCCTGCGCCGCAACGCCGACGCAATACCCCGCACAGGCCCAGATCACAGAACACGTCGTCACCGGCCAGCTGACCTATCGTGAGCGCATTGCCCTGCCTGCTGGCAGTACGGCGACCGTCACGATCAGCGACACGTCGCGCATGGATGTCCCCGCCACGATTGTGGCGGAAGCGATGATGAACCTCGGCACGGCGCAAGTGCCGGTGCCCTTCAATATCACGGTTGATGACCGCGACCTCGATCCGAACGGCATCTACACACTGCGCGCCACGATCCGCAGCCCCGCTGGCGAACTGTTCTGGACGACGGATACGGTCTACCCGGTCGATCTCTATGGCCCTTACACGGACATGGGCACGCTCTTCCTTGTCAGCGGCACGCCCGGCAATGCCTACCCGGCGCCCTATCCCGATCAGAGCCCCTACCCCTCAACGCCGGGCTATGGCGCGATGCTGAGCGGACCTGAATGGATCGTGGAAGACATCTCGCGTCACGGCGTGATCGACTTTTCGCGGGCCTCGATCAACTTTGACAGCAATGGCCGCGTCACCGGCAATGCCAGCTGCAACACGTTCAGCGCAGGCTATGCCGCCACCGGCCAGGACCTGCGCTTCACCGAGATGGTGATGACCCGCAAGGCCTGCCCACCGGCCCTGATGAACCAGGAACGCGCCTTTACCGATATCATCGGCAGCGCACGCCAATATACGATCACGCAGGACGGCGCGCTGGTCATCTATGCCCCGAATGGCGACACGATCACGGCCCGCCGCTAGGCCGAAGCTGTGCAGGCGGCGGAACCATTCTGCCGCCTGACCGCTGTTCCCCCGGACCAATAGAAACCGGAGACACGTCATGAAACGCGCCTGCACATTCGCCGCCCTCGCGCTCGCCGCCACTGCCGCCGCTTGCGCGGTAACGCCGCCTTCCGCATCACAGCAAGGCGATACGCGCATGGCCAACGACCCTGCCTATGCAGCGCCATATAGTTCTAACGTGATCTCGCCCTATTATGAGTGCGGTGCGCTCCAGCTTGAAGCGAGCGTCACCGGCACGACCGCCACCGTCATGTTCAACGGCGAAGTGCACCAGCTGCAACAGGTGGAAGCAGACAAGGGCATGCGTTACCAGTCGGGCATCGGCCCCTCGCGCGTCGTCTTCTGGGACCAGGGCCGCTATGCCGTGCTGCAACAGGGCACCACAACCTTCCCGCAATGTACGCGGGTGCAATAGCTCGACTTGAACCAGCTTTGACAAATCCATCCGGCTGCTGTCCAAGCGCCGGATGGAAATCTGGATCCCCATAACAATTGCGGCGGCGTTTCTGCAGAACCTGCGGTCTGCGCTGCAGAAGAAGCTGCGCGCCACGCTTTCGACATGGGGCGCCACGGCGGCGCGCTTTGTCTATGCGGCGCCACTGGCGCTGGCCCTGCTCGGCGGCCTCTTGCTGACGACCGGTGCCAAGGCCCCTGCCCTGAACCTCACCTTCATCCTGAGCGGCATGGCCGGCGGCCTCGCGCAAATCCTTGCGACGGGCATGCTGATCCATCTCTTCTCGCACAAGAACTTCACCGTCGCGACGGCCTTCACCAAGACCGAGCCGATCCAGACGGCCCTGTTCGGCATTGTGCTTCTGGGTGATCATGTCTCGCTGGCTGTCGCCCTTGCCATCCTCATCAGCCTTGTCGGCGTGATCCTGATATCGATCCCGGCGGATGCAGAAGGCCGGCGCAGTTTCCTTGATCGCAAGGCGCTGATCGGCATTGCGGCTGGCGGCCTGTTCGGCCTCTCGGCGGTGGCCTATCGCGGCGCCTCGCTGTCGCTGGCGGATGGCAGCGTCTTCCTGCGCGCCACAATGACGCTCGCCTTCGTGACCAGTTTCCAGGCCGTTGCCATTCTCGCCTTCCTGCGCCTGCGCGAACCGGGCGAGACCCTTCGCCTGCTCGCCAGCTGGCGCAGCGCGGCCTGGGTCGGCCTTGTCGGCATGCTGGGCTCGCTTGCCTGGTTCACGGCCTTCACGCTGCAGAACGCCGCGCTCGTGCGGGCGCTTGGCCAGGTCGAAGTCTTCTTCATGATCGGCGCGTCGATCTTCGTGTTCAGGGAACGCGTCACCACCCGCGAGATATTCGGCGTGCTGCTTGTCGCCGCCGGCATTGTCGGCCTCGTACTCTGGTCCGCCTAGGGCGTCACCACGACCTTGCCGACGACCTTGCGGTTCCACAGCATGGCGAAGGCATCCATGGCCGCTTCCAGCGGTACTTCGGCATGCACGCGCGGGTTCACCTTGCCATCACGGGCCCATTGCCAGATCGTGTCGACATTCTCGCGGCCCTTTTCGGGGAACTGGCGTCCATATTCCCCGGCCCGCACGCCGACCACGGAGAAGCCCTTGATGAGCGGCATATTGGTCGAGACCGTCGCGATGCGGCCTGACGTGAAGCCGATCACCAGGAGGCGACCGTCAAAGGCGATGCAGCGCACGCTCTCGTCGAACACATCCCCGCCGACGGGATCAAAAATGACGTCCGCGCCGCGACCCTTGGTCAGCGTCTTCACCTTGTCGCGGAAGCCCTGGTTCACATTGATCGCATAGTCCGCGCCATGCGCGACCACCATGTCCAACTTCTCGTCCGAGCCGCCCGTCGCAATCACGGTTGCGCCCAGCAGCTTGCCGACATCCACTGCCGCAAGGCCAACGCCGCCGCTCGCGCCATGCACCAGCAGCGTCTCCCCGGGCTGCAGGTTGGCCCGGCGCACGAGCGCCACATAGGCCGTGAGGTACGCCGCCGAGTAGGACGCAGCCGAGGCAAAGCTCATCGCGGGCGGCTTCTTCTGCAAGCCGGCAACGGGCACGCAGATGAATTCCGCAAAGGCCCCTGCCCGCACGCCGCCAGCCACATCGGTGCCTTCGCGCAGGGGGCCGGTCACGCCGGGGCCGAGCTTGTCGATAATACCGGAGAAATCCATGCCGGGCGTGAAGGGCGGTTCCAGTTTCAGCTGGTACTTGCCCTGCGTCAGCAACAGGTCCGGGAAATTGACGCTGGCCGCCTTGACCCGCACGCGCACTTCGCCGGGTCCCGGTTCAGGCATCGGCAGATCGCGCACCTCAGTCCCGGAAAAATCATCCGTGATCTTGTGACAGACAAGCGCTCTCACAGGCGGCCATACATGTCGCGGACCATCTCGGCGATTTCCACGCAGGCCTTGCGCGACCCCGGCGAGAAATCCGTGAAGGCGGTAAAGGCATGGGCGAGCGTGTCATAGCGCTTGTGCTTGACGTAAACGCCTGCCCGGCCAAGGCGCAGGGCATAATCGTCGCCCTCATCCACCAGCGGGTCGTGCCCGGCGGTAATGACAATGGCGGGCGGCAGGTCGCTCAGGTCACCGGTCTGGCCGGGCGAGAGAAGCCGGTCGCTCATGTCAAAGCCTTCCGGCAGGTATTGCTCCATGAACCAGTTCATCGTGTCGGTGGACAGTGAGAACGTGCCCGCGAAATCCTTGCGCGACGGGAATTCCTCGACGAGGTCCACAGCCGGATAGATCAAGAGCTGAACGGCCGGGATCGGCTTGTCCTGCCGCTTCATTTCCTGCGCGACGATGGCGGAGAAATTGCCGCCCATACTGTCGCCTCCGACAGCTGCCACGCCTTCCGGCGCGCCATACTTGCCGGCATTGCGCAGCGCCCATTCATAGGCTTCCAGCGCATCATCAATGCCTGCCGGGAACTTGTGCGGCGGGGCAAGGCGATAGTCGACCGACAGGACCGGGCATTTCGCCACCGAGGCAATGATCGAGCAGAAGGCATTGCAGGTGTCGAGATCGCCGATCACGCCGCCGCCCATATGGTAATAGACCATCAGCGGATGCGCCGGTTCCTGATCGTCCGGGCGGTAGAGCCGCACCGGGATCAGGTTCTTGTCAGGCCCCGGAATGGTGAAGTCCTCGATGCCGACGCCGGGCTCGGGTTTGGCGGCCAGCATGTTCAGCTGCTCGCGCGTTGCGGCCTGCACGACTTCAGCTGGCAGCGAGGAAAGCGGCGGCGCATTGCGCCCGTTCCAGGCCACCATTTGCAGCTGCGGCTCAAGCGTACGGCCATTGATCACGACGGGCTTGCCGCCGGCCATGCGCACCAGCATGCCATTTGGCAGTTTGAAGATCAGTTTCGCAATTGTCTGCTGAAGGCTCATTGGCCGGGCTCCCACCTGCTGTTTTCACACCAGCTTACCGCCCTTACCCAAGGTCCGCCAAGCGGTTCCTCAAAGCGGCTTGCCGGAGACCTCTCGTACGCCGCCGAGCAGCAGGGCCGTGGCGAACTTCGTTGCCGCCACGGCGTCCACCGGGCGGCGCTGCAACATGTGATCGCCCATTTCCCGCGCAATGCCGATGGCGGCGGCCGTCAGAAAGTCGATATCCGTCACCGGCGCTCCCGCCGCCGAGAGGACATGGTCGAGGTCGGAACGGATCTCGTCGGCAATCGCCAGCATTTCCGGCGTATCGACGCGCACGCCGATCAGCGCAATGTGCGGCGCGCCCATACGGATCGCCTCTTCATTCTCGGCGGCCACGAAGCTGAAATAGGCGTGATAGGCTTGCTGGATATAGTCTTCGAATGTGGTCGCCCGCGCCCGAACATCGCTGAGGCGCGTGCGGAAGCGATAGGTGGAATCTTCGGCGATCGCCTCGAACACTTCCTCTTTCGACTTGAAATAATTGTAGAATGTCCCGGCGGCGAGGTCCGTCTCGCGGATAATGTCGCGCACCGTGGTCGCATCGAATCCAATGCGCGCAAACACCCGGCGCCCCGCGCTCAGGATGGCGCGGCGATTGGCAGCCTTGGAGCGGGCCCGCTTGCCGGATGCGGAGAGTGAATCAGCTGTATTGGACATGCACTTCCCTTTTGCCGCCATGGAGACGGCTGAACCGGGCGATCATGCGCCCATCCGTCACCATGCGTCAACTTTCTACACGGGCTGCGCGAATTTTCCAGCCAGTTTACCCAGTCCGCCATCCAGCTTCATACGCCTGAGCAGCGACAGCACGATTCCGAAAATGACGCGGATTGCGATCAGGATCAGGACACCCAGCAGCCGCTGGTCTGTGGCGATCGCGATAAAGGCGCCCAGAATGATCGCCACATGCAGCGTCACGATCCGGCCATAGGGCGCAAACATCTCAGCCGGTGGATCGGTGCGGCGGAACTCGCCCCGGCCGATATAGTCGACAAGGAAGAACACGGCATTTGTGACAATGATCAGGCCGACAAACCACAGCATGCCCTCGCCGCTGCCCAGCGCCCAGGCCACGAGGTCCATCGGGGCTGCGCCGCCGCCGTTCCCCTCCCCGCCGGCAAAGCTGCGGATGAACAGGCCATGGCCATAGCAGAACATGCCATAGTGGAACGTGAAAAACGGGATCATGAACAGCGCCGTCGCCAGATTGATGAAGCTCACCACCGCCGCCCCGCCCAGCCGCAGGACCGTGTAGGCCCCGATGATGAGGTTCTCCAGCCAGTAGAGCGCCACCAGCGGCGTCGCCCCCCAGCCGAACACGAGGATCGCTGCAATCGGCACCAGGTCCGTCGCAAGGCTCAGCCACGCCAGCGGATCGCGATAGGTTCGCGCAATGAGGGACGGATCGAGGAATCGCCCCGCAAACCGGGCGCTGCCAGTCTCGCTCATATTGTCCCCCTATATCCCCTCAAGACCCCGCGAAGAGATAGTCATAGGCAGGAAAACTGAACGGGTCACGCACTTGCAGGCCCTTTGACCCCTTGGGGTTGTGATAATTGCCCGTCAGGATTTCGTAGTGGAGGTGGATTGCCTGCGCATTGCCCGTCTGGCCCATCATGCCCACCGGGCGGCCATAATTTATCTGCCGGCCGACAGCGACACCGGGGTCGAGATAAGCGAGGTGCGCATAGCGCGTGTAAACACCCTTGCCATGGTCGATCAGCACCTGCAGCCCATAGCCGCTCGACATGCGCGCCTCGACGATCCGCCCGGGCGCCGCCGCATAGACAGGCCCTGCCGGCCGGTGCGTCAGGTCAATGCCCTCATGGAACGTGCCGCCGCGAATGCCAAAGCCTGACGACAGGCAGGCATCATTCGTCGGCACCGTCACCAACACGACGCCGTTGACGACAATGATGGGCTTGAAGTCCTCCACCCATCCGCCCGGATAGGCGACGGGCGAATTGCTGACCGTCATGCCGCCGCACACCTGCAAATAGGCGTTCGGTTGCAGCGTGCCCGGCACAGGCATGGGTGGCGATGGCGGCGGCTCCTCGAAGCGCGGAGTGTAGCCGCCCGTCCGTGTCGGCGCCGGCGACGAGGCACAGGCGGCAGCCATGAACAACATAAGGAAGGCGGGGATCAGGCGCGTCATCTGCCTGACTATGCCTGCCGCCAGGTTAATATCAGGCAACCGCGTGCGCGCGCTTCTCCCCGCGTTTGATTTCCTTCAGCAAATCCGCGACGTAGACGCCGAAATCAACCTGCATCCGGTGGCGCGGGCTGTCATAGAAGTGTCCAAGGTGCAGCTGCTCGTCGGCCTCGGTCACCCGGTCCATCTCGGCAGCATCCGGGAAGGCGTATTCCCCCGTCAGCGCAGCAGCGACCAGTTTCGACTGCTGCTCGGCAAAGTTCACCAGCGTTGGCAGCGGCTGGGCCAGCCCGAGGAAGAACAGGGTCTCGAAGCCCGGCTTCACCATGCGCTTGTACAGCGGGAACGTGTTCTCCTGCGGCATCAGCTCTTTCTGCTTCAGGAACGGGAAGGTCACGTTGTAACCCGTCGCCCAGACAATCGCGTCGACCTGCTCGCGCGTGCCATCGGTGAACACGACACTGTCGCCATCAAGGCTCTGGATGCCCGGCTTCGGCTTGATGTCGCCGCAGCCAACCCGCGTCAGGAACTCGCCGGAAACGGACGGGTGCCCGTCCAGCGGCTCATGATCGGGCTTCGGCAGGCCATAGTCTTCCATCATGCCGATGGTCTTCTTGATCTTCGCGCGCGCCAGCTTGCGGCCAAGCTTTGAGGGCAACCATGGCGGCAACGCCGCCTTGTCGGCCGGCGAGCCATCCATGTATTTCGGCAGCACCCAGACACCGCGCCGCATGGAAATGAACAGGTTTTTCGCGATCGGCCGCTGGGACAGTTCCGAGGAAATATCCATCGCCGAATTTCCGGCGCCGACAATCATCACGTTCTTGCCCCGGAAGTCATAAGGCTCGAACGGCTCACGGTAATGGTGCGAGTGGACCTGGTAACCCTCGAAATGCCCGGGATAGGTCGGCATCCGCGCATCCCAATGGTGGCCATTGGCCACGGCGACGGCGTCGTATTCCCGCGCTTCGCCTGTCGACAGGGTCACTTTCCAGCGCCCGCCCGGCAGCGTCTCCACATTCGTCACCGCCGTGTTGAACGTGATCGTCTCGCGCAGGCCGAAATGATCCACGTAATCGTGGAAATATTGCAGCAGCTGGGCATGGTGCGGAAAATCCGGCCAATCGTCCGGCACGGGATAGTCTTCGAAGGCGAGGCGCCATTTGGACGTATCGATATGCAGGCTCTGGTAACAGGACGAGGTGCCGTTCGGGTTCTTGTAATACCAGTTGCCGCCAATATTGTCCGACATCTCGAAACAATCATAGGGCAGGCCCTTGTCCTTCAGGCGCTTGGCCATCGTGAAGCCTGAACACCCGGCGCCGATGATGCATGTTTTCGGTTTGCTGCTGCCATCAAATGCCATAGGCCGTCTCCTCCCGCTGCGTGAACTGTTTCCACGTCATGGCCCAAATGTTATCCGGGGCGACTGGAACGTCAAATGAAGAGGCCTGCACATGAGCGATGACGCGACGTCAGTTCCGCAAAGGGGCCCATTGCCGCTCCGTCGGATGCCGAAAAACCGCGACAGGATCTTTTACTAATGTCTGCCGACCTCTCAGATCTCGAACAGCGCCTGACGCTCATGCGTGAGAACATGAAAATGATGACCAAGGCTGTGCCTTGGGCGCGCGAGCTCGGCTTCGAAGTCACACGTATCGAGAAAGGCCGTGTCTGGGGCAGCCAGCCCTGGAATGAATCGCTGGTCGGTGACCCGGACACGGGCGTCATCCATGGCGGGGTCATCACCACCCTGCTCGACAATCTTTGCGGCATGTCCTGCAGTGCCATCCTGCCGGATTTCCGTTTCGTCGCCACGCTCGACCTGCGCATCGATTACATGCGTCCGGCCGACAAGGGCCGCGCCATTATCGGCGAGGCCGAATGCTACCATACCACCCGCACGGTCTGCTTCACGCGCGCCTGGGCCTATCACGAGACCCGCGACAAGGTGATTGCCACCGCCGCCGGCGCCTTCGCCATCAACCAGCCGCGCCCGGCAGACAAGCTGGAGTCGCTCGCATGACCCCCTATGAAGCCAATCCCCGCGCCGCCGAGGTCGAGGCTTTCCTTGCCCGCACGCCTTTCGCCCAGAAACTTGGCATGCGCTGCGACATACGCGGCGACGAGATGACGGCCGTCCTCCCCTTCTCCAAGAAGCTGATCGGCAATTTCACCATCAAGGCCCTGCATGGCGGCGCGATCTCGTCTTTCCTTGAACTGACGGCCATGGCGCAGGTCTTCCTCGTGACAGACCTCGCCCGTCCGCCGCGCCCGATCAACCTGACCATAGACTACCTGCGCCAGGGCCACGCCAAGGATCTCTATGCCCGCGCCTATATCACCAAGATGGGCCGCCGTATGGCGTCTGTGCGTGCCGAAGCCTGGCAGGAAGAAAAATCCAAGCCGGTCACGGCCCTCATGGCCCATTTCATGGTGGGCGGGGACTGAACCAACCCATTGGGCGCTCACCGTATTACCCAATGCCTATTCGGCGTCGGACTTCATCAGTGCGATTGGCGCGCTTTTGGCATCGTAGATCTTGTTCTTTCCCCAAAGGGAATCCAGGAAGTCTTCATCCGCGACAGTAATGCCGACCAGCCGGAAATAAGCGCCGATTTCACCAAGCACTTGCTGCTCAGGCGGCAGGGTTTCAATGTGCGCGCGATCATTCTCGTCGAGCAGGGTCTTGAAGACCACAATGATGCTCGGCGTCTCCTTCAATTCGAACGCATTGTAGGTAACGATGCCCTCATCCGTGTTGTGCATCATCTTCATCGCGTAGGCGAAGCCATTACTGTCAAAGCGATCCCGGATGTCCTGAAGGGTCGTTTGGCCAAAGGCAAAATCGGAAATACCCGTTTCCGGCTGGGCGTCCCTGCCGCCCCAGTCGACCACGATCTGCAGAACCCGGTTGTCATGGGAATCGAACGTCGTCGTCAGGTAATTACCCTCGGGCGTGAGCCATTTCAGCGTCTTGCGCGAACCAACGGCCTGACGTGAAATGCGTTCGAATGGCGCGTCATAAGCCACATCGACCGGCCCGCCCACGCGAATGCCGTAGAATGCGTCGTCCATGACCTGCCAGTCCCGACCCTGCGCCTCCACAACCTCCCTCAAGCCCTGAATCTGTTGCTGGACTTCACTGACCTGCAGGGTTGAAGAACGCGACTCTGATCGGTCTTTCTGGTAGGAATAGACGGCGAAGATCAGACCAAACAGACCCAGCAATGCGCAAAGCCCGCTAGCCACCGGGTGCCGGGCCCAGAGTTCTATAAACTGGAAGCCGCCGCGTATGAGCCGTTTCATAAAGAGCATGACTACCAGTCATCCAACTGGTCGGTGCGCATCTCATCGACCACCATCTCATACCCCTCGCGCAAATCTTCGCACAGGGCATCCTTGCCCATCCGGTCATAGTCGTCCTTGAACGTCTGGAGCAGTTCGGCGGTCGCAGGATCCCTGACCTCCGCGGGCAGGTAAGCCTCACACACCGATTTCACGGCGGTGCCCAAATCCTCGGCTACAAAACCGCTATAATCGCACGTCTCCTCGATCAGACGGTTGAGCAGCCATGACTTGTACATGCCTTCGCAGCTCTCAGGCCCGACAGCAAAATCCGTGTCGGCCTCCTGCGCGCTAGCCTGGGCACCTGATATCAGCAACGCCGACACGATCATCACTACGCTGGCTCTATGCCTCCGGATATGGCTCATGTGTCGTCCGCATGATTCAATATTCCACCGATTTTCCAATGCCTTGTCAGCCAACCTTAGCTTGGAAATCCGTAGAATCAACTCAGCGAGCGCCCATGCGGCGAGGCTTGCGGCAAGCGAACTTTTCCCCACCCAAACCAGTCCGGCGTATAATGCGCCCAATGTCGGATTTCAGCCTCTTCCGCCCCATGCCGGGCCTGCCATGGTACCTCGTCCTGATCTGGCCGGTGATCTATTTCAGAATCCAGCGCCTGATGGACTGGTTCCAGGTCAATGGTGGGCCCGGCTCGCAAATGTTCTGGGGCCTCACCAAGACCGGCCACGCCGTGCTCATTCGGGCATCAGACGACCTGTCCGGGCATCGTTCGGGCATTATTCGGGCACCCGTGTCGGAGAGGCTTGCACTTGCTCTGGCCGACGAAACAATCACTCCGTGTCCCCTGCGCAGGCAGGGGCGGCGAATCAAGGCCCGTCGCACGCCCGCGCCCCTGCCTGCGCAGGGGACACGGGCTTACTTGCTGCCACTGCCGCATACCTGACCGCGAATCCGGCCCCGAAAACAGAAACATACCCCCAAGCGCCCCAACAGGCGCCGCACGTGCAGCCTAATCAGTGCCAACCTCCGGAAAGGCGCCCGCAATCGTCTGATTCCAGCGGAACAGGTCCGGCCAGTTCTCGCCCCCATTGTCCATCAGGCCCAGACGCACGATCACCAGATCGCGCGACGGCACAATAAAAATGGTCTGCCCCTCATGGCCCTCTGCCGCAAAACTGTCCCAAGGCGGCGCATCGCGGCGCTGGTAGGACGGCACTGGATCGGCGCCGCCCGTCGTCAGCCAGAAGCCTGCACCATAGACATTCTCCTTCGGCCCCTCCGGATGCGCCCGTGAGAAATCCACCCAGCCCTCCGGCAAAAGGCGCCGCCCGTCCCACACGCCATCGCGCAGATAGAGATAGCCAAATTTCGCAAAATCCCGCGCCGACGCCCAGACGAGAGAGCCCCCAAGATAATTTTCCGAAGCATCAAATTCGATCAGCGCATCCATGCCGATGGGGTCACTCAGCTCCCGGCTAAACCAGTTTGAGAAGGACGCCGCCGACGGCGCATCAGTCACCAGCCCCTGAAGCGCATGGCCAATCAGGTGGAACGCTGCCGTCGAATAATTCCAGACCGTCCCCGGTTCGTGCAAAGCGGGCAGCTCATCCTTGATATATTCCAGCACGTCGAACCGTCCCCGCCCGTACATCATCTGGATGACATCATTGTCCGCCATCCCCGTCGCGCCGATCTCGGTATAGTCGAGCCCGTCCGTCATGGTCAGCCACTGGCGCCACGTTATCTCCGCCCGCTTATCGCCCGCATCGAACGGCGTCGGCATCGGCGCATCGATATCGTCAATCAGCCCAAGCTCCACCGCCCGCCCGGCCAGCGCGGAGGTCACCGATTTCGCCATGCTCCACGAAACCTGTTTCGTCTCCGGCCCGAATCCCTCGCGATAGGCCTCGGCCACCAGCATGCCGTGATGGATGATGACAACCGCCCGCGTCTCCCCCATCGGGCCAGCCTTCTCGCCGGCAATGGCCGTGTCGATCATCGGCTGGACAATCGCGGCAACGTCCGGCGGCATCTCCCCTGTCTCCCAGCCCTGCGTCGGCCAGGCCAGCCCTTCCGGCTGCGACGGCAGCGGGACCAGTTCCTGCGCGGAGGCGCAAAGGCTCCCGATCATCACAAGCCCGACAAGGCTGATCCTCAGCGCGGCCTGTTTCAAGACATGATGGCCCACAGCCATTCCTCCCCTGTTCTTTGCCGAAAGCTTAGGGGCAATTGCGGAAACGCGTCAAAGCCCTTCTGATCCTGTCTGGCTTCGTCCGGGACTTAGGCCTTGCTTAAAGGGTTTGTCGGATGGTGCGCCCTCGTGTCCTGAAGGCCCTTCATGTCCTTATCGTCTTCTTCCGGCTCCAGGCCCGATAACCCCTACTGGCTGCTGTTCGGCTGCTTCCTGCTGGTCGGCGCAGGGCTCCTCCTGATGGATGGTCCGCCGGGTAACAGTTATCTTTCGGATGTCGACGATATCGCCCGCCGGCTACAGATCGCCGACCTCCTGACGGATGGCCAATGGCATGATGCGTCCTGGCCATTCCTGCAGACGCCGGATGTCTACCAGTCGCCATGGTCACGGCTTGTCGATGCGCCCTATGTCTTTATCACATGGGCGCTGAGCCCGTTCATGGGCACTGATGGCGGCTTTCGCATCGCGCGGCTCGTGGTGCCCCCGCTATGGTTCGTGGTCTATGCGGCCCTCACCGTCAGGGTCATGCAGCACCTGACTGGTCGCAGGCCAGGGTCAATAGCCGTCGGTATGGCTGCGCTGGCATCCTTCCTCGTCATGCCGGAATTCTATCCCGCCCGGATCGACCATCACAATGTCCAGCTTGTCCTGATGATGGCCCTCAGCCTGGGTCTCGTCTCGCCGAACCGGCATGCGGGGCTATTGGTCGGGCTTGCCAGCTTCCTGTCGATTGCCGTCGGTCTTGAATGCACCCCTTTCATTGCGGTCGCCCTTGTCGGTCTCGGCCTTGTCGCCGTCTGGACTGGCGAGGCAGGCCATATACGCCGGTTCGGTCAGGCGGGGCTCTCCCTCGGCCTGTTGACCCTGCCCGGCAGCCTTGTGCTGATCGGGCCTTCCGGGTTGGGACAGGTTTATTGCGATGCCATATCAGCCCCATGGATCCTCGCCCTGTCAGTAGGCGGGGGTATCATTGCCCTCGCGCCCCGGCTCTGGGGCATGCCCGCTTTCTCCAACCGCGCCGCGCGCTTTGCCAGCTTGGTCATTCCGGGCGTGTTTTTGCTTGCAGGCCTCTGGATCGCCTTCCCGCAATGTCATCATGGCCCGCTATACATGGTCGACCCGATCGCGAAGGAATTCTGGTTATCGCGGGTCCTGCAGGAACATGATTTCATCAGCCTATATGCAGAAGGCGGCCCGAGGGTTCTTGTTTTTGGTCCGGTCGCACTCACAGGCGTTCTCATCGCTATCTGGACATGGACACGCCCCCGGACGGCTGGCGCAGGCTTTCTGTACGCTATCGCTGTCGCGGCCGTTGCACTGGCCCTCCTGCAGAACCGGAATTTCCCCTTTGCAGCGTCCTTCGCGGCCCTTTTCGTCCCCGGGCTGGTGCAGGCCTATGGGCGAGCTTCATCGCTGCGCACGCGGCTTGTTCCTCTTGTCCTTCCCCTGCTCGCAATAACCGTCATCATCATCGCGGTCAGGCGGACCGATCCAGCAATCGATCTCATCATGGTGATGAAGGGCGATGCCTGCCTGAACCAGGACCTTTCCGTACTGGACACGGCGCCGCCCGGCATAATCATGGCACCGCCGCGCATGTCCTTCACGCTGGCCGAATACAATCAGACATCTGGCGGGCACCATCCGGTTGCCTCCCTGCCCTTCCACCGCGCAGCGCCCAGCATCAGCAGGGTCGCCCAAACGTTTACACGCGACGACGCCGACGGACGCCGCGAGGCACTCGCCCCCTTCGACTATGTCGCGGTCTGCCGCATGGATCTGCAGCTCGACCGCGCGCCCGCGCCTCTGTTCGGCGCCCTCGCAGCGGGTGAGAATTGGCCGGGGCTGATCGATGTTCTCCCTGACTCCGGGTCACGCTTCCGCCTGATGCGTATCGACCATGACGCCCTGCAATAGCGCCTTGTTGCCCCTGACGGGGTTTCGCGCTTATCTTCCCGCACCGCGCGGGGGCACTCCATGAAAATCGTCAAAGTCCTTTTGATCGTATTCGTCGTGCTGCTTGTCATTGCTGGCCTCGGCTGGCAGTTCTGGCTGAAGGATCAGGTGGCCTTTGCAAAAGTGGCTACCGCCTATGGCGCCAAGCAGGTCTGCTCCTGCCTGCATGTCGGCGAGCGCCCTTTGGAAAGCTGCATGGATGATTTCACCGTCGATATCAGCGCCGTAACCGTCACCGATGACGGGTCGGTCACAACAGCCAGCGTTCTCGGTGGCCTCGTGAAGTCGGAAGCGAGCTTCACGCCGGGTCTTGGCTGTACACTGGTGAAGCCATGAAGCGGCTTGCTTCCCTGCTCCTCATCGCCGGTTGCGCGTCGGCCCCGTCATCCGCGCGCGAGGCATCGCTCGACTGGCTCACCGGCTGCTGGGAAAATGCAGATGGCAGCTATCGCGAAGTCTGGTCGCCCTCTGAGCACGGCTATTATTTCGGATATGCGGTCAGCCTAAAGGATGGCGCGGTAAGCTTCTTCGAGCAGACCCGTATCGATCCCGGCCCGCCTGCCGTTTTCAATGCCTATCCGGCCGGAAAGGGTCCGTCGCCCTTCCCCGAGCTTAGCAGAACGGACACATCAATCAGCTTCGCCGAGCCTAGGCACGACTATCCGCAGCTGATTGTCTACCGGAAGACAGAGACCGGACTATCCGCCCGCATATCGTTGGAGGATGGATCAAATACCCAGGATTTCGATTTCGGGCCCTGCCCTATTCCTCGGTAACCGGCTCACCCGCAAAGACGCCCTCATATTGCGGCTTCAGGAATTGACGGAACACGGCTTGCGGCACGACGACCTTGTAGGCACCTTCTGCATAAGAGGCGATTTCATAGGGGGCGAAATGCACGACAAAGCCGCCAATCGCGTTCGGCTCTGTCGAAGCCACGAGCCCGATCTCGCCCTCCCTCAGGCTGTCAACGGAAACGGCATCCGCTGCCTCCCCCCGAAATGTCGCTTCTGAACCGCTGCCGCCGGACTTTTCAGACCGCAGGCGAGCGATCTCGCTCAGAACGACCGGAAGCGCATCCTGCATCGCTGCTTCGGGGTCTGAGAGCATGCCTTGCAGGAAGACTTCCTTCCCGCTCGTCAGGTCATAGATGCGCGCGTCAGTGCCGTAATTGCCATGCGCGCCGCCCGTATAGGCCGAGGTAAAGCCCTCGATGCTGATCAGATCGCCCGCTTTGGCCGCCAACGTCCATTCGATCGACAGGCTGTAGGCATTGAAATACTCCGGGTCAGCTTCCTTGTAGGTCTCGGCATCGGACTGCATAGCCTCCATCCGGCCCTTGCCATCCTTCATCAGCTCAGCTGCCAGTGCAGGCGCCACCGCGAAGAGGTCGTCGTCCACAGTAACCGAGCCGACAAAAGCCTCATTCGAGACTTCGGCTTTGTGCGCCACTTCCGCCAGAGAGCCCGGCTCCGCCTCAGGTTCACTGGCGGGCTGTGCCTCTCCCGAAATGCCTGTCGCCGGCGTTGGGTCAACATCCGGTGTTTCTGCCTTTTTGCTGCAGCCAGTCAGGATCAGCACGCCCATCGCGGCAGAGACAGCAAGTTTCAGCATCGGTCCGGTATCCTCTTAAAGGCTCAGCAGCTCCGCATCGCCGCCCTGCGCCGTGATATTCACTGTTACCACGCGTTCATTGGCGAAACGATGGAGATAATGTGGCCCGCCTGCCTTGGGGCCCGTGCCGGAAAGGCCTTCGCCACCAAAGGGCTGCACGCCAACCACTGCACCGGTCATCGAGCGGTTCACATAGGTATTCCCCACCGGACAGGCTGCCTTCACTTCATTATGGAAGCTTTCAAGCCGCGAATGGATGCCAAGTGTCAGGCCATAGCCTTTCGCTTTCAGCTTCGCACCGACCTCGTCGATATCGTCCGGATCATAGCGGATGACATGCAGGATGGGGCCGAACTTCTCTTCCGTAATCTGGTCAAGCGACTTCAGTTCGACCAAGGCTGGCCCGAAGCCAAAGCCGCGCTCACCTATCTTGCCGGCATCCACCTGGTGGAGGACTTTCGCCTCCTTGCCCATGGCTTCAAGATGCTTTTCGAGCACCTCACGCGATTCCGCGTCGATCACCGGGCCGACATCCGTATCGGCTTCAGCAGGGTCGCCGAGCTTCAATTCGTTCATGGCGCCGATAATGCCCTCGATCAGGCTCTTGGCAGTCGACTTCGGCAGGAAAGCAACCCGCAGCGCCGAACAGCGCTGGCCGGCAGACCCGAAGGCGGAAACGATAATATCGTCGATCACCTGTTCACGCAGGGCTGTCGTATCCACGAACAGGCCGTTCAGGCCGCCCGTTTCGGCGATCAGCGGAATGATGGGGCCATCGCGATCAGCAATCGCGCGGTTAATCATGCGGGCGGTCGACGTGCCGCCGGTGAAACAGACACCCGACACGCGCAGGTCGCTCGTCAGGGCCGCACCGACGCTCTCGCCCTTGCCGGGCAGGAGGTGAAGCGCATCGACCGGCAGGCCCGCCTTCTGGAACAGACGGACCGTTTCGAACGCGACCAGCGGCGTTTGCTCGGCCGGCTTGGCAACGACCGTGTTGCCTGCCGCCAGCGCGGCGACGATCTGGCCCGTAAAGATGGCCAGCGGGAAGTTCCACGGGCTGATGCAGCAGAATACGCCGCGTCCATGCAGGCTGATATGATTGGTCTCCCCCGTTGGTCCCGGCAGACGCACAGCACCTTCGAACTCATGCTCGGCCTGCGCGGCATAATAGCGGCAGAAGTCCACCGCCTCACGCACTTCAGCCACACCATCGGCGAGCGTCTTGCCGCCTTCGCGCGACATCAGCGCGATCAGACGCGAGGCATTCTCTTCCAGAATATCGGCCATGGCGCGTAGATGTTCAGCACGCTTCGCGCCGCCGAGCGCATCCCATGAAGGCTGGAACTTCACGGCCGCCTTCAGGGCCTTGTCGATGGCTTGCGGGCTCGCTTCCTTGCACGCGCCGAGCACATGTTCGGTATCGAACGGCACGCGGACCATGTCGCCGCCGCCTGTATCGGCCTTACCGGAGACAATGGCGCCTGCCGAAATGGCCGGGCTGTCGCGGAAGGATTTGAGCGCGCTGTCCATGGAGTCGCGCACAGCCTTCTGGCTGAGGTCAAGGCCGGTCGAATTGCGACGCTCCGGCCCGTAAAGGCGTGGCGGCGTCGGGATGCCGGGGTGCCGCCGCGGGCCAATCTCGATACGCGTGATCGGATCATCGACCACATCTTCGACCGGCACATCCGGATCGAGGAAGGAGTGAACGAAGCTTGCATTCGCGCCGTTCTCGAGCAGGCGGCGAACGAGATAGGGCAGAAGGTCCTTGTGCGCCCCGACGGGTGCATAGACGCGCACGCGCTTGCCGGCATCGGCGGCGTCATAAAGGGCCTCGCCCATGCCATGCAGGCGCTGGAACTCATAGTGCGTCACGCCAGCCGCTTCAGCGAGCAGGTCGATCGCAGCGAGCGAGTGGGCGTTATGCGTTGCAAATTGCGGATAGATACTGGGCGCCGCCTCAAGCATGGCCTTGGCGCAGGCGAGGTAATGCACATCCGTACCCGGCTTCGTCGTGAAGACCGGGAAGTTCGGGTAGCCCTCAATCTGGGAATGCTTGATCTCACTATCCCAGTACGCACCCTTAACAAGGCGCACCATAAAGCGCTGGCCGGTCTCTTCAGCAAGTCGCGACAACTTGTCGATGACCAGAAGCGCGCGCTTCTGGTAAGCCTGTACGGCAAGGCCGAGGCCGGTCCAGTCCTTCAGGGACGGCTCACGGGCTAGCCGCTCGAACAGTTTCAGGCTGAGCACCAGACGGTCTGCTTCCTCAGCATCAAGACAAAGGTGTATATTGGCAACGGCCGCCTTTTCGCAAAGCGCCAGCAGGGAGGGATACATCTCTTCCATCACGCGCGCTTCGTTCACGGCCTCGAAGCGTGGGTGCAGGGCGGACAGCTTGACGGAGACGCCGCTGGCCTTTTCTGGCAGGACGGACTTGTCCTTTTCGGCAGCGACAGCATCGACCGCGGACTCATAAGCCTTCAGATAGCGCGTGGCATCTTCAGAGGTGCGGGCACCCTCCCCCAACATGTCGAAGCTGAAATGAGCGGCCTCATTGGCCTTCACCATGCGCTTGCCGCGCTTGAGGGCTTCCTTGACGTTCCGGCCAAGGACAAATTGCTCGCCCATGATCCGCATGGCCTGCATCATGGCCGCGCGGATGACGGGCTCGCCACTTTCACGGATCAGGCCCTGAACGAAAGCGCCCGGGCCTTTCTGCAGGGCCTTGGGAACACCGATAACAGAGCCGGTGAGCATCAGACCCCATGTCGAGGCATTAACCAGCCAGCTTTCCGACTGACCCAAGTGAGAGGCCCAATCGCCAGAGCGGATTTTCTCGGCGATCAGGTCATCACGCGTTTCAGCGTCCGGAACACGCAGCAGGGCTTCCGCGAGGCACATGAGGGCGAGGCCTTCAGAGTTCGACAGGCCAAACTCCTCGAGGAAGCTTTCCATCATGCCTTTCTTGCGGCCTCGGCTGCGGGCAATCTCGACCAGTTCCCGGCCACGGCGCACTGCCGCAAGGCGCGCGCCATCGTCCAGTGGCGCCGGTTTCACCAGTCCCTCAAGAAGCCCCTCCTCATCGTCGAACTTGTGTTCATCGAGGACATCCCAATCGAGGGAGGCGAGGGTCAGAGAATCAGGCATATAGGTTTCCATATATCAGGGGGTTCAAGAGAGCGCTGTACGGCGCGGTAAAAGCCTGCGCAAAATTCGGGTTTACGGGCACAGCTATATCGTCACATAGAAGCCAACGCGAGCCTTAGGGCTGTTGTTCCACCTCTTTACGTATGAAACCAACCCCGCCACATTGCCGCCGACCGTCAAACGGCCTCGAGGAGACCCGATGCGCATCATGTTGATCACCGACGCCTGGGACCCCCAGGTCAATGGCGTCGTACGCACGATGAAGCGCGTCATCGCTGAATCCGAGGCCATGGGACATATCTGGGAGATTGTGCATCCCGGAGACGGGTTCCACACAGTCCCGCTGCCGACTTATCCGGAGATCAAGCTGGCGCTGTTTGCGCGCCGCAAGATTGAAGAGCGCTTTCACGAGTTCGAGCCTGACGCGATCCATATCGCCACCGAAGGGACGCTTGGCATGGCTGGACGCACCATGTGCCTGAGGGTGAAACACCCCTTCTCGACCGCCTATCATACACGGTTCCCGGAATATGTGGCCGCCCGCCTGCCTGTTCCGGTCTCTTGGGGCTATTCCTTCGTACATTGGTTCCACAAGTATTCCGGCAAGGTGATGGTGCCAACGCCCTCAATGGTCGAGGAACTCAAGGCCCGCAAGTTCATCAATCTGGTTGCCTGGACGCGCGGCGTCGACACGGAATTGTTCAATCCAGCCCGCCGCATCCCGGAAGGCGCCGACAATGACCCGTTTAAGGGACTGCCGCGCCCGATCTTCCTCAATGTCGGACGGGTCGCCGTCGAAAAGAACATTGAATCCTTTGCCGAGCTTGATCTTCCCGGCTCAAAAGTGATCGTCGGCGCCGGCCCGCAGCTGGAGGAACTGAAACGTAATTATCCGAATGTCACCTTCCTCGGCGGACGGTTCGGCGAGGACCTCGCAGCTGTCTATGCCAGCGCCGACGTGTTTGTTTTCCCGAGCCTGACCGACACGTTCGGCCTGGTCGTTCTGGAAGCCATGGCGTCGGGCATTCCGGTCGCGGCCTTCGATGCGACGGGCCCGCGCGACGTGATCCCGGGTTCTGGCGCGGGCACGATCACACCGGTAGGCGGCGACTTGCGTCAGGGCGTGCTCGAATGTCTGGAGCTGGACCGCAAGACCTGCCGCAGCTTTGCCGAGACCTATAGCTGGAAGGCCTGCGCGGAAGCCTTTATTGAAAACCTTCAACCCCTCCCTGCTCCGGCAAGACGTCGCTTCTGGCAGAAGATCCGTCTGCGGCGGCGCAAGAAACCGCCCATCGAAGGCCTGTAGGACAGGAAACCTTCCGCCTCCCGTGGCGTTGCTTTTGTTCCAGACATAAGCAGGAGGCCCCAGCAATGCATGCCAAGTCAAAAGCCCAGCAGAAAGCCGCAGGCGCGGCGCTCGCCGCCAAGCGCGGTGAGCAGAAAAAGTCCGATCTCGTTGGCGCGTCAAAGGACATGTACGAGTCCATGACGGAAGACGAATTGGAGGAACTTGCGTCCACGAAACGCAAATCCCTCCCGGAAAAAGCCAGTAAGTCCTAGTTCAGTTTCGCTTTCAAGCCTTCAACGATCACACGCTGGGCAGAGCGATCTTCGTCGCTGAGCGGAATGAGGCCTTTCTCGACGAGATAGCCGTCAGGACCGAACGCGTTTTCAGATGTGAAGGCTTCCACGTAATCGATCAGACCGGGCACCAACGTCAGATTCTGGTCCTTCACATAGAAGAGCATCACGCGTGACAGCCCATATTGACCTGAATTGATCATCTCGAATGTGGCCGGCACGCCGGAAAGGTGTGCGCCCTTCACCCGGTCAGCGTTCTGTTCGAGATAGGAGAAGCCAAGCACGCCCATCGCCGTCGGCGTCTTGACTAGCGACTGGATGATCGCCGTGTCATTCTCGCCGAAATCGATCCACGCGCCATCGGTGCGGATCGTGTGTGCGCGGTCAGCGAAGGCTTTCGGGTCGCTGGTTTTCAGCGCAGCCATGGCTGGAATTGTTTCGGCGCCATGCTCCATGCCCAGCTCGACAAATGCATCGCGTGTGCCGGATGTTGGCGGTGGACCGAACACCATGATTGGCTCGTCCGGCAGATTGGCGTCGACATCATGCCACGATTTATAAGGGTTCGGCTCGAACTCCCCTGCCTCGTTTGGCACGTCCTGAGCGAGGGCAAGATAGAGCTGCGTCTTGGTGACGTCGAAATCCGGACCTTCCTTGGAATTGGCGATGACAATGCCGTCATAGCCGATCTCGACGGGCGTGATCTCGGTGACGCCATTGCTGGCGCAGAGTTCGGCTTCGCTGTCCTTGATGGGGCGTGAGGCATCCGAGATCGAGGGCTGGTCGGGGCCAACGCCCTGACAGAAGGCCTTGAAGCCGCCGCCCGTGCCTGTTGTCTCGACAATCGGGGTCGGGAAGCCCGACGTTGCGCCGAAACGCTCAGCGACAGTTGTGGCGAAAGGCGAGACCGTGGACGAGCCCACAACCTTGATTTTCTCGCTCGAGCCCGACAGTTCCGGACGATCCGGCGCCGCTTCGGACGCATCAAGCGTAGAGAGGTCGGTCTTGCCACAGGCGACAAGCGCCAGGGCCATGAGGCTGATGGCGCCAAAAGTCATGCCAGATTTCATTGCAGGTCTCCTGAAGAATCGTATCCCGGATCGGGCTTTCGGTCGCCGGAATACGCCGCAGACATGACAATCACGTCGAAGTTTCGTGACGTTTTTGCGACATCGCTGCAAACTTTCGAAATTTTTACTTGCACCCCAAGTCATCATCGCATATCTCACAGCCCGAATACGGATGTGGCGGACATCTGGGCCAACCCTTAAACTGGGGGCCCCCTGCACTAACGCCCGAAGCTGGTTAAAAGCCCTTTGGAGGTTAGGTGTCATGCACTCCTATGCTACCCCCTATAATATTGTGCGCTCGCAAGAGCCCGATGTTCCTGTTTACTGCTTTCGCCCTGAGCGGGTGACAGCGGCTGCGAAATGGTTCCGGGAAAGCTTCCCGGCCCAGCCATTCTACGCTGTGAAGGCCAACCCTGGCGTTCACGTGCTCGACGCCCTTTGGGCCGCCGGCATCAACAGCTTTGATGTGGCCTCGGAAAACGAGATCGAACTGATCTACAACCGCTTCCCGGGCGCCCGCATGGCCTTCCTTCACCCGGTGAAGAACCGCCGCGCTGTTTCCCGTGCCTACCACCAGTATGGCGTTCGCATCTTCGTGACCGACACGCAGGCAGAACTGCAGAAGATTCTCGAAGAAACGAACTATGCGAAGGATCTTACGATCATCGTGCGCATCGGTGTGTCGAATGACGGCGCAACGCTGCCACTGACCGGCAAATTCGGCGCGACTGAAGAAGACGCCGCCGCGATCCTGCGCGAAGCCCGCCGCTATGCGGACGAGCTGGGCGTGTCCTTCCATGTCGGTAGCCAGGCAATGAAACCCACCGCCTGGGCGACAGCCATGGCAGACGTTTCGCGCATCATCATCTCGGCTGGCGTTACCGTGGACATCGTTGATGTCGGCGGCGGCTTCCCGTCGATCTATGCCGACACACCGCCGCCTTCGCTCGAAGCCTACGCCTCGATGGTGGAATCCTCGTTCGAGAACATGTTCGTTCTGGAAAACGCCGAACTGTGGTGCGAACCCGGCCGCGCCCTCGTCGCCGAGGCCGAAAGCCTGCTCGTGCGTGTTGAACTGGCCAAGCCCGGCTCGCTCTACATCAATGACGGCTCCTATGGCTCGCTCTATGACGCTGTGCACGAACGCTGGCAGTTCCCTGTCCGCGCGATCACGGGCAATGGTCGCAAACTGCGCGGCATGGCCGAGTACACGATCTATGGGCCGACCTGCGATTCGACCGACAAGTTTCCTGAAAAAGTCTGGCTGCCAGCCGGCCTGACAGAGGGCGACTATCTCGAGTTCGGGAATATCGGTGCCTATGGCCGTGCCATGGCGAGCCGCTTCAATGGTTTCGGTGAAACCGACGTGGCCATCGTGCACGATGCCCCTTGGCCGAGCCTCTACAATGCGGTCGGCGCGGAAGTCATCGCGATCGGGTCCAAAGCCACGAAGTGAGCGTCCGGGAAACCGTAACGCCGTAGCACGAGCGCCAGGTCCGGTGATTCTTCCGGGGGGCTTGTCAGGTAAGCTGAACCGCCAATGCCGCGTGCTTCCGTTTCATGCGGGAGCACGCGGATGGTCTGGCGGGCAATCGCGGCGCCCGAATCCACATAGCTCACGCCGCGCGGCGCGCTGGCAATGAGTTGCCCGCGCACAAGCGGGAAATGGGTGCAGGCCAGCACGATCGTGTCGATCTGGTCCCCGCCGGGTGCATCGAAGAGCGGCGCCTGGGCCGCGGCGATGGCCTCAATCGGAACGTCATCCCCTCTTGCATGGGCCTCGGCCAGCCGAACCAGCTCGATACTGCCATGCATGATGACTTTGTGGCCGCCCGCGAACTGGTTTATCAGCCGCGCCGTATAGGCCCGCCTGATCGTGCCCGGCGTGGCGAGCAGGCCAATCGTGCCCGTCTGGCTGAACGCCGCAGCCGGCTTGATGGCCGGCACGGTGCCGACAACGGGAATATCCAGTACGGCGCGCACTTCCTGCAGCGCCAGCGTGCTCGCCGTATTGCAGGCGATGACAAACACATCAGGCCTCACATGATCGCACAGCATCCTCGCGACGCGCGGGATGCGCTCGATCAGCTCCTCATCACTCTTGTCACCATAGGGGAAGAAGCCGCTATCGGCCGCATAGTGAACGCCCAGCGCAGGCGCCAGCGCCCTTATCTCCTCCGCGACGGTCAGCCCCCCTACCCCCGAATCGAACACGAGGACCCGCCCGCGAGCGGGCGAAGGCGTGAAATGGTTGGACAGAAAATCCGGCATGATTCGACATTATGTGCATTCGCTCACGGCGAAAACGGGGCAGCGAAAGGAGTTTTGGCACGAGATTTGTTGTGCACTGCACCATAACGTGTCTACTATCCTGTTTGGAAACAAGGAAATTCCCGATGATGGACCTTTGGCTCGCGCCGTGGCGCGCTTCTCTTTCCCTTACAGCCTCGACCCTCGAGATGATGCTGACGGCGCAAAAGAGCTTCGCAAGTGCTCAGGCCGTGCCCGATTTCCAGCCTATGGACGAGATCAAGATGCGCGAAGCCTTTCACACGGCAGCGGACGCAAACCTGCGCCGCTGGGGTGATACGGCTGATGCAATCAACAATCTGCCGGAATGGTACAGGGATCTCTCCCGCGTGCCGGGCGGCGTGATGACCGACTGGTTTGATAAAGCCCGCCGCGTGACGCAGGCCTAGACCAGCTTGCCGTAAAGGTCCGGCCGCCGGTCGCGGAAAAAGCCCCATGCAGCGCGCTCGCGGTCGACCTCATCAAGGTCGAATGTTGCGAGGATCACGCCCTCCTCGGTCCGGCCGAAGTCAGTGACGACTTCGCCGGTCTGGTCCGCGATGAAACTTGTGCCGTAAAAGACCTGCCCGCCCTCATCGCCCATGCGATTGGCCGCGCAGACAGGGATGACATTCGACACAGCATGACCGAGCATCGCCCGCCGCCAGCGCCCGGCCGTGTCGAGCGTTGAATCCTGCGGCTCTGCGCCAATCGCCGTTGGGTAGAGCAGCACGTCTGCTCCCATCATCGTCATGGCGCGCGCGACCTCCGGGAACCACTGGTCCCAGCAGATACCGACGCCGATACGGCCTTTCTTGGTATCCCAGACACGAAAGCCCGTATCGCCGGGACGGAAGTAGAATTTCTCCTGATAGCCGGGGCCATCGGGAATGTGGCTCTTGCGGTAGACGCCCATGGCGCTGCCGTCTGCATCGAGCATGACGAGCGAATTGTAATAGGCCGGACCGTCCTTCTCATAGATCGAGACGGGAATGACGACGCCGAATTTCCGTGCAATTTCAGCAAGTTGAACAACGGCGGGATGCGTTTCCCATGGCAGGGCCCGGGCGAAATGCTCCTCTTCCTGCGTCTTGCAGAAATAAGACCCGCAGAAAAGTTCGGGCGGCAGAACAACATCAGCGCCGCGCCCGGCAGCCTCTTCAATGAAGCCGGCGACGCGGTCGATATTGTCCTGAACGTCGTCAGACGGGGAGAACTGGATGGCAGCGAGCGTGATGGAGCGGGTCATGGGCGGTATCCGTTGGGGCGCAGCAGGGTAATGACAGGATCTTGCCTGGGTATTCAGAGTCCATTCCCGGGTTATTCAGAGTCCGTTCCCGGGGTGTTGCGTGTCTATTGGGCGGGAATTTCGCGGGTCATGCAGTGGAAACTGCCGCCGCCGCGCAGAATGTTCAATGCCGGAAGCCCGATCACCTTGCGACCCGGGAAGAGCGGGCGCAGTTCGGCAAGCGCGACCAGACTGAAGCGCTCATCATAGGTCGGCACGAAAACGGCGCCATTTGTGATCGTGAAATTCATGTGGCTGGCTGGCACCGGCTCGCCGTCGCCAAAATCGACCGGGCCCGGTGACGATATGGTCGAGACCATCAGACCCGCTGTGCGCAGCTTGTCCTCAATGGCGAGCAGCACGTCCGCATTGGGATCCTGCTCGCCGGTCGGGTGCTGGCAGAGGACATGCCCTGGTGCGATGAAGCGGGCAATATTGTCGACATGGCCATCGGTATGGTCGTTGAGCAGGCCATCGCCAAGCCAGATGACTTCATTCACGCCAAAGGCTTCGACCAGCGCAGCTTCGGCATCGGCCTCGGTCCAGGCGCCGTTGCGGTTGGGATTGAGCAGGCACTGACGGGTGGTCAGCAAACGCCCTTCCCCGTCGACATCAATGGCGCCGCCCTCAAGCACGGTATCATGCGCGCGCACAGAAACGCCTTCGACACCGGCAATGGCGGCAGCCGTCTCAGTGTCGCCCGGCATGAGATATTTGCCGCCCCAGCCGTTGAAGCGGAAGGTTTCAGCCTGAAAGCCGCCAGCGCCACGCGTAATGATCGGCCCGGTATCGCGCAGCCAGACGTCACCCGTCGGCACTTCGACGATTTGCGCCACGTCCCCCACAGCCGCCTGTGCGGAGCGGGCAGCTTCTTCGGAGCCAGCCGCAACTTTGACTGGAACGAAAGCGGCGGCGGCACGGATCAGTGCCGCAATTTCAGCGCGTGCGCCGTCATAATTGCCGCCCCATTCTTCAGCAAGGCGGGGCCAGCCGCACCAGAGGGCGGCCTGCGGAGCCCATTCGGGCGGGAGGGAGAAAGCTGCTTCGGTCATGGTCGCTGGCATTGCCACACCTTTGAAACAAGGAAAAGGGCGGCCCGCATAGCAGGCCGCCCTCCCAAATCTGCATTCCGGATCGCGAAGCGACCTAGAACTCGTATTTCACACCGATCTGGATCTGCCAGAACGACTGGTTCAGGACCTCGGAATTGGTCGAAGTGCTGAAGGTCGACTCGTCGCGGTCGCCTGTGCCCCAGACGCCATCGCGACCTGGATCACCGTAGACATACTGGCCGTTGACGATCGAAGCGGCAGCAACCTGGCGCTTGTATTCGTAACGGGTGCGCTCGACGCGACCGGCATTGCTGTCGATCAGGTTGCCGAGGTTCTCGATGTCGAGGAACAGTTTGGTGCGGTGATTTTTCATCGCGCCTGGCAGTTCCTGCTGGAGACGAAGATCAACCAGCGTCGACCAGCGGGAATTGTCGCCGTTGCGTGGTGCAATCTTGCCTTTGTAGTCATTGAGTTCGGACGTTGCGATATAGGTGAAGAAGTCCTGCTGGAGGCCTACGTCACCACCGAACGAGTCAGGCGAGAAGAGCGGATCGTCGAAGCCGGTCGGCACGTAGAGTGTCGCACCCGCATCATCCGCGCTGCTTTCGTTGATGCCGAACACATCGCTACGACCGTTCGTGTTGAACGTGTAGGTGTAAGGCTGGCCCGAACGACGGGTTGCAAACAGCGAAGCCTGCGTGGCGTAGCCGCGGAAGAATTCCTTCTCCCAGTTCAGGCGCAGTTTGAACTGGTGCTCGACTTCGAAGTTCGACGTACCGGTGCGCGGGTTCTGGTAGCTCCAGCGTGCCGTGTCCGAATAGTTAGACGTTGCAGTCGACGAGGTGCCCATGCCGATGTCGTTGACGTCAGCGTGCGTATAGCTGCCGAACACATCAAAGTCGCCAAATGGTGTTTCCCAGTCATTGCTGGCCGAAAGGGCCCAGAGCAGCGAGTTGCCCTTGTCGACGCTGCCGACGAGGATGGCTTGCGGCGCGCTGGATGTGACACCGTTGATGGTGCCCTGACCGCACGAGTACACTGGACGATCATCAGGCGAAGCAGACACAGCCGTACAGGTCGCATCATACCAGTAAGGTGCATTCTCGAGCTTGTTGTAGAGCACGTCCGCAGTGACCAGCCAGTTGCCTGGAACGTTCACAGCCACGCCGAGATTGGCTTTCCAGGTCGATGGGATCTCGAAAGAATTGTCGAGCGCATTGACCGCACCATCCGGAGATGTGTTTGCCAGTTGGTCCAGAAGGTTCTGCGGGATGTAGTTGCCCGACGTTGCCTCTGGTGTGTTCGGAACATTGATCGTGCCGGAGTCGAAGACTTCGCCGTTGATGACGCCGTCGTTCGAGTAGCTGTTCGAGACCCAGACGCCCGGTGAGCCACCGGAGAATTTGCCGAGGCCACCACGGACCGTGATGTCATCGCTTGCGTCCCACTTGAAGGCGAAGCGCGGCAGGATCACGTCCAGCCCATCAATGTCATTCGTGTTCGAGAAGCCGTAACGATCCTGGAAGTTCTGGTTCGGACGGATTTTGCCTTCTGACTGGTAATAGTCGTAACGAATGCCGAACATCAGGTTCAGGTCGTTACGAATATCCCAGCTGTCCTGCAGGTAGATGGAGTTGTAATTGTAACCCCAGATCGCGCGCAGGTCGTTCTCATCATTCGTGATGGCGTTTGCGTAGGAAACATCCGTCGCAATCTGGTTGCGCAGGTCGTCGATGGACGCGAAGGCATATGTGCCTTCCGAGTTCTGGGCGAAGAGGTTGTCGACATCGACTTCCTCACGCTCGAAACCGGCTTTCAGCGTGTGATCGCCAAGCAGGTATTCAGCCTTCACTTTGTACTGCAGGAATTCCTGGTCGAGTTCGTTGCCGTGACGGAAGCGGTCAGGACCGAAGGCAATGACGGTGCCTGTGGAGGTCTCGACAGAACCGAGGAAGAATTCAGCGCCGTTCAGGCTGTCTGCGCCCGTAGCCTGGGTCGTCTTGGCGATCTTGACCTCAGTCGAGAAATTCGGCGTCCAGTCGGAATAAAGGTGGCCGATGAAGGATTCGACGCTCTCCGAGTTGTTGTACCAGGACGACGGGAAAGCGAGGTCGGCACCTTGAAGGAAGTTGTTGCCGTTCTGCTCGGTGATGCTCGCACCTTCGGTCTTGATATAGGTGAACTTGGCGCGGTGATTGTTGGAGATGTTCCAGTCGATGCTGCCGAGGATTTTCTCGTCTTCGACCGGCGGCACGCCTGCTCCGAAGTCGCCCACGTCAAAGCCGTAGACAGTCTGCATGATGTCCTGGATTTCGGAGATGTCGCCTGGCGTCACGTCTTCGATGTTGACGGCGCCGGAACCGGTTGGGCCCCGCTGAAGGGCAGCCGCTTCTTCATACTTGTCGTACGAGAGGAAGAAGAACAGCTTGTCCTTGATGATGGGGCCGCCAAGCGTGCCGCCATAGGTTTTCTCTTCGAAATTACGGTCGACCTTCAGGTCGCCGCTCTTGCTGCCGGCCATCGAGTCGTCAGTCTTGAAGTAGAAAGCCGAACCGTGGAATTCGTTCGTACCGGACTTGGTGACAGCGTTGATCGTGCCGCCCGTGAAGCCGTTATATTCCGTGTCGAAAGGCGCCGATTCAACCGACAGCGACTGGATCGCATCGAACGAGATTGGCGAGCGCTGGGTCGGGTAGCCGTTGGCGTTCAGACCGAAGCGGTCGTTCAGGGCCACACCGTCAATCGTCAGCGTGTTGAAGCGGTTGTTGGCGCCGGCAATCGTAAGTTCTTTTGCGCCGCCTGTCTGGACGTTCACGCTGGCGAACGGATCAAGCTCAGCAGCATCCGTGATGTCGCGGTCGATCGAAACGACTTCGTTGAGGGCAGCGAGACCAAGGGAAGTGGTCAGGCCTTCGCTGGAGAAACCGGTCTGCAGCTGGTTCGCCGTAACGACGACGGTCTCAAGCTTGCGCTCGCCGGAAACCGTGAGGTTCAGCGGGTATGTCTGGTCGAGATCGATATAGATGTCGGTGACGGTGACCGGCGTGAAATCGCCGCCCGTGACTTCGACTGTGTAAGGGCCGCCGACGCGAAGGCCACGAGCCGAGAAATCACCATTCGCGCTGGTAACAGCGGCGGTCATCGTGCCCGAAGGTGTGTGCGTGATGACGACGGTGGCGTTTGGCACCGCAGAACCTTCCGCATTGGTCACCTGACCGCGCATGCTGGAGGTTGTAACCTGCGCCGAGGCGATGCCTGCGACGCTGAGCGCAATAGCGGATACCGCCATGCCGCGACCGAATGTGTTCCAATTCATGATCATTTTCCCCTGATCCGTATGATGGTCCGGCCTGCTCTCTCACAATCAGGTCGGTTGGCGGTCGCTTACGCTCCCTGCATGACGGATTAGTGACAAGTTTTTGAAGGTTCAACGTAGTGTGCAGTGAATCCGGCCATTGGTTTTTGTGCGATGCAAAAAAGCCACGCTTTGGGCTCGCGCAGGGCATGGCTTGCCTGATTTTGGGGCTGTATTAGACGGGCCACGCACTGCATAAGCAGAGAATGTATCAAGGTGAGACCACATGGCAGGGCTGAGTCGCGAATCGGATTCCACTTACCGGCGCGCTGTGGCCCTTGGACTCGGATTGCTCCTTGTGCTGCGTGTCGGCTTCCTGCTCGTCTCGCCGCTGAACCTTTACGCCGATGAAGCACAGTATTGGCGCTGGGGCGAAACGCTGGACTGGGGCTATTATTCCAAGCCGCCAATGATTGCCTGGGTCATCCATGGCGTGACGGCGCTGATGGGCAATTCTGAATGGGCCGTGCGGCTGGCGGCGCCCTTCCTGCATACGGCAGGGGCCGCATTCCTCTTCCTGCTGGGCCGCGCGGTTTATGATGCCCGCACAGGCATGTATGCGGCCTTCCTCTATGCGCTGATGCCGGCGGTGATCCTCTCATCGGCCGTTATCTCGACCGACGGCGTGCTGATGCCGTTCTGGTGCGCTGCGCTTTATGCTCTGTGGCGACTGCGCAGCGGCGAAGGCCGATGGGCCAGCGCCGTGGGCCTCGGCTTGGCCGTAGGCGCGGGCTTCCTGTCAAAATACGCGATGCTCTACTTCATTATAGGGATAGCGCTGACGCTGGTGCTGGACCGGGAGACGCGCCGGGCGCTGCTGTCATGGCGAGGCCTCGTTGCGCTGCTGGTCGCCTGCGCGATCTTCGCACCGCATATCGCATGGAATGCCGCGAATGACTTCAAGACGGTCAGCCACACCGTCGACAATGCGAATCTCGGTGGCGAGCTGTTCCACCCCGACCACGCGCTGACCTTTCTGGCCGACCAGATGGGTGTGTTTGGCCCGATCAGCCTGATCGCCTTTGCCATTGGCCTGTGGGCCATGCGCAAGGCGGGCGACGGCGTGAAGCAGCGCGACCGCTGGCTGCTCTGCTTTGTTCTTCCCGTGCTGGTCATCATTCTCGTGCAGGCCGTGCTGTCGCGGGCGAACGCCAATTGGGCGGCGACGGCCTGGCCGGCAGCGAGCGTGCTGGTGGCGGCCTGGCTGCTCCGGATGGCGCCGACGGGCGTGCGGTGGCTGTGGGCGAGCCTTGCGCTGCATGCAGCCATCGGCGTGACGTTCGTGACAGTGCCCCTGCTGCCTGCCTCGGCAGCGTCACAGGCCGGTTTCGACAATGAGCTGAAGCGCACGCGGGGATGGGACACAGCGGCGCGCGCCGTGTTTCAGAAGGCGGCCGAGATTGGCGCGACATCCGTTCTGGTCGACGAGCGCGAGGTCTGGCATGGGCTCGACTATTATGCCCGGGACCGCACGCCGCCGCTGATCTCGTGGCGCCGCTACGGCGTGCCGAAAAGCTTTTCCGAGACGGTGGCCATGGCGCCACCGCTGGATGAGAAAGTGCTGGTTGTTTCACTGCATGCCGACATGCGGCCCATGATGCGTAGTGACTTCAGGACGTTCGAGAATGCCGGAAACATCATTATCCCACTCGGCAAGCGCCGGAATGGATGCACGCTGGAGCGTCGGTTTCATCTATATATTGCATCAGGCTTTGCGCCGGAGCGCCATGACGATGCATGGGAAGCGCGGCATGACGGGCTGACGGAGTTCAAGACCCCGCCCTGCCCCGCGCCAAAGGATCAGTGACCGGTGGCTTCTTCGCCCCAGAGTTCCTTCACCCGCGCATCACGGCCACAGGCGGCGCGGTAGTAGCGGTACTTCAGCGGGTTCTTGTGGTAGTAATCCTGATGATAGTCTTCGGCTGGCCAGAACGTGTCGGCATTGATGACTTGCGTCACGACCGGGGACGGCAGGGTGGCTGAGACATCCGCAATATCGGCTTCAGCGGTTGCGCGCTCGTCTGGCGTCGAGACGAAAATGGCGCTGCGATAGCTCTCGCCCTTGTCGCAGAACTGGCCACTCGCATCCGTCGGATCGATATGGTGCAGGAAATAGGTCACGAGCTGGTTATAGCTCACCACGTCCGGGTCATAGGTGACCTTCACCGATTCATAGTGGCCCGTGTCTTCGTGGCTGACCTGCTTATAGGTCGGGTTCGCAACATGCCCACCCGTATAGCCCGAAACCGTTTCGATGACGCCATCCACCTTGTCGAAATCGGATTCGACACACCAGAAACAGCCGCCGGCAAAAACGGCCGAGGACATATGCTTGGGGGCTTCACTGGCGGGCTTGTCTTCCGCGCCTGCGCTCGAAATGAACGCAAGGCTTGTCGCGGCAATACCGGCGACGATGGCAATGAAGAGGGCTGAACGGATACGCATGGCAAACTCTTAAATTCTACGGACGGCGGACAAATGCTCCGTCTGAAGCGACATATGGGATGCGCGCCGCTGTCGGAAAGACAGTAATCGCAGACCTAACATATTTGTGTTGCCGCCGTGTTGTCGCGGGGTGTCAAAAATGGGGCAATGCCGTGTTTTTAGGCAGGCCCCGTCAGCACCCTGACCCGCACGCGGCTGGCGCGACCCGCAGCATCCACTGCAGTAACCGTATAAAAGCCCTCGCGAGTCGGTGACCATACCGGGGCACCCGCGTCGTCAATGTCGCAGGGAGCACCATCAACGTACCAGGAGAGCTGCCCTTCGCCCCGGCCGGCCAGCACAAAACCGCGGGCCTGCTTACCATCGACGGTTCCGGCCCACAGCTCGGCTTCGCTCGGCGGGAACAGGATCTGCGGTGGCGCTGCGGCGGCAAAATCGCGGATGGCGCCCTTGGATTTGAGGCGTTTTTCGCTGGTCAGGCGCCCGCGTGCCTCGCCCGTATCGCGCAAATGATGCGCGGCGCGGTCGGCAATTTCGAAAAGAATTGGCAGCGCCGCATCCCCGCCTGTCACGCCCGGCCGGGGGGCACCATCGGCCCGGCCCATCCAGACAATGATGGCCAGGTCACCTGCCACACCAGCCGCCCAGGCATCGCGGTAGCCGTAGGATGTACCCGTCTTGAACGCGATCTGCGGCGCATTCTCTGTGAGGCGGCCCGGCACCCGGCCCGCCGGTGTCGGCCCGTTTTGCAGGATGCGGATGATCTCGTCCGCGCTCGCCTCGCCGATCAGGCGCTGGCCCGGCTGGTCGTGAACGGCGGCTTCCTCATCGGCCCGCCAGACCAGCGGCTTGGCAATGCCCTTGTCGCCGAGCGCAGAATAGAGAACGGCCAGTTCGCGCGCTGTCAGGCCTGCCCCGCCAAGGGCAATCGCGAGACCCGCCTGATGGCTGGCAGATCCCGCAATGCGCGGGCTCGCGCCCGCCAAACTCAGCTGGGAGACAAAGCGGTCCGGCCCGACCTTGTCGAGCATCATGACGGCGGGCACGTTCAGCGAGTGCTGCAGGGCATCCGACACACGCACATCGCCGCGAAACATGCGGTCGAAGTTTTCCGGCTGATAGGCCGCAAAGCGGCGCGGCAGGTCCGAGATCAGCGTATCGGGCGCGGCGGAGCCATCATCAAAGGCCATCGCATATATAAAGGGCTTCAGGGTCGAGCCCGGCGAGCGCGCCTGCGCGGTCAGATCGAGCCAGCCGCCCGGGCGTTCCCGCGATGCAGAACCCGCAATCGCCCGAACGGCGCGCGTGGGAATGTGCACGACCAGCGCCGCGACCTGAACATCGGCGCCAGCAGCCTCGGCCTGTGTCAGCGCAATCCGCTCGACTTCCGCCTGCAAGCTGGCGTCGAGCGTTGAGCGCACATCGCCGCGCGGACCGCTGGCGAGCGCCTTGGCAGTGCCATGCCAGGCGCGGTCCGGGAAATCACGCCGACGGCCCGGCACGCCGGATGCGGCAACATCCGCCACATCATCAGCCGAGAAAACGCCATACATGCCGAGCTTCTTCGCCACCCAGTTGCGCGCCTTGGCGGCTTGCTCGGGCCGGCGATCCGGCCGGCGTGCCTCGGGCGACTGCGGCAGCGCGATAAGCAAGGCAATCTCGTCATCGGTCAGCCGGTCGGCCTCGTGGCCGAAATAACTCCAACTCGCTGCCCGCACGCCTTCAAGATTGCCGCCATAGGGTGTCAGCGTCAGGTAGAGCGCCAGGATTTCGTCTTTGGACAAGCGCCGCTCGATCTGGTGTGCGCGGACAATCTCGATCAGCTTGGAGCCGATATTGCGTTTGCGCGGCTCAAGCATCCGCGCGGTCTGCATGGTTATGGTCGAACCACCGGACACAACCCGGCCCGAAAGCGCCGAATCGACCGCCGCCCGGACCATGCCTGTCCAGTCCGTTCCATGGTGCTGGCGGAAGCGCTTGTCTTCGACGCGGATCAGCGCCTCGATGAATTCCGGGTCGATCTTGTCGAGATCGCCATGGAAACGCCAGCGACCGTCATTGGTCGGGAAGGCGCGCAGGGGTTTCCCGGCCCGGTCAGTGACCAGAGCCGAGATCTCCCCTGCCCGCTCCAGGGGTGGCGGCAGCAGGGCATCGAGCGCGAAAGCCGCGCCGACGAGCAGGGCAAAACCGGCAAGAAGGCGCCTGCCTGGCCCCATGAGCCTACTTGCCTCCTGCCGTCGTTCCCGTGCCACCCGTGATGGTCACACGGCCAGGGGCCGAGCGTGCATAGACCGTGGGGCGGTACATGTCTTCGACCACAACGCCCGGCATCGCAAAGTCGCCCGGCGTCACCGCCCGCACGACATAAGCCACCGTCAGAGGCTCGCCATAGACATCGAGCGCCGCAACATAACGGTCATCCTGCGCCTGTTGCGTCTGGGCATAGGCAAGATCGCCGAGGAAGGCGAACGCACCGGACGTCTCGCCCTCACGGCGGCCATCAGCCGGACGCAGGACCGTTTCGATCTCGAAGCCGGCTGGCAGCAAGTCCGCCACGATCACCGGGTTGAGCCGGTTTTCCTGCGGCGTGACCGAGACGCGCACGACCAGCTGGTCGCCCTGCTTGACGCTTGAAAGATCAACCTTGCCCCCCGTCATCGTGTAGAAGGTCTTGTCCGTCTTCAGTTTCGAGGAAGCTGCTGGCGGGGCCTTTTCAGGGGCGCCGGTGACCAGCACGGTACGGAACATGGGTGCCTTGCCTTCCAGCTTGAACTTCACGCCGGAGGCGACCTGGGCTTCCGAGACAAGATACTGACGTCCGTCATCCTTGCCGCGGCCGAGACCTTCGACCATCAGGCGGAACGCGTTCTCGCCCTTGTTGAAGTCGTTGACGGCCAGCAGCGTGAACGCCTTTTCCTGCGTGGTCATGGCATCGGCTTCCGGCACATCCTTGCCGAGACGTTCGGCGAGACGGGCCACAAGCTCTGTCATGTCGGCTTCGCTGGCGAGAGCCATGACACCGGCAAGATCGCGCAGCGGCGTCTGGTAATAATCGCCGGTGTTCTGGTAGCCGAGTGCTTTCTCGGCTGATTCAAAGGCCGAGGTTGCGCGGGCCCGGTCGCCCATGAAGGCGAGGCCGGCACCGATCTGGGCACGCGCGAGCGGGCTGTCGATGTTCGACAGTTCGCGATCGTGCAGGTAGCGCAGACGCGAGATATCCGCCTCCCCTGCTTTGGCCAGGACATAGAGCGAATAGGCCGCCGAACGGAACATCATCTGTTCCTGCGTGTCGTTGGAATAACGGCTCTCATAGACGTCCGTATCATAGCCGTAGACGCGCCATTGATCGCCGGTCGATATCGCGCGCAGGGCGCCATAGGCCCGGTCGAGCGCCTCGTCCGGCACATTGTAACCGGCCGCTTTCGCGCGATAGACAAAGTCCGTCGCATAGGCGCCGAGCCAAGGCGCGGCATAGCCATCGCCTTCGCGCCAGAGACCGAAGGCGCCTTCAGCCCCCTGACGGTTCAGGATCGTATTGACGGCAGTCTGGACCCGGTCACGCGCATTGTCGCGCGCACCCTTGGCCCCCATCGCGACCAGCTGCTCGGAATAGAGCAGCGGCATCGCGCGGCTGACCGTCTGTTCGGTACAGCCATAGGGATAACGGTCGAGCGAGGCATAGAGCGTCGCCGGGTCGACCGGGATGCTGGAGAAGCCAACCGTGACATCGGCCGATCCCGGCACATAGCCAGCGAGCAGTTTCGGATCGATCGAATATTGCTGGCCGGGCTGCATGAGCGCGCTCGTGGAGCGTGTCTCGGGCAGGTAGGGCGAGCGCGTCTGGATGTCATAGGTGTGCTGGACGGCATATTTGTCCGGGCCGGTCACGGCGATGCGCACCTGCGAGATGCCTTCACTCTTGGCTTCGACACGCACAGGCGCGTCAGAGCGTTTGCCGGTCTGCAGCGTGCGCGTGAGGCGGCTTTCAGCCACTTCGATCGGTCCCGCGCTGGAGATGTCAGCGGTGAACTCGCCAGCCGGCAGTTCGACATTGTCGATGCTGGCGGTGAGGAAGGCCTCGTCACCGGGCGCCATGAAGCGCGGCAGGATGAGATCGGATGGCGCCGCATCGCGGACGGTCATCTTCGCGTCGCCCTGACCAAGGCCGGTCTTCGACCAGGCCACAGCCATGATGCGCAGCTCGCCATTGAAGTCCGGTATATCAAAGCGGACTTTGGCTTTGCCCGAACGCCCGACCTCGACGAGGCCGGAGAAGAGCGCGACCGACTTGGTCGGCACAACGGTCAGGCCTTCGCCGCCGAGCTGGTCACCACCGGTGCGCACTTCGGCAGGCAGGCCCATGTTCGGATCGAGCAGGCGACCATAATCGTCATACTGTTCCACGCCCAGCGCCTTCTGGCCGTAATAATAGGCGACCGGGTCCGGGCTCTTGAACTTGGTGAGCTGGAGGATGCCCTCATCGACAGCCGCGAGGGTCAGATAGACAGGTTCACGCGGGCCACCGCCGAAATCGACTTCGACGACCTGCTCGCCGCGCGGACGGGCCACTTTCGGGGCATTCACGGTCAGCTTGAACGTACGCGCATCCATGTTGACGGGCACGTGCGCCACGCCGACAGCGCGGCGCGGTTTGGCCTGCAATACAGGGTCACGCTCGGTATAGACATTGACCATGACATAGGCGCCCTCGCCCCATTCCTCGGTCACGGGCAGGGACACGCGTGTGCCGCCCGCCGTCACATTGAGGTTCTGGACCGAAAGAACGCGGTCTGTCGCGACCACGATCTGGGCCTGCCCGTCATAGGGCGGGATGATGGTGATCTCGGCTGTCTGACCGGGCGTTGGCGACCGTTCCGGGCCCATGACACGGACACGGTCCGGCGCTTCAACACCATCGTCGGAGACACGGCCACCCCAGCCGACATAGAAATCGTCGCTGGCCGCCGCGCCGACATTGACGCCTTCAGCTTCGACCACGAGTTCATGGCTGCCCCATTCAAGGCCGCTGACCTTGATCTCGGCCGTGCCGCCCGCGGTTGTCGAGACGACACCTTCATTCACCTTGGTCACGGTGCGCGACCGGCGCCAGCGCCACTCGTCGCCATCGCGATACCAGTCATAGTGATAGTCGATCGCCAGCATTTTCCAGGCGAGACGCTGGGCCACGGCGGCGCCATCGGAATTGACCGCCACCACCTGATAGACCGTATCTCCGCCCTCTTCGACGGAATCATCGAAGCCGGGCTTGAGACCGATATAAAGGCTTTCCGGGCGATACGGGATGCGCACGCTATCGGTCACCGCGCGGCCACCGGGCTCAAGCACGCTGACGACCGTATTGATCCGCAGCGGACGGCCTGCATTGCTGCCGGCATTACCGGGCGCGACCCGCACAATGGCCGCCCCTGCTCCATCGGTTGTCTGGTCAGGCAGTTCGATGATGCGCTCTTCAAAGGTCGCGTCGAAGCGACCGAAGGCAAAGCCGTCAAAGGCGGGGAACGGGTTCGGCTGTGGCTCGAGCCGGGCTTCGGCCTTCACCGTCAGGCCTGCCCCGGGCGCACCGTAGAGGAAGCGCGAGGCGACGCTGATTTCGCGCGTGCCGCCGAGTTTCATTGCCGTCTTGTCGTCGGCTTTCAGGTCAACCGCGATACGCTGGGGCACGAAGTCTTCCACCGCAAAGGTCGCGGCGCCGGAGGTTTCCGACAGGCCGTCAATCTCGATGGCCGCACGCCACTGGCCCCGCGAGGCGCCCTTGGGCAGCTCGAAACTGTCGAGCACCGCGCCAGAGTCCGGCGCATCAAAGCGCACCTTTTCCGCGACAAGCCCGTTGGGGCGATAGATCACGAGATTGCCAGCGCGCTTCTCGACCTGACGCCCTGCGCGGTCGCGCAGCAGCGCAGAAATCTGCACCGTCTCGCCGGGGCGATAGATGCCGCGCTCGGTATAGACATAGGCGTCAACAATACCCGGCGTGCGGCGCCCACCGGCCACATGCTCGGACATGTCCACAGGCGCGCGTGTCAGGTCCAGCGCCGCCAGTTCACCCTTGGCGCTATAGGCGAGGATCATTTTCGGGGCGAGATTGCCGGCGCCGTTGATCAATGGGCCGTCAAACGCAACACGGCCCTGCTCGTTGGAGCGCGTCTCGGCGAGAATTTCATTATTCATTGCCACAAGCTGGACTGTCGTATCCGGTACGGGCTTGCCGTCCTGCAGCGAGCGCAGGGTGACATCGAGGCCGTTTTCGCCCTGATAGGCCGTGATCGCCAGATCGGTTAGCATGATCCAGCGGCTGGACGAGGCGGGCGGACCCTCCTGCGGGTCGAGCTTCGCGGCATCCTCAATGCGCACGTAGTAGGCGCCCGGCTCCATCGTGCCGATCACGTCCTGCAGCGGGAAAACCGAGATCACCGGCGCATTCTGCTCGGCCGCAATCTCCATCGTACCGGACCAAAGCTCGGTCTCGACTTCGCTCGGGCTGTCTTCACCCCATGAATAGGAGTAGCGGCCCTGCGCCGTGGTTTCGCCTTGTGTGATGCTCTTGAAGGCCAGCGCGCGATCATTGATGCGCGAGACCTTGATGGTCACCTTGTTCACATTGACGGTCTCGATGGGCAGGCCGTCCGCATCCTCGCGCGGCAGGATTACGCCTGCGCCCTTGAAGCCGACATAGGGCGGCCGGTCAGCGAAATCGATCGGCACGCTCTCTTCACGCTTCAGCGTGCGCCCATCAGCGGAAGGCAGGCCGGACAGGATGGTCGCCGTGCGGCTGGTGCCGAATGTCAGGCCACCCACGCAAAGCTCGCGCCCCTCGACACTGAGCGCAGGCCGGAAGGCCGGGCGGAATTCGATATAGGGCGAATAGTCGGCCTTGGGGTCGAGCGCGGCGGAGAAGACGAGACAGGCGAGCGGCTGCTCACCCGAGGTGTCGATGCGATAGCGGAAATAGGAGAATTCCTGCTCCTGCGCGGCAAGGGCCTTCTGGCGGCGCTGTTCCCGCTGGCGCGCGGCCACCTGGTCCTTGGGAGAGCGCTGGACGACTTCGCCGGCCATGCTGGCCTCGTCGGAAGGCTTGTCCTTGCCACCACCTCCGCACGCCGCAACCAGACCGAAGAGCAACGCTGCCATGACAGCCTTGTACTTGCCTCGAGTGCCCGTTCCGAACTGCGCCATGAACCTCTCCTGCATTTTCTATTGGTATCCATACACCGCTTGGGCACGGCGCCAACAGGGCGCGATTGGGTCAATTCAAAGGAATATTGCGATATTGTCAGACAGCTCACCCGACGGCGCAGTCTTTATCTGCCTTGCCAGCCGCCGCATTGCGCCCGATGTATGCCAGCATGTGGGCCTGGCGCATCCTTGGAATATTCGCTTTCGTGCTGGGGGCGATTGGCGTGGTGCTGCCCGTCATGCCGACGACCATTTTCTGGATCGTCGCGGCCTTTGCCTTTGTCAGGTCCGACCCGCGCTGGGCCGCGTGGATTTATGCCCGCCCCGGCATAGGCCCCCAGATCCAGACATTTGTTGAGACAGGCCGGATCGGCATGCGCGGCAAGGCTGCGGCGCTGGCTGGCATGGCGCTCGCCGCCGCCGGGACGATCTTCCTCTTCTGGAAGCACCCCTGGCCCATGGCCGGCAGCCTCGGTTTCCTCGCCATCGGCGCCGCCTTCGTGATCAGCCGCAAAGCGCCGCTGGCCGACACCGCGCCACCGCCTCAAAACATACAAACAAAAAAACAGGGAGAATAAGTCATGGATCTCGGTCTGAAGAATAAAGTCATCTTCGTCGCTGGCGCCAGCCGGGGCATCGGGCTCGGCATTGTCGAGGCCTGCCTCGCGGAGGGCGCCAAGGTCGCCATTGCTGCACGCGGCGCAGAGGCGCTTGAGGAACAGCGCGCCCGACTCGCCAAGCAATATGGCGAAGACAAACTCTGGGCTCGCGCCGGTGACCTGCGCGACTCCAAGACCATCGATTCCATGATCGACGCCATCGAGACCGAGTTCGGCCCGCTCTGGGGCGCCGTCGCCAATGTCGGCCTCCACCCCTGCCCTCCCGGATTTGAAGTCGACGACGAGACCTGGGATGGCGGCATCAGCCAGAACCTCGACTCCGCGTTCAAGCTGGCGCGCTCGGCCCTGCGCCGCATGACGCCGCGCGAGGAAGGCTCGGTCCTGATGATCACGTCGATTGCAGGCCTCGGCGCCCTCGGCACCCCGGTCACCTACGGCACGTCGAAAGCCGCCATGAACCACCTCGCCAAGGAACTCGCCCGCGTTGCAGGGCCATCAGGCGTGCGCGTCAATGCGATTGCACCGGGCAACATCATCTTCCCGGGCGGCGACTGGGAGACCCGTTCCGAAGGCGAGCGCGGCGATTCCTGGAAGAAATGGATCCGCCGCGAAGTGCCGCTGCGCCGCTTCGGCAAGCCGGAGGAAATCGGATCGGCCGCCGCCTACCTGCTCAGCCCGCTTGCGAGTTTCGTCACGGGGGCCGTCTTGCCGGTCGACGGCGGACAAACAAAATAACGTCTGTCTACGCACGTCTTGCGCATTACCCAAGTGTAACAGTTTCACCTGCAACCATTACAGGTTCCGGGCATTGATCAGGCACAGGGATATTCCTGAAGCGGCGCAGACCTCTCGCGTGGCCTGCCGACGCACCAGAACACTAGAAGCAAGGAGACATATCTATGACTCAACGCGCTCAAGGACGAAAACTCGCTATCCTCGCCACAGATGGATTTGAACAGATCGAGCTGACCTCACCGAAGGAAGCCATCGAAAACGCTGGCGGCGAGACAACAATTGTTTCGCTTAAGCACGGTACAATCCAGGCGAACAAGCACCGCGAGCACGGCGACACATTCAAGGTCGACATGATACTGGATGATGCAAAGGCCGAAGACTTCGACGCCCTGCTCATCCCCGGCGGCCTGTTTAGCCCTGACGCTTTGCGCACCAACCAGAAAGCCAAGGATTTCACCTCGGCCTTCTTCAAGCAGATGAAGCCAGTCTTCGCGATCTGCCACGGTCCGCAGCTGCTGATCTCGGCCAACCTCGTGAATGGTCGCGAGATGACCGGCTTCCCGGCCATCCAGCAGGACCTCAAGAACGCAGGTGCCCGCGTGCTCGACCAGTCAGTCGTCGTCGATTCCGGCCTCGTGACATCACGC
The DNA here is from genome assembly GCF_036964545.1 of Hyphomonas oceanitis. Lineage (NCBI taxonomy): Bacteria > Pseudomonadati > Pseudomonadota > Alphaproteobacteria > Hyphomonadales > Hyphomonadaceae > Hyphomonas > Hyphomonas oceanitis. Next base: position 846,603 of record NZ_JBALTL010000001.1, read on the forward strand.
TCGCCGGATGACCTGGGCGACTTCAACGCCAAGATCGTCGAGGAAATCTGCGAAGGCAAACATGCCGAACAGCGCCAGTCCGTCACCGCATAAGACGAACGGCGTCACTCCAGAGGGAGTGAAACGTGCAGAACCGCCAAGCGCGCTCCTTCGGGAGCGCGCTTTTCTTTTGCGGCCCGCTGCGGCATAGGCCAGCGATGACCGCCTCCCCCTCCACTTATGATGCCATTGTTCTCGGCGCCGGCGCGGCTGGCCTCTTCTGTGCCGGACGCATGGGACAGGTGGGGCTCAAAGCGATCGTGCTCGACCATGCGTCAAAGCCTGCGGAAAAGGTACGCATTTCCGGCGGCGGGCGATGCAATTTCACAAACATCCATACGGCCGCAGACCGGTTCATTTCGCAGAACCCGCATTTTGCCAAGTCAGCGCTCGCGCGCTACACGCCCACCGACTTTATCGACCTTCTCGCACGCCACGGCATCACCTGGCATGAGAAGACACTCGGACAGCTCTTCTGCGACCAGAAATCAGGCGCCATCATCCAGATGCTGCTGAACGAGATGGAAGCATCCGGCGGCGAATTGCGCCTCAGCACAGAGATAAAGTCAGTTACCCATGCCGATGGCCTGTTCACGGTGGACACGTCGGGCGGCCTGCTAACCGCACCCAAGCTCGTGGTCGCAACGGGCGGCCTCTCAATTCCGAAGATGGGCGCGACCGGCCTCGCCTATGATATCGCCCGCCAGTTCGGACATGACATCATTCCCACCCGCCCCGCGCTTGTGCCCTTCGTCTTTACCGGCGCGGACCAGGAAGACTTTGCCTCCATCTCGGGAGTGGCCTGCGATGTTCGCGCGCAGGCTGGGAGCGCCAGTTTTGACGAGGCCATGTTGTTCACCCATCGCGGCCTGTCGGGGCCAGCCATCCTTCAGGTCTCCTCCTACTGGTCGCCGGGCGAGCCAGTGACTCTCTCCCTCCTGCCAGGCACCGACATTGCCGAGACCCTGAAAGCGGCCAAGCGCGACCGGCCGATGCAGACGCTTGGCTCCGCCCTTGAGACGCTTTTTCCCAAGCGGCTGGCGGGAATGGTCCAGGAACGGTCCGGGAATACCCACACTTTACGCCTGGCTGACACATCACATGCCACATTGGAGGCCCTTGCGGGGGCGCTGAAGGACTGGAAAGTCCGCCCCGCAGGCACGGAAGGCTGGCGCACGGCAGAGGTGACGGCCGGTGGGATAGATACGTCCGGCCTGTCATCGCGAAGCATGGAAAGCCGCCATGTTGCAGGACTCTATTTCATCGGCGAATGCGTCGATGTGACGGGCTGGCTCGGCGGCTACAATTTCCAGTGGGCCTGGGCCAGCGCCGCAGCGGCTGCAGAGGGCGCAGCGGCGGCTTAAGCGCAGTGCAACGCGCCGCTTGACGCACGCCCGCGCTGGTTCCATTCGATGCGCCCATGAGTGAGATGGACAAGACCGCCAGCCAACCCGCCCGCAGGACCCTGCTCCTCGGCGGTGCGCTGCTGCTCGGCGTGATCATCCTCTTCGCCCTCGGCAAACTTGGCATCATGCCGAGCGAAAAGGCGCTCAATGCCTGGATGGAAACCGTCGCCGGCAGCCCCTGGGGCCTACCCGCCATCATCCTCGTTTTCTGCGTCGCCGCCTTTCTGGGCGTGCCGCAATTCGCCCTGATTGCAGCAGCTGTGGCCGTGTTTGGCCCTTGGCTCGGCTTTGCCTATGCGTGGATCGCCAACATGTTTGCCGGCTCCCTTGCCTTCTGGCTCGGTCGTCTGGCGGGCGAGCAAATGTTCCGTCGCTATGCAGGGGCGACCGCCAACCGCCTGTCGTCTTTTGTCGGGCGCAATGCCTTCGCGACCAGCGCGCTGATACGCAATGTCCCGACCGGGCCCGCTGTCATGGTGAATATGGCATTCGGCGTCAGTTCGGCAAAGTACACCAACTTTGCGCTGGGCATGGCGCTGGGTATCCTACCTAAAATCGCGCTGATCGCCTTTGCCGGGCAGAGCCTCTTTGCCGCCATGAAAGGCAATCCCGGCCTTGCCGTTCTCGCCGCCATCATCGCCGCCGCGATCTATGCCGCCATCGCGCTTTATGCCCGGACGCGCATGGGTCCAAAGGGGCAATCTGTCCCTTTGATACGCGACAACCCAGTTGACACGGGGCCGAAACAAGATGATTAAACCAGCTATGTGCAAGATTTTGCCCCTTTGCCTCCTGCTTACCGGCCCCTGGCCGGAGCCGACCGCCTAGGTAACAGGCAGTTGCGCGGCCAGGGGAATGCTTCCAGCCCCCCTTTTTCTCATTAAGCAGAGCCCGCAAACATCATGACTGCCAATCCACATATCCGTATTTTCGACACCACTTTGCGTGACGGCGAGCAATCGCCCGGCGCCTCCATGACCCACACAGAAAAGCTCGAACTCGCGAGCCTGATGGAAGACATGGGCGTCGACGTCATCGAAGCCGGTTTCCCCGCTGCATCCGACGGCGACTTCGCCGCTGTTAGCGCCATCGCCGCCCAGTCCAAGAGCGCCGTCATCTGCGGCCTCGCCCGCTCCACGCCGGGCGACATCGAACGCTGCGCCGAAGCAGTGAAGAAAGCCGCGCGCCCGCGCATTCACACATTCATCTCGACCAGCCCCGTGCATATGAAGCACAAGCTGAAAATGGGCCCGAATGCCGTACTCGAAGCTGTCGGCCGCTCCGTAGCTCAGGCGCGCAACCACACAGATGACGTTGAGTGGAGCGCTGAAGACGCGACGCGCACCGATTTCGACTTCCTCTGCAAGTGCATTGACGTCGCCATCGCGTCCGGCGCCACAACGATCAACGTGCCCGATACGGTCGGCTATTCGCACCCCGATGAATATGGCGCCCTCTTCCGCCGCCTGATCGAGAACGTGCCGAATTCCGACAAGGCCATCTGGTCGGCTCATTGCCACAATGACCTCGGCCTCGCCGTCGCCAACTCGATCTCGGCTGTCGCCAATGGTGCCCGCCAGATCGAATGCGCAATCAACGGCCTCGGCGAACGTGCCGGCAATGCCGCGCTGGAAGAAGTCGTCATGGCGATGAAGGTGCGTGAGGATACGCTGCCCTTCGCGACCGGCATCAATCCGATCTACCTGTCGCGCGCCTCAGCCATGGTCAGCCGCATCACCGGCTTCCCGGTGCAGTACAACAAGGCCATCGTCGGCAAGAACGCCTTCGCGCACGAAAGCGGCATCCACCAGGATGGCATGCTGAAAAATGCCGAGACCTACGAGATCATGAAGCCGGAAGATGTCGGCGTCGCGAAAACCTCACTGGTCATGGGCAAGCACTCCGGTCGCCATGCCTTCCGCGACAAGCTGGAAAGCATGGGCTATTTCCTCGAAGGCGACGCCCTGAACGACGCTTTCAAGCGCTTCAAGACACTGGCCGACAAGAAGAAGCACGTCTTCGATGACGACATTGCCGTGCTCGTTGACGACCAGCTGGCCGCCGAAGGCGAACGCATCGTGTTCAAGCGCCTGCGCGTCGTCTGCGGCACTGATGGCCCGCAAACAGCCGAGATCGACCTGACGGTTGAAGGCGAAGAGAAATACGCCATCGCGCGTGGCAACGGGCCCGTAGATGCCGTGTTCAACGCGATCCGCCAGATCGTGCCGCATGATAGCGTGCTGGATCTCTATCAGGTCCATGCCGTGACCGGCGGCACCGATGCGCAGGCGACGGTTTCGGTTCGCCTGAACGGTGAAGGCATCATGGCTACGGGTCGCTCATCTGACCCCGACACGCTGGTCGCCAGTGCGAAGGCCTATCTCCATGCGGTCAACAAGCTTGAAGCCCGCAAGGCCAAGCGTAAGGCCGCCTAGGGAACCATCCCACACCTGACGCGATTCATGTGTGCAGACACATCGGATCGCGTTAGGAAGCGGGCATGGCCAAGGTAAACAACCTGGAATCGCTCCTCGCGAGCCTGAGCGAGCAAACAGCTGGCGAAGACGTCAGCGTGCGTGATATGCTGAACGCAGTCGGCCGGCGCTCCTATGGGCCGATCCTGCTACTGTTGGGTTTCATTGCGATCTCACCTTTGACGATCATTCCAGGCACAAGCTGGCTGGTTGCCCTCGTGATCCTGCTGATTGCCGGACAGATCGTCCTGGGCCGTGCATTTCCGTGGGTGCCCAAGCGCATTCTCGACTTCTCGTTCCCACGATCGGCGCTTGTTACGGGCGTGGAGAATGCAAGCCAATACGCCCGCCCCGTGGACAAGGTGCTGAAACCGCGCCTCGCTTTCCTGTCGCGCCCGCCCTTCATCAGCCTTTCGGCCCTCGTCTGCATCGCGGCCGCGCTGGTGATGTTCCCGCTGGGTCTGGTGCCGTTCGGCCCCGTTTTGCCCAGCCTCACCGTGCTCCTCTTCGGATTGGGCCTCACGGCACGGGATGGCTTTTTACTGATCGCGGCCGCCGCAGGTCAGGCCGGAGCAATCTATCTTCTGATGCGCGTGTGGTCTGCGCTGCCCTTCGGTTGATCAACGTAGATTCCCGTATCAGGACACTCAGCTTGCACCGCTTTGCCGCACACTGTTACATGACACAGCGCAGAATGCGCCGGGATCGGGATAATGGCCACTTTCAGCCTCTTGGAAAAGCGAACCGCGTCGCGACACGTGCGCTACCGGTCGGCCCGGCGCCTGCCTTTCATGCCCTATGGTTTCGTCCCAGCCTTTGGCCTGCTTGTGCTCCTGTGGATCGGCATGGGCCCCTTTGCAAAATACGTCATTGAACAGTCGGTCATTCGCTCGACCGAGCAGGTAATTGAAACGAATGATGCGGGATGGGCGCAGGCCGTTGTCTCGGGACAGCAGGTCTGGTTGGAAGGCCAGCCCGCAACGCCGATGGAAGGGGAACAGCTCGTTTCCCTGGTGCGTGCGGCGCGCATGCCTGCCCTGTTTGGCGACGAGCGCCCGGTGACCCGCGTGCGCGCACGCTATGGAGCCCCCGTTACGTCGACAAACCCGACCCGTAAGCCGGAATGGACCTTCAGGGTGTCGGACGGCATCCTGAAACTCGAAGGCAACGTGCCGGATGAAGTGACCCGCAGCTCACTCGCTGCCGCCGCTGAAGGCCTTGTCGATGGACAGCACATTGCACGCGTTGATGATTTGCTGACGGTCACGCACGTTGCCGATAATCCGGCCTATACCGAAGTCGCCCTGAAAGGCATCTCCGCCGTTGGCCAGTGCGACCAAGGCGTTGCGACCTTCCTCAATGAAGAGTTTTCGCTCCGCTGCGAGTTGCCGAATGACGGCGTGCCCCGCATTCAACAGCTCATCGCCCAGCCGCTGCCGATCGGGCGTCTTGGCAATGTCGACATCCTGCCGAATGAGGCCGTCGCTACGTGCGACAGTTCGCTGGCGGACCTGCTGGGCACCACGCATATCGAATTTGCGCTCGCCAGCGCGGAAATCGACCCGTCGAGTGATGACCTGCTGCAGTCGGTGGCAGATGCCGCAGCGAACTGCCCCGGAACCCTGCGAATTGAAGGCCATACCGACAGCATGGGCAGCGCGAATGCCAACGAGCTACTCGGTGACGCCCGCGCTGAAGCCGTACGCGAGGCGCTGATCGAGCGGGGCATTCCTGCTGACCGCCTGATCGCCGAAGGCTTCGGGGCCCGCCGCCCGATTGACGACAACACGACGGCCGAAGGCCGCGCCCATAACCGCCGGATCGAAATTCGCGTCGTCCGTGCATCTGATTGACCCAAGCCGCCCGATCGGGCCTTCTGGAATCCCGAGTTCAAAACCATGTTCTTTCTTCTTGCCCAGATTTTCCCGCTCCTGCTCCTGGCCGCCGTGCTGGGCGCCGTGCTTGCCTATTGGTGGCTGAAGAACCGGCAGATGGACGTCACCGAGTCCTATGAGCTGATTACCGAGCGCCTCGCTGCGATCGAGGCTCGCCCGGAACCTGCGGCCCGCGAAGACTATGAAGCCGGCATGGCACTGATCTCGTCGGCGGTCCGCTCGCTGCGCATGCCGGACATGGACCCGGTCAATCAGCGGCTTGCCGCGCTGGAATCCTCTGTCTCTGGCTTTACCGTGCCGGAAACCGACCTAGCGCCGCTGCATGGCAAGTTTGACGGCGTGGATGCGAACCTGTCCGGCATCGCCTCGCGCCTTACTGACATCGAGGGCCGCATGACGGCGCAAGACCCGCGCCTTAACGCTCTGGACGAGCGCCTGTCAGGGCTGGGAACACGCGTTGCCGATGTCGATCCGCGTTTCACGAAACTGGATGACCGTCTGACTGCGCTGGATGCCGCTGTTACTTCTATTGCCCGCGCCGTCAGCGAGCTGCGCAATACCGACCTGCAGCCAGTTGAAGCCCGCTTCGGCAAGATCGAGGAAACGCTGTCGGCGTTCAAGATTCCCGAAGTCGATCTCGGCCCGCTGCATAGCGGACTGGCCCGGCTCGACCTGACAATTGCCGGTCTTGACCGCCCTGCGACCGACCTTGGCCCGGTCCAGACCCGTCTCTCGGAGTTTGAAAGCCGCCTGACGCAACTCGGCGAACGGCTCGAAGTGGCGCAAAAACGCGACATGGACAAACTGTCTGCGGATATAACGGCGGTCGCGTCCGGGGTATCGGGCATCGAGATGCCGGACATGGGCGCCGTCTACCAGCGACTCGTCAGCGTCGAACATGCCATTGCGACCTTCACCATTCCCGAGCCAAACCTGGCGCCGATGTATGAGCGCCTCGCAGCGCTGGAGGAAACCGTGTCGGCCATCCGAACCGGAATGCCGGGAACGCCGGACCTTGCACCCGTTGAACGCCGTATCGCCAGCCTGCAGGAAGCCTTCCTCACGCAGACGCCAACAGACTTTACGCCTGTGCTGGACGCCGTTCAGGCCATTGAGGGAAATCTCGACCTTGAGGCGATGGAGAACCGGCTTAACGCCATCGAGTATGGCCTCGCAGCCATCCACCATACGCTCCGGGCGCGGCCTGAACAGACCACTCCAAAAACAGAGCGCGCATCAAGGACGCGGACAGCGCCTGCTGCAGTCTCGCCCTCACCTGCCGTTTCCGCCACGCCCGTCGCGCCCCCTCCCCCACCGCCACGCGAACTCGACCCCATCAACGAGGCACGGCGTGAGGATGACGAGGCCAACCTGCTTGTCGAGGCAGCCTTCGGTGATGCCGATGACCTTGAACGCATCAACGGTGTTGGCCCGATGCTGTGCGAATTGCTGCATGAAGTGGGCGTGTTCTATTTCTGGCAGGTGGCCGAATGGAGCCCGCAGGATATCCAGTGGGTCGATGGAAAGCTGGAGCACTTCAAGGGCCGCATTACGCGCGACAAATGGGTGGAACAAGCCCGCGACCTGGCCATGCTGCCGGATTCGGCCCGCCGCCCTGGGTCATAGGTCGTTGCGCGGGTCCTTGCCGGTCATCAGTCCCGCATCCGAAAATTGCGCCTCGGCGCGTACGCGCGGCAGGGCATCAGGATGTTCCTTCTGCAGCCAGTCGATCATTTCCTCACGGATGTAACAGCGCAGGTCCCAAGCCTGCGGTGAATTGCGGGCGCTGGCGAGCGCCCGGATCGTCAGCGTGGCATTGTCCTTGGTCTCAGACACTTGCAGGTTCACGACATCGCCATCCCAGAGCGGCGTGGCCTTGCAGATTTCTGTCAGCTTCTCGCGCATCTCTTTTACGGGTGCGCGATAGTCGACATACCAGAAGACGCTGCCAATGATGGAAGCCGACTGCCGGGTCCAGTTCTGGAACGGCTTCTCGATAAAATAGGACACGGGCACGACGAGGCGGCGCCAATCCCAGATCTTCACGACGACATAGAAAAGTCCGATCTCCTCAATCCAGCCCCACTCGCCTTCCACGACAACAGCATCCTTGATCCGGATCGGCTGTGTAAACGCGATCTGAAGGCCTGCGATCAGATTGCCAAGCACCGGGCGGGCCGCCAGACCGATTGCGAGACCCGCAATCCCTGCGGACGCAAACAGGCTAACACCGAATTGTCTGACGCCCGGGATAACGGTTAGTGCCGCAGCGACCGAGACGATCGCCCCGATCACCACCCAGACGCGCCGCGTGACATCCAGCCGCGTCGCCAACTTGCGTGCGGTCAGGTCATCGGGCTGGTCCATTTTCAACGTGGAAAGGCGGCGCTTGATAAGTGCATCGATCGTGGTCGTAAGGGCCCACCCGATTGCGCCAACAATCAGCACGTTTGCCAGAACATTGAGCGCCTCGCCGAGTGCCGACGGCATTTCGCGATTGTCTGGCAGGAAGTGGGGGCCCAGGCGACACGCGACGGCCAGCAACGCGAAGGCGACCGGGGGCCGGAAGCGCTTTATCCAGCGTGTCCTGTGCTTGAATTGCTCTTTCGGTGCGATCAGATCGGTCCTTTCAGTCCTACAGACTACGGTCACGCTCTCAACTGGGTTCCAACAGGTCAACAGCGCCACGCCGATTGGGTCATTCTGGGGGAATTTAAGGGCGCTCGCGCCCAAGCCTTGGGCAGCCTATGGCCACCGCCCGCTTGACAGACGGCCAAGTTCCGGCGACGCCATCCGCCGTGAATAGCACCGTTTCCCTCCCCCCCGTTCGGGGCAAATTGATCGCGCAGGCGAACCTTGCCCCCTATACTTGGTTCCGTGTGGGCGGACCGGCAGACTGGCTGTTCCTACCGGCCGACGCCGATGATCTCGCTGATTTCCTGACGCAGCTCGACCCCGCCATCCCCGTCACCGTTCTGGGTGTTGGGTCCAACGTGATCGTGCGCGATGGCGGCATTGAAGGCGTGGTCGTGCGCCTGATGGGGAAGGTCTGGGGCAAGGTCGAAGCTGAGGATGGCATTTCTCTCTCTGCAGGCGCGGGGGCGCTGGACCTGTCGGTCGCGAAAGCCGCCGCAGAAAACGGCATCAAGGGACTGGAATTCCTGTCAGGGATTCCGGGGTCCCTTGGCGGCGCTACACGGACGAATGCCGGTTGCTATGGCAAGGAATTGCGTGATGTGCTCGTGAGCCTTCATGGCGTCAGGCGTGATGGCAGCCGCGTTGCCTATCGCGGCCCGGCCCGGCCTGGCACCCGGCCTGAAGCCCATTTTTCCTATCGTCACACTGACTTGCCGGATGACCTGATCGTCACCCGCCTACTGCTCGAAGGCAATGATACAGGCGCTCCGGCTGACATTCTGGCGGATATCGAAGCCCTGCAGAAACGTCGGGCAGAGACCCAGCCCATCCGCGAAAAGACATCTGGCTCTACCTTCGCCAATCCTGATCCACCCGGCACGCCGAACCAGCGCTCGGCCTGGAAACTGATTGACGCAGCCGGATGTCGCGGCTTGCGGGTCGGTGGCGCGCAAGTGTCTGAGCTTCACTGCAACTTCCTGATCAATACGGGTGAGGCGACTGCCGCCGATCTCGAAACATTGGGCGAGACCGTTCGCGCCCGCGTCATGGATCACAGCGGCGTCCAGCTGCGCTGGGAAGTACGCCGCATCGGGCGGCCTGCCTAGAACGTGCCCTTGAGCTTGAAGGACACGATCGGTCCGAAATCGCGTGAGCGCGCTTCGCGGGTCACGAGCGTGCCGAGCCGGTTGGGCGCGTAGGTCTCCCGCCAACGCCAGTCATGCTGGTTGAGGATGTTGCCAAGCGTCAACGTACCGGTCATGCCGAGCAGGTCCTTGTTCTCGACATAGACATAGGAAAATGCGGGCTGGTTGCCCTGATGGGTCACTTCGTCGAGCCTGTAGACCTCGTTTTCATTATAGGATTCCAGGAACAGTCCCACGGCCCAGTCCGTCTTGGGAATATCGCGCCTGAGTTCAGTATTGAGATAATACACGTTGTCGCCATTGATCGGCCGGTCTGCACCGGTCAGGGGATCAGTGACACGGGAATCGCGCCATTCGCCATGAAATGTCAGTTGTGTTCCAGTCAGGCCCAGCTTCGCAAATTTCACTGTCGCGTCCATATCGGCGCCGATCCGCCACGCAGAATCGAGATTGCCTGGCCCGTCGCCTGCACCGATCGGCACCCGATCGACAATATCTTCGATGTCTGAACCGAAGATGGTCAGCGTCGCCGCGCCCCAGTCGTGAAAATCCTTCTCGGCGGAGACGCTGAGCTTCCACACCTGTTCAGGAACTATCTCGGAATTTCCCTGACTGCCATTTCCCTGATTGAGGTTCACAGACGAAATGAAGTCGAAGAAATCGAGTTGGCCCACTTCACGGTCAAGTCGTGTGACAAGCTTCAGGGACGGATCGACTTGCCAGGACACGCTCGCAAAACCCTTCGGCCGTGTGAAAGTCCGCACATTCTCTGCATCGCCCGTCTGGGATAGTTCAGACATTTCAGCGCCGAGGGAAACCTGAAGACTGACACTTTTTGACAGGGCACGGCCATGCGTGACCGTCAGCTCACCGCGCTGCTCTTCGACGCGAGAGTTCGCATTGGGCAGGAATATCTCGGTCAGCGGCGCCCCGTCTTCCGATGCGAACAATTGGGATTGGGCCTCAAGGAAGTTGAAGGCGCCCTCCAGCGAGACCTGCCAGTCACGGCCAGGCGCGGGCACCCAGGCATATTCTCCCCGCAGGATATATTCGCCTTCATAGACTGTCTGGTTGAAGAGGGAATCGAACGCGTCGCTCCCGTCAAGATTGCCCCCACGCACCCGATCTGTCGTCGGGCTTTCCTCACGGCGGGCCAGTGTAATCGCCTTCAGGCGCCCCGGCCCCAGATCGAAGGCATAGTCTGCGCCCAGCTCCACTGTCTTTTCATCTTCAGACCCCTGGAAGAGGCGTCGCCCTTCAGGGCCGCCGACGGGAAACAGCTTCGAGACCTCCTTGTCATCCGGTTCATAGATGCCAACCTTGGCGCTCAGGTTCGCAATATTGCCCCCCACCGGCTTCCAGGCGAGCGATCCGGCAAGTGAGGCATATTCGGCCGCATGGGTATAATCTTCCTTGCGGGTTTCGATCAGCGTGCCCGTTGCGTCGGTTATGCGTTCAGGTCCTGCGTCAGCACCGCGCTCGGGGGCGCTCTCGGCCTCCATTGTCCAGCTGAGCGCACCCTTCCCGCCTGAGAGGCTTAGCGCCATGTCATTATAAGTCGGCGGCAGGTTTTCACGGGAACGGGTTTTCCAGTGCCAGGTGCCGGAAATGCCGGCCGTGTCCCGCGTAATCACGTTGACGACCTGGCCTGACAGGCCCGGAATTCCCAGAGCCGTTCCATCAAGCAGTTCAACACGCGCGACATTGGCAATCGCGATGCGGCCGAGCACAGACTCAGCACCGTTCGATTTGCCGGAAACGCGCTGTCCGTTGATGAGAACATTCCCGGTCGCCTGACCAAAGCCACGAGACCCGTCATCATCATCGTCAATCGAGAAGCCCGGAATACGCTCGACCATTTCGAGGGCGGTGCGCGGCGCGAACTGGGCGAAATTTTCTGGTGTGTAGACAGTTGGCGTCTCACCCGTGTTCGCTTCAATCGCCTCGGCGGCGATTGCATGGGGCGCTGCCAGCGCAAGGAAGACGCTTGCGCAAATCGGAACCGGGTGTTTCATGTGAGCGTGTTTCCTGGCATAATTTGTCTTGGGACGCATGCGGCGCTAGGCATCAGATCGTATCGTAATTCGATAACATATGACTACATATGTAGTCATATGTTGGCAATACCCTCTTGGTGACTTTTTCGTAACTTGAGCCGGAGCATGATCCGGTTTCGCCTGACTCATGCCGCTTTCGTGCGGCATAGGCGGTGGCAAGCGGCAGAAAACCCGCACTCAACTTGCAAGAAGGACAGGCCATGAAGCGCGTAGCAGTCATTTACGGGGGCTGGTCTTCCGAACGCGAAGTCTCGCTATCATCAGGCAAACAGATGGCTGAGGCTGCGCGCGGTGCAGGATATGATGTCGTCGAGATTGATGCCGGGCGCGATCTGGCTGCACAGCTTAGCGAAGCGAAACCCGATGTCGTACTGAACGGCCTGCATGGCCCCTGGGGTGAGGATGGCTGTGTGCAGGGCCTGCTCGAAGTGATGGACCTGCCCTATTCCCATTCTGGCGTTCTGGCCTCGGCCCTCGCCATGGACAAGCTGAAATCCAAGGCCGTCTATCGCGATGCTGGCCTGCCCATCGCCGCTGACAAGCGCGTTACGCGCGCGGAAGCTGCCGCAAGCCACCCCCTGAAGCCCCCCTATGTCGTCAAACCGGTCGCGGAAGGATCCAGCTTTGGCGTGCTGATCGTACGCGAAGGGGCCAATACACCGCCGCAGGAATTGCTGGGGCCCAGCTGGCATTATGGCGACAATCTCATGGCCGAAGAATTCATCCCCGGGCGGGAACTGACGGTCGGCGTTCTCGGCGACCGGGCCCTCGCTGTCACTGAGATCACGACCTTAAGGGACTATTACGATTTTGATGCGAAATATCAGGCTGGAGGATCGCAGCATGTGATCCCGGCAAACCTGCCTGCTCACGTGACCGAAGCCGCGATGGACGCAGCTCTCAGGGCACATCAGGCGCTCGGCTGCCGGGGTGCGACGCGGTCCGATTTTCGCTATGACGACAAGAGAGACCGCCTCGTGATCCTGGAAACAAATACACAGCCCGGCATGACGCCCACCTCGCTTGTCCCCGAACAGGCTGCTTTCGTTGGCATGTCCTTCGAAGCGCTTGTCGCATGGATGATCGAGGATGCTTCATGCCAAAGGTAAGCCGTAACCAGTCTGTCCCTTCCCGTTCGCGCCGCCGCCCCGCCACCATCGTCGATGAGTCGACGGGCGAGGAAATCCGCGTCTCGTCCATCCTGTTCGGGCTGGTCATGCTGATCGCCATCATTGTGGCAACGGCCGCCTGGATGGGTGGATCGCTGTCACAGATCGAAACGCGCTTTGGCGGCTTCATGGATGATACGGCCCGTATGGCGGGCGTGTCGGTCAATGATGTCTCCGTGCTCGGCCTTGAGCAGAACCCTGCACTGGCCGACGATGTGCGCGCCGCCGCAATGATCGAGCCTGGCGAAAACATGTTCCGTGCCGACCCGAAACTGATCCGCCACCGCGTTGAAGCCACCCGCAAGGTGCTGAACGTGCGTGTACACCGCCTCTGGCCCGGCCAGATCGTGATCATCGCGGATGCGGCAGAGCCGGTTGCCCTCTGGCACGACGGCAAGGAATGGACTGTTGTCGACGGCCTCGGTCGCATCCTTCCGGACGCCAATGCCGATGACCACAAGACCCTCGTGCGTCTGGCTGGCCGCGGCGCGCCGCTTGCCGCGCCTGCCCTCGTCAAAGCCCTGAAGGAGGCGCCCGATGTCGCCGCCCGGCTCGCCATCGCCACGCGCGTTGCTGATCGCCGCTGGGATGTTCGCCTTGTAAATGGCGCCACGGTTCGCCTGCCCGAAGACACCGGCATGGAAAGCGCCCTCGCCCGTCTGACCAAATTGCAGACGCGCACTGCCCTGTTGCAGCGCCCGGTCACCATGATCGACCTGCGCAACAAGGGCCGCGTCTACCTGTCACCCGCGCTTGAAGGCGGCGCAATCAAAGTTGCAGAGGCGGCCCGTTCCTGATGGCAAATGTACAGTCCAGACGCATCGCCATGAATGGCTCCCGCAGCGGCACAGTGGCTGCGCTGGACATTGGCTGCTCCAAGATCACCTGCCTCATCGGCCGGAATGATGGCAGCGGCCCACGCCGTTTCCAGATTCTCGGCGGCGGGCGCCAGCAATCGCGCGGCTTCAATGGTGGCGCGATTACCGACATGGAAGGCCTCGAGCGCTCCATCCGCCTCGCTGTGGAAGATGCAGAGCGTGAAGCCGGCGAGCAGATCAGCGAAGTCATCCTCGGCATAACCGGCCCAAAGCTCGCCTGCACGCTGGTGACAGCCGCAATTGAGATTGGCGGACGTTCCATCACGCACAAGGAAATCAAGCGCCTGCAGGCGCTCGCCCTTTCCAAAGCGCCCTCCAAAGGCGTCGATGTTCTGGCCGCATGGCCTGTCGCCTACCGTGTCGACCAGCAGGAAGGCGTGCGCCAGCCTGCGGGCATGTACGCCGAACAGCTGGGCATCCTGCTCTCCGTCGTTACGGCGCCGCGCCCCATCATCAAGAACCTCGTCGAATGTGTCGGTCGCGCCCATCTGGGCGTCTCGGCCCTTGTCCCCTCTTCCATCGCGAGCGGCGCCGGCACGCTGATTGATGACGAGATCGAGAACGGCGCCATCTGTATCGACATGGGCGCTGGAGTGACCGCTGTCTCGGTCTATCTCAACGGCTCGCCAGCATGGCTTGGCCTGGTGCCCACAGGTGGCACACATGTCACCAGCGACATCGCGCAGGGTATCGGCACGACATTCGCAGCCGCCGAGCGGCTCAAGTCCGTCTACGGTACAGCCAATCTGGAAGGCCCCGGCCTTGCCGAACGCATCGAAGCCCCGCGCCTTGGCGATGATGGCCGCCTGCAGGGTATGCGCATGGAAAAAGGCGCGATTGCCGAAATCATTGCCCCACGCATCGAAGAGACTTTCGAGCTTGTGAAAAAAACGCTGGATGCCAGCGGTGTGCGCTCGGTCCTCCCCCGCCGCATCGTTCTGACCGGTGGCGCGAGCCAGTTGTCGGGCGTGCGCGATGTGGCTTCCCGTATCCTCAACGCGCCTGTTCGGCTCGGCCGCCCGACAATTGCCGAATTTCTTGGCGAAACACTGGGAACGCCTGCTTTTTCCACAGCCTCGGGTCTGCTACTGTATTCGGAGTTGGGATTCGTGGACGCAGCCGGGGCAGGCGTCGCAGTGAAGGATTATGGGACCGAGACAGGCAGCGGAGCAGTGAACAAGGCATTCCATTGGCTCAGAGAAAATTTCTGACACCTTTTGTCTTCACTTAACTGTCTTTTAGCCGTGAGGGGCCAAGGTGGCCTCAACCCGGTTCCGGAATGTTGATTGAGGTACGCGAATGACACATGAACTCACGCCCAGGATTCTCGTCTTCGGTGTTGGCGGCGCAGGCGGAAACGCTGTCGACAACATGATCGAGGCTAACCTGCAAGGCGTCGAATTCATCGTCGCCAACACTGACTCTCAGGCGCTCAACCGCTCCAAGACAGAGCAGCGCATCCAGCTCGGCCCTGAAACGACCTCCGGCCTTGGCGCTGGCGCGCGGCCTGAAATCGGCGCGAAAGCAGCCGAAGAGTCGATCGCCGAGATCAAGGAATACCTGACCGACGCCCATATGGTGTTCATCGCTGCCGGCATGGGCGGCGGCACGGGAACCGGCGCCGCGCCTGTCATCGCACGTACGGCGCAGGAAATGGGCATCCTGACAGTCGCAGTTGTTACCAAGCCATTCGGCTTTGAAGGCGCCCGCCGCATGGCGCTCGCCGATCAGGGCCTGATCGACATCCGCAAGCATGTCGACACGATGATCGTCGTTCCGAACCAGAACCTCTTCCGCATCGCCAATGACCGCACCACCTTTGCCGAAGCCTTCCGCATGGCCGACGACGTGCTCTATTCAGGCGTCCGCGGCATCACTGACCTGATGGTCATGCCGGGTCTTATCAACCTCGACTTTGCCGATGTCGGCTCGATCATGCGCGGCATGGGCACAGCCATGATGGGCATGGGCGAAGCTGAAGGCGAAGGCCGCGCCCTTGAGGCCGCCCGTTCCGCCATCGATAACCCGCTGCTGGATGAAGTCAGCCTCAAAGGTGCCAAGGGTGTTCTGATCAACATCACTGGCGGCTATGACATGACGCTATTCGAACTGGACGAAGCGGCCAACGAGATACGTCGCGAGATCGACCCAAACGCCAACATCATTCTCGGCTCGGCCTTTGACCCAGAGCTTGAGGGCAAGATCCGCGTGTCAGTGGTTGCGGCCGGTATTGAATCCGGCGAGGAAATCAAAGCCGAACCGCAGCCCGTTCGCGAAACGGTTCGCCAGCCCATCGCTGCGCCGATAGCGGAAGAAGTCGAAACAAAATCCGAAGCCGCCGAGGCCGACGAGCGCCCCTTGGTCATCACCGGCCATACGTCGCCGATGCGTTCCGAAGAAAGCGACCCACGGTCCGACTTCAAGGGCCAACCCCTGCCCGCGGACCATTATGAAGGCGCAGAAGGCGAAGATGAAGTGACCGCAGACGCTGTCTTCGGATCGCGCAAGGAAGCCCCTGCCCCGGACAAGGCGCGTCCGGAACAGGGCGCGTCCGGCTTTTCCCACCTGTTCGGATGGCGCCGCAATCCGCAGGGCGAGAATGACGACGCGCCTGAAGCGCACGTTCCAGGCCAGATCATATCTTCCCCGGATGACCATCCCGAAGCAGCCCCGTTCGATGACGCCGACCTCGAAATCCCGGCCTTCCTGCGCCGTTCGGCAAACCACTGATCCGGCCATAAAATACACGGTCTGCTCAGCTACATTATTTCAAAATAAATGCAACAAATACAGGGCCGTGATGTAGATCACGGCTCTTTTTGTAACACGCCGAAACAAGGCGTGTTTTGTACTTGCGGCCAAGCACCTCCAGATTGCAGCCTGAAGTGGCGAGTCGATAAGGTTAAGTAGAATGCAGATGCAGCAGACAATTGAACGTCCGGCGGTTTGCGCCGGCATCGGCGTTCACAGCGGCGAAAAAGCCCGGCTTGTCCTGAAACCTGCTCCTGTTGGCACCGGCGTCGTGTTTCGCCGCACTGATCTTGATGCCAGTGACATCACTATCCATGCCCATGCCGATGCCGTGTCTGACACGCGCCTTGGCACGACGATGACAAATGAGGCGGGGGTCTCGGTTGCAGTGGTTGAACACCTCATGGCCGCTCTTGCCGGTATGGGTATCGACAATTTGATCATCGATATTGATGGCCCCGAAGTGCCGATCATGGATGGCTCATCGGCCGTTTTCTGCGAGTTGCTGCTTCAGGCCGGCCTGAAGAAACAGTCTGCCCCGCGTCGCCGCATCCGCATTCTTGAGACTGTCGAGATTATCGACGGCCCGAAACGCGCCACGCTGTCACCGGCCGATGATGCCGTGCTGACGCTTCGCGCCCGTATCGAATACGACGATTCCGTCATCGGCATTCAACAGATGGCACTGCGCCTGGCGCCGGGCATGTTCGCACGCGACCTTGCCTTCGCCCGCACTTACGGTTTTGCGCGGGACGTGGAAATGCTGCGCGCCAATGGCTTGGCCCGCGGCGGTTCGCTCGATAATGCGGTCGTCCTCGACGACGGCGCTGTGATGAACCCTGAAGGTCTGCGCGCCGAAGATGAATTCGTGCGCCACAAAATGCTGGATGCTGTCGGCGACCTGATGCTGGCCGGCGCTCCGATTGCTGGCAGCTATGACGCCGTCCAGCCCGGTCACGCGCTCAACAATGCGCTTGTGCGCAAGCTTTTGGCCACGCCGTCCGCCTGGTGCTGGGAAACAGACGCCGATATCGAGGCGGAAATGCCCGTTCGCGCCCGGGTTTCAGTATAAGACAGCCCCGACTGCCGAGGCTTCATTGCGACCACTTAACACGCCGCATGACAATGATCCTTGGAAATCCCGTACAGATCAGGCTAATCAAGCTGAAGACATTCACAGCTGAAAGTTCCCGACCGGCATGTCCCTTCTGAAACTCCGCCCAAGCCTTCTGATTCTGGCCACTGTTGTTGCCATTTCAGGCTGCCAGTCCGGCAGCAAGCGCAAGCAGGAACTCGCCTATGTCGAGCGTCCGGTCGAACAGCTGTACAACGCCGCTGCCGTCCAGCTGGACAAGCGCAATTATCCACGCGCCATTCTCCTCTTCAACGAAGTCGAGCGCCAGCACCCCTATTCCGAATGGGCGCGCAAATCGATGGTCATGACGGCCTATGCCAATTATCAGGCACGCGACTATGATGAAGCCATCTCTGCAGCCCAGTCATATCTCAGCCTGCACCCCGGCGGCTCTGAAGCCGATTACGCCTATTATCTCATCGCATGCTCCTATTTCGACCAGATCGTCGATATCGGCCGCGATCAGCGCACGACCGAATTGGCACTCGCCGCGCTGCAGGACGTGACCCGCCGCTATCCTGACACCTCCTATGCGCGTGATGCCGGCCTGAAGATCGACATGGTCAACGACCAGCTCGCTGGCAAGGAAATGGAAATTGGGCGCTGGTACCTGCGATCAAACCAGACACTGGCTGCCGTGAACCGCTTCAAGACGGTGGTGACAACCTATGACACCACGTCCCACACGCCAGAAGCCCTCCACCGCCTTGTCGAATCCTACCTGACGCTTGGCCTGCGCGATCAGGCACTCGCGGCAGGTGCCACGCTTGGCTACAACTATCCGACCAGCGTCTGGTACAAGATGAGCTACCGACTGCTCACCAAGGAAGGGCTCGATCCCGAGGCCGTTGTGCCGAAGCGCACCCTGATCCAGAAGATCCTTCCCGGCGGGAAATAGGTCTTAGGCCCCGTCTATGAGGGCCAGCCATTCATCTTCGGTAAGAGTTTTGACGCCCAGGGCTTCGGCCTTGGAGAGCTTTGAGCCTGCGCCGGGGCCCGCGACGAGGATATCTGTCTTCGCCGAAACTGATCCGGATACTTTTGCGCCGAGGGAGCTTGCCCGCGCCTTGGCTTCGTCGCGCGTCATCCGCTCCAGCGTACCGGTGAAGACGACCGTTTTGCCCGCTACCGGGCTGTCGCTGGCTGCGGCCGTCTCGTCCTCGACCGTGACTTCGGACAGGAGCGCAGAGAGCATATCGGCATTGTGCGGCTCGTTGACGAAGGCGCTGAGGGCGCCAACGGCTGCGCCGCCAATACCATCAATGCCCATCAGCTCTGCCGTCGCTTCACCATCCGGTCCCTGCTCTGCTGCAGCCTCGACAAGGCTCCAGAACGTGTTCCACGAGAGGAAGTGACGAGCGAACTGGTTGGCCGTTGTTTGCCCGACATGCCGTATTCCCAGACCGTTCAGGAACCGTGCAAAGGGCACCTTGCGGCGGGCGTCGATAACCGTGAGGAGCTTTTTGGCGGATTGGGCACCGAACCCGTCCCATTCGGACAGCGGTGGCAGGCCCAGCTCTGCGATGCGTTGCTCAATGCGGAAGATGTCCTGCGGGGCGCGCACGACGCCCTTTTCGTAGAAGAGCTGCACCTGTTTCGCGCCAAGGCCGTCAATATCAAGCGACTTGCGGGACACGAAATGCTTCAGCCGTTCGACGGCCTGGGCGGGGCAAACCAGGCCACCCGTGCACCGGCGGCGGACATCCGACTCGCCCTTCTCGTCGACATCCCGGACCGCTGCGGAACCGCAGACGGGGCATTCATGGGGCATTTCGAAGGGCTTCCCGGACCCTTCACGGACCACTCGCAGGACTTGCGGGATGACATCCCCGGCACGCTGGATCTCGACTGTGTCACCGACTTTGACGCCAAGGCGTGCGATCTCGTCTTCATTGTGCAAAGTGGCATTCGACACGACCACGCCGCCAACTGTGACGGGCGTCAGACGCGCGACCGGGGTGAGCGAACCGGTACGCCCGACCTGTATGTCGATGCCTTCGAGCAGCGTCGTCGCCTTCTCGGCGGGGAACTTGTGCGCAATGGCCCAGCGCGGCGCGCGGCTGACAAAGCCGAGCCGCTGTTGCCAGTCCAGTCGGTCGACCTTGTAGACAACGCCATCAATGTCATAGCCGAGGCTGGCGCGCTGGCGTTCGAAATCCCGATAGGCGGCGATCAGGCCTTCGACGCTCTGCGCACGCGTCATCAGCGTGTTCACGTCGAACCCCCATTTTGCAAAGAGCGCGATCGCATCGGTCTGGGTTTCAGCAAAAGGCGCACTCGCGGCGGCCCAGGCATAGGCGAAGAATTTCAGCGGGCGGGATTTGGTGATTTCAATATCGAGCTGGCGGAGGCTGCCGGCCGCCGCATTGCGCGGATTGGCGAAGACCTTACGGCCGGCCTCGGACTCACGGGCATTGAGTGCGGCAAAATCGGCATGGGACATGTAGACCTCGCCGCGGATCTCGACGCTGTCCGGCCAGCCCTTCCCGGCAAGGGCTTCGGGCACATCCCCCAGCGTGCGGGCATTGGCGGTGACATCCTCGCCGACCTGCCCGTCGCCGCGTGTGGCGGCACGCACGAGCTGGCCCTTTTCATAGGTCAGACTGAGGGAAAGGCCGTCAATCTTCGGTTCGGCGGTGATCGCGACAGGCTCGCTTTCCGCGAGGCCGAGGAAGCGGCGGATGCGCCCGACGAACTCGGCGACGTCCTCGTCGGAGAAAGCATTGTCGAGCGAGAGCATGGGCGCGCCATGGGTCGCTTTGGAGAAGCCATCGCTGACAGCGGCGCCAACCTTGCCTGTCGGGCTATCGGCGCGTTTCAGTTCGGGAAAGCGTGCTTCTATGGCCAGATTGCGCTGGCGCAGCGCATCATAGTCCGCATCGGTCAGGCTCGGGGCGTCGTTCTGGTAATAGGCCTCGTCGGCTTCGCGGATCGCGTCGGCCAGACGTGCCAGCTCTTCTTCAGCTTGCTGAGGCGTCAGCGCTTCGACGGGGACGGGTTGGCTCATACATCCTCCAGCAACCTCCCTGCGGCGGCGCGGGCCTCTTCGGTGACCTCGGCGCCAGACAGCATTCGGGCAATTTCTTCCTGCCTAGCGCTGTCATCTAGCCCGCGAACGCGCGTCCCGCCAGCACGATCAGTGTCTTTTTCAACAAGCCACTGTGCTGCAGCCGAGGCGGCAACCTGTGGGCTGTGGGTCACGGCAAAGACCTGTCGCGCGCCAGCCAGCCGAACGAGGCGCTCCCCGATGGCCGCAGCAACAGACCCGCCGACGCCCTGGTCGACTTCATCGAAGATGAGGGTCTGGGCCGAGCCTGCCTCGGCCAGCGCGCACTTCAGTGCCAGCGAGAAACGGGCAAGTTCACCGCCGGAGGCAATCTTGCGCAGGGGCCCGAACCCGGCGCCGGGATTGGTCTCGGCCTCGAATTCCACGCGGTCAGCGCCATAAGCGCCGCCATCCCCTTCCGGCAGGGCCTCAACGCAGATGCCAATGGTGGCCCGGCCAAGCTTCAGCGGGGCCAGCTCTTTCGCGATGGCCTTTTCCAACTGGCCGGCGGCCGCCTTGCGGGCAACAGTCAGCTTCTCTGCCACCTGATGGTAGCGCGCCTGCGTCACCGTTTCTGCCTTGCGCGCGGCAATCAGGGCATCTTCGCCCGCTTCAGCGAGGTCGAGCTGACCGCGCAATTTCGCGAGCAGGTCCGGCAGGGCCTCAGGCTCTGTCATATGCTTGCGGGCAAGCGCGCGCAGCGCAAAGAGGCGCGACTCGGCGCTTTCGAGCGCAGACGTGTCATGAGAGATCAGCCGTTCGAGACCGAACACGGCCGCGCCCGCTTCACGCGTTTCGATGATCGCCCGCTCAATCGCCTCTGCGGCTGCCCGTGCCGCAATTGGCAGCGTCTCATCAGAGCCTTCAAAGCCCGGCAAGCGGCAGATGCGCTCGACGGCCCGCGCGGCGCGCGAGAGCGCCGTCTCCATATCTGCGCCATCCATGGCGGTTTCGGCCTCGCTGACGGCCTCGGTGACCCGCTCGGACTGCATCAGGCGCATGCGCCTTGTGGTCAGCTCTTCAGCCTCACCCGAAACCGGCGCCAGCCGCTCAAGTTCCTCAACCGCCTGCCCCAGCCATTCACGCGCTGCAATGGCCTCGGCTTGCTCCGCCTCAAGCCGCGCCCGCGTCTCGCGCGCCTCATGCAGGGCGTCAAAAGCCGTCGAACAGGCTGAGAGGAGCGCCTCATTACCGGCAAACTGGTCCAAAAGGCGGCGATGCATGGAGGGCCGCATCAGGGCCGAGGCCGCATGCTGGCCATGGATCTCGACCAGCATTTCGCCAATCTCGGCCAGGAGCGCTGCGCTCACGGCCTGATCATTTACGAAGGCCCGGGCCGGGCCGCTGGTGCGGACGACGCGCTTCAGCGTCAGGGCTTCGTCCATCGAGGCATCGATGCCCTGCTCCTGTAACAGAGCCCAGACGGGGTGACGCGACGGCGGTCCGAACTCGACCGCAACACTCGCCTGCGTCGCGCCATTCCGGATGAAGGACCGGTCAGCGGGCGCGCCCATGGCGAGCGACAGAGCATCAAGAATGATCGACTTGCCGGCCCCTGTTTCGCCCGTAAGCGCGGTGAAGCCAGCGCCCGGCTCAATGTCCAGGCGGTCAATCAGAACGAAATCACGGATCGAAATGGACAGGATCATGCCTGTTCCAATACCATTGGAACAAAGCAAGAACAATATGCTTTTTCGTTAACGCGATCAGATCACTGCGCAGGCCTGTTCAAGCCACGCCTTCACATCGCCCTCAAGCTGGCCAGACAGGACATCCAGAACGCGCGCATGATAGGCGTTGACCCAGTCCCGCTCGGCTTTTGACAACAGGTCGACCTCGATGAGGTCGCGCGCCAATGGCGCCCATGTCAGGCATTCAAAGCCCATCATGTCGATCTCGCCCCCGGGAATGGCGGCTGGCGGGGTCACATATTGCAGGTTCTCGATACGGATGCCGTATTGGCCTTCGCGGTAATAGCCGGGCTCGTTCGACACGATCATGCCGGGTGCGAGCGGCACGGCGTTCCATGGCTTTGCGATGCGGTGCGGGCCTTCGTGGACGCCGAGATACACGCCGACGCCATGACCCGTACCATGCTGGTAATCGAGCCCGGCCTGCCAGAGCGCGTGACGCGCGAGCACATCAAGGTGGGTGCCTGTCGTTCCTTTCGGGAACCGCACGGCGGCAAGCGCGATATGGCCCTTGAGGACGAGCGTGTAGTGCTTGCGCATGTCGTCGCTCGCCTTGCCGATGGGCACAGTGCGCGTGACGTCCGTTGTTCCGTCGAGATACTGGCCGCCGGAATCCACGAGAAAGAGGGAATTTTTTTCCAGAACCAGATTCGACGCGGTCGATACGCGGTAGTGCGGGAGGGCGCCGTGCGGGCCTGCGCCTGAGATGGTCGGGAAGGAGAGATCGTTCAGGCCGGAATATTCCTCGCGGAAGGCTTCCAGCTTCATGGCAGCTTCGATCTCGGTGACCTTGCCGCTCTGGGCTTCGGTATCGAGCCAGTGAAGGAACTTGGTCAGCGCCACGCCGTCGCGATTATGCGCCGCCGTCGTGCCGGCAATCTCTGCCGCGTTCTTGCAGGCCTTTGGCAGGGCGACCGGATCGCGTTGCTTCAGCACTTTGGCCCCTGCGGCCTCCAGCGTATCGAAGAACCAGGCCGAGGCGACATCCGGGTCGACGCTGACAGTCTTGCCCTTCAGGTCTTGCAGGCCCGCTTCGAGTTCGGACAGCGGGCGCAGCGTGACGCCATTGCCGAGATGGGTGCGGAGGGCGTCGCTGACTTTCACTTCATCGAGGAACAGCTCGGCTGATCCGTCAGCGCGCACGATGGCGCGGCCAAGCGGCAGCGGCGTACAGCTGACATCGCCGCCGCGAATATTGAACGCCCAAGCCACAGATGCAGGGGACGTGATGACAGTCGCATCGGCCTTGTCGGCCTTCAGGGCCTTGCCGAGGCTGGCGCGTTTTTCGGCATGTTCAACGCCAGCATAAGCCACATCATGCGGCACGACGGGGGCGGTTGGCTGCTCAGGGCGGCCTTCCCAGGCGCGGTCGATCGGGTTTTCGGCGACCGCAACAAGATTGGCGCCTGCGGAAGCGGCGGCCGCTTTGAGCTGGGCCACTTCGTTCGGGCTGATCAGTTTGGGGTCATAGCCGATGGTCTTGCCGGACATGTCCTGCTGGGCGAGCCAGCCAAAGGCGCCGGGCTCGGGAATGCCTTGGACCTCGAACAGGGCTGGATCGGTCTGGTCGGCGGCCTGCAATGTGTAGCGGCCATCGGCGAACAGGATGGCGCGGTCTGTGAACACGAACGCGTTGCCGAACGAGCCGGTAAAGCCGCTGACCCATGCGAGGCGCTCATTGGCGTCCGGCAGGTATTCGTTCTGGTATTCATCATCATGCGGCACATAGAGGCCGTCGAGATTCATTGCGGAAAGCGCCTTGCGAAGGAGCGGCAAGTGGGTGCGGCCGTCTTGCGGCCCGCCCTTGATGTCAAATGTCTGTCTCATGGCTGCTGTCTTACCGCCGCGCGGCCCCCTTGGAAAGCCGCTGGCAGCTCACAGGGCCGTGTCAGCCAGGCTTGCGGAAGACCAGCGTGGACCAGCCATCCTTCTTGATGCGGTGCTGGAAGCTGAGACCGCGCGCGGCAAAGGCGCTGCGAACCGGCCCTGCCTGATGGTGCAGCAGGCCGGACAGGATGATCGTGCCGCCGGGCGCCGTGAGCGGCGCGATGGTCGGCGCAAGGCCGATCAGCGGCTTCATCAGGATGTTGGCGAAGACCGTGTCATAGGGCCCGCCCTGCCGGATGCGGGGCGTATTGGCGCCGGTGATATGTAGCGCGGTGAAGCCTGAGACATGGTTCTTCTCGGCGTTCTCATTGGCAACGCGCACGCTGTCGAAGTCGATATCCGTGCCGATGGCGGAATGGGCGCCGGCTTTCATGGCCGCAATGGCCAGAACGCCGGAACCGGTGCCGAGATCCAGCACCTTGCCGATGGCGCGGCGGCGGCGCACTTCGTCGAGCGCCAGAAGGCAGCCGAGCGTTGTGCCATGGTGACCAGTGCCAAAGGCGGGGCCGGCTTCGATCAGGACGGCGATCTTGCCGGGCGATGTGCGCGCGAGGGCATGGCTGCCCGCAACGATGAACGGACCGGCTTCGACGGGCGGCAGGCCTTCGAGCGACAGCGTTACCCAGTCGCGGTCCTGCAATTCTTCAATGCGCGCGATCAACTCGGGCGAGGCTTCGGTAATGATATCGACGCATTCCTCGGCCTCTTCCAGGGTTTCGCAAAAGGCATCGAGGCGCCAGGCCAGCCGGCCGTCTTCCTTGGCATCCACGGCACCTGCAGGCGACGGATCGGCCCAGGCGAGCGCGTCCCATGCAGTTTCGATTGGCGCGCGGGCGCCTTTAGCGGTTATCTGGTACATGGCGCAGGCGCTTAGCAGCGAAGCGGCAACTGCGCCAGAGGTCTGATTGAAAGGGGATGCAGAGGATGCGGTGGATCGGAGCAGTCGGAGCGGCGTGGGCCCTGATGGGGTGCGCCATGGCGCAAACAGGGGATATGGGCGCGCCGGAAGCCGAATGGCGCCGCGTCGATCCCGAAAACCTTGTTATCCTCGAAACCACGACAGGGACTGTCGCCATTGAGCTGGCCGCCGATGCCGCGCCTGCACACGTTGCGGAGTTCAGGCAGGCGGTGCGGGCCGGAACCTATGATGGCGAATATTTCTATCGGGTCATCGAAGGTCATGTGGCGCAAGCCGGCCTCGAATTCGAACAGCGGCTGGGCGACTGGCCGCTCCTGCCGCTGGAGGCAGAGCGTACCGTTTCTGCGGAGGGATTTACGCCGCTCGGCAATGCAGACCTGTTTGCTGAAACAGCTGGCCACCGTGGCGGCTTTGCGGCCGGGCGCGAGGGCGAGCAGGAATGGCTGCTGAACTGTCCCGGCGCGCTTGGCATGGCGCGGGATACAGGCGCCGATACGGCCTCCATCGAATTCTTCATTCCGCTGGCGCCGCGCCGCTATCTGGATCGGAACTATACCGTTTTCGGCCGGGTGATTGACGGCATGGACAATATACACCGCCTGAAACGGGTTGATCCCGTCGACGAAACGGACATTCCGGATTTCTTCGACAAGGGCGAAGACGCGGCAAAAGACGCCTTTGCAGCACGCGCTGACCGTCTCGCAGGAAATGAAATCCTGAAGGCCTCGCTGGCGGCGGATCTGCCCGAAGCGTCACGTCCGGTTTATGAGGTGATGGCAACGCCCAGCCCGGCATGGGAGGCCCTGAAACGATCCAAGCGGGACTATTCCGGCATCCCGGCCGTCGTGCATGTGCCGCCTATGGTGCTTGATGTGTGTAGCCTGCCTGTACCTGCCCGCCGCGCTGAAACCGAGCCAGCCCGATGAGCGCCGGCATCCCTTTCACGACAAGCGAGGCGCTGTTGGGCCTGCCCGGTGTCACGCATGGATTCTTCGGTCGGCAGGGCGGTGTCTCAAGCGGACTTTATGATAGCCTCAATGTCGGCGAAGGCTCTGGCGACAAGCCGGACAATGTGGCTCGCAATCGCCTGCTGGTGTCTGCAACACTCGGCGCGCGGCAGCTGCTCTCCTGCTACCAGGTGCATTCTGCCAGCGTCGTACCCGTCGAAACGCCCTGGACGGAACGACCTCAGGCCGATGCCATGGTAACGGACAGGCCCGGAATAGGCCTCTGCATCCTGACGGCGGATTGTACGCCGGTCCTCTTTGCGGATGCTGAAGCCGGAATCATCGGCGCGGCGCATGCCGGCTGGAAAGGCGCGCTTGGCGGCGTGCTCGAAGCGACCGTCTCGGCCATGACGCGCATGGGCGCGGAACGCGCGCGCATTCATGCCGCCATCGGCCCGACCATCGGACAGGCGAGCTATGAAGTCGGCCCGGAATTTCGCGACACGTTCATGGCTGGATCGCCCGGCAGCGAAGTCCTGTTTCGCCCGGGCATCGGGGATCGCTTCCAGTTCGACCTGCCGGGCTTCGTTCGCCAGCGGCTCGACGCCGTGGGTATTGGCGGGGTTACCGATATTGGCCACGATACGTGCGCGCTGGAAGACATGTATTTTTCCAACCGGCGCCGCAATAACCGGGGTGAGGCGGATTATGGCCGCAACGGCTCCGTGATCCTGCTGAAAGACTGACGCGCAACCTGGAAGGATTTCACATTCACCCCGTGCGTGTTTCTGGGGCCTATCGTGAAATCAACCGCGTTTGCCGGTTGCGACTCGCAGGGCTTTGTTACAAAAGCGACACGGGTGGCGGGTAATCAAGGCTGATCGATCCATGAAACTACTGTCGTGCAATGCAAACCGCCCTTTGGCTGAGGCCATCGCCGACTATCTGGACATGCGCCTGACGCGTTCCGAAGTGAAATCCTTCGCCGACCAGGAAATTTTCGTCCGCATTGACGAGAACGTTCGCGGCGAAGACGTCTTCGTGATCCAGTCGACCTCCTATCCTGCCAATGACAATCTTATGCAGCTCCTGATCTGCATGGACGCCCTGAAGCGCGCCTCGGCCCGCCGCATCACGGCCGTCATCCCCTATTTCGGCTATGCCCGTCAGGACCGTAAAACCGATGGCCGCACACCCATATCCGCCAAGCTGGTTGCCAACCTCATCTGTTCAGCCGGTGCTGACCGCGTGCTGACGGTGGACCTGCACGCGGGCCAGATTCAGGGCTTCTTCGATATTCCGACCGACAACCTGTTCGGTGGACCGGTCATGGTCGACGACATCAAGGAACGCTTCCACAAGGACAAGATCATTGTCGTGTCGCCCGATGTCGGCGGTGTGGTCCGCGCGCGCTCACTCGCCAAGCGGATCGACGCCGACCTTGCCATCGTCGACAAGCGCCGCCCTGAAGCCGGCAAGTCCGAAGTGATGAACATTATCGGTGAAGTCAAAGGCGCCCGTTGCATCATGCTCGATGACATGTGCGACTCAGGCGGAACCCTCGCAAATGCTGCAGCGGCGCTGAAGGAACACGGCGCCGTTTCCGTATCCGCGTATGTCACGCACGGCGTTCTGTCGGGCGAAGCGGTCAAGCGGATCGAAGGCTCGGTGCTCGACGAACTGGTCATGACCGACACGATCCAGCCTTCGGCCTCGGCGCTTAAATCCAAATCGATCCGGGTTCTCCCGATCGCCCCCCTCCTCGGCGAGGCCATCCGGCGCATCGCCAACGAGGAAAGCGTCTCGAAACTCTTCGACCGCTAGGGACGCAGGCGCAGGCGTTTCCGGCTGCGAAAACCGGCGAACCGTTTCATGTCAAACTCATGGACAAGCCATGCCGAAACCGTTCCGGCAGGTAAAATCCGATTGCGTTAGACGATTGTGGAGATCGGCGTCTATTCGACGGTCCAGCCGCGGGGTGTGCGTCGGGCTTCGAGTGTCAATGGTTCACCTTCAGTCCGCGGGCGCATCGTTGGCGTGCTACGAGAGCCCGCAAAACGCATGACCAGAGCCGCACCCGCGAGGATGAGGCCCGCAAAGGCGGTCATCACCGCAAACATGCCGGCAGCGGCCAGAAGGACCATGCCGATCATCACCTGGATGAATAGAGCGATCCCGCCGCGCGCAGCGCCAGCGAGCGTGAAGGGAAACAGGCCTGATGCATTTTGTGTCATGACAGATCCTTTTATCACTTATCAAGATGGCGGCATCATGGCACCGCGTCAATCGCGCTTGCTGCGACCCTTATGCCAATTTCGTGAACTGCCTAGTCGGGCCGCACCAGGAGGCCCCGTTCCGTGCGGATCTGGGCATAGGCGGCCGTGATCGAGGCGGCCTTGGCATGGGCGGCATCTTCGAACTCACGCGGGGCACCGATATGGACGATACGGTCTGGATGGTTATCGGCCATTAACTGGCGATAGGCCGCGCGGATGGATTTGAACTCCGCATCATGGGGCACGCCGAGTATATGATAGGGATCGTCGCGGTCAGGCCCGAGATGGCTCGCCCGAATGCGGCGGAACGTGGCATCGCTGAAGCCGAACGCTTCGGCCACTGTGGCGAGGAACTGCATTTCGGGATCGGTGATAACACCATCGGCGCCGGCAATCTGGAACAGGCCATCCAGTACGCCTTCCAGCAGGCAAGGCCGGTTCTTGTATTTCCGGCCGATGCGGCGCGCATAGCTTTCATAGCCGCGAACAGTCTGGCGGGCGATATTGAACACGCGGCGGACATTGTCAGCATCTTCAGGCGCGGCGCGGAAGACGCGCGAGAAGACCATGATTTCCTGATCCGTCACCGCCCCATCGGCCATGGCCAGCTTGGCCCCCAGCCCGACGACAGCGGCGGTGAAGCCGACATCATTGGGGTCGGGCGCGCAATCATTGCCCTCAGGCTCGGGATCGGACGAATCCGGTTCAAACGGGCGGTGTCCGCCCTCCAGCAGTCGAGACCATAGGTTCATCCTGCACTCTTATAGCAGGAATTGCGCAGAATGTGAGTGAGCAGGACTGACATATGCGTGAAGCAAAAGCGCGCAGCTTGACGCAGGGTTAATGATCGCGATTTTCAACCGCCTGTTTCAGCTCTGCAATCTCGGCGCGCAGGGCAGTCAGAAGCTTAATGATATCGCCGCGCTGGTCTTCCGCCTCGTCGAATTCCTCTTCGATTTCCTCCTCGATATCGTGAATGCCTTCTTCCAGAAGCGCTTTTTGCTCCGATGCAAGAGCGTCAACGACCAAGGCGATGAAAAGGTTGAGGATGGCGAAACTGGCGATGAAAATGAAGATAATGAAGAAAATCCACGCATAGGGATTGCCGTCATCGATCACCTTCTGGACCACTTCAAACCGCCAGCCGTCCATCGTCATGACCTGAAACAGCGAATAGGCCGATTTTGGCAGGTCGCCGAAGAGGAGTGCAACGTCCGGATCATCGGTCTCGCCAAACATGTTGGTGGCCATGACCGCGCCGACATAGGTAACGAGCGCCAGGACGGCAAAGATCGCACCCATGCCGGGCAGCGCTTTCATCAGGGCCTCGGTAATGCGCTTCATCACCGGCACGATGTGCAAGAGGCGCAGGATACGCAGCACCCGCATGGCCCGCAGAACGCTGAAGGCGGCGCCGCCCGGGGCCATCGATACGCCAACGACAACGAAATCGAACCAGTTCCAGCCCGACTTGAAGAATTGCATACGATAGACGACGAGCTTCAGACCGATCTCGACGACAAAGATCCACGTGACCGCATGGTCGAAGATTTCCATGGCCAGCACAGCCCCGCGCGGCAGCTGGGAATGATAGGTCAGCACGCCGAGAATGACCGCGTTGATAACGATGAGCACGGTGATGAGATGACGGAACCACGGCCGCTCGATCTCGCGTTCGAGCTGGAAATTGCTGGTCTCGTGATCAAGTGTTGCGCGCGTCATGCGTGACTCTCCGTCCCCGCAAGCGTTTTTGCCTGCATTGACGCGCCATGCAAATGCGGAATCTGATTCAGTCGGCAGAAGTGGTCGTATCGGAAACGATAAGCCACTCGCCATCTATCTTGCGCATGACCAATGTGTAGAGGCCGGATGGCCGATCGCCATCGCGCTCCAGCATCCAGGCGCCATGGGCAATCGCTGCGTCGGGCGAGAGGATGACAATCTCATAATCCGTTGTTGTCAGTGTGCCCATGAGCTCTGGCGTGCCATAGACGCGGTGATAGCGGGCATTCGTTTCGTCCCAGCCACGGGTGATATTGCCGCCGGAGGCAAAGCGCAGCTCTGGCGAGCGCCAATAGCCATCCATGAAGGCGTCGATATCGCCCCGGTTCCAGGCTGTGTCCTGTGCGTTGAGAACAGCAACGATTGCTGCCGTCTCCGCCGCCGCATCAACAGCCTCTACCACGGGAGCCGGCGCAGTTGGCGCCCGCGGTGTTGCGCAGGCTGCGAGCGGCAGTGAGAGGGCCAGCGCGGCCAGCAGGTATTTCATGTGATCTCTCCTCGTCGCATCAGCACTCGCTTGAAGCACCTTACCCCTATTCCGCAAACGTAAAAGGCCCGGCCCGCGTGGAAACACGCGTGCCGGGCCACTCATGGCGAGCCTGCAGGGGTGGACGCAGCTCGTCTGAGGTCGGGAGGGTCAACCTATTCCTTGTCAACTTTCAGATCGAGGTGAGAGCTGATGTCCAGATCGGGTTCCGGCTCGAATTCATTGTCGATCTGAGTGTCGATCTCGGCATCAGCATCACCCTGGGCTTCAGCATCGGCGGCAACTTCGGCTTCGGCATTGGCCTCAGGTCCAGAAATGGCCATTCCAGCCTCTTCGCGCGTCTCAATATCCATCACATCATCAGGATAGGGCTCGCCGTCAGCCATGATGTCAGCACCGGTTTCCATGGCCGGAGGGGCTATATCAATCGAGGCGTCTGTTGACGGTGTGGTGGTCGTGTCGATGCCGGAAACCTGCGCATAGGCAGGCATGGCAAGAAGGGCCACGATGGCGGCAGTTGCAGTGAGTGTGCGTTTCATGACGAGGCTCCGTTTGCTGGTCCTGAGCAACTGACGCCCAAGTGACCGCTACGGTTCCTGCTGCCTGTAAAATGCCCCGAAACCGCCCCGTTTCGCCCTTCAGGCGATCAGTGCAATTCTGCCTCTTTGGTGACTGCATCGTCAGGAGTCGCTGTCACTTCATCGTCATCTTCCTCGATAACAACTTCATCCACATCCTTGTCCACTTTGCGGCGCCAGAGCGGACCGCGTATGTCGGCATGCCTGTCATATTGCATATTGTAATATTCATGCGCCGTATGGGTCAGCGGTTGAGGCGTCAGATGCAGGCCATAGGTGCGCAGGCGTTCGACAACTTCGTCGCGCAGATACATGCCCGGCAGGGCATCCTGCGTGAACCCATGGCTCTTCATCCAGTCGCGAACGTGCCAGCTGCGCACGGTGCCGGCATCAGACGGACGGGCGCCATTATGGACTTCCCACATGTAGAGCGTGGCAATGCCGTTGATCACGGCGTCCATGGAATCATCAAGCGCTGCAGCGGGATCGCGCCCCTGGGCGAGAACAGCCCGGAGACTCATCTTGCGGGCTTCAAGCTCCTGATAGGTCGCCCCGACAACCGCTATGGCGTTGCGATTGGCGCGGATCATGGTGGAATTGACGCCATCGAGCTGGGGATGGCGGATCGGCAAGAGTGCGTCCGGGCCGGCCTCATGGTTGGCGGCAAGCTGGGCAACTTCCGTCACCATGCGCTGCAGGTTGATGCGCAATTCGTGGCTGACGCCCTCGAGCGCAGACTTGGCGCCCTCACGTTCGTCATCGCGGACACGCCAGAGCTGCCAGGCGATCAGCAGCGCAGCGGCAATCAGCAGACCGAGGCCGCCGGTGAAGAAGGTATAGAAATCCGACTCGCTCATTCTGAGGTCCCCTTCAATCGTCCCGCCGCCTCCCAAGGCCAGCCATTGGTCAATTGAAAGGAAACCTTAACCTTGCAGAGCGCGCCCTGCAATCACTTGAAGTTTCGCGAGCAATTCAGGGTCTCGACCCGAAGGCGCCGTGATCAAGGCATAGTCGAGGCATGTATCGATGCCGTCAGGCGACAGGGTACGCTCCGTTCCGCTCAGCGTTTGCGCCAGTTTCACAACGGCCTGACGGGCCAGCGCGCTGTTCTGCCCCATGATTTCCAGCACATTGGTCACGCTGACCGCCTCTTCTTCCTCGCGCCAGCAATCATAGTCGGTAACCATGGCGAGGGTGGCGTAGGGCAGCTCTGCCTCGCGGGCGAGCTTGGCTTCGGGCATGGCCGTCATGCCGATAACGTCGCAGCCCCACTGGCGATAGAGTTTCGATTCCGCCAGCGACGAGAATTGCGGGCCTTCCATGGCGAGATAGGTGCCGCCGCGGTGCATTTCGGCGCCAACAGACGCGGCAGCATCGGCCGCAAGCATCGACAGACGGGAGCATACCGGGCGCGCCATGGAGACATGCGCGACCATTCCCGGACCAAAGAAGGTGCATTCCCGGCCCACTGTACGGTCGATGAACTGGTCCACGGCGACGAAATGGCCCGGAACATACTGCTCCTTCAGGCTGCCACAGGCCGAAATGGACAGGACATCCGTCACACCGGCCGCCTTGAGCGCTGCGATATTGGCGCGGTAGGGAACGCTTGTCGGCGTGAGGCGGTGGCCTTTGCCGTGGCGCGGCAGGAAAACTAGCTCGACATCGCCGATACGGCCACGCACCAGCGTATCGGACGGCGCGCCCCAGGGCGTCTCGACCGTCTCTTCGCGGCGGTCCTCAAGGCCTTCGATCTCGTAGAGGCCGGAGCCGCCGATTATGCCGAGTGTCCATTGGGTCATGTATCAGTCCTGAATATCTTGCGCATGCCGAAAGGCGGCGGGGAAAGCGGGTTGGGTGTCGTCAGCTCAACATCATCTGCACGCACGTAATCAAGGGCTTCGTAGAACACGATCAGGCGAGGCTGATCCGCCCTGATGGCGAGCTGCGCACCTTCAGCCTTTCGCGCCCGGCCCATGCGTTCCAGCTCTTCAAGAATGACGGCGCCAAACCCGCGCTTCTGAAAGCCCGGTAGCACACCGATACGCTTGATCTCGATCCAGTTGCCCTGCCCGCCGGGCCCCGGCACGGGCACAAACCGGCCCGAGCCGATCGGCTCACCGTCGACTTCAAGAATAACCCCGCCGCCCTTGGCAAGCTGGGCCGAAACGCTTTCCGGCGTTTCGCGAAAGACGGCGGATTCAGCGCTGACACGGCCGATCCAGATGCGGCGCGTCAGGGCTTCAATCAAAAAGCCGTCCGCCACGGTCGCGTGGCGGACGGCTGAATTGTGTGCCTTTGCCGGCAAGGCGCCTAGTGCTCGACCTTGCGCCAGATGCGCTTGTAGGAGAACCAGAGCAGGACCGACAGAATGCCCAGATAAATCATGACCGGCAGGCCGAGCGACTTGCGGGTGATCTGCTTCGGATCGCTGGCCCAGGCCAGGAACTGGGCCACGTCATGGGCCATCTGTTCCGTTGTCGCCTCAGTGCCATCAGCGTAGGTGACGCGTCCCGGGGTCAGTTGAGGACCCATGGCGAGGAAACCGCCGGGAGGAGACTCGCGCGGATCGCCGATATATTGCGGCGTCGTGTCGCCTGCCATGTAGGGATTGTAGTACTGGCCAGCAGGCTGGATCAGCAGGCCGGCATCGCCGTGCTCACCTTCAGCCGCTTCGTGACCTGCAACATGGACCTTCGACATGTCGATAATCGTCTGCATTTCGGCAGGCGTCGATACTTCAGCGACGTCATCGCTTGGGTCATCAGGCGTGCCATTGTCCGACGCGGGAGTCGTCACGGCGGCCGGGGTCACTTCACGCGTGCTGATCGCATCTTCATGCGGGTAGCCGGAGAGAAGGCTGTAAACGTAGCTGGCGCCGCCGTGGCGGGCCTTCACGATAACCGAGAGATCCGGCGGGGCCGCACCATTGTTCGCGGCGCGGGCAGCGTTCACGTTGGCGTAAGGCGAGCGGAACTGGTCAGCCGGCATGGCGGGACGGAAATCATAGTCACCAACTTCATTCGGCGTCGGGCTCTGGATTTCGACATCGGCGGCAAGCGCCTTGACGAACGGGTTGTCGTTCGGATTCGGATAGGCCGGATCGTAGAAAGGGCCGCCGGGCTCGCCCAGGTTACGATAGCTCAACAGCTTCATCGAGTGGCAGGACGAGCAGACTTCCCGATAGACCTGATAGCCGCGCTGGAGGGATGGCATGTCGAACTGGCCGGTGATGCCGTCGAATGGCCAGCCACCTTCTGGTTCATGGGGGTGGGCTGCGGCGCCGCCTTCGGCATGCGCCATGGCTGCGAGGCTAAGACCGGCAAGACCGGCAGCGAGGATGCGGAACGCTTTCATGGAATTCCCTCGAGGCTCCCTATTCGGCCGGAACGGCGGTGGCTGTCGACGCCTTGTGGCGCTTGAGCACGGATTTATGGATGGATTCCGGCAGTTCCTTCGGCTTCTCGGACAGACCGATAAAGAAGAGCATGAAGAAAAAGCCGAAGTAGCAGATCGTCAGGATCAGTGAGAGCTGAGCGAACTGGAAAGTCGGCGCGGCGACAGCGGCCAGTGAAGGGTTGGCATCTTCGGGAAGGCTTTCCATGAAGCGCTTGGCGTCAAGATAGGCTTCGCCGCCACCCTTGTATTCACTGGTCGCTTCCTGACCGTTCTCGGTATAGCTGACAACGAGCACCTTATCGCCCTGAAGCGCCGGGATAACAGCTGCATCAGGGGCTTTCGCACCGCACCAGCCGAGCAGAAGGCAGACCACGACAAAACCGAAGAAGAACTGACGCGCGACCGGACGGTAACGCATCGACTTCACTTTCGACGTGTCGAGCCATGGCAGCACGAACAGGATGGCGATGGCCGCGAACATGAAGATAACGCCGAGCAGCTTGGCCGGGATCGGACCGAGGTCGAACGTGATGGCCCGCAGGATGGCGTAGAATGGCAGCATGTACCATTCGGGCACGATGTGCGCCGGGGTGACCAGCGGGTTGGCCTCAATGGCCTGGTCGGCATGGCCGAGCGCATTCGGGGCGTAGAACACGAAAGCTGCGAACAGGATCAGGTATAACACAATCGCGAAGCCGTCCTTGATCGTGTAATAAGGGTGGAACGGCACAGTGTCCTTTTCCACATCCTGCACTTCAACGCCGGTCGGGTTGTTGTTGCCGGGCACGTGAAGCGCCCAGATGTGCAGGATCACGACAGCGGCGATCATGAACGGCAGCAGGTAGTGCAGCGAGAAGAAGCGCTGGAGCGTCTGGTTGCCGATCGAAGGCCCGCCGAGGATCCATGTCTGAAGGCTTTCACCGATCAGCGGGATGGCGCCGAAGAGCGACGTGATCACGTTGGCGCCGTGATAGGACATCTGGCCCCATGGCAGCATGTAGCCGAGGAAGGCTGTAGCGATCATGAGCAGGAAGATCACACAGCCGAGGATCCAGAGGATTTCGCGCGGGGCCTTGTACGACCCGTAATAGAGGCCGCGGAACATGTGGATATAGACGGCGAAGAAGAACATCGAGGCGCCGTTGGAGTGGATATAGCGCAGCAGCCAGCCAAATGGCACGTCGCGCATGATGCGCTCGACCGAGGCGAAGGCGCCGTTGACATTCGGCTCGTAGTGCATCGCCAGGATGACACCCGTCAGGATCTGGACGACGAGGCAGATCGCGAGGATCCCGCCGAACGTGTACCAGTAGTTCAGGTTTTTCGGCGTCGGGAAGGTGATTGCCGTGTCATTCGCAAAGCGAATGATGGGCAGGCGCTTGTCGAGCCATTTTTCGAAGCCGGTATTTGGCGTGTAGGATGATTCATGTCCGCTCATCAGAGGTATCCTTCCTTAGAGGGAAATGTTGACTACGGTTGCCGACACATACGTGTAGTTCGGAACCGGGAGATTCGACGGGGCCGGGCCTTTGCGGATGCGGCCGGATGTATCGTATTGCGAGCCGTGGCACGGGCAGTACCAGCCGCCATACTCACCCACATTGCCTTGCGCAGGACCGACCGGCACGCAGCCGAGGTGGGTACAGGCGCCTGACGTGATCAGGATAGCGCGGTTCAGCTTGCCATCCTGCATCGGGCGGAGGCGCTCGTCGTCCGTTTCAGGGTCGCGCAGCGTGGCAACGTTGACGTTCTCGGCGGCGGTAATCTCTGCCGGCGTACGGTGACGGATGAAGAATGGCTTGCCGCCGATCAGGACGCGAATTTCGCCGCCCAGCGGCACTTTCGAGATATCAACATCCAGAGCCGACGCGGCGCGCGTATCGGCAGCGGGGTTCCACTGGTCGACGGCTGCGATCGCGAAGCAGGCGACGCCACCAAAGGCCACAGCGCCCGTGGCGATATGGATAAAGTTGCGGCGATCTTCATCGACGGCTTCGTCATGGGAATGTGCAGTTTGATCAGTCACGCTGTACCCGTCCTTCAAGGCAGAATCTTGGCCCCGTATTACACAAGCCTCCCTCCCCTGCCCATTGCGGCAAGGCGACACGGGAAGCCCGGTAAAACACTTATCCGACGCGCGTTATCCTGACTTGTGGCCTGTGACAACAGCGCGCTTGTCGCAGGAGCGCCAACAGCGCATCAAAAGCAGCATGACCGAACCTGATCTGAATGCCCGCAAGACCCGCGCAAGCGCGTGGTTCAAATCCCTCCAGGAAGACATCTGCGCCCGCTTTGAAGCGCTCGAAGATGCGGCTGCCCCGCCGCTCTATAAAGGCCCTGCAGGCCGTTTCGAACTGACCGAATGGTCCCGTGGAGACGGCAGCGAAGACCTTGGCGGGGGCCGGATGGGCCTTATGCGTGGCCGGGTGTTCGAGAAGGTCGGTGTCCATTTCTCCCTTGTGCACGGGACATTTTCGGAAGCTTTCGCCGCCCAGATACCCGGCGCTGACCAATCCGACGGACACTTCTGGGCCAGCGGCGTCAGCCTGATCGCCCACCCGCGCAATCCACATGTGCCCGCCGCGCACATGAACACGCGCATGCTGGTCACCAGCGACAGCTGGTTTGGCGGTGGCGGCGACCTCAATCCCCTGCTCGATTACCAGCGTGATCAGGCCTTTGAAGATTCTGTGGATTTCCACGCCGCGATGAAGGCGGCGTGCGATTCCTATGACGGCGCAGATTTTACCGCCATGCGCGATCATTGTGATTCCTACTTCCACCTCGCCCACCGCAATGAGCCGCGCGGCACCGGCGGCATATTCTACGACAGGTTCAATTCGAGCGACTGGGAGGGCGATTTCGCGTTCACGCAGGAGGTTGGTCTCCAGTTCGCCGATATCTATCCGAAACTGGTTGCCCGCCGCATGAACCGGCCATGGAGCGAAGCCGAGCGGGAGGAGCAGCTGATCCAGCGCGGGCGCTATGTCGAGTTCAACCTGCTCTATGACCGGGGCACCACATTCGGGCTGAAAACCGGCGGCAATGTCACCAGCATTCTCTCAAGCATGCCGCCCGTGGTGAAGTGGCCCTAGGCCCATCCTGCCCTGCGCAATGCAGCATGGCGAAATAATCCCTGTTTTCAACGATCTGTCATGACGGATAGCCATTAGGCGCGTACAATCGCCCTATGGTGGTGGTACGCGAATATCCCTTTCCGTGGGCAAGCGGGGTTCTGGTCGTGGCCAGCGCCGTGGTGGCGTGCGGCCTTGGCCTGATGGTGGTCAACGGCGCATCACTGGACTGGTATGCGGGCCTCGCAAAGCCGCCGCTTGTGCCGAACGGAACGGCCGTGATGACCGCCTGGCCTGTCGCACTGATTACGGTCGTGGCGGGCGCGCTGATGGTATCGAAAGCGGCTGGAAGCTTCCGGGCCGCGAGCAGCGCGCTTGGCCTCTATTTCATGCTTCTCGGCGTGGGAATGATCTGGAATCTCGCCTTTTTCGGGCTTGAGGATACAGGGCTCGCCTTCTGCATCATGGCCGGCCTGTTGCTGCTGGCCTTTGCGATGGTGCGCGAGTTTGACCGGCATTCGCGAACGGCCGCGCTGATCCAGCTTCCTTATCTCAGCTGGCTCATGTTCGCGTCCTACATGACCGCGTCGCTCTGGGGCGCTAATCCGGGCGCTTGAGCAGGGCGAGCAATTCCGTGCGGCCCATCGTGAAATCGCCGTCGATCCAGGCCGCTTCTGCCGCACGAAGAGCCTGCCCAACCTCTGGACCGCTCAGCCCGGCCGCCATTGCGTCATCCCCGCCGACCGGGAAAACGGGCCGCTTCCAGCCTGTAATGGTGTCTAGGCGTGCGGCGAGCGCATCAATTCGCTCGGTCTGGGCCGCTTCCACCACGGCGCGATCCGCAACCGCTTCGGGGCCATAGGCATAGATCGCGGCGTGCAGGTCCTGCGGGGCGAGGCCTTCGACATGATCCATGCCGGCGCTGGCCCAGGCCGACAGGCGCCTGTGTTCTTCATTCGAGAGCTTCAGGCGCGCGGCCATTGCGTCCACTTCCCGCCCGCGCCGGGGCAGTAGCGCCATGACACGGCGCATCGGATCGGCGCTAAGGCCGGCCCGCTTCTCTGCCTCGCACAGCGCGACAAGACCGCCAGCCTCGGTGCCCGGCAGCACCTGTTCCAACACGCCCGATTCCTCCATGGCCAGTACTGCCGCAGAGGGGGCAGGCGCTGCGAGGAGCTTTTTCAGCTCTTTCCAGATGCGCTCAGCCGCAATCTTGTCGAGACCCTGCATCTGGCGCGCACAGGCGGCGAGGCCTTCCGGGTCAATCGTCTCGCCATACCAGGCGTTGAAGCGGAAGAATCGCAGGATGCGCAGATAATCCTCGCGCAGGCGTTCATCGGCATCCCCTATAAAGATGACACGGCCCGAGACTGCATCGGCTACGCCTTCGGCAATCGGTTCGAAAACCCGGCCATTCAGGTCGGCATAAAGCGCATTCAGGCGGAAATCGCGACGGGCGGCGTCTTCTGCCCAATCCTGAGTGAACGCGACGACAGCGCGGCGTCCGTCCGTCTCGACGTCCCGGCGCAGCGTGGTGATCTCGAACGGGCGGCCCTTGAAGATGGCCGTGATCGTCCCGTGATCGATGCCCGTGGGCAGCGCGCGAATGCCTGCCGCCTCCAGCGCCGCTATCGTGGCGGGCGGCTCCAGCTGCGTGGCGATATCAATATCGTCGTCATCCTGCGTCGTGCCGCGAAACACGTTACGCACGCAGCCGCCAACAAAGCGCGATCCGCCGGGGCGCGCGGCTTCGAGCGCCGCCATGACGGCCTGCGTCCCCTCCCCGCTCAGCCAGGATGGCGAAATCGGGTCAATCGGGATCATCTGGGCTGTCGGATTCAACGGTTTCCGGATAGCGCGCCTGGATTTCCGACGGATCATGCGAATCGGATGGACCATCAGCGCCTTGCGGCACGATGCCCGGATCACGCTTCAGCGGGACCCCCACATCACGCACATTCTGTTCGCAGGGATAATCGCGCGCAGGAATGATCACGCCATTCTCGAACCGGGCCGGTTCATGGCAGACATCGCGCTCCTTCTTTTCCAGCAGGATCAACAGGAACCAGACAGCGGTCGCCAGACCAAGCCCGATCAGGAACAGGATCTGGATCGGCCATTTGCGCCGCCCTTCGACTTCCGCATTTGTCGTGACCAGCACGTAGAGCCCGAACACGAGGAACGGGATCGAAAAGATAAAGAGCTCAAAAACGAGTCTGCCGGCCAAAAGTCCCCTCCAATTCAGGTCTCTGTCTAGATAAGCCCCTAAAGGCTCATTCCAAACCCCTAATCGCCCCCTTCATATAGCGTCTGGTAAAGGCGGCGGATAATCCCGGCCGTGACACCCCAGATACGATAGCCATTATGGGGCATCTCGTAATACTCGCGCTTCTTTCCCTGGTACGTGGCGTGGCCCATCGTGTGGTTGGCCGTGTTCATCAGGAAATCGAGCGGGGTTTCGAATACATCAGCCACTTCCGTTGGGTCCGGCACGGCGACAAAATCGGCCGGAAGCACGCCCAGAACCGGGGTGATACGAAAGCGCGTGCCCGTCACGTAGGGCGCCGCCTTGCCGATCACGTCGACATCCTCCGGAATGACACCGACTTCTTCTTCGGCCTCGCGCAGGGCGGCGGCGACCTCATCGACGTCGATGGGGTCGACCTTGCCACCCGGGAAGGCGACCTGGCCCGGATGGGAAGCCATGGTGGTCGGGCGCACGGTGAGGAGGGCCGTTGGGCCGCTTTTGCGGGGAAGGATGCCGATCAGCACTGCAGCAGGGCGGATGATGGCCACTTCTTCCGGCGTCAGGAAATCCATGTCGCCCGTGTCCTGCAGTGTCATTTCGTCCATGGGCGGCGTCAGCCGGGCAGCGGCGCGCGTCAGGAAATCATCGAGATTGGTATACGGCATCCGGCTCAGGCTGCCGCGCCAATGGGAAAGAATACGCCCTGGCTCCACACCCCGAGAACACTCTCGTCCTTCGGATCAGTCTCTGCCATGTCGACCAGCTCATAGAAAGCCGCACGGGCAATCTTGGCCTCCAGCCGTCCGCGCACCAGTACGTAGGGCGCCGGTTCGCCGGTCTCGGCATCGGTTTCGACGCGGATGGGGTTGTCCGGCCCGGCCACCGCCACATCGCCGACATTGGTGAGGAAGGCGAGCGCCTGCTGCGGCCCGGCCTCACCGGCACGGTCAACGCGCACAGCAATGAAGGGGGCATCCTCGACGTCCACGACGACTTTTTCATAGGGCGTGACGAGATAGGTTTTCCCGTCTTCATCCTTGCGCAGGATGCGCGAGAACATTTTCACCATACGCTCGCGATTCATGCGACCACCTTCATGCCACCAGCTGCCATCGGCGCGGATCGCCATATCAATATCGCCACAATTTTGCGGATTCCACGAATCCACAGGCGGCAGCTTCCCGGACAGCTTGCCATCCGGCAGGATAGCCTTAAGCGTCTCCTCTAGGCTCAATGTGTTGTCGGGACTGGATTTCACGTCTCACTCCGCCATGATGACGCCTTAGACATAGGTTTGTTTACCAGATACGTGAAGCCGGAGGCGCTCTTTATATGGCCGATACTGCAGTCGATACGAATGACATAGTTGCCGAGGCCGAAGCCGCCACCGAGACCCTGCGTCAGGTCAAGGCGGAAATCGGCAAGGCTGTCTTCGGGCAGGAACGCGTCATCGAGCTGGCCCTGGCGGCCGTTCTGGCGGGTGGTCACGCGCTGTTGATCGGCGCGCCGGGCCTTGCCAAGACACGCCTCGTTGAAGCCATGGGCACCGCGCTCGGCCTGTCAAACCAGCGCATCCAGTTCACGCCGGACCTGATGCCCTCCGATATCCTCGGCTCGGAAGTGATGGATGAGACGGCCGAAGGCCAGCGCAGCTTCCGCTTCCTGCGCGGCCCGATCTTCACCCAGCTGCTGATGGCCGACGAGATCAACCGCGCCAGCCCCCGCACCCAGTCTGCCCTGCTCCAGGCCATGCAGGAGCGTCATGTGACCGTTGCGGGCATGCGCCATGACCTGCCTGCCCCCTTCCACGTGCTGGCCACGCAGAACCCGATCGAGCAGGAAGGCACCTATCCCCTGCCTGAAGCCCAGCTCGACCGTTTCCTCTTGAAAGTGGATGTCGCCTATCCGGACCTGGACACCGAGCGCCGTATCCTGATCGAGACGACCGGCGGCGCCGAAGGCACCGTGCGCGCGGCGCTCGACGCAGACCATCTCATCGCCATTCAGGCGCTCGTGCGCCGTATGCCGGTCGGCGAGAAAATCGTCTCGGCCATCCTGAATCTGATCCGCGAAGCGCGGCCCGAGCAGACCAGCGACGCCCGCGTGCAGCGTCTCGTCGACTGGGGCCCAAGCCCGCGCGCCGGGCAGGCGCTGATGCTGGCGGCACGGTCGCGCGCCCTGCTGCGTGGGCGCCTCGCGCCCTCGATTGAAGATGTGGAAGCCCTCGCCGAACCCTGCCTCGGCCACCGCATGGCGATGCGCTACGACCCGACCGGCGAAGCGCCAAGCCTGACCGACCTGATCAACGACCTCGCGCGGAAGGTGGCGTGAATTTCCCGGAATGACTCCCTCCTCCGATCTTCGCGCTGAAGCCGAGGCGCTGGCACGCCAGCTGCCGAACCTGAACTTCAAGGCCGAGGCCTCTGAAGCCGCCCATATCGGCAGCGCCGGACGTCGCCGCGCGGGCACGGGCGAACAATTCTGGCAATATCGCCACCATACGCAGGAAGATGCCGCCGACCGGGTCGACTGGCGCCGGTCGGCCAAGGGCAACGACCTCTTCGTGCGCGAGACCGAACTCGAAACCGCGCGCACAGTGCTGTTCTGGTGTGACCCGCATCCGGGCTTCAACTGGAAGGGCGAGGGCGACATCCGCACCAAGGCGGACGAAGCACGCCTCCTCATGCTGGCGCTTGGCCTGATGATGTCCAAGGACGGCGAGCGCATCGGCGCGCTTGGCGCTGGCCGCACGCCGAGCTTCGGCAAACGCGCGGTTGATCGGCTGTCGGAGGATATTACCAATGGCGCGGGTCGCCCCTTCCCGCCGCCGCCCCGCACATCGGCCACGCTGGTGATTGCATCCGACTTTTATGATCCGATCCCGGAATGGCAGGCGCGGCTGAAACCGCTCGCCGCCAAATGCCCCGAAGGCGTGCTGCTGGCGGTCGCCGCGCCCATCGAACTCGACTTTCCTTTTCAGGGCCGCGTGAAACTGCACCGGCCCGGGGCCATGGTGGACCGCATCCTTGGACGCGCCGAGACGATGCGGGATGAATACAAGCGCAAGTTTGCAGAACAGCGCGAAGCCCTGCAGACACTCACCACCCAGATCGGCTGGCGCCTTGTGACCCACACGACGGCCACGCCCAGCCTGCATGGCGCCGCACGTCTGAAAATGGCGCTTGAGAGTTTCGGGGCGCGCGGATGACAGCGCTTGGCCCATTCCTCTTCGGTGCGCCGCTGGCGCTGTTCGCGCTTCTGGCGCTGCCGATCATCTGGTGGGTGCTGCGGGCAACGCCGCCTGCGCCAAGGGATGTCGAACTGCCATCCTTGCGCCTGCTTGAAGGCGTTGAACCAAAAGAAGAAACACCCGCCCGAACGCCCTGGTGGGTCTGGCTGATCCGCACGCTGGCCGCCGCCGCCGCCATCGCGGGCCTTTCCCAGCCCGTCTATGCGCCGGGCGCGAAGAATGAAGCCGCCGATGCCGGCGGCGCGCTGCTGGTTGTCGTTGATAATGGCTGGCCCTCGGCGCCGCGCTGGAGCGAGCTGGTGGATGCGGCGACCGCAACGCTCGACACGGGTGGGCGCGATGCGCCGGCGCATCTCCTGCTGACCGCGCCGCAGACACTGAATGCCGATCCCGCAACGCGCCTGTCGCGCGCCGACATGGCCAAGCGGCTGAATTCGCTTCGTCCGCAGCCCTGGGGCACAGACCGGACCGAGGCGCTGAAACGATTGAAAGACTCCGGCCTGAAACCGGACCGCATTTTCTGGGCAAGTGATGGCGTTGAGGATGAAGGCGGGCGCGCCTTTGCCGCCGCACTGGCCGCGATGGCGCCGCTCTCGGTCTATGCTGCGCCGCCTACCGGCCCGGCCGCAATCACCGGCATCACGTCACAAACGGACTCTGTGTCGGTCACCGCGCGCCGCGTCCAGCCGCGCGGCGAGGAGCGCAGCTTTGTGTCCGCCCTCACGCTCGACGGTTCCGCGCTTGCCACATCCGAAGTTGTGTTTGCGGACGGTGAACGCGAAGCCACGGCGAGCTTCTCCATTCCTGCCGC
This sequence comes from Hyphomonas oceanitis, assembly GCF_036964545.1. Classification (NCBI taxonomy): domain Bacteria; kingdom Pseudomonadati; phylum Pseudomonadota; class Alphaproteobacteria; order Hyphomonadales; family Hyphomonadaceae; genus Hyphomonas; species Hyphomonas oceanitis. The sequence continues at coordinate 890,584 of NZ_JBALTL010000001.1, forward strand.
AGCCCTGTCACGTGTGGCGCGCTTTACCGCGACGGGTCGCCAAGGCGCTGGCACGGTCTGGCTCTGGGATTCATCCGACAGGTCGCGCCGCGTGGGTCTCGTGGATGCGGGCGCCGCCGCGCAGCCGCTGCTCTCCGATATGCACTATGTGCGCAAAGCGCTCGAACCCTTTGCCTCGATCACCGAAGGCAGCATTGAATCGCTCGTCGCCACGTCGCCCGATGCGATCATCCTGACCGACATTGGCCAGATCCAGCCTGAAGATGCGAAACGCCTGACAGACTGGGTTGAGCAAGGCGGTGCGCTCATCCGCTTTGCCGGGCCGCACCTTGCGTCTCAGGGCGATGACCTGCTTCCCGTGGCACTGCGCCGATCCTCGCGCGCGCTGGGTGGCGCCCTCGCCTGGGACGAACCACAAGCCATGGCTCCCTTCCCCGCAGCATCGCCCTTTGCCGGCCTGCCCATTCCGGCCGACGTGCGCATTCGCCAGCAGGTGCTCGCGAAGCCTGCGCCCGATCTCGGCCGGAAGACATGGGCCCGTCTCGCCGATGGCAGCCCGCTGGTGACAGCCGACTCACGTGGGTCCGGCACGCTGATCCTGTTCCATATCACGGCCGGGCCAGACTGGTCGAACCTGCCCTATTCCGCCACGTTCGAGCAGATGCTGCGCCGCTCCATTGCGGCCGGGCGCGGGGAAGCGGTCAGTGACGCAGAAGGCGCCTACACGCCGCAGCTGGTGCTTGACGGTTACGGTCGTCTGGCTGCAGCGGGCGCCAGTGCCGCGCCGCTGAAAGCTGGCGATTTCGACACGGTAAAGCCATCCGAAGCCCATCCGCCGGGCCTCTATCAGGGCCCTTCAGGCACCCTTGCGCTAAATGCTGGCGCCGGTGCCAAACCAAACCTGATCGATACCTGGCCGGTGTCGGCGCGCCTGCTGGGTGATGCAGAGGCGCGCTCGCTGCGGCTTGCCGGGCCGTTGCTTGCGATTGCTGCAATCTTGCTTGTGGTGGACCTGTTCATCGCCCTCCTCGTGGCTGGCCACCTGCCCCGTCTGGGGCGCGCGGCAAAGGGCGCAGCAGCCCTGCTCCTGATCTGCACCATGGCCACTACCCTGCCCCATAGCGCAGAGGCCCAGTCCTATCGTTACCAGCAGATGCCGGACGGCTCGTTCCGCCGCGTCTCGACGGCGCCGCAAGTCGATGCGCTTCCGCGCACCGGCAATGCGACACAGAAAGAAATCGACGCGGCCCTGACAATGCGCTTCGGCTATGTGGAAACCGACAATGGCGCCCTCAATGAGCGTACCCGGGCGGGCCTGTCAGGCCTCTCCTCGGTGCTTAGCTTGCGCACGTCCGTCGAGCCGGCTGAGCCCGACGCGCTGAACCTCGAGACCGACGCGCTGGAACTCTATCCGCTTATCTACTTCAACGTCTCCGACCACGCCCCGCCGCTGTCAGACACGGCCATTGCGCATCTCAACACTTATCTCCGCTCCGGCGGCGCGCTGATTATCGACACGCGTGCAGGCGGAACGGTTGGCACGGACACGAGTGTGGCCCCGCTTGAAAAATTGCTTGAGGGCCTCGATGCCCCACCCCTGCAACCTGTACCGGCCAATCATGTCCTCGCACGCAGTTTCTACCTGCTTGACGATTTCCCCGGCCGCTTCGCAAACCGCCGCCTGTGGATCGAGAAAACCGGGGGCCCCAATGCCCCGCGCGGCGACGGCGTCTCGCGCCTGTTTGTGGGGGATGCAGACTGGGCGTCCGCCTGGGCGGTGGATGACCGGGGCCGTGACCTCTATTCCGTTGATGGCGGCCCGCAGCAACGCGAAATGGCGCGCCGCTTTGGCGTCAATCTCGTGATGTATGTCCTGACCGGCAACTACAAGGACGACCAGGTTCACCTGCCTGCGCTTCTCGAGCGCCTTGGCGAAAGTGAAGGCGAAATCAGCAACACGGGCGCCGAGGATGGTGGCGCGAGCGTGCCGAACGATTTGCGCGGCACCGCCCCCGGGAATGACCTGAGCGACGTATTGGGCCCAGCGCCTGAAAGAGACCCGCAATGATCGATGCGACACGCCTCAGCTTTGAGCCCTTCCTCGGCTGGCCGGTCTTCTGGCTGGTCGTCGCCGTCGCTGTACTGGCGTGGGGCGCCTATGTCGTGCTGCGTGGCAGGGCCGCGCTGACGCGGGGGCTGGCTTTGACATTGCTCGCGGCCGCCCTTTCCAATCCATCTCTCGTCGAAGAAGAACGCGAGCCCCTGCCCTCAGTGGCCGCACTCATCCTCGACAGATCCGAGAGCATGCAGTTCGGCGACCGGGCGAGCGCCGCCAATGCCGCATTTGCCGAGCTGAAGTCAAAGCTTGAAGCCGAAACGTCGCTTGAAGTCCGCGTACTGGAATCCGACCCGCATGATGATGGCACGCATCTCTATGGTGCGCTCGAAGGCCTGATGGCGGATGTTCCCCGCGACCGGATTGCGGGCGCGATATTTGTGACCGATGGTCAGGTCCACGACCTGCCCACCGGCGCGGACCAGGGCAGCGCGATCGGACCGGTTCATGGTCTCGTCGTGGGCGATCCTGATCGCGGCGACCGGAGGGTCCGGATCGTGGACGCTCCCAATTTCGGCATTGTTGGCGAAACCGCAAACCTGGTCGTGCGCGTCGATGACCCGGATGGCGGCGAAGTTGAACTCAGCGTGTCGCTGAATGGCGGCCAGGCCGAGCGCGTCAAGGTGAAGGCGGGCGAGGACACGCCGCTGCCGATCGAGATCGAACGGCGCGGCGAGAATGTCATCGTCGTTGAAGTGCCGCCGGGCCGGGAAGAACTGACGCTGGCGAACAATCGCACCGCCTCGACACTGGCTGGCGTGCGCGACCGCCTGCGCGTGCTGCTGGTTACGGGCAAGCCGAACCAGGCTGGCCGTGTCTGGCGCGACCTTCTGAAATCCGACCCCTCAGTCGACCTTGTCCACTTCACCATCCTTCGCCCGCCCTACAAGACCGACTATACGCCGACGGACGAACTCGCACTGATCGCCTTCCCGACCGAGGAACTGTTTGAGGACAAGCTGAAGGATTTCGACCTGATCATCTTCGACCAGTATGAGCGCCGGGGCGTCATCACCCAGTCTTATCTCGCGAACATGGCCCGCTATGTAACCGATGGCGGCGCCCTGCTGATTGCGGCAGGCGAGCCTTTCGCCGGGCCGGGAAGCCTCGCCCGCTCTCCCCTCGCCGCTGTCCTGCCCGCCGCCCCGACCGGACGCATCCGCACCGGCGAGTTCATCCCGAAGCTGACCGAAGTTGGCAAGCGCCACGCTGTGACGGCGCCGCTCGATGGCCAGAAATGGGGCGGCTGGATGCGCTATATCGAGGCCACCGCACAGGCTGGCGACGTGTTGATGAGCGGACCGGACGACAAGCCACTCTTTATTGTGGACCGTGTCGACAAGGGCCGCGTGGGCATGCTGATGTCCGACCAGATCTGGCTCTGGGCGCGCGGTCATGATGGTGGCGGCCCCTTCTCGGAATTGATCCGGCGCACCGTCCACTGGATGATGAAAGAGCCGGAGCTTGAAGAGCGCCGGCTCAGCCTCGTGGCTGAAGGCGATACCGCCAAGATGGAGCTGCGCACACTGCTCGACACGGCGCCGCCGCTCCAGCTTGAAACACCTGAAGGGCGCATTCTCGAACCGATCTGGCGACAGAAGGCCCCCGGCATCTTCACGGCCGAAGCGCCTATTGACCAGCTGGGACTCTACCGGGCCGAAGCTGGCGGGCTGGAAGCCGTGGCGTTGAACGGCCCGGCCAATCCCAAGGAATATGCCGACCTTCAGTCCAGCACCGAGATAATGGCGCCTTTCGCGAAACAGACCGGCGGTGGCGTATTCCGACTGAATGCAGCGGGTACGGATATTCCGGATATACGCCGCGTAAGCGCACGCGGTGCGGCGGCTGGCAATAACTGGCTTGGCCTGCGTGAGCGCGGCGCCTATGCGGTTCGCTCGTCCACGAGCCAACCGCTGCTGCCAGGCATTCTTGCGGCGGCGCTGCTGGTGATCTTGTTGATTCTGGCGTGGCGGCGTGAGGGCCAATAGGCAGCCGCTTCAATTCGCATCAAACAATCGATTGGGAGAATGGGTCTCGTAAAACTGCAAATGCCAGGCAGCGGGGATACACTGCCTGGCAAAGTGCCTTTTAGCCGTGATGCGGCTCTGGGTGGGGGACGCGCCACATCACAAAGACCAAGGTCAGTTACGACAGCACACTCCTGAGTACAATTGAGTAATTGTTGCTTATTTGTGCGCAACAGTCTCAAGTTAACCTTTGAGGGGAAATCACGATAACTCTTTCAACCGTTGAGCATTTTCGCGGCTAAGCGTTCGTGCAACGGAATCAACACACCCCAGAAGATCGCGAATATGGGGTTCCTGTTCCGCCTCTCGCCGGAAGCCCAGCCCCACACGATAATCGGGGATCCCCGGAAGCCGCCTTCCGGCGAGGCGACCGCTATCGAGATTGGCCTGCGCAAGAGAGACCGGAACAATGGTCAGGATATCGGACATCATCGACAGGTTCATGCAGGCGGTCGGGCTGTAGAGCGTATATTGCGGCGCATCCGCGCTGGCCAAGGCTTCGGCCATTCCGTCCGGAAGCTGACCGTCCAGATAGTCAAGATAGCCAGGGAAGGCCCATTGAAAGGCCAGAAGTGATTCAAACTGGTTGTCCATCTCCATGATCGGATGGTTTGGCCTGAACACCATGATGTAGGGCTCAGACATGATCTCGTGAAATCGCAGCCGGCTGGCGTGCGGCATGGCTTGCAGCGTCGACATGTTGAAAATGACCACGTCAGCATGTCGTTGCACCAAGGCCTCAACAGCGGCGTGGGGCGACATCACATCGGCCCGAACGCGCATGCGGGGCGCGACCTGTCGATAGGCATTGATGACGGTCGGCAGGAGGATGTCATAGGCGATAGGCCCGCCGACAATCTTTAGCTCCCGGTCGCCGGATACGGTCTCGCGCATCACAGTCGCTGAAAAGGCCAGCAATTCCACCGCCCGCGGATACAGGCGCTCACCCGCCTCTGTCGGGACGACAGAGCGCGTGGTGCGATAGAAGAGCGGTGTGTCCCAGGCGTCTTCGAGGGTCTTGATGGCGCGCGTGACGGCCGAGTGCGTCAGATGGAGTTCCTCGGCGGCCTTGGAAAAACTCAAAAGCCTGTAGACGGCTTCAAAATACTGGATCAGGCGGAGATCCGTCATTTGTCACCCCCATGCACAAGACGCCCTGATTGGTAACTAATGCGCGCAGGCGAAATTGGCAATCATGCCCCGGAGCGGATGTGTCGTCTAAGCCCACGGTGTGATACACTGCCAACGCATCACAAGGAGGCCGCCATGCCAGATTCCCGAACGACGCTCGCCAGCTTGGTAGCGATAATGTGTGTTGCATGCGGCCCTCGCGCCCCCATGCCGCAGGATCCGGTCGCTCCGGTACCGGAATCAGACAGTGCGGCGCTGCCTGAAGCCCTTACCCCAGACCAGCTTGCCGCGCGCGCGGCGGAAGCCAGAGCCCTTGAAGTCGCCGCCGCTTATCCGCCAATCGAGCAATATGCCGAGGATATCTATGAAGGCCCGGCCCTGATGGCGAGCTATCAAGGCGAGACCAATGATGGCGTCTATGAAGGCTATGGCGTGCTGACACTTCCCGATAGCGGCGTCGTTATGGCGGGCCTGTTCGCGAGGGGCTTCCTGAACGGCCCCGGCACCGCGCGCGACATGCAGGGCGAACTGTTCCACGAGGGCATGTATCTTGACGGCGTGCCGGCGGAATATTCCCTGCCTCTGGATCAACGTCCCAAGAAGGGCTGAGCCCCCTCTTTCTAGAGCGCCGTGACCAGACCTGAGAGCTGGCTCGCATCACCTGCAAGGCTTTTCACCATGACGCGGCCTTGGTCCTGTGGACCGGGAAAAACAAGCTGCCCGCGCGGCGTCACTTCAAAACCGATCTCACAGAAATAGGCTGGCGCACCAATGAGCACCGCCGCAGGCCAGCCTCGAGCTTTACCCGCCTCAAGCGCAGCTACTGTCACAGCCTGGCCAAGCCGGCTGCCGCGCTGTTCCGGCGTCACGGCAACCGGTCCGTAAAACAGGGCCCGCGTTCGGGCCTCCCCGACCACAAGCGGCCACACACGACATACAGCCACAATCTCGCCATCCAAGACAGCCACGCGGCTGATCTCCGGCAGGGAGTGAGAGAATTCGCGCAGACGTTCGGCCGTCTTGGCGAAGTGGCCCGGACCGAACGTGACATCGAACAGGGACTCGATGGCAACGGCGTGTAGCGCGGGTGTTTCAGGAATGATTTCAAGCATGGCGAGCGCGTCTAGAGCGCATCGCTGGCAAGTTCAAGTGAGGCTTGCTGCCAGCACTACAGCGTTACGGCGTAAACACGGCGTCGGGGTTGGTGAGAAGGTCATAAGCGACATGGAGCTTCAGTTTCTCCGTCAGAACACCTGCATCACCTTCAAGCCCGGCCGGGTCGATCAACTGGCCAAATATCATGCTGAATTTCGAACCGCGCTTGTTCAGCAATTCATGGAAGAGCGTGATGTCGCGCAGCTCGTCATTGAGGTCACAGAAGAGATAGTAAAGCGCCGAATTTCTCGCATCGAGATTGAGCGGCAGGATCGGGGCCTTTTGCTTGCGGGCAAGACCAATGACCGTCGAGAACCAGTCCTTTTCCTGCAACCTACCATCGACACGCCGGGCAAGCCGCCCGGAGGGGAAGATGACGACACATTTCTCATCGCTGAAAGCTTCAGCCGCGCGCTTCAGTGTCTCGCGGGTCTTGGCGGGCGTGCGCTTGGCGGCAACCCATTCGACGGGGATGATGACATCCTCGAATTTCGGATTCACCCGTACCGCGTCCGCATTGGCAAAGAAGATGATGTCGTCGCGCACCTGTTTCAGCAGGTCCCAGACGGCGACCCCATCTGCAAGGCCCGTCGGATGGTTGGCGGCAATGATGAGTCGGCCGGTTTTCGGCATACGCTGAATGCCATCAATCGTGAGATCAAAGGACAGTTGGTCTGACAGGAGGTCAAAGGACTGTCGCCCGTTCAGCTGGACAATCTCGTCAGCCATCCGCCGCGCCTTGCCATAGCCGAGAACCTTGTAGAGCGCCGGACGTACCACCGGCCATGACCAATGCTCCCGGATACGCGGGCAGCGCTCCTCGATCAGCACGTCGACGATATGCTTGTCAGCCTCGCTGTCATCGACATGGAAGGCCGATACAGGCGGCGCCTTTGTGGTCGGCGGCAGGATTTCGTCTGTCATGAACTTTTTTTGCTTTTTTCTTGGCGTGCACTTCCCTGCCGCTCAACATACATGAACTCCCCTTACGGGAAAGCGGATGCGGCAGGTTTGGAGGGGTCAGAAAACTTTCCCGGAAACGCCGATCTGTTGAGATTTCAACACTTCGGAAAGTTCTGCTTTACCAAGCTGTAAGGCCCCGGTGGCAAGGTCATCTTCAGACGGGCGCAGACACACACAGACGCTCAGGCAGCAATAACCTTTACGGGGTAGAGTAGTATGAAAGTTCTTTGGGTTGAAGATCACGAGCCGGTTCGCGACATGTTGGCGATTGCCGCCGACAAAGCCGCCCGCTCGCGCATCCAGGTGGATCTTGTCCTGGCGCCGACACTGATGGCAGCCGAAGCACGCCTCCGCCTTGAGCGCTTCGACCTCGTTGTCCTCGACCTTGGCCTGCCCGACAGTGTTGACCCCGACATGACAATCGCGCGCGTCGCCAATATGGGCAAATATCGCATCGCGGTTGTCTCCTCGATGGACACGCGCGACCAGGTTGTGGAAGCCGCGCTGCGTTGCGGCGCCAATATCGCGCCAAAGGCCGTTTTCAAGGCCAGCCTGCCCTTCAATCGCTTTATCCAGCGCCCGGATACGTTCGAGGACTTCCTGCTTGAGCAAATGCCTGCTGCTGCCGCCCCAGCCCGGGCCGCCTGAGCGAATACACCTTACGGGAGCTTGTGCTTGCAGACTCCCCAATGACCTTGCTAAGCCGCCCGGGTTAACCCTTCGGGCGGCTTTGCCCATTTGATGGACCCGAATGCCATGGACGCCCTGCTCGTCTACCCTGCCACACTTGTGCTGATCGCTTTGAATGTGATCGCCAGCGTCCTGGCGTTCAACAATCGCGACTTGTTCGACCGGTATTGTTTCTGGATCAAGCCGATCCGGGAAGGCGAGGAATGGTTCCGCTTCGTCACGTCCGCCTTCCTGCACGTCAATGGCATGCACCTCTTCATCAACATGTACGTGCTCTACACGTTCGGGAAGATCCTCGAAGCCTATGTCGGGTCTGGCGGCTTCCTGATCCTGTACGCGGCCTCCATGCTGGGCGGAAATGTCTGGGAATATGCCGACAAGCATAACCAGCCGAACTACCGCGCCGTCGGTGCCTCGGGCGCAACATCGGGTGTGATTACAGGATTCTGCCTCTTCTACCCCTTTGCCATGCTCTACCTTTTCTTCGCCATCCCCATGTGGGCCATCGTCTTCGGCGTTGGCTTCATCGTGGTCAGCTTCATCCTCTCCCAGCGCGACCAGACCATGGTGGCGCACGGCGCCCACCTCGGCGGCGCGCTGACAGGTCTCGTTATCGCGATGCTGCTGCGTCCGGCTGCCTGGCGGGAACTGATCGAGCAAGTGGCGCACCGCATTGGCTGAAGATGGCATGATCTCGGTGCTGGAGCGATACGAAGCCCGGATCGCCGAAGGCCTGATCGATGCCGATAGCGCGCAGGCCAAGGCTGCCGCGCGCCTCGACGACCTCGCTCGCCGACTGGCCAACAAGGGCAAGGGTGGCTGGTTCTCCAAGCCCACGCCTGTCCAAGGTCTCTACATGTGGGGCGGCGTCGGGCGCGGTAAATCCATGCTGATGGACCTCTTCTTCGAGGCCGCTCCTGTCACCCCTAAGCGCCGGGTTCACTTCCACGAATTCATGGGCAGCGTGCACGACATGCTGGGCGAGTGGCGCAAGCTGGACGCGAGCGAACGCAAGCGATCTGAATGGCGCGTCAAGGGAGCGGGCGACGACCCGATCGCGCCAGCCGCGAAACGCATCGCCTCAGGGGCGAGCCTTCTTTGCTTCGACGAATTCCAGGTGACGCAGATCGCCGACGCGATGATCCTGTCGCGCCTGTTCGAAGCCCTGTTCGACGAGGGCGTCACCGTCGTGGCAACCTCCAACCGCCACCCCGACGACCTCTACACAGACGGCATCAACCGTCCCCTCTTCCTGCCCTTCGTGGATATCCTGAAGGCCAATTGCGACGTGTTCGAGTTGAGCTCCGACAGGGATTACCGCCTCGACCGCCTGAGCGAGGCGCCCGTCTGGTATGCGCCGCTGGGGCATGAGGCAGATGCCGCACTTGACAAGGCGTGGCACCGGCTGACGCTTGGCGCGACGCCGCAGCACTGTACGCTCAAGGTCAAGGGCCGAAAGCTGGAAGTATCGCGCGAGGCAGCGGGCACGGCACGCTTCACCTTTGAAGAATTGTGTGCCCGCCCGCTCGGCGCCCGCGATTATCATACGATCGGCGCCCATTTCCACACGGTGTTTCTGGAAGGCATCCCCCTGCTCTCGCCTGAGAACCGCAACGAAGCCGCCCGCTTCGTGATGCTGATCGACGAGCTTTACGAGGCCAAGGTGAAACTCGTCGCAAGTGCTGCGGCCGAGCCGGATGCGCTTTATCCGTCCGGCGACGGCAGTTTCGAATTCCAGCGTACCGCCAGCCGCCTCCACGAAATGCGCTCGACCGAATATTTCGCCGAAGCGCACAAACAGGTCACCGACGTCTGAGCGGCCGGCCGACAGGCTGCAACGCACCAGAATCAAGCAAGTCCATCGCGACATCGCGGAAAACAAGGCCAAGCGCTTCAATGTCCCGGCCGAGTGGCGAGCCCGTGCGCCAGATCAGGCTGACATCACGGGTCGCCAGCGGATGGCGCAGCGGCCGCACGACCTGGCCCGGATCACGCTGGGCTTCAACCACGGCGTAAAGATTGGGCAGGATGGCAACGCCAGCCCCCATGGCTGACATCTGCCTCACAGCGTCCAGCGACGTACCTTCATATTCCGTACTGACATGCGCGCCCGCTGCATCGGCGAGCATCTGGATCACGACGCTGAGCCGGTGACCGAAACCAAGGCTGAGCAATTCCCTGCCCTGCAAGGCACTGATATCAACCGGACCTTCGCCTTGCGAGAGCTCATCATCGGACGCGGCACATACGAAAAGTGTCTCCTGGAATAGCGACATGCTTTCGCTATTCACATGGTCTTCCGGCGTCGAGATGATCATGTCGAGGCGGCCGTCATTGAGCTTCTCCTCAAGGTCGATCGTGCGCTCCTCGCGCACGCTCATGCGCAGGTCCGGAAAGAGGCGGTGGAGTTCCTTCACAGCGCTCGGCAGCAGGTAGGGCCCGATTGTCGGCACCGTGCCGAGGCGGTAGCGTCCGGCGACGAGGCCTTCGGTTTGCCGAGCAACGGTCTTCAGGTCTTCCAGCTGTGTGAGGATCACGCGTGCGCGTCGAACCACTTCCTCTCCCGTGGGCGTCATGATCGCGCCATTGCGCCCGCGTTCGATCAGCACGGCACCCAGTTGCGCCTCGGCTGCAGCGATCTGCGCCGACAGGCTGGGCTGAGAGACGTTGAGGGTTTTCGCTGCCTCGTGGAATTTGCCGGTCTCGGCCACGGCGACGATATACTGTAATTGCCGCAACGTAGGACGCATCTGGGTTTCCTCTGGTTGAAGCCGATAGTTTGATAGATTTTGACTATCAAAACAAGAGTGCTTTCGTATTGGAACTATGTATTGGAAGCCCCGAAATACCGACTGTGCCAACGAACCGGAGTGTCCCTTTAGTGCCAGCGACAGACCTTAAAAGCCGAAGTGCTTGCCGCTGCTACAGCGAGGTAACCCGCTCAGCTGTGGATCCGCCGCACGATACCTGAGACGCCCACCGCGTCGCACCTGACATCCTATCCAGCTTTCCTCCCACGCATCGAAAAGGAGTTTCGCATGCCACGCTTTGCTGCGGGCGTCGTCCGCTTCCAGAATAACGTCTATCCCGGTAAACAGGACCTGTTTGAAGAACTCAGCCAGGGCCAGTCGCCCGAAGCCCTGTTCATCACCTGCTCCGACAGCCGTATCGAAACGGCAATGATTACCCAAACCGAACCCGGTCAATTGTTCCACGCGCGTAATGCCGGAAACATTGTGCCGCCCCACACCGAACATACTGGCGGCATGACAGCCGCCATCGAATATGCAGTGTCGGTTCTGAAAGTGCCGCATATCGTCGTGTGCGGACATACGGGCTGCGGCGCCATGAATGGCGCCATGCACCCGGACGGCCTTGAAGGCCTGGACCATGTTCGCAAATGGCTGGCCTATTCCAAGTCGGCCGTCGACATTGTCGACGAGCTGGCGCCAGACGGCACACCGGCAGAGCGGATGCAGATGCTGATCGAGCAGAACGTCCTCGTCCAGCTACAGCACCTGCGGACGCATCCAAGCGTCGCGCGCCGCCTCGCCAAGGGCGATCTCGAACTGCACGGATGGGTCTACGACATCCGCACAGGCGACGTGTCCGCCTTCGACGCCGACCAAAACACATTCATCCGGGTTGATGCGCATTATGCCAGCCAGATTGCCCAACTTGCCGGTGATCATGGCTGCGCGGCCTGACCCCCAGACAACGGAAAAAGTCCATGACAACACCCCAGACAGGGGCGCAGCCGAAAGGCGCGCCCTATTTTGACTTTTCGAATCTGAAGGGCGACCTGTTTGGCGGATTGACCGCCGGTATCGTCGCCCTTCCCCTTGCGCTTGCCTTCGGTGAAGCCTCAGGCGCCGGCCCCATTGCCGGCCTCTGGGGCGCCATCTTCGTGGGCTTCTTTGCGGCCCTGTTTGGCGGCACCGGATCACAGGTCTCAGGGCCGACCGGCCCCATGGTCGTCGTCTTTGCGGGTCTCTATGCCGCGCTCGGCGGCAACCCTGCCCTCGTCTTTGGCGCCGTTATCCTTGCGGGCCTCATGCAGATCCTGCTCGGCTTCATGCGGTTCGGCCAATATGTGAAACTTGTGCCCTACCCGGTCATCTCGGGTTTCATGAGCGGTATCGGTGTCATCATCATCGCCCTCCAGCTTGCCCGCCTGTTTGGTCACGAACCGGATGGCGGCGGCACGATTCCGGCCTTTACCGCCGTGCCTGGCGCGGTGATGGACCCCAACGTCATTGCCGTCGGCATTGCCCTTCTGACGCTTGGCATCGTGTTCAGCTGGCCGAAGAAGTTTGCCGCCTACGTGCCCGGCCCGTTGGCCGCGCTCGTCATCGGCACGCTGGTCAGCATCGCCATCCCGGGGGCACCGCTACTCGGTGACATCCCGACAGGCTTCCCAAGCTTCGTACTGCCGGCTGTAAATGTGGATTCCGCCCTCATCGTCATCGAGGCGGCCTTCATTCTCGCCGTGCTCGGTTCAATCGACAGCTTGCTGACCTCACTGGTCGCCGACAACATGACCCGAACGCGCCACCAATCGAACAAGGAACTTATCGGTCAGGGCATCGGTAACGCGCTAGGCGGCTTCTTTGGGGCCATTCCCGGCGCTGGCGCAACCATGCGCACCGTGATCAACATCCGGTCCGGTGGCCGCACACGTATTTCCGGCATGACACACGCCCTCGTTCTGCTGGCGATCGTCATAAGCCTTGGCCCGCTTGCGGCGAAGATTCCTCATGCGGTTCTGGCCGGTATCCTGGTAAAGGTCGGTGTCGATACGATCGACTTCTCCTACCTGAAGCGTGCCCATAAAGGGCCTCGCTGGGACCTGGGCCTCATGGTGCTCGTGCTTGGCCTGACCGTGTTTGTCGACCTGATCACGGCAGTGGCAGTTGGCGTGGTGCTCGCAGCGCTCGCCTTCATCAAGAACCTGGCCGATGATCAGATCAAGGCCGTTCAGGAAGACGAACCACGCCTATCGACCGAAGAAGAGACGCAGATCCTGTCACGCTCGGGCGGCCGGGTGATGATGTTCGACTTTGGCGGACCACTCAGCTTTGGTGCGGCGGCGGACCTCGGCCACCATGTTCGTAGCAAGGCAAGTGACAAGGTGGAGATCATCATTCTCGACTTTTCCCGTGTCCCTTTCATTGATGTCTCAGCCGTCAGGGCCGTGGAAACAATCGTCGAGGACGCAGCAGACTCCGGCAAGCAGGTTTATGTCACCGGCTTGAACGAGTCTGTCGGACAAGTGCTGCACCAATTCGCCACCGGCCTGCCCGGTAGCGAGGAGAAGCAGTTCGACACACGTCTTGATGCGCTCAAAGCAGCGCTGACGAGGTTGGAACCAAGTCGGGCATAGAGTTCCGGTACGTTTACCAACAAACCCCGTAACTGCCCCGCTCTTCCCCCCCGGAGCGGGGCATTTTTTTGCCCACGCCACCTTCACAGGAAGGCCGTATTTCCTATTTATGCTGCAGCGCGATGACATACATGCGCATTTCCGGGGAATACGTCGCCGCAAAGCGGGGCTAAGAACACATTCGGAACACCTAAACGGGAACCATTGCTGCAGGTGCGGGATAGGTTCCAAAAGGAGGATTTATAATGGCCAACCCAGTTTCTGCACGCAGTTCGGTCGCCCTCAGCCCCGAACAGGGCCTCAGCCGGTATCTCAGCGAAATCCGCAAGTTCCCGATGCTTGAGAAGAACGAAGAATTCATGCTCGCCCGCAAGTGGCTTGAGAATGATGACACAGAAGCCGCCGAAAAGATGGTGACCTCCCACCTTCGCCTCGTGGCGAAAATCGCGATGGGCTATCGGGGTTATGGCTTGCCAATGGCCGAAGTGATTTCAGAGGGCAATGTCGGCCTTATGCAGGCTGTCAAGAAATTCGACCCTGAAAAAGGCTTCCGCCTGGCCACCTATGCCATGTGGTGGATCCGCGCCGCTATCCAGGAATATATCCTGCGATCCTGGAGCTTGGTGAAGCTCGGCACGACAGCCGCCCAGAAGAAGCTGTTCTTCAACCTGCGCCGCCTGAAAGGCGAGATGAAAGCCCTCGACGAGGGCGACCTTCGCCCCGAACAGGCCCGCCTGATCGCCGAAAAACTGAACGTCACAGAGGCAGAAGTTTTCTCGATGAACGGCCGCATGTCGGGCTCCGATGCCTCGCTGAACGTGCCCATGGGCACCGATGGCGACATGGAATGGCAGGACTGGCTGGCCGATGACGACCAGGGCCAGGCCGAGAATTTCGCGGATCGTCAGGAATATGACGCCCGAATGGATCTGCTCGGCAATGCCATGCAAGACCTCAACGAGCGCGAGCGCCATATCCTCACCGAGCGGCGCCTTTCGGAAGAGCCAAAGACACTCGAAGAACTCTCCGAAACCTACAATGTCAGCCGCGAGCGTATCCGGCAGATCGAGGTGCGGGCGTTCGAAAAGCTGCAAAAGGCCATGAAGCGCATGGCCAAGGAACAGGGCATGCCGACAGCCGCAGGCGCGGTGGCGAACTGATCACCGCGATCTTCTGAATTGATCCAGTAACGACAAAGGGGCATGCAGCGCGCATGCCCCTTTTTCATGTCAGCGATCCTGCCGATCCGCGCCTCGCGCCCTACACGTCGATCCGCGAGAAGGACCTGACCTCCGGCCATGGCGGACGGTTCATCGTCGAAGGCAAAGTCACACTCGAAACGCTGCTGCGCCGCAGTCGCTTCGCGGTTGAAAGCCTGTTCCTGTGCGAGACCCGGCTTGAGCCACTGGCCGATATCCTGACTCACGTTCCCGCAAATGTGCCGGTCTATGTCGCTCCGCAAGACGTGATGGACGCCGTGGCTGGGTTCCCCATGCACAGGGGCGTGCTGGCCTGTGGGCTGAAGGGCGAGGCCGCCGGGACCGCACACCTTCTTGAACAGATTTCCCGTCTCCCCTGCGCAGGCAGGGGCGGCGATGCTGGGCCCGGCCAGGCCCCTGCCTGCGCAGGGGACACGGCCCGATCAACCCTGCTCATGCTGTCGGACCTGTCCAATCACGACAATGTCGGCGCCTGCTTCCGCAATGCGGCCGCGTTTGGGGCCGATGCGGTCCTGCTCGATGGGCAATGCTGCGACCCGCTTTATCGCAAGGCCATCCGCGTCTCGTCAGGATCGAGCCTGTGGCTGCCCTTCGCCCATGGCGGCAGCGGCGCAGAGATGATGCAGGCGGCACAGGATGCCGGCTATACGGTTTGGGCGATGACACCGCGTGCCGATGCCGCGCCGCTCGCCTCCCTGCCCGTCCCTGAGAAGCTTGCCATCCTGCTCGGCGCCGAGGGGTCGGGCCTGCCTGACAAGCTGATCGCCTCAGCCGTGCCCGTGCGCATCCCAATGTCGGCGGGCTTTGACAGCATTAACGTGGCAACCGCCGGGGCTGTCGCGCTGGCGCACGTCTTCGCAGCCCGATCCTGAAAAGAAAACGCCCCCTCCAAACCGGAGAGGGCGCTGCGGGAATGCGTGGTGTGACGCCCCACCCGTAGTGTTGGTTTAGAATACGCGTGGGCGTTCGTTCTTGTCGACATGCAGACCGCACTCAGTCTTGGCCTGACCGGCCCAGCGACCAGCGCGCACGTCTTCGCCCTCGGCGACAGGCTTGGTGCAGGGCCAGCAGCCGATGGACGGATAGCCTTGCGAGACCAGCGGATGACGCGGCAGGTTGCGCTGCTGGATCATCAGTTCGACGTCTTCCGGGGTCCAGTTGGCCAGCGGGTTGACCTTGTAGCGGCCATTCGCGAATTCGAAGACCGGCAGGGACATCCGTGCGCCGCCATGGAAGCGCTTGCGACCCGTGATCCAGGCCGAGAAACCTTCAAGGGCCGGCTCCAGCGGCCGCACCTTGCGCAGGGCGCAGCAGGCGTCCGTATCGGTTTTCCAGAGATCGTTCTTCGGGTCGAGCACCTTGCGCTCTGTCTCCGACG
Organism: Hyphomonas oceanitis; assembly: GCF_036964545.1. Classification (NCBI taxonomy): domain Bacteria; kingdom Pseudomonadati; phylum Pseudomonadota; class Alphaproteobacteria; order Hyphomonadales; family Hyphomonadaceae; genus Hyphomonas; species Hyphomonas oceanitis. Next base: position 906,647 of record NZ_JBALTL010000001.1, read on the forward strand.
GCGGGATCGAACGCACACCCGTCAGGCCGAGCCGTTCAATCACTTCGTCGCGGTGATCAAGCGTTTGCGGAAAGTGCATGCCCGTATCGAGAAATACGATCGGCAGCGACGGATCGACATCGGCGATAAGGGCCAGCATGGCGACGCTTTCCGCGCCAAAGCTCGACACATAGGTCAGGCTTTCAGGCCACTCACGCACCATCGCAACGCGCAGGACCGTCTGGGCCGAAGCATCCCGCAACTCGGTATTCAGGCGTTCGAGGCGGATCTCGGGCGCTTCAGCGTTCCGAGCGATGATGTCACCATAAGGCATGTGGCTCTAGTTTCCGTGTCTCTTGCGGAACACCGGCACCTGACCGCCCGCAGCGGGCTGGTAGACTTCGGAATATTCCTTCAATGCGTCTATCACTTCAGATAGGGCAGCACGGGACGTCTCGTAAGCATCGATGCCTGAACGGTTCATATAGAATAACTGATCCCGCAGGACGTGGCCCACCGCGCGCAGCTCGCCTTCATATCCAAAGCGGCGACGCAGGAGCTGGGCCTGGCTGAAGCCGCGACCGTCCGTATATTTCGGGAAAGCGATCTCGATCAGCTGTATTTGCTGCAGGTACGGCTCCAGAAGCGCTGCATCGTCATCCGGCGAAAGTCGCACGCCGACCTGCGTATTACGCTCGGACAGGGTCGACGCCTCAGCGATGAAACGCGCCAGCGGAACCGTGAAGCAGCCGCCTTCGGATAGCTCTGCTTCACCGTCAACATAGGCCCAGATATCGTCGATTTCGGCGCCATTCTTAATCAGCGGCATAGAGGGCTTCCTTGAATGGGTCATGGCCGAGGCGGCCCAGTGTGTCGATGAACAGCTCGTCCTTGCCGCTCCGCAGTTCGCGGTAGCGGTCTACGACGCGCTTGAGGGCGCCGGGAACGTCTTCGGATTTGAGGCCGGGGCCGGCGATATCGCCAATCGCGGCCTTCTCGTCGGCGCGGCCACCAAAGGTGATCTGATAGAATTCCTCACCCTTCCTGTCGACGCCGAGGATGCCGATATGACCGACATGGTGGTGGCCACAGGCATTGATGCAGCCTGAGATATTGATGTGCAGGCGGCCAATATCTTCCTGGTAATCAGGATCGGCAAACACCTGTTGCACGGCCTGCCCGACCGGAATCGAACGGGCATTGGCGAGGTTGCAATAGTCGAGGCCCGGGCAGACGATCAGGTCCGTGATCAGGCTTTCGTTCGGCGTAGCAAGGCCTGCCGCGTCCAGCTCTGCGTGCAGTGCTGGCAGATCGTCGAGCGCGACATGCGCGAGGATAATATTCTGTGCGTGGCTGACGCGGATATCGTCCTGACCATAAGCTTCGGCCAGATTGGCGATGATCTCCATCTGCGCGTCGGTCGCATCGCCCGCCAACCCACCAATCGGCTTCAGGCTCACCGTGACAGACGTGTAGCCCGGCGTGACGTGCGGATGCAGGTTCGTACGCGCCCAGCGGGCGAAGACCTTATCGCTCGCTTTTGCCGCCTCGAACGCGTCCGACACTTCAGGCTTGGTCGCCAGTTCAGGCGGCGCAAAATAGGCATGGATGCGGTCGATCTCGGCCTGTGGCAGGTCGATCTTCTCGTGGCTTCGCTGAGCGGCAAATTCCGCTTCGACCTGCCGCGTGAATTCTTCCTCGCCAAGCTCATTCACGAGGATCTTGATCCGCGCCTTGTACTTGTTGTCCCGGCGGCCGTGCAGGTTGTAGACGCGCATGATCGCTTCGAGATAATCGAGCAGCCGGTCTTCCGGCATGAACTCGTTGACCAGCGCAGCGATGTGCGGCGTGCGCCCCTGCCCCCCGCCGACATGCACTTCAAAGCCCCGCACGCCATCACGCTCGCGCATGTGCAGGCCAATGTCATGCACGCGGATCGCCGCGCGGTCATGCGCGGCGCCGGTGACGGCGATCTTGAACTTGCGTGGCAGGAAGGCGAATTCCGGATGGAAGGTAGACCACTGGCGAATGATCTCGCACCAGGGGCGCGGGTCCATGATCTCGTCGCGCGCGGCGCCGGCATAATGGTCCGACGTCGTATTGCGGATACAGTTGCCGCTTGTCTGGATGGCATGCATCTCGACCTCGGCCAGCAAAGCAAGCACGTCCGGAATGTCCTTCAGGGCAACCCAGTTGAACTGGATGTTCTGGCGTGTGGTGAAGTGGCCGTAATTGCGGTCATACTCGCGGGCGATGCGAGCGAGCATACGCATCTGGCGGGCGCTCAGCTGGCCATAGGGAATGGCCACACGCAACATATAGGCGTGGAGTTGGAGGTAGACGCCGTTCTGCAGGCGCAGCGGCTTGAACTCGTCTTCCAGCAATTCACCCGACAGGCGGCGCTCGACCTGCCCGCGGAACTGGGCGACGCGTTCCTTGACGATCTGCGCGTCGAATTCATCATATCTATACATGGGTGACCTCGTGAAGGTGTGGCAGGCCGAGTTCAAGCTCGCAGCGGGCGACCCAGGCTTGCACGGCAGGAAATTCGTTCAGGTCAAAGCCGCCTTCATGCGCGAGGCGGGTATAGGCCAGCAGCGAAATGTCAGCGAGCGTCAGGGCCTCTCCCCCGGCGATCCAGTCGCTGGAGATGAGCGCCATTTCCATACGCCCAAGCGCACGGCGGCCCTTGGCCATCAGGTCCGCATCAATCTCGTCGTCCGACTTCTTCAGGTAGAGCTTCTGGAAACGGCGCACGGCAATTGTCGGCTCGTGCGAATACTGCTCCCAGAACATCCACTCGAACATCTTGGCCCGCTCGAATGCGTCAGCCGGGATCAGGTCAGAGCCTTCAGCAAGATGCAGGATGATGGCGTTGGACTGCGCAAGGCTGCGGCCATTGTCGAACTGAACCACCGGCACCTGACCAAAGGGGTTCAGTGCAAGGAATTCGTCCGTGCGGCTCTCGCCCTTCAAGATGTCGATCTCGATCCATTCATGCGGAAGGGACAGCTGCGTCGCCACCCATTTCACCTTCAGGCAGTTGCCTGAAATCGAATCGCCAAAGATGCGGATCATGCCTTGTCTCCATAGGCGACGGTTGGCCCATTCGCGCGGATGGATTCGCGCAAGGTTTCACGGCCAGTGATACCGCCCGTCTCGGTCACTTCCATGAAATAGGGATCAGTGATGATGGCTTCCTGCTTCGCAGCGGCCGCGAGGCGTTCCTCGGCCTCATCGCCTGTGAAGGCAGCGATCTGCGACGTGTCTGCCGTCCAGTCGCCATTGGCCGTCAGCCAGACAGTGCGTCCGGTTGCGGTTTCCCAGGCGGTGATGGATTTCGGCGTTTCAGGTTTCAGCTTGGGGCGAACGGAGCTCATGCGACATGTTCCTTGAAGGCTTGGGTAATGGCTTCTGCGGGAAGACCAGCCACTTCGCCGATGACGAGAAGCGCGGGGCCCTTGATGCCCGCGCGCTGGATAAGATGGGGCAGTTCGGCAAGCGTGCCGAACACACGGATTTCATTATCGCGCGTGCCATTCTCGATGACCGCAACAGGCGTCGACGGCGCGCGTCCTGCGGCGATGATCTTCTCGGCAATCGTCGCCGACGTACCGACGCCCATGAAGACAACAACGGTCTGCGCAGGGCGTGCAAGCGAGGCCCAGTCCAGATCCGGCACGCCGCCTGCCCGGGCGTGGCCGGTCACGAACGTAAGGCTTTGCGCATGGTCACGATGTGTGAGCGGCAGGCCTGCAGCAGCAGCGCAGCCAAGTGCCGAGGAGATACCGGGAACCACAGTCGCCGCAACACCGGCCGCGCGCACGGCTTCCAGCTCTTCCCCGCCCCGGCCAAAGATGAACGGGTCGCCGCCCTTGAGGCGCACAACACGCTTGCCTTCCTGCGCCGAGGCGATCAGCAGCTCGTGGATCGTCTCCTGAGGCACCGAATGGTCGCCTTTGGACTTGCCGACCGGAACGCGGTCAGCGTCGCGGCGGATCAGGGAGAGAATTTCGTCACTGACAAGGCGATCATAATAGACAACATCCGCTTCCTGAATCAGGCGCAGCGCTTTCAATGTCATCAGTTCCGGATCACCCGGACCTGCGCCGACAATATGGACGATGCCTTCGGCGGCAATGCCTGACGCCAATTGCGCGCGCATGGCGGCTTCGGCGCCCTCAAGATCACCCGCATAGGCGAGGTCGGCGGTCGGGCCGGTCAGCGCGGTTTCCCAGAAACGGCGGCGCGCCTTGCTGTCGGGGATTGCGGCCTTCACGTCCGGGCGTAGGCGACTGGCGAGCGCGGCCAGGTCGCCGATACGTTTCGGCAGCAGCGCTTCGAGTTTCTCGCGGATAGCCTTTGCAAGTACGGGCGCCGACCCGTTCGTGCCGATCGCGGCGACCACATCGCCCCGGTCAATGATCGAGGGCACGGTGAAGTCGCAAAGCTCCGGATGGTCGACCACGTTCAGCGGCACCCCATACTGGCGCGCCATGGTGATCGCCTTTTCCGCGTTGGCATCGAGGCGGTTTGCGACAATGGCAAACCGCGCCACATCTAGCGCCGGACCGGCATGTTCCGGCGGCGCGATCGTGACACGGCCCGCGAACTCCTCGGCAAAGCCGGGGTCGATTTTCGAGACAATGACGGTAATCCGGGCCGGTGTCGCGGCCAGAAGGCGAACCTTGCGACGGGCTTCTTCCCCGCCTCCGAAAACAACAACGGATGCATTATCAAGGTTGAAGAAGGCCGGAAACTGGCGCATGCGAAGGCCACTCTTGTTTAGTATTGCTGATCGATCAAAGGTCAAATTGGCTATTGACGGCTCAGGCGCAACCGTGAACCCCTACAGCGAGCCTTTAGAGTTACTATTCATGTCTGATCCGAACGACCGACTGCCGCCCCTGAACGCCCTGCGCGCCTTTGAAGCGGCTGCCAGACGCCTGTCTTTCACACAGGCGGCCGACGAACTCAATGTCACGCCGGGGGCGATTTCACAACAGATCCGCCAGCTGGAAGACTATGCCGGAACGCCGCTTTTCAAGCGTACGGGCCGTTCCGTCTTGCTGACGGATGCCGCGCAGGCCAGCCTGCCGCTGGTGCGGGAAGCGTTTGAGCGCATATCTGAAGCCGGGCGCATCATGCAGGCCCCCGCCCGCAAGGGACGCGTCATGGTCTCCTGCGCACCCAGCTTTGCCGCCAAATGGCTCGCACCGAAACTCGACGGTTTCCACCGTGAACACCCCGATACCGAAGCCTGGATCTCGGCCGACATGGGACTGACAGACTTCACCATGGCCGATGCCGATTTCGCCATCCGCTATGGAAGGGGCAATTATGACGGCCTGAAATCGGAAAAGCTGCTCGACGAAACCGTCCTGCCGGTCTGCTCCCCTTCCCTGCTCGAAGGCCCGGACGCAATCCGCCGCCCGGAAGACCTGCGCCACCACACGCTGCTGCACGATGAAAGCAGCGAGAACGATCCGTCCTGTCCCGATTGGGCGAGCTGGCTGCGCGCCCGCCGCGTGGAAGGCGTCGACGGCACACGCGGGCCGCGCTTCAACCAGGCGATCCTCGTCATCGAATCCGCGGCCGCCGGACGGGGCGTTGCCCTCGCCAAACAGGCCATCGCAGCAGCAGACCTGGCTTCAGGTCGGCTGGTCGCGCCGTTTGCAGATGGATCAACTTTGATCGATTTCGGCTATTGGCTGGTCTGGCCCAAGGGGCGCCACCTGTCGCCGGATGTGCGTGACTTCATGAAATGGGTAAAGACCGAAGCCACCAAGGGCGAGATTGTCGGCGTCTAGGAGGCGTTGGCGCCCGCAGCGGCATCCAGCAGCAGGTAGGCAGCAAGACGCGGGCTCGCATTGCGGCTGGTCTTCTGCGTCTGCTCCAGCGCGTTGAGCGCGTCTTCCTCTTCCAGCGAGATGAACTCGCGGGCGAGCTGCAAGAGGTCCCGGTCACTGCGCAGGCGCTGGGTCACGCGCTCCACCTGACGGCCAGCATTGTCCATGATGGCTGCGCGGCGCTCACGGTCGCCTTGGCGGGCCGCTTCGGCAATCTTGCGCTTGGCCTTCGGACGGAAGGCTTCCGGCAAAAGGATGCCTGAGGTCTGCAGGCGCTGGATCATTTCGTCGGCAATTTCTTCGCGATCTGTCGGCGTTGCAGCAGGTTCATCGCGGCTCATGTCGGAAATGATGTCCCGCCAGCCCATGTCGCTGCTCGACTGCAATGACCGGCCGGAGGACGGCACGAGCGCGCCGCTGCTGGCTTGCGTGCCAGGCACATCGGTTGCCCGCCGCGCAGGCGTTGCAGGCTTGGCTGGTTCGTTGTCATCGAAGCGGCGGCGCAGCATGGGCGGGTTGGACTCCGCCGGGCTGGCATCTTGCGCGAGCGCTTCCGGCGCCTTGATATCCTTGTCTTTTTCTTTCTCGGCGTCTGCGCCAAGGCTGGCAGAGGCCAAGAGGTCTGCGGCGGCGTCGAAGAGTTCGTCTTCCATGCTCGGGCGCGGCGCGGGGCGCGTCGGCGCAGGGCGCGATGGCGGCGGGACGGGCGTACTGGACAGGTCTGCAGCAGGATACGTGTGACCATTCGCATAGCCATTGGCCGCGCCATTGCCATTGGCATGGCCGTTCATGCGCGGCGGTTCAGGGGGCGCAGCGGGTGGCTTGACGGGTTGGCTTGCGGTCGCGGCGGGGGGCGTTTCGGACCATTCCCGGACCGTTTCGGGGGCCTTTACGGGTGCTGCAGGGAGACTCGGCGCGGCTGACGTCGCCCCGAGGCGGCGGTTCATCATGTCCGTCTCGGCGCGCGCGGCATTGCCGGCAGCGCGTACGGCGACGGCAGCCTGCTCGCCGGCTTCGCGCAGGCGTGCGAGCGCGCTGGCGGCTTCCTCGGCCGCGGCGCGGGTCGACTGGTTGATCTCGCGATTGGCAAAGCGGGCGCCATCGAGCGCGGAAGAGACGGCATCCTTCAGCGCGTCGCCGGTGGTCGAGGCGGCGGCAGCAGCGATCTCCCCTGCCCTGACAGCGGCGTCGACCAGCTTGCGCGACTGTTCGAGCTTCTCTTCGACGCGGGTGACGGCGAAGGTGAGTGTTTCGGTGCGAACAGACGCATCGCGCGCCAGGCCATCAAGATCGATCAGCTTGGCCGCCAGCGACTCGCCCGCGACCGTCATGCCATGCAGGCGGGCGTCGAGCGCTTCATCGGCGCGGGCCACTTCATCACCGGCCATGCGGGCCGCATTGACCATTTGCTGAGCCTGACGCGGGATGGCTTCGTTCATGGACTCGATCTGCGCGCGCAGGTCGCGGGCAAGGCCCTCAAGCGCCGTCCGCTCGGATGCCAAGCGCTGGGCCAGATCGCGCGCATTGTCGGCGCTGGCATAGGCGACAGATTCCAGCCGCATCCGCTCGTCGCCAATCTCGCCGGACATGGCCTTCATCGCCGAGATCGCGTGCGCCATGGCGCGGTCGACCTCGGACGCAGACTGTTTCATCTGTTCGGCAATCGTGATGCCTTCAGTGCCGGCCTCACGCGCTGGCGAAAGCAGGCGAATGGCCGCTTCCATGACGAGGGCATTGGAGGCCGAGGCGCGGCGATTGGTGCGCGCCATGAAACCGGCCATGATGATGATCATGCCGGGAATGAGCGCGGCAAGGCCACCGGCCAAAAGGATCGCCGGAGGCTGTGCCAGCAGTGGATCAAGGCCGACAAAGCCGAGCACGCCTGCCGCGACGGCGACAAACCAGAGCACACCTATCAGGAATCCCGTGACGACCATCCAGCCGCCACCATGCCGGGCGTACTCGAAGTTTTCCGACGCCTCTTGCCTGGCCAGGAGATCCCGGCCGGACGGGCGAGCTGCAGGCGTATCCGTCATGTTGAAACTATACCGCGACAATAAGCCTGCGGCGAGGCCGGAATACAGGCTTTTTCAGGGCCTGGCAGGCCGCTGCCCTAACCCAGCATACTGACAACAACAGGCTCTGCCTGCGACGTGTCAGCACTTTCATCAGGCTCTGATGGCGCGAATTCAAGACCCAGCCAGGCCAAAATGCCTGCAAGGACAAGGTTCCGGATGAACACGGCGATCCCGATCATGATAGTCCCCATAAACGCGGGGCAACTCTCAGGCCCCGGATGAAGGCTCTAGCATACAGCGAAAGGGCTTTTCCGCCAATCGATAAATCTTCGTAAGGGTTCGTGAACAGACCGACGGATTGCGTTAACCTTTGAGGAAAGATGATCATGAGAGAGTGCGACGGAGCTTCCGGAGTCTGCCCATGACCGATACTGCCCCTGCCCCGCTTGCCCTGCTCGATCGGGACCATCTGAGCGCCATGACAGGGGGCGACCAGTCATTGGCGGTCGAAGTGATCGAGATTTTCCGGCATCAGGCCGAGATTTGGTCCCGCCTGCTCGACCCCATGGCCGATGCCTCGCAATGGGCCGATGCCGCCCATACGCTGAAGGGTGCCAGCCTCGGCATCGGTGCCCTGCGCCTTGCGTCCATCTGCGAGAAAGCCGAACGGCTCGGCCGCGGCGAAGCAACGCCCAGCCGCACGGCCGCCGCCGTCATGCTGGGTGATGTGAAGGATATCTTGGGCGACACGCTGGAGGCGGTCGCAAGGACCGCTTACGAACTGGCGTCACCGGGGCCGAAGCGCGTGTCATAGCTGCCGAATTCATAAGCGATGCAGCGGTCGATCAGCGTGCGCCACACAGGCTCCGCGATGGCCGGTGACAAGCCTGCCTCAGCACTAGCAGCCAGCACCTTGGCGACAACATCCTCGATGCGCGGACGGTCATGCACGATTTTGCGGTCGCCCTTGATACGGGCAGCAGCGTCCATGAAGGACTGGCGCTCAGCCAGGATTTCCACAAGCAGGCGGTCGATGCGGTCGATCTCGTAGCGGACCTGTTCCATGGTCTCGCTCGTCTCGGCCGTATGATGGCGCTGGTCGGATGTATAGGTCGTCATGGGCTTTGCCCCGTCTGGCTGAGTGCTGCCCGTTACATGGGGATGGCACGGGCGGCAAGGGAGACAGGTGCGACAGGCAAGCGCGGGCATTGCGCAGGATGGAAATGTAACTATATTACATTTTCCTTGCCCTTACCCGGAGATTCCATGTCCCAACTCGATCCCACAATCATGTTCGACAAGGCGCACGCCGAAAAATATGACACCAAATTCGCCCGCGCAGAGCCATTCCGCGATGTGATCCATCTCGTAACCGACCTTGCATTCGCGTCCCTGCCGGATGACGCAAACATCCTTGTCGTCGGTGCGGGAACGGGATCGGAAATCGTCGCCCTTGCGGGCCGCCATCCCGGCTGGCACTTCACGGCTGTGGACCCGGCCGGCGCCATGCTGGACGTGTTCCGGGAGAAGGCTGCAGCCGCGGGAATTCTCGACCGCTGCACGATCCATGTCGGCTATATCGAGACCCTTGCCGCCACACCTCTCCATGACGCCACCACGAGCCTGCTGGTCTCGCATTTCCTGCAAACCGACGCATCACGCGGGGCCTTCTTTGCGGAGATTGCCGCGCGGCTGAAGCCCGGCGCCCTGCTGGTCAACGCCGACCTTGCCGCCGACATGACCGACAAGACCAGCGCACGCCTCTATGCGACCTGGGAACAGATGCTGCGGGAGACGGGCGCAGACGCGGCAGGACTCGCCAATTACCGCGCAGGCTTCGGGCGCGATTTTGCCGTCCACTCGCCGGCTGCCGTCGAAGCGCTAATTCAAGAGAACGGATTCGAGCGCCCCTCCCCTCTGGCGCAAACACTTCTGATGCGGACCTGGCTGACCGCGAAGACGTTATCCGCCCATGCTTGAAATCGTCCACATCCCTTGGTAAGCGGACGATATGCACACGATGAACACCCTCCAGCAGCAACAGCAGGTCCGGATTTCCGGATGGAGCGGGCGTGTGCGTGCCGGGAATATGCCTGACTGAACACCAGGTCAGGAAGTTCCGGAACCCCAACCCCGCCATCGCTGGCGGGGTTTTGTTTTTCGGGCATCCTGCCGGCCAGCCAAAAGGAAGATGTATCATGGCTTTCACATCCGATACCGAGATTGAGCACACCACGCGCCGCATGATCGACCGCACCTTGCCGAAAGAGGCCTGGACGCACGAAGCCCATTTCGCAGGCGCCCTTTGGCTGGTCGCTGCGGACTTTGAGGCCGCGCAGCGCGAGATGCCGGGCATGATCCGCGCCTATAATGAATCCGTGGGCGGCGTGAATTCCGACACGGAAGGCTATCACGAGACGATCACGCAAGCCTCGCTGCGCGCGGCGCGGCACGTGATGGACCGGGCGGCACCGGGCACGCAGCTACATCTGGTGCTGCGGGAGCTGATGGCGGGTGCGTTCGGCCAATCGGACTGGCTGCTGACCTATTGGTCGAAGCCGGTCCTGTTCTCGGTAGAGGCGCGGCGAAGCTGGGTCGAACCGGACCTGCAGCCCCTTCCCTTCTAGATGTCTAGACCGGCGGCGCGCGCCAGAAGGACCGCACGGCCTTGACCAGCCCGTAAAGGCTGATCAGGGCCCAGCAGCCCTCCATGAGGGCGGCCGAGAGATTGAAGTCGAAAGCGAGCGACACGAGGATCGCGACGGACCCGAACAGGTTCAGCGCCGAATAGAGCCGCGATCGCGATTCAATCCGCTCTGCCTGCAGCAGCAGGTAGCCGAGAAGGGTCAGAACGACGCCAACAATGCCGATGGCGTCGAACAGGCTGACCATCAGGGACTAGACTTCCAGCAGCATGCGTTCCGGATCTTCCAGCGCTTCCTTGACGCGGACGAGGAAGGTCACTGCTTCCTTGCCGTCAACGATACGGTGGTCATAGGAGAGCGCGAGATACATCATCGGACGGATCACGACCTGACCATTGATGGCGACCGGGCGGTTCTCGATCCGGTGCATGCCGAGCACGCCGGACTGCGGGGGGTTCAGGATCGGCGTCGACATCAGCGAGCCATAGATGCCGCCGTTCGAGATGGTGAACGTGCCGCCCTGCATGTCGCCGATCGTGAGATCGCCGTCACGGGCGCGCTTGCCCAAGTCGGCAATGTATTTCTCGATACCGGCCAGCGACAGGTCATCACTGTCACGCACGACCGGCACGACAAGGCCCTTGTCGGTGCCGACGGCGACGCCGATGTCATAATAGTTCTTGTAGATGATGTCGGTGCCGTCGATCTCGGCATTGACGGCCGGGACTTCTTTCAGCGCGTTGACGCAGGCCTTCACGAAGAAGCTCATGAAGCCGAGCTTGATGCCATGCTTGGCAACGAAGCTGTCCTGATGCTTCTTCCGCAGGTCCATGATGGCACCCATGTCCACGTCATTGAACGTGGTCAGCATGGCGGCGCTGTCCTGGGCCTCTTTGAGACGGCGGGCGATGGTCTGGCGCAGGCGCGTCATGCGGACACGTTCTTCGCGTGGGCCAATGTCGCGCGGTGCCCGGGATTCCGTGACGGCGTTGGAGGACGAGGCCTTCGGCGCGCTGTTCACATAGGCAAGGGCATCGGCCTTGGTGGCGCGACCATCGCGGCCGGAACCCGGGATGTTGGCGGCGTCGACACCGGCTTCGGTCGAGATGCGGCGCACGGATGGCGAGACAGGCGCGCCTTCGGTGGCGGCCTTGGCGGCTGGTGGTGGCGGCGAAGCCGGGCTGGCCGACGGGGCCGCTCCGGCACCCCCGGCGCTGATGCGCGCGATGACGGAGCCTGGCGTCACGCCGTCGCCTTCACTGGCGACGAGTTCGGCGATGACACCATCAGCCGGTGACGGCACTTCGAGCGCGACCTTGTCAGTCTCGATCTCGGCAATTGTCTCGTCTTTCTTGACGCTGTCGCCGACCTTTTTGAGGAAGGTCGAGAGCGTGCCTTCGGCGACGCTTTCGCCCATCGCAGGCACGACAACGTCGGTCATCTTGCCACCGGACGCTGCGGGGGCAGCCTCTTCCTTGGCGGCGGGCTTGGAGTCCTTGGCGGGCGCTGCGGCCTCGGCCTTGGCAGGGGCAGCCTTGCCCGCGCTGCCACCGGCATTCACGCGGCCGAGCAGCGCGCCGATTTCCACCGTGTCACCCTCTTTGGCGACGATATCGGAGAGTACGCCGTCTTCTGGCGCCGAAACTTCGACGGAAACCTTGTCTGTTTCCAGTTCGACGAGCACGTCGTCGCGCTTGACGCTGTCACCGGCCGATTTGAGCCATTGGCCGACGGTGGCTTCGGTGACGCTTTCGCCGAGTGTAGGGACTGTAATGTCGGTCATGTTTTAAGGTCCGTATTGGAATATCTGGAAAGGGCGATCAGATGGCGACGATCTTGTCGTCGACCGGATCGGGGCCGAGGGCCGCGTTGATGAAGGCGGCCATTTCGGCCTTGTGCTTGGACATGAGGCCCGTCGCGGTCGCTGCCGAAGGCGGACGACCGGCATAGCGCGGACGCGGGTTCTTGGAGCCGATCTGGCCAGCGCACCATTCGATCTCGTCACGGATGAAGGTCCAGCCGCCCATGTTGCGCGGCTCTTCCTGGCACCAGACCAGTTCGGCGCCGGGGAAACGCTTCAGCTCGGCCATGATCGAGCGGCGTGGCACCGGATAGAACTGTTCGAAGCGCATCAGGTAGACATCATCCACGCCGGATTCCTCGCGAGCTTCGAACAGGTCGTAATAGACCTTGCCCGAACACATCACGACACGGCGGATCTTGTTGTCCTTGGCGAGCTTCACCTTGCCTTCGCGGCCCGGCGTTTCGGCATCATCCCAAAGGATGCGGTGGAATGAGGACTTCGTCGTCATGTCGTCCAGCGCCGATGTCGCCAGCTTGTGACGCAGCAGTGATTTCGGCGTCATGATGATCAGCGGCTTGCGGAAGTCGCGGTGGATCTGGCGACGGATGGCGTGGAAATAGTTCGCCGGGGTCGTCAGGTTGCACACCTGCATATTGTCTTCCGCGCACATTTGCAGGAAGCGCTCGAGGCGGGCGGAGGAGTGCTCCGGCCCCTGCCCTTCATAGCCATGCGGCAACAGGCAAACCAGGCCCGACATGCGCAGCCATTTGCGCTCCGCCGAGGAAATGAACTGGTCAAAGAAGACCTGCGCACCGTTCGCGAAGTCGCCGAACTGGGCTTCCCACAGGGTCAGCGTGTTCGGGTCGGCCAGCGAATAGCCATACTCATAGCCAAGCACCGCTTCCTCGGAGAGGAGCGAGTCGATGACTTCATAATGGGCCTGCTTTTCGCTGATATGGTTCAGCGGCGTGTAGCGCTCACCTGATTTCTGGTCGACAAAATGGCTGTGGCGTTGCGAGAACGTGCCGCGGCCTACGTCCTGGCCCGAGAGACGGACGGGGAAGCCTTCATCCAGCAGCGTGCCGAAGGCGAGATGCTCGGCGGTGGCCCAATCGAGGCCTTCGCCTATGGAAATCGCCGTGGCGCGACCTTCGATCACGCGGGTCAGCGTCTTGTGGATCTCGATATCGTCCGGAACGGTCGTCAGCGTCTTGCCGAGTTCCTGCAGGCGCTTCTTGGCAACGCCGGTCTTGCCGCGACGCTCATCGTCTTCCGGCAGGCCGAGGCCCTTCCATTCGCCGTCCAGCCAGTCGGCTTTCTTGGCCTGGAATTTCTTGCTCTTTTCAAACTCGGCATCGAGATAGTTCTCGAAATCGCTGACCTGCTTGTCGAGTTCCTCGGCTGTCAGGATGCCTTCGCTGACGAGGCGCTGACCATAGATCTCGCGGGTCGAGGGATGGCCCTTGATCTCGTTATACATGACCGGCTGGGTGAACATGGGCTCGTCGCCCTCATTGTGCCCAAAGCGGCGATAGCAGAACATGTCGATGACCACGTCCTTGGCAAATTTCTGCCGGAACTCGGTCGCGACCTTGGCTGCATAGGTGACAGCCTCAGGATCGTCGCCATTGACGTGGAAGATCGGTGCCTGAACCATCAGCGCAACATCCGACGGATACGGCGACGAGCGCGAATACATCGGGCTGGTCGTAAAGCCGATCTGGTTATTGACGATGAAGTGGATCGTGCCGCCTGTGCGATAGCCGGAAAGGCCCGACAGCGCGAAACACTCGGCCACAACGCCCTGCCCCGCAAAGGCAGCGTCGCCGTGCAGCAGAAGTGGCAGCACTTTCGTGCGCACCAGTTCGCCGGTTTCGCGGTGGAGCATTTCCTGCTTGGAGCGCGACTTGCCGAGCACGACAGGGTCAACCGCTTCAAGGTGAGACGGGTTGGCATTCATCGACAGGTGGACATTATTGTCGTCGAACGTGCGGTCGGACGAGGCACCGAGGTGGTATTTCACGTCGCCCGAGCCGAACTGGTCGGCGCCTTGCGTGTTGCCGCCCTGGAATTCGAAGAAGATCTGCTCGTAGGGCTTGCCCATCACGGCCGCCAGCATGTTGAGGCGGCCCCTGTGGGGCATGCCGACAACGATTTCTTCAACGCCAAGGGCGCCGCCGCGCTTGATGATCTGTTCCAGCGCCGGGACAGCGGCTTCACCGCCATCAAGACCGAAGCGCTTGGTGCCGGGATAGCGCTTGTGCAGGAAGCGCTCGAATGTTTCCGCCTCGATCAGCTTCGCGAGGATCGCTTTCTTGCCTTCGGTCGTGAAGGCAACGCCCTTGTCCGGGCCTTCGATACGTTCCTGCAGCCAGGATTTCTCGGCCGGATCGGAAATGTGCATGAACTCGATGCCGAGCGTCGAGCAATAGGTGCGGCGCAGGATGTCGAGCATCTCGCGCACGGTCGCGTATTCGAGGCCGAGATAGAAATCGATGAAGATGCGGCGTTCCATGTCGGCTTCGGTGAAGCCATAGGTCTCGGGGTTCAGTTCCGGCTGCGCGCCGAAATCCTCAAGACCGAGCGGATCGAGCTTGGCGGCCAGGTGGCCACGCATCCGGTAGGCGCGGATCATCATGATCGCGCGGATGGAATCCTTGACCGACTGGGCGATGTCGGCTTCCGACGCGGTTGGCTTGTCGGCCTTGATCTTCTTCTCGATACGCGGATCGAGCCCGGCCCAGTTGCCGTCAAAGGCGGCGACTTCGTCACCCTTCTTCTGCAACGGCCAGTCGGCGCGTTTCCAGCTGGCGCCGGCGGCGTTCAGCGCAGAATTGTTTGGATTGTCGTCAAGCTCTTCAAAGAAAGCCTGCCAGCTTTCCGGCACCGACGAAGGGTCGCGCGAATAAGCTGCCTGCATCTGCTCGAGCCACTGGGCCGAACCCCCATAAAGGAAAGCCGTGTCGAGCATCGCCGCATTGCCTTTGCTGCGCGCGCCATTCACCGGGCTGCCGTCGTCTGCCATGTCTTCCGTCCTCTGGACCAAATCGTTCCCCATCATATAGGAACGAAACCTTGCTGTGTTCCTGTCACCAGGAACTTTTTGCAGGACGGCCGACGCGGTCAGAACCTGGCCTCGCCAGACGGGCCAACCGGCCGCCCTGGCTCATACAATTCAGGGCGACTTAGCCCTTCAGCACCTCGACCATGGTCGTGCCAAGGCGTGCAGGTGATGGCGACACGCGGATACCCGCAGCCTCCATCGCAGCAATCTTGCTTTCTGCATCGCCCTTGCCACCGGACACGATCGCGCCTGCATGGCCCATCGTGCGGCCTTTTGGCGCCGTGCGACCGGCGATGAAGCCGACCATCGGTTTCTTGCGGCCTTTCTTGGCCTCATCGATGAGGAACTGGGCTGCGTCTTCTTCTGCGCTGCCGCCAATTTCACCAATCATGATGATGGACTTTGTTTCGTCATCGGCAAGGAACATTTCCAGCATGTCGATGAATTCGGTGCCTTTGACCGGATCGCCGCCAATGCCGACAGCCGTTGTCTGGCCAAGACCCACCTGGGTGGTCTGGAACACGGCTTCATAGGTCAGCGTGCCGGAGCGCGAAACGACGCCGACAGAGCCCTTCTTGAAGATGGAGCCCGGCATGATGCCGATCTTGCACTCATTGGCGGTGATGATGCCGGGGCAGTTCGGACCGATCAGGCGCGACTTGGATTTCGCGAGCTTCGCCTTGACGCGAACCATGTCGAGCACAGGCACGCCTTCGGTGATGCAGACGATCAGCGGGATTTCCGCGTCGATGGCTTCTTCAATGGCTGCAGCAGCGCCGGCTGGCGGGACGTAGACAACGGACGCGGTTGCGCCGGTCTTTTCCTTGCCTTCAGCGACAGTCGAGAAGATCGGCAGTTCGGTGCCGTTGTCGGCTTTCCAGATTTCGCCACCCTTTTTCGGGTGAATGCCGCCAACCATCTTGGTGCCGTAATAAGCCAGGCCCTGATTGGTGTGGAACGAGCCGGTATTACCGGTCATGCCCTGCGTCAGGATCTTGGTATTGTTATCAATAAGAATGGACATGAGTATTCCTTAGCCGCGAACCGCGTTGACAATTTTCTGGGCCGCGTCGTCGAGATCGTCGGCGGAGATGACGTTGAGACCGGAGTCGGCAATGATCTTCTTGCCGAGTTCCACGTTCGTGCCTTCCAGGCGAACGACCAGCGGAACAGCGAGGTTCGTTTCCTTCACGGCCGCGATCACGCCTTCAGCAATGACGTCACATTTCATGATGCCCCCGAAGATGTTCACGAGGATGCCCTTCACGTTCGGGTCCTTCATGATGATCTTGAACGCAGCAGCCACTTTCTCCTTGCCGGCGCCGCCGCCGACGTCACAGAAGTTCGCTGGCTCTTCGCCGTAGAGTTTGATGATGTCCATGGTGGCCATGGCGAGGCCCGCGCCGTTGACCATGCAGCCAATCGTGCCGTCGAGGGCGATATAGGCAAGGTCCCATTCAGAGGCCTCGATTTCCTTCTCGTCTTCTTCGGTCTTGTCGCGCAGTTCCACGATGTCCGGGTGACGGAACAGGGCGTTGCCGTCGAACGAGACTTTCGCGTCGAGCACGCGCAGGTGACCGTTCTCCATGACGATCAGAGGGTTGACCTCCAGCATCGCCATGTCCTTCTCGGTGAAGGCTTTGTAGAGGATCGGGAAGAGTTTCATGCCGTCGGCGCGGGCTGTGCCCTCCAGCTTCAGCGCATCGCAGAGCTTCGAGGCATCGTCTTCGGTCACGCCGCCATCAACTGGCAGGGTCATGATTTTCTCAGGCGTATCGTGGGCAACCGCTTCGATATCCATGCCGCCTTCGGTCGAGACGACGAAAGCCACCTTGCCGGATTCACGGTCAACGAGGATCGAGAGATAAAGCTCGCGGTCAATGTCGGCGCCGTCTTCGATATAGAGGCGGTTGACCTGCTTGCCACTTGCGCTGGTCTGGGCGGTCACGAGGTGATGGCCGAGCATCTCTTTGGCGTGGGCCAGGACGTCTTCCTTCGTGAAAGCGAGGCGTACGCCGCCTTTTTCACCGGCTTCGGCTTCCACGAACTTGCCCTTGCCGCGTCCGCCTGCATGGATCTGGCTTTTCACCACCCAAAGCGGCCCTGGCAGCGTATCGACCGCCTTCTGGACGTCGTCGAGGGAGAGGACCGGTACGCCTTCGGCAACGGGAGCGCCGAAGGATTTCAGCACCGCTTTTGCCTGGTATTCGTGAATATTCATATGGAATGCCCTGATGGTTGCGTCGCGTGCGAGAAGGCCGCGTGCCGCCCCGCTATTGGTTGGGG
The DNA here is from genome assembly GCF_036964545.1 of Hyphomonas oceanitis. Taxonomy (NCBI): domain Bacteria; kingdom Pseudomonadati; phylum Pseudomonadota; class Alphaproteobacteria; order Hyphomonadales; family Hyphomonadaceae; genus Hyphomonas; species Hyphomonas oceanitis. The sequence continues at coordinate 924,292 of NZ_JBALTL010000001.1, forward strand.
CTGTATAACAGGCTTATTCGTGCCGACAACTGGCTGGGTACGCGTATCTGGATGCAGCCTCAGGCCTCAAGTTCCGGATTGCGCGGGTCAAGCTCTACCGAGGCGAGCGATGTTGGCGTTATCGGGCTCCACTCTTCCTGCTGGGCTTCCGTCGGGGCCGCCCGCTGCTTCACGCGCAGCACCATCAGGCCTGCCAGTACCAGCAGCAGCACGCCTGCCAGTCCGAACAGGCCGACCCGGTCGGCCATGCGCATCGCCGTGCCCGACATCAGCGGCCCGACAATGGATCCCGCCGCCCAGACGAAGAGTAGACCGGACATGACCTGCGGCACCCGGCCGCGCGGCGTGCGGTCAATCGCATGCGCCACACAGAGGCCATAGAAAGACAGGGCCCCTGCCCCCCAGACGGTGAGCACGGCAATCACGCCGATCTCGCCAAGCGCCACACCGAAAATGGCGATCAGCAATGACGCGATGCCAGACATTGTGCACATGCCGGCAATAACGAGGCGCCGCTCAATACGGTCGGAAAGCACACCGGCAGGCCATTGCAGCACAAGGCCGCCGAGCCAGGCTGCCGCGCCAGCAATGGCCACAGCCGCCGTGCCGCCACCCGCCAGCTTGAACCCTTCGAAATAGATCGGCAGCAGGGCCAGCGTGCCGGTATTGATCACCCCCGCCAGGAACACGCCAATCACGGCCGCAGGAGCGATGCGGAACAGCTCGGCCACGGGCATCGACTTGCGATCCGGCGGCGACGGCTCCTTCTGCCGGGTCAGGCAGACCGGCACCAGCGCCAGCGTCAGGAAAAGCGCGGCCCAGACATAGGCCCGGCTGTCGAGCGGCGACATGCCGGCCACAAAGAAAGGCCCGATCATCAGCGAGAGCTTGGCGCCCGTATGGTAGATGCCCATGACATTGCCGCGCGACTTGTCGGGCACGGCCTCGCCCATCCAACTCTCGATACTGGTGAACATGTAGGCAAAGGCGACGCCCTGCACGAGACGCGCAATCGCCCAGAAGCCGGCATCATGCCAGAGCGACAGCGCCAGCACGGCAACGGCGTTCATCGCGGAAGCCGCTGCAAACAGGCGGATATTGCCGACCTGCCCCAGCATGCGCGGCGCCGACCAGGCACCGATCATGTAGCCGGCAGCATTGAAGCCGGCAATCACACCAATGGCCTGCGGCCCCGTTCCCATCGCCTCAAGACCGAGCGGCGTCAGCATGCTCAGCAGTCCTCCCGCGATCTGCACGATCATGACGGAAAGAATCAGGACGAATACGTTACGGGTGTCAGACATCGACTTCCTGGTGGCGGGCGGGCTTGTCCCGCGCCTTTATCATTTGAATTTGACCGTGGTCTCCTCAACGGTCGCGCCATCATCGGCCTTGATCGACAATGCAGCCGTGCCGGTTTCCCAATCAATATCAATCGCCCCGAAATTTTCAGGAGAATAGCCAGCGCCGATCTGGGCGATGTCCATCTCGTCCGTCGTGTCGGAGAAGGAGGCATTGAGTGAGGATGCGGTCAGCTCATAGGCCGGATAGTCCAGAACGCCCTCCTTGCGATAGAGGAAAGCTGCATGTCGATCGCCTGATACGAACACGACACCCTTGGCCCCGGTCTCGCCTATCAGGCCATACAGGCGCGACTGCTCGAGCGGCAGGCGCGACCAGGACTCATAGCCCTGCCCGTCGGTCGCCACGACCTGCACCGACGACACGATGAGGCGCAGGTCAGCCGGCTGCTGCAGCTGGTTTTCCAGCCAGGTCCACTGGTCAGTGCCGAGCATGTCCTGACGCACATCCGCCGAGGGCACATAGCGTTCCTTGCCCTTCGCGCCATATTCGTCCGTGCGCGTCAGCGGTGTGCGGAAGAAGCGCGTGTCCAGCATGATGATCTGGGTGCGCTTGCCCTCAGGCCCGAACGTGCGGGCATAATAGGTGCCCGGCCATGCGCCCACATCCTGCTTCTCGAGGCCCCAGAACCGCTCGTGAATGCGCTCGGAGAGGCGCCGGAACGGAAAATTCTTGCCGCCATCATTTGCGCCGTAATCATGATCGTCCCAGGCCACCATCATCGGATGGGCGGCGCGTACGGCCTGAAAATCCGGCCGCGCAGCCAGATCGCGGAAACTCTCGCGCAATTCGTCCAGCTCAGCCTGATTGCTGAGCACCTGCTTGCCGTCCATGTCGCCATAAACATTGTCGCCCATCATCAGGAAGAGGTCGGCCTTCTCTTTCGCGATTTCCTCAAGCGCGGGCGCTTCGGCGGCCTCCTCGTTCAGGCAGGACGCGACCAGCACGCGCGTGAGCGGCTGGTCGGCGGGCGGAAGCGGCAGGCCTTTTGGCGCGCGCGGGAAGAAATTATCCGGCAGTGTGCGGTAATAGGCTTCCAGCGCCTCTTCGGGGCTGGCGGGTGAACGTGTAAGGCCGGGGATCGAAATCGGACCCGGCGCCTGACACGCCGCAAGACCAATCAAGCCGGCCAGGACCATTGCGCGTTTCATGTCTGCCTCCCGCCTTTCTGACGTATTGCCAACATGTGTAGCGGGGTTCTGCTGCTGCAGTAAGGCAAGAATGGGTCAAACCCCGAAGAAAATTGACCACATCATCCTACCGGGCAGGAAGGTGAACAGACCGGCCACAATCATGCCACCCAGGAACATGTTGGTCATGTGCTTGCGGTGGGCCTTGATGTCATGCCGCCGCGCCGCCGCCACGCCCATTGGCAGGACAATCACCGACCAGGCGGAAAGCGCATGGATGAAGCTGAAATGGTCGCCATTCAGCCCTGTCAGGAAAAACGAGCTGATTGCGGTGACGGCCATCGTCACCACCCAGGTATAGCCAAGCACCCGGTGCAGGCGCCTGCCCTTCCTGTAAGCCAGGAGGAAAGCGCCGATAGCGAACGAAGCCAGCGCGCCGGTGACATGCGCCTTGAGCACCCAGGGCGACGTCATCAGGGGCGTGACATCCAGCCGGAAACGGATCGGCGGACTACCAGCGGCTTCCAGCATCATGCGGCTGATCAGAAGATAGGCGATGACCGCGATGATCAGGACGATCCAGGTCTTGTTGCGCCGGATCTGGTCACGGAACGGACGGCGATGGGTCCGGGAGGGGGCAGGCTGTGTCATGGGAAACTCCTTGGGGCGGGTTGTGACCCACACCTCTCCCCTCCCCCGCATGCCCGCCACCGCGTTTGCACGGAGTGACTGGAATCCTGCGTGAAATGCAGTCAGAACAGTTCACGAAGCGCGAAATGCAGGAGGATTCTTAAGCCGATGACGGGCCGCCTGACCCCCTTCCTGCGAACGTCCGCCATCTTTATCGGCGTATCCTTGGCGTTCACATGGTTTGGCGTCTACGACACGGGCGGCTCCTTCACGCTACGGCTGTTTATGTGGCTGATCACCATGTGCGTCGGGGGCGCAGCGGCGATCTGGGCCATTCCGGCGACGTTCGAGCGCTACCTTGCAGAACAGCATGTTGCGCTGAGGGTTGGCGTAGCGGCGGCCCTGATCGCGGTTCCGGTGACGATCTCGCTCGTCGTCTTTTTCCTGGCGCTGGGCGGGTATTTCAGCGCGACCGGCCTCCTTATCCAATACGTCTATGTCTACGCTGTCTGCCTTGTCATGGTGGCGAGCGGTGTTGTCGTAGCACAGGCAAGACGCGCCCCGCCGCTCGGCGCCGCCGAGGCCTCTGACGCGCGGGCAACATTCCTTGAGCGCCTGCCGGTCAAATATCGCGGCGCAGCGATCTGGGCGATTTCCTCTGAAGACCATTACCTGCGCATCCACACCGATCGCGGCGAGGAGCTGATCCTGATGCGGCTCGCAGATGCCATGCGGGAGCTGTTAGGCGCTGGCGGGCTTCAGGTGCACCGGTCATGGTGGGTGGCAACCGACGGCGTTGCCGATACGCGCCGCGAGGGCGGCAAGCTCTGGCTGGTGCTGAAATCCGGCAAGGAAGCACCCGTCTCGCGTACATTCCTGTCGGCAGTCAAAGACGCAAACCTCGCCTAGATACCCAGGCCCGGCGTCGGCCGCGTGTTCATCACGAGGTGCTTCACGAACTCGACATGGTTGCGCAGGCGGTAGAGGTCGTCGGTATAGGAGAGCGGCACATCCATCTCGCCGATCTCGACCTGCAGGTCTTCCAGCGCATCGGTGATCTCCACGCGCTCTTCCTTGCTTGGCATCGCCCGGCCGCGCGCCTCAAGGTCGCGCAGGTCCTTGTACCAGATGTAGATCTTGCGGCGCACACGCCAGCGATAGATCGGCGGCGCCACCCTTACGAGCGGGAACATCAATGTCAGCAACGGAATCGCCAGGATCCAGGCCCTGTCGAGAAAGTTCGCAACGTCGAAAGAGAAATAACGGCGCAGGAAGGATGGGCCGTTCTCGTAATAACGCTCCGCCTGCCGGCTGACCGGCAGGTCGGTCCAATTCGGGTCCGGGAAGGCGCCGGCAGGGGCCAGGATGCTGCCATCCTGATGGATCGCATTCGCGGAATCGACCAGCAGTGCTTCGATCGCCGGGTGGAGCGACTTCGCCACAACAAGCTGCGCGACGGGAGCAACCAGCGGCACGTCGCGCGCCGGAATGTCTGCACCAATATCGACCACACCGCGGAGCAGAGTCACCGCCGCAAGTGCCGGCTGGCGGCGCGACAGGGCTTCCGACCGCTCAAAGGACAAGAGGGAAATGCCGGGTGCCCGCAACAGCGTCTGCACATAAGGCGCATCCGGCGAGGCTGCAAAACCCGCCGCATCAATCTGACCGGCAATCAGGGCCTCGGCCGCCGGCGTGCCTGAAAGTGTATTGCGCGACGCCTCCGGCCATGTCCCGTCGAACTCTTCCTGTAGCTCGACACCTAGGATGCGCGTGCCGGACCCGAGCGGACCGATGGCGAAACGCTTCGATCTGAGGTCGCCAAATTCTGTAACGCCCGCCTCTTCGCGAACGAACACCCAGAAAGGCTCATGGAAAAGGCCGCCGAGCGAGCGCAGCGTGGCCGCATCGCCGGGCTTTGCCAGCCCGCCCTGGACCAGCGCCACATCCACCTGCCCCTCATCCAGCAGGCGCAAATTCTCGACCGAACCGGCCGTCTGGATCAGCTCGACCTCGATCCCCTGCTCGTCCAGCAGGCGCTGATAGCGTTCGGCAAAGGCGTAATAGGCCCCGCCCTGCGCGCCAGCGGCAAACTTGATGTGTTTCGGGGGCGCGGGGTCCATCAGCATCAGGGTGACGATGACACCCAGTACCGCGACCAGCACGAACGGCCAGTAAACCTTCAGGAAGTCCTTTACGGCCGTGACCATCTGCGTCCCATTTTCTGTTCGAAATGTCCCGCAACAAGGTCTAGGGCGACACGCACGCCGGATCAATCGCGTACGCGGGCCTGCCCTTAAAATGCCCCATACGCGCCTCGCATGGAACCTATTCCGTTTAGAATGTGTTCATCATGCAGACACGTCCCCACTTGGGACTCTGGCAAGACACAAGGGTGATACAAATGGGTCAGGCAAATGTGATTGCGAAGGTCGTTTCTGTGGCGACTCTTGGGATTCTCGCGACGGCGCTTTTCATGATGGCGCTGGCTCCAAATCCGTCGCTCTACGCCGGCTGATTTTTTTCCGGATTATTTTGGAACCAAAATCCCGCCTTGCACGTAAACACTCTCAGATGGCCAGTAAGTCCCTCCCGACTGAACCCTCCCAAGCGCTGGACATCTATAAAGAGACCTCGAAGCTGCGTCCCCCCACCTTTCAGCTTCGAGGTTTCTTTTACCCCTTCAAAAAGTAAGCTTCAGGCCTTGTGATACGGCATGCCCGCCAGGATCGACATGGCCCGGTAAAGCTGCTCAGCCAGCATCGCCTTGACCAGCCGATGCGGCCAGGTCTGCGCCCCGAAAGCCATGATATCAGGCACGGCGCGCCGCACGGCCTCGCCATAACCCTCTGCCCCGCCAATCAGGAAGACAAGATCAGGCACGCCCTGATCGCGCAGTCGGCCCAGCTGGCTCGCGAAATCCTGCGAAGTCACGTTACGGCCAAACTCGTCGAGCCGGATCACATTGGCACCGGCCGGTATCTTCGCGAGGATACGCTCGGCCTCGGCGTCCAGCCCGCCACCGCTCGCCACTTCAATCTCCTCGATTCCACGAAAGCCAAGGCTGCGCGCAATCGGCAGGGCCCGTTTGACATATTCATCGAACAGGTCGCGTTCGGCGCCTGATTTCAGGCGGCCGACGGACAGGAGCGTCAGGCGCACAGGCGCCTAGTGCTGCGTGGCGCGATGGGCACTCGTGTCGGAGGCCCAGATCTTTTCGAGATTGTAGAATTCGCGCACTTCCGGCCGGAAGAGGTGAACGATCACGTCGCCGGTATCGATCAGCACCCAGTCAGCATTGGGCATGCCTTCGACATTGGCCGGGCGGCCGGTCAGCTTTTTCACCGTATGGGAAAGATGGTCTGCAAGCGCGGCGACATGCCGGCCGGAACGGCCTGACGCAATGATCATGAAATCGGCGAGGGAAGATTTTCCGTCCAGGTCAATGAACAGGAGGTCTTCAGCCTTGTCATCCTCAAGGGCCTTGGCAAGAGCCTCGGCAACCGTGCGGATGTCGTCAATCGTGGCACTCTTTGCGGGCAGTGTCCGCGGGGCGCTGGAAGTCAGGGTCTCAATTCCTTCTTGTATCTATAATGGGACTTTAACATGCCTGCCGAGTCACAGCCAGCCCAAACACTCAGGCCCGTCACACATGCGCCCAAACGCAATGTGAACTGCAATTTACTTGGAGACTGCCAGAATTTCGCCGTAAGTCTGGACGAGTGTCATTCCGACGTCCCCGGACCGCCAGCCACTGGAGTATGTAGAATGAACCTGCGACTTGCCGCCGCCGCCCTTGCCCTTGTCCTGCCTCTGGGAGGATGCGCCGTTGCAGCCGTCGGTGCCGCTGGCGCTGTGGGCCTCGCTGCCGCGAAAGACAAGACGCTGGGCGAGTCCGTCGACGACACGACCGCCTCCACCGAAATCAAGACCAAGCTGCTCGCCGAAAGCCTCAATCGCTTCGGCGAGGTTGATGTCGAAGTGAATAACGGCCTCGTCCTGCTCTCCGGCCGGGTCGATGATCCGACTGACCGCGTACAGGCCGAAGGCATCGCATGGACGTCAACACGGGCCATGGACGTTGCCAACGAGATCAAGATCGAGCCCGCGGGCGGCTTCATGGCCAACATGTCCGACGAGCTGATCTCCAGCCGCGTGCGCGCCCGCCTGATCGGATCGAGCACGGTAAAAAGCCTCAACTACAATATCGAGACCTATGACGGTGTGGTCTACCTGATGGGCACGGCCCGCTCGGCTGATGAACTGAAACGCGCCGCTGAAGAGGCCAGCGTGGTCGGCGGCGTGCGCCAGGTCGTCTCGTATGTGCGCATCCGTGAGCTGGTCCAGCGCCCGGCCGCGCCGACGACGCAGGCTGCCCCCTCTTACAATCCGACGCCGAGCCCTACATATGGAACCGAGACCGATGCCGAATTGCTCGGAGTGAGTTACTGACAGGGCCGGTGCGCCACTAAAGCCGCCGCCCGCATGAAATGGGAGCGGGCGCCACATGGCATTGCGTGTCGGGATCCAGATGGATCCACTGGAAAACGTCAAGATCGACGGTGATACCACCTTTGCACTGGCGGAAGTCGCCCAGGCGCGCGGGGCGGAACTCTTTGTCTACGGGCCGGACCAGATGTCCTATGAGCAGGGCCGGGTCACCGCCTGGGCCCGGCCGGCAAAGGTGCAGCGTGTGCGCGAGACGCCGGGCGTCTTTGGCGAAGCAGCCAAGCTGGATCTTGCAAAGGACCTCGACGTCATCCTGATGCGTCAGGATCCGCCCTTTGACCTCAACTATATCACCGCCTGCCACCTGCTGGAGCTGATTTCCGGCGAGACGCTCGTTGTGAACGATCCCGAAGGCGTGCGGTCGAGCCCCGAGAAAATCTTCCCCCTCCTCCACCCCGAAATCATGCCACCGACGCTGGTGACGCGGGAGATGCGGGACATTCTCGCCTTCCGCGACACGCACAAGGACATCATCGTCAAGCCGATCTACGGCCATGGCGGCGCAGGCGTGTTCCGCCTGAAGCCTGACGACTCGAACCTCGATTCCCTGCTGGAAGTCTTCTTCACGCGCTCGCGCGAGCCGGTCATGGTGCAGGCTTTCCTGCCGGCCGTCAGCGAGGGCGACAAACGAATCATCCTGATCGACGGCGAGCCCGTTGGCGCGATCAACCGGCGCCCGATGAGTGGGCAGGTCCGGTCAAATCTGGTCGTCGGCGGGACGGCCGAAAAATCCGATCTCAGCGATGCCGACATGCGAATCTGCGAAACAATCGGCCCGGAACTCAAGCGCCGCGGGCTGATCCTCACGGGTATCGACGTTATCGGCGGGCGTCTCACGGAAGTGAACGTCACCTCGCCGACCGGCGTGCAGGCCATCAAGGCCCTCTCCGGCATTGATAGTGCCGCCATTTTCTGGGACGTTGTGCAACAGAAGCTTGCGGACCGCTGATGGCCGCTGCAAGATCAGGTGCATGAACATGAAATCGATCACTGCTTTCGCCCTCGCCTCCCTTGTTCTCGCCGGCACGGCCTGCTCGCAAGGCTCCGACAGCGCAGACGTCCAGACGGTTTCGACGGATGAAAACGCGGCTGGCTCGTTCAATCTGAACCTCCCGAGCCCGACTACGGGCGAGACCACATCGTCCGGTGGTTCCATGAACCTTAATCTCGGTGGCAGCGGCGAATCCCGCCTGATCGGCTCCGGCACGTTCGGCGGCGGCGATTTTGGTGGCGATCCCACTGTTGACCTTAACCTGAACCTGGATTCCGAGACTGCCCTGCTCGACTCAGAAGCAGCCCAGTCCAGCTCGCAGGATGACGGCATCATCCGTCTTGAACCCAAGAAATAGGCAAAAACGCCTTTTCAGGCTGTTTTCCCTCTATCGTTGACTGGAATTACAGTTCCAAGCGACGGAAAGACGTGCGCCGGTCGTTTATCTGGCAGGCGCGTTGCAACGCTCCGAAATAAAAAGGCCCATGCGCCCGGCCCCCTCCAGGTTGGCCGGACGTGTTGACCATGACCCTGATGCGAGAGCGAGTGCAGTCCATTGATCCGCAAGATTAACCCGAAACTTCTGTATGGCCTCGGTGCCCTCGTGGCCCTGTTCCTTGTCTGGGCCCTGTTCCTGCGCGGACCGGGCAAAGCCGCAGCGGGCGATTTCACCGTGGAAACGGCGGCTGTCGACACGGGCGATGTTGCCCGTCTTGTGACCGCTTCCGGCGCCGTGCGCGCGCTGACGACGGTCGAGGTGGGCTCGCAGGTTTCCGGCCAGATCATCGAGCTCGATGCCGACTTCAATTCCGAGGTCAAGGAAGGCGAGATCATCGCCCGCATCGACCCGCAGACGTTCGAAAGCCGCGTGGCCTCGGCGCAGGCCGACATTGCCAGCGCCCGCGCCAGCCTCGATGTACAAAAGGCCAATATTGCGTCGGCCGAAGCCAGCTATGCGCAGTCCGAAAAAGAATATGAGCGGGTAAAGGCCCTGTTTGCGCAGGACGCGATTGCCCGCTCCTCGCTTGAAGATGCCGAGCGCACCCTCGCCGTGTCCAAGGCTTCGCTCGATGTCTCGCGCGCGCAGCTGCGCTCGTCAGAGGCCGCGCTCACGCAGCGTCAGGCGTCACTGAAATCGGCCCAGCTCGATCTTGACCGCACGATCATCCGCTCCCCCATTGATGGTGTTGTCATCGAACGCTCGGTCGATGTCGGCCAGACCGTCGCGGCCTCCTTCTCCGCCCCTATCCTTTTCCAAATCGCTCAGGACCTTGGCGACATCCGGATCGACGCAGCGGTCGTCGAGTCCGACATTGGCGGCATCGATGCCGGCGACCCGGCGACGTTCAAGGTGGACGCCTACCCGACCGAAACCTTCAAGGGCACGGTCGAACAGGTCCGCCTCGCCTCTGAAACCCTCTCCAATGTCGTCACCTATACGGTCGTCATCGCCGCCGAAAACCGTTCCGGCCGCCTCCTGCCGGGCATGACGGCCAATGTGGAAATCACCGCTGAAAAGCGCGAAGGCGTGCTGCGCATTCCCGAAGCCGCTGTACGCTTCCGCCCGCCGAGCGATGGCGTGACCGTCATCTCGTCCGAAACCAGCAGTGACCAGGCCCCGCGCAGTGGCGGCGGTCGTCCCGGCGGCCCGGGCGGTAACCCGGCGGATGCCCTCCTTGCCGGCCTCGACCTTGAGCCTGCCCGCAAGGAAAAGATCCAGGCCGAGATGAAAGCCGAGTTCGAAAAGGTTCGCGCCAGCATGGGCGAGGCCGGCGCCACATTCGACCGCTCCGGCATGCGCGAAAAGATCCAGTCCCGTATGGACAAGGTGCTGCGCGACAATCTCAGCCGTGAAGAACTTGCCGTCGTGCAGAAAAAGATCAATGAGCGCACAACGCAGACCCGCGTCGACCTCTATCAGCCGGTCGGCGACGGCACACTCAAAACAGCCCCCGTCACGATCGGCCTGTCCGACGGTCAGTATGCCGAGATCACACGCGGCGCGGAGGCAGGTGATGTCTTCATCACGCGCCTGACCGTTCCGACAGCAGGCAACTGAGCATGGCCTCAGAGGCGACACCCCTCATTTCGTGCCGTGACCTGACAAAGGTCTATCGCATGGGCACGCAGGACGTTTTCGCCCTGCGCGGCGTCAACGTGGATTTCGTCGAGGGTGAGATGACCGCGATCATGGGTCCGTCCGGCTCCGGCAAGTCGACGCTGATGAACCTGATCGGCGCACTCGACGTGCCAACCAGTGGCGAACTTCTGATCAAGGACCGTCCCCTCTCGAAGCTCAGCCGCGACGAACTGGCAGACCTGCGCAACGAGACGATCGGCTTTGTCTTCCAGCAGTTCAACCTGCTGAACCGCGCGACCGCGCTCGCCAATGTGAAACTCCCCCTCATGTATGCCCGCACACCTGTGGCAGACCCTGTCGCCCGCGCCCGCGAATGCCTCGAAATGGTCGGCCTTGGCACCCGCATGGACCACCGTCCGATGCAATTGTCCGGCGGCCAGCAGCAGCGCGTGGCGATTGCCCGCGCGCTTGCCGGTCGTCCATCCATCCTGCTGGCCGACGAGCCGACCGGCGCGCTCGACACGAAAACCTCCGAGGAAATCATGGACCTGCTGACAGGCCTTTCCAGCGAAGGCATCACGGTCGTGCTGGTCACCCACGAGCCGGAAGTCGCCGCCTATGCGACGCGCCAGATCCATTTCCGCGACGGCCAGATCGAACGGGATGAAAGGCGCGCGTCATGAAGTTCGGTGTTGCCTTCCAGTCAGCCCTTGAAGCGCTGATCTCAAATCCCCTGCGCAGCTTCCTTACAATGCTGGGCATCATGATCGGCGTCGCCTCGGTCATGGCCATGATGGCGATCAGCGAGGGCGCGGCCAAACAGGTCGATGCCCAGATCGCGCAGCTGGGCGCCAGCAACCTGACCATATTCCCCGGCGCGTCGCGTGGTCGGGCCCGCTCCAGCGGCGCCTCGTCCGACCAGCCCTTCACCGAATCCGATGTCGCCCAGCTCAAGCAGGAACCCTTCGTGACAGCCGTTGCCGCCCGCATCTCCGGCTCCGTCATGGTCGTCTCCGGCGAGGATAACTGGTCGACCAGCTTGCAAGGCACCAATACCGACTATTTTGTCACCCAATCGCTGAAAACCAGTGAGGGACGCCTGTTCGACGACCGCGAAGCCAGCTCCGGCGCCGCCGTGGCCGTTATTGGCAAGACCGTTGCCGACGCGCTGTTCGAGGGAACAAACCCGGTCGGGCAGACGATCCGCGTCAACAATGTGCCGGTCGAAGTAATCGGCGTGCTCGTCACGCGCGGCCAGTCATCCGGGCCGGGCGGTGACCGCGACGATATCGTCATCGTGCCCATCAGCACGGCCCGTAACCGTATCCTTGGTGGGAATGCCACCGTCGCGCGCTATGTCGGCAGCATGGAAGTCGGCATTGCAGACGGATACGACATGACAACGGCCCAGGAACAACTCGAAACCCGTTTGCGCGAAATCCGCCGCATCGCGCCCGGCGGGACAGATGATTTCCGCGTGTTCAACATTGCAGACTTCGTCCGCGCCCGCTCCAGCACGCAGGCGACCTTCGGCGTCCTGCTGGCCTTCACCGCTGCCGTCTCGCTCATCGTCGGCGGTGTCGGCGTGATGAACATCATGCTCGTGTCGGTCACCGAGCGCACCCGCGAGATCGGCCTGCGCATGGCCATCGGCGCACGCGGCATCGATATACTCGGGCAATTCCTGGCCGAAGCGCTGGCGCTCTGCCTGCTCGGCGGCCTGATCGGGTCTGCCTTGGGCGTGGGCGCTGCAAAGCTTGCAGCGAAACTCGGGGAGTTCCCTGTTGAGATTTCCCCGCGTATTGCCATCATAGCCATTGGCGCATCAGCTCTGATTGGCCTGTTCTTCGGATTCTTCCCCGCCCGGCAGGCGGCGCGGCTCAACCCAATCGAGGCCCTACGACATGAATAAGCTCTCCCCTGCCCTTGCGCTGGTCCTTCTGGCCACGGCCGTCCCGTCCTGCGCCTCCAGCCGCAGTCAGACGTCGCCCGAACCGCTGATCACGCAGGAAGCAACAGCGCTAAACGCGCCCGAACGCTGGGCCTTCGGGCCGGAGACGGATGGCGAAGTGGCCGCCGGCTGGTCCGAGATCATCAAGGATGACGCCCTCCTTGCGCTGATGGACGAGGCGCTCGCCGCCAATCCGGGCCTGCGGGCCAGCGCCGAAAGCGTGCGCCGCTCCGAAGCCTTCCTGCGCCAGTCACGCTCGGGCCTCCTGCCCAGCCTCGGTGCCAGTGCCGGCGCCTCGGGCTCCTCGCCCTTTGAGGATGCCGACCTGTCGGAAAACTATAGTCTCGGCGTCAGTGCGAGCTGGGAAGCTGATCTCTGGGGCGCCATCAGCTCGGATATCCTCGCCTCCGAATATGATCTCGTCAGCACCGAAGCCGTTTACCGGTCGAGCCGCGAATCCCTGGCCGCCGCCGTCGCCCGCGCCTATGTCGTGGCCATTGATGCAGGCAATGCCGTCGCACTCTCCCAAGCTACACTTACTGCGCAGGAAGAAACGCTGCGTATCGTCAATGTGCGGTACGAACTTGGCGCCGCCGACCGGCGCGAACAGGTGCTTGCCGAATCCGATATCGCCAGCGCGCGCGACTCCCTCGAACAGGCGCTGGCTGCGCAACGCAGCGCCGTGCGCGCACTGGAAGTCCTGCTCGGCCGCTATCCTGACGGCACGCTCCCCATTCCCGATACACTGCCTGCCGTGACCGATGTCGTCATTGCCGGCCAGCCGGCCGATCTCCTGCGCCGCAGGCCTGACATTGTTGCCGCTGAATCCTCTGTCCGCTCCGCCTTTGCAAATACGGCCATCGCGCGCACCGGGCGCTGGCCCAGCCTGTCGCTGTCCGGCGGCGTCTCCAGTGCGACGTCAGAACTTGGCGACCTCGTCGATCCGGCAGCGCTCGCCCTCTCCCTCGGCATCCGGCTCGCCGGAACGCTGTTTGATGGCGGCCTGACCACGGCGCGTATTGATGCGGCTGAATCGAACGGGCGCATTGCGCTCGCCAATTACGGGTCCACCGTGCTGGACGCCTATGCCGATGTCGAAGGCCGACTGGATGATGTCCAGACACTGCGCAACCGCGCAGGCTATGTCGAGACAGCTGCCGAGAATGCACGCGAAACATTGCGCCTTGCCGAGATCCAGTATCGCGAAGGCGCCATCGACCTTCTCGATGTCCTGACATTCCGCCAAAGAAGCTTTCAGGCAGACCGGACACTGCTGTCGCTGCGGCGGGCACAAATCGAATCCCGCATCACGCTTTATCTGGCCCTTGGAGGGGCCATTTAAAACATGAGCACTTTCACAACTATCATTCAAAAATCCCTATAGGGATCGCTCGCGAGGCGCAAAAACGCGACGTATTGCCGCTTAATGCCGCTTTTATGTAACAAATCTGCCGAACACGCTTGTCCTCTATAACATATGCTAGATAGTGGGTTTTATAATGTTGAAATCAGAGAATAATTCCGGCCACGATGCCCGAAAGCCAACCGATGCAGATCGCTTCGTTGGCCAGCAATTGCGTCAGGGACGCCGCGAAATGGGCTTTACCCAAGATGGGTTGGCCCAAATCCTTGGCGTTACCTTCCAGCAAATCCAAAAATATGAGGCTGGTCACAGCCGCATGTCAGCAGGTCGCCTCCGGGAGGTGGCGATTGCACTAAAAAAGCCCATTAGCTTTTTCTACGAGCCCTTTGAATCGACGGGCCGCAAGTCGCATGCCGCAGAGACACGCCTTCGGGTCAAGGATCTCCGGCGCGACGCAAAGAAGCTGATCGACCAGATTGGTGACGCCGACGACCTGCAGGTCGCCGTGCGCCTTTTGCAGGCCCTCGAGACAAACTGACGTCAGACGCGATCGTTACCGTCAGGCTGACGCAATACCGACACCGGCAGCCATAAGGCGGGATTCAAGCAGCCACCTATAGGCCGCTGCATAGGCGGCGCCGAGGGTGGTTTCCAGCTCATGGGACGTATTCGGGTCGGTCGCACCAGCGTCGCCAACAATGCGGATCACGCTCGCAAGGCGGTCCACGGTCTGTCGGGCACTCTCCAGCTCAATCCGTATCTGCGCACGGCAGACAGGTATTTCTGTTGAATTTCCTGACTTGTTGGACATCGTGACAGCTCCATGTAACTGGCATTCCCGGAGTGCGGCACCCTTCAGGCGCCCCTCACAGGAACCCCTGCCGACGACGCAATAGTCGCCAGCTGGAAATTACATTAGTGTCATGATGGCTCGCGTCCAATAAATTCAAAGATTGCTTATATTTTTTTTGTTTCCGCTATCATCTTGTATACGATATCCAGCGCATCGCGCGGTGTCAGGGCATCGGGATCCACATCTGCAAGAATACGGAGCAATTCAGAGTCTGCCTCAGGCGGATCAAAGGATTCGGCGGACGGAGCATCTTCTGCAAAAGCAGCAAAAAGCGGCAAGCTCTCGGCGGCAGCGGGATCAGCTTCAAGCCGCTTCAATATCTGAGCTGCACGCGCGACGGCCCGTTTGGGCAGGCCGGCAAGGCGCGCCACCTGCACGCCATAGGAGCGATCAGCCGGCCCGGATTGCACCTCGTGCAGGAAGACAAGATCATTCTTCCACTCACGCGCCCGGAGGGAGGCGTTCGCTGCGCCGGGCAGGTCTTCAGCGAGCTGCGTCAGCTCATGGTAATGCGTGGCAAAGAGGGCCCGGCAGGCATTGACGCCATGCAGATGCTCCACCGCCGCCCAGGCAATGGCAAGGCCATCATAGGTCGACGTGCCCCGGCCGACTTCGTCCAGGATAACGAAACTGTCGGGCGTCGCCTGCGTCAGGATCGCGGCTGTCTCCACCATCTCGACCATGAAGGTCGACCGGCCGCGCGCGAGATCGTCCGACGCACCGACGCGCGAGAACACCCGGTCTGCAAGGCCCAGCGTAATGGATCGGGCGGGTACGAAGCAGCCCGCCTGCGCCAGGATCACCGCCAGTGCGGCCTGCCGCAGATAGGTCGATTTACCCGCCATGTTCGGGCCAGTGACCAGCAGGAGGCGCGGCGCCCCATCCCCGCCCGCATCAAGCGACAGGTCATTCGCGGTAAAGCCCTTGCCGTCACGCCTGAGCGCCGCTTCGACCACTGGATGCCGCAGGCCGACAGCGGTAAATTCCGGCGCATCGGCAATCACTGGCCGCACCGCATCGCACTCGACCGCCCACGCCGCATTGGCCGCCGCAACATCGAGATCGGCCAGCGCACCAGCGGATACGGCCAGCGCTTCATTGAGGTCATCAACACGGCCACAGAATTCATCAAACAGCGCCGTCTCGCGGCCCTTGGATTCTTCCTCCGCCCGCGAAATGCGCCCTGCAAGGTCTGACAGCTCACGCGTCGAGAAACGCACATTACCGGCCAGCGTCTGGCGATGGATGAATGTCTCCGACAAGGGCGGCGCCAGCAGCGCCTCGCCATGTCGGGCCGGCACATCGATGAAATAGCCGAGCACATTGTTGAACTTGATCTTCAGCGCCGAAATGCCGGTCTCACTGGCATAACGCGCCTGCAGTTCCGCAATGATCCGGCGACTGTCATCCCGCAGCCCGCGCGCTTCATCCAGCGCTGCGTCCCAGCCCGGTGCAATGAAGCCGCCATCGCGCGCCAGCATGGGCAGGCTTTCATTCAGCGCACGGCCAAGGTCTGCAGCGAAGGTCTCCAGCGCTGGCGCATTGTCCAGTAAGAGCTTCTCGACGGCCCCCGCGAGCCGGGCGGGCAGTCCGCCATCCATGGCAGAGAGGCCACGCGCAGCAGCATCCCCGGCTGCAAGGGCCCGGCCAATGGCCTGCAGGTCACGCGGGCCACCCCGGCCAAGACGCAGCCGCAAGCGCGCGCGTTCGATATCAGGCGCCGCCTTCAGCCGGGCGCGCAAACGCTCCAGCATGTCGGCATCATCGACCAGCCAGGCCACAGCCTCCAGCCGCGATTCGATCTCGGAACGGTCCAGGGATGGACGCGAAAGATGCGTCGCCAGCAGGCGCGCGCCCGGGGCGGTCACCGTCCGATCGATCGTGCCCAACAACGACCCGTCCCGGCCGCCGCTCATCGACCGGTCGATCTCGAGGCTGGCGCGCGTGGCAGGGTCGATCGCGACATGCCCCCTTACCGGCGGTCTTTGCGGCGCATCCAGCCTGATATCCGCCCCGGCCTGCGTCAGCTTTACATAATCAAGCAAGAGCCCAATCGCCGACAGCTCCGCCTTGCTGAAATCGCCAAAGGCTTCCAGCGCCGCCACGTCGAACGTTTCCTTCAGCAGGTCCTCGCCGGACTTGGGCGTCGCGGCGCGCGCGGGCCGCTCGGTCAACGGGGCACGCGATGCCTCGGCCGCCGCCGCAATCGCCGGTCGGTCCATATCGCCGCTACTGACCAGCAATTCATTCAGCGGCCAGCCGAGCAGCATGTCCGCCAACGCACCCGGCAGGACCGGGGCGACATCAAACCGGCCTGTCGACACATCACAGACCGCTATCGCCGCTTCCGTGCCGCCCTTGGCAAGCGCAATGGCGGCCAATGCCTGCCCCTGCCGCGCGGGAAGCAGCGAATCCTCGGTCAGCGTGCCGGGTGTGACAATGCGGACAATGTCGCGATTGACGATGGACTTCGACCCACGCTTCTTGGCTTCAGCCGGGCTCTCGGTCTGCTCGCACACGGCGACACGCGCACCGGACTTGATCAACCGTGCCAGATAGCCCTCGGCGGCGTGATAAGGCACGCCCGCCATAGGAATTGGTTTACCATTGTATTCCCCGCGAGCTGTCAGCGTAATATCGAGGATTCGGGCTGCTTCGACCGCGTCATTGAAGAAAAGCTCATAGAAATCGCCCATTCGGAAGAACAGGAGCGATTCAGGATGGCGCTCCTTGATACCGAGATATTGCGCCATGAACGGCGTCGGTTCACTGCCCTTGGCAGCGGCCTGTTTCGAAGGGGGAGCAGTGTCAGCCATGGTGGCGGACGCTAGCGCCTCGCCAGTAGATTCGCAAAGCGTTCGCACTGCGATTGGCCATCAAATCGCCTGATTGCGTGACCACATGGTCCACATTTGCGGTTGGCACGCTTGGCCACGGGGCCTAGGGTCGACCGCTAGCGTTCATTCTCACTCGTTAGCATCGGACTACCCCTCTCCATGACCTCCAAGCGTCCTAGCTTCACTGATCAGGAAGCACTCGATTTCCATTCCAAACCGACACCCGGCAAAATCTCCATGGCGCCAACAAAGCCCATGGGAACGCAGCGCGACCTGTCGCTGGCCTACAGCCCCGGTGTTGCGATTCCGGTACTGGCAATCGCGGAAGACATCGACAAGGCCTATGACTACACGTCCAAGGGCAACATGGTCGCGGTCATTTCCAACGGTACCGCGATCCTCGGCCTCGGAAACCTCGGCCACATGGCCTCCAAGCCAGTCATGGAAGGCAAGTCCGTCCTGTTCAAACGCTTCGCCGATATCGACAGTATCGATGTCGAAGTGAACACGACCGATGCCGAAGACTTCATCCGCACCGTCCGTAACATTGGCGACACATGGGGCGGCATCAACCTCGAGGATATCGGTTCGCCCGATTGTTTCATCATCGAGAGCCGCCTGCGCGAAGAGCTCGATATTCCGGTCTTCCATGATGACCAGCACGGCACAGCCATCATCGCCGCCGCCGGCATCATCAATGCGTGCCACATCACGGGCCGCGAACTGAAGGACCTGAAGGTTGCCGTCTCGGGTGCCGGCGCTGCGGGCCTTTCGGTCGCAGGCCTGATCCGCCATCTCGGCGTCAAGGCCGAGAACATCCTGATGTGCGACTCCACCGGCGTGGTCTATGAAGGCCGCACCGACAAGATGGACCAGTTCAAGTCTGCCTTCGCCGTGAAAACCTCCAAGCGCACGCTGGCGGAAGCCTGCGAAGGCGCCGATTGCCTCCTCGGCCTCTCGGCCAAGGGTGCTGTCTCCAAGGCCATGGTCAAATCCATGGCCAAGAACCCGATCATCTTCGCCATGGCGAACCCGGATCCCGAGATCACACCCGAAGAGATCAAGTCGGTGCGTGACGATGCGATCATCGCGACAGGCCGCTCGGACTACCCGAACCAGGTCAACAACGTCCTCGGCTTCCCTTACATCTTCCGCGGCGCGCTCGACGTGCGCGCAAGAAGCATCAATGAGGAAATGAAGGTCGCTGCCGCCCGCGCGCTGGCTGAGCTGGCACGGGAAGACGTGCCGGATGAAGTGGCCGCTGCCTATCACGGTGCGCGCCCGAGCTTTGGCCGTGAATACATCATCCCCACCCCGTTCGATCCGCGCCTGATCAGCTTCATTCCACCTTTCGTGGCGCAGGCCGCCATGGACACAGGCGTTGCCCGCAAGCCGATTGCCGACATGGACGCCTACCGCGCCTCGCTGGCCCAGCGCGCCGATCCGGCTGCCGCCTTTATCCAGGGTGTTCAGGCCCGCGCTCGCGACGTGCAGCGCCGCATCGTGTTTGCAGAGGGGGAAGAGCCCGCCGTCGTGCGCGCCGCTTTCAGCTTCAAGAACCAGGGCCTTGGCCATCCGATCCTGATCGGCCGCGAAGCCCAGGTCGAGCGGACGATGGAACAGATGGGCGTGCCGGCCGGTACGCTGGAAATCATCAATGCTCGCCTCTCCGACAACAATCCCATCTACACAGACTTCCTCTATGCCCGCCTGCAGCGCGATGGCTACCTGAAGCGCGACGTACAACGTCTCGTGAACCAGGACCGGAACATCTTCGGCTGCTGCATGCTGAAGAATGGCGATGCTGATGGCATGGTCACCGGCGTGACCCGGAATTACGACGTGGCCCTCAGCGATTCCCGCCTGGTGCTCGACGCGCTGCCGGGCAAGGCGCTGATTGGCATGTCCATGGTCATCAACCGCGGCCGCACCGTGTTCATCGCCGATACAAGCGTGACCGAACTGCCGCAGGGCGATGACCTTGCGAATATCGCACTGGAAGCCGCCGCCGCCGTGCGCGCCATGGGCTTTGTCCCGCGTGTTGCCTTCCTCTCCTACTCCACCTTCGGCAACCCGATGGGCGAGCGCGGCGAGAAAGTGCGTGAGGCCGTCGCCATTCTCGACGAGATGGGCGATGTCGACTTCGAATACGAAGGCGACATGAACGCCGATATCGCGCTCAACCCGGGCCATTCCCTGCTCTATCCGTTCTCGCGCCTGAAGGGCCCTGCCAACGTGCTGGTCATGCCGGCGATCCACGCCGCGTCGATCTCGACCAAGCTGCTGGAATCCATGAGCCGCGCGACCGTGATTGGCCCGATGCTGCTCGGCCTTGAAAAGCCGGTGCAGATTGCCTCACTCGGCGCAACGGTTGGCGATATCGTCAATCTCGCGACGATTGCCGCCTATGACGTGGACCGCGTCCACCCAGACTAGGCCTAGTCGTCCTGATCCAGAACAAGGCTCGTGGCATGACTGGTGTCACGGGCCTGACGGATCCATTCAAAGATCGACAGCACGACGGCGACACCGCCGAGCCAGAACGTGATCATGAAGACTGAATAATAGCCCTGCCGCTCAATGATCTCGCCGAGCCATGGCCGTCCCAGCGTTCCGATCAGCATGGTGAGCGACGCCAGCAGCGCATATTGCACAGCCGCAAAGCGCGGGTTCACCACCGACGTCAGGTAGGCCGTGATCGCCACCAGCGCGAAACCACCCGCAAGGTTCTCGGCAAAAATGGTGACCATCAGGCGCGCCATGCGCTGGCCTTGGTCTGCGGCGACAACATCGGGTGAAAGCTTCGCCGCCCAGTCCGCCAGCGCGCTGAGCGGTGGGCCGAGATGAGATACCTGCAGGAAACTGTCGAGCACGACGGCGCCCGCTGCGAGGTCTGCATAGAGCAGGTTCGTCGCCGCTGCGACAACGCCACCGACGAAGAAGACCGGCATACGGCCAAGGACGGCAATTAGAACAGCCCCCAGCAACGACCCGAGAATGGTCGCAATGACACCAAAGAACTTCGACGCAATGGCCACATCGTCCAGCGAATGGCCGAGCGCACCGAACTGGTCTCCCAGATAGAACGGATACGCAAAAGCGCCCCACACGGCATCGGTAAAGCGATAGGTCAGCGCCAAAAGCAGGACCAGAACAGCGCCCCATTTGAGGCGCGAGATCAGCTCCATAAGCGGGTCAAAGATCGCCCGGAAGAGATTGCGCAGCACGGAATCCGCGCGCGTCTCATTGGCAATACGCACTGGCGTTTCAGCTGCCTGCGCCCCGAATCGGAAGACGAGAATGGCTGACACGATCGCTGGCACAAGCACGGTCAGCCCGACAATCCATGGGCCTTCCGAGCGCACAAATGTACCGCCGGAGGGCGGCGTCGCCGAGAACAGGGCCTGCATCACGAAAGTGAGGATCATGACAAAGCCGATCAGCCAACCGATCGACACGACTGTCACGGCAGGCACGGACACGCCGCGCGGCAGGCTGGGCAGGAAGGAGAGCCGGTCGGCATTGGGCTTTTTCGAACTGGCCGGTTCCGGCGCAATGATGCTGCCGATCATCGACAAAGCGAGCACGAAGGCGACCATCAGAAAGGTAACCGTCCAGCCCGCACGGGCTGCCACCAGCAGCGCAATGAAGCCGGAGATAAAGCCCGCCGACTTGTAGCCGAACTGGTAGAGGGCGGACATGAGGTCCTTGTCCTCGTCCGACCGGGCAACCTCGATGCGCCAGGCATCCAGCACGATGTCATGCGTCGGTGAGATCAGCGCGATGGCCAGCGCAATCAGCGCAACAAGGCCGATATTGGCCGCCGGGTTCGTGAAGGCGAAAATGGCAATCAGGATGACCATGACGCCCTGCAACAGCAGGAGCCATGACCGCCGCCCCCCAAGAAATCCGGTGATCGGCGCAGGCCGGGCCGTCTGGAAGATTGGCGCCCAGAGATATTTGAAGGAATAGCCGAGCGTCAGCAGGGATAGCGTGCCGATCGTTGACGGCGTGATCCCGAGCTTAGTGAGCCAGGCATTCAGCAGGCCCAGCGTAACGCCCATTGGCAGGCCCGCCGCGAAGGCGAACAGAGCCATCGCGGCCATGCGCCTGTCGCGCAGGGCCTTGAGGGCGCGCACAGCGCGGGGCGGTTTTTTCAGCGGCGGAGGTGGGATCGCCGCTTCGCTCATGCGGCGCCTGCGGCGGGACGTTTCGGGCTCGTCCAGCGGATGGCCAGCATGCGCAGGGATTCAGCGTCCAGCGGCTTGGCCACGACCTTGTCAGCGCCCGCAGCCACGGCGCGACGCTCGATATCGGAATTCACCTCGGCGGAGACCGCAATGATCGGCACGCGTGAGCCCCCTGCCCTTAGCTGGCGCATGGCCTCGAAGCCATCCATCACGGGCATACGCAGATCCATCAGGATGAGTGCGGGGTTCATATTGCCTGCGGCCTCCAGTGCCTCACTGCCAGTCGAGGCGACTGTGACGGTAAATCCTGCCGATTCCAAGGCGCGGCGTGCAATCAGCGCGTTGACCGGGTTGTCATCCGCAATCAGGACGTGGCCGGCGCCGGTCTGCGCCTCTTCCTCTTCATGCGCCTCGCCGCCTGCGCGCACGAGAAAGATACGTTCCGCCAGCGATGATGTGCGTAGCGGGCGCACGAGCCAGCCGACGCAGCCCAGCAAGCGGAACCGTGGCAGCGCGCCACGGTCTTCCGGTCGCAGGACGACCAGCGCAGGCGCCATTTTGGCATAGGCCCGAACGGTCGCTTCCGGCAGGTCGGCGCCGATCAGCATGACATCAACGCCTTCCGGCAACTGGCCGCGTGACGGATCAACGAGGATTGGCGCGGCGTTAACCTCCTCCAGCGCAGCGGCAATGGAGAGGCTCGTGACAAGCGGCAGGCCAACAAGACCCACACGGCCACCGAGGTTCACATGGGTCGCATCGGGATCCACACCGGTGCGCGCCAGCGGCAGGAAAACAGAGAACGCCGTGCCCACGCCCGGCAGGCTGTGCACATCGATGCGGCCGCCCAACAGATCTGTCAGGCGTTTGGTGATGGCAAGCCCAAGGCCGACGCCGCCATCCTTGTAGGCATCGGCGCGGCCGGCCTGGTGGAAGGCCTCGAACAGGTGCGCGAGATCGTCCTTTGCGATGCCGGGGCCGGTGTCGATGATGCGGAATTCGAGTCCGTTCTCGAGGGCCGTTATGTCCAGAAGGACGCCGCCCTTCTCCGTAAACTTCAGCGCATTACCGACCAGGTTGAACAGGATCTGCCGGATGCGGCCCGAGTCGCCCGAATAGGTCGGCATGGGCAGTTGCGATTTGCGGGTGGCCAGGTCGAGCCCGGCGGCATGAGCGCGGGGGCTCAGCAATTCGATCACTTCACGGCCGAGCTGGGCGGGGCAGAAGCTTTCGGCTTCCAGCTCCACGGCGGAAGCATCGAGCCGGGCATAGTCGAGCACATTGTTCAGGAGTTCGAGCAGGCGGGCGCCGCTCTGCTTGATGACTTCGGCATATTCGCGCTGGGAGGGCTGGAGGTCGGTTTCCAGCAGCAGTGACACGGTGCCGAGAATGCCATTGAGGGGCGTACGAATCTCATGGCTCGCCGTGGCGAGGAAGGTTTCCTCGGGCGAAGGGGACGATTTGTGCGTGTCGGATGCGTCAGTCATAGGGAGGAACCCTAGGTTCAAGGCTTTAGCATTCGTTTAATGCGCCTAGCGCGCAAGGGCATCGGCCTGGACGCCTTCGGCCTGCCCCGGCGCGCGGCGGCGATAGGTCAGCGCCTCGGCAATGTGGAGACGGCGCACGCCCGTCGCACCATCGAGATCTGCAATGGTGCGGGCGACTTTGAGGACGCGGTGATAGCCGCGCGCGGTGAGCTGGAGCTTGACAGCGGCATCGGCAAGCAGGGCCGCGCCGGGGGCATCGGGCGCGGCGAGACGCTCAATGTCGCCGGTGGGCGCATCGGCATTGACGGGGCGGCGCTGGTCGCTGGTGATCTCGCCAAAGCGTTCGGTCTGGATGTCGCGCGCCTTCAGGACGCGGGCCTTGACCTCTGCCGTGCCTTCGGCGGCGGGCGGCAAGGCCAGATCGACGGCCGTAACGGGGGGCGTGTCATAGTAGAGATCGATGCGATCAAGGAACGGACCGGATAGGCGCGACTGGTAGGTTTGGGCACATTTCGGCCCCTTCGTGCAGGCCGCTGCGCCCGGGCCGCCCCCGCAGCGGCAGGGGTTCATCGCGGCGACAAGCTGGAACCGGGCGGGATAGCGCACATGGCGATTGGCGCGGGCGACGACGGCTTCGCCCTCCTCCAGTGGCTGGCGGAGGCTGTCGAGCACATGGGCCGGAAATTCGGGCAGTTCGTCGAGGAAGAGGATGCCGTGATGGGCGAGCGAGACCTCGCCGGGCTTGGCCTTGATGCCGCCGCCGACAAGGGCGGCCATGGAGGCGGAATGGTGCGGCGCGCGGAAGGGCCGTGTGCGCGAGAGGCGCCCGCGTTCGAGGAGGCCCGCGATGGACTGGATTTGCGAGACTTCGAGCAATTCGCGCGCCGAAAGCGGCGGCAGGAGGCCCGGCAGGCGCTGCGCGAGCATGGACTTCCCGGACCCCGGCGGGCCGCAGAAGAGGAGGTTATGCCCCCCCGCAGCGGCTATTTCGAGGACGCGTTTGGCCCCTTCCTGGCCCTTTACGTCGCGCAGGTCAGGCCCCATCGGCGGCTCGGCCAGCACACCGGCGGCGGGCGGGCCGATGACAGCGCGGCCGGTGAAATGATTGATCAGGGCGATGAGGCTCGGCGCGGCGAGCACGCTGCCGCCGGCCCAGGCCGCTTCCCCGCCGCAGGGGGCCGGGCAGATCAGTTTCAGGTCCAGCGCCTCGGCGGCCATGGCGGCGGGCAGCACGCCGAGCGTCTCGCCGAGGCGGCCGTCGAGCGACAGCTCGCCAATGGCCGCGTGGCCTTCGAGCATGTCGGGCGGGATGACACCCATGATGGCGAGGATGGAAAGCGCGATGGCGAGATCGTAATGGCTGCCCTCCTTGGGCAGGTCTGCCGGGGCGAGGTTCACGATGACGCGCTTGGGCGGCATGGCGAGGCCGAGCGCGGCCAGCGCCGCGCGAACACGCTCGCGGCTCTCGGTCACCGCCTTGTCGCCAAGGCCGACAATGTTGAAGGCAGGCTGGCCCCCGGTGAGCTGTACCTGCACATCAACCGGCTGCGCCTCAACGCCCTCGAACGCAAATGTCGTAATGCGGCAAACCATGTGCGCCTTTCCCCGTCAGCGGGAAAAGCGTTAACACACGTTAACGAACAAAGGAAGAACGAACTGTCCGAGAAAGCTGTCGTGATCAGACTCTTTAACCACGGATTTCGATTGGGGTGTGATTTGCGCTATTGTCGATGAGTCATACTCGGAGACATAAATGGCAAAGCCTGTAACGACGCGGACCATTGGGCCTCTCCACCCGGAGGACTTGGAGCCCAAGCGATTTGAAGACCTTGTGCGGCAACTCGCTTATGACTTCCGAATTTGGCGAAAGCTCGAAGCCACAGGCAGAGGCGGCGGCGACGAAGGCTTTGATGCCCGGGGCTACGAGATAGTTGGCGCCCAAGGCCCAGAGGTGGCGTCTGCTGACGGCGAAGAAGAGGTTGAGGGCGAAGACGCACAACGCGACCGTCTATGGATGGTCCAGTGTAAGCGCGAAAAATCAATCGGCCCGGCAAAGCTTCGCAAATATCTCGAGTCAATCATTGTATCTGATGATGAGCCGATACATGGCTTTATATTCGCCGCCGCCTGCAACTTCACGATGGCATCTCATAAGGTGTTTTTTGAGGTTGTTCGCAAAAAGGGCATAGCTGAGGCTTACCTGTGGGGCAGTGGCGAGCTTGAGGATCAGCTATTCCAGCCCAAGAATGACGGTCTGTTGTTCGCGTACTATGGGATCTCACTGCAAACGCGAAAGCGGTCGCTGAAGACAGAGATTAGAACAAAGCTCGCCACCAAAAGAAAATGCAAGAAAGTGCTGCACCCTTACGACGATGTGCTTATTCGCGACGTAGCAGACTCTCGATATCCCTACCTAGATATCAGCAGGCCGGACCGCGTTAGCCAGGGCCATTGGAAGGTCTATAGGATAGAGGACTGCGCCTCTGATGGGGTTAGAGTACTGCGGCACCGACACCTCGCATTCTTGGACGTGGAAACGGGCGAATGGGACTACGCGGAAAGGATGAATGACGGCCCAGTCCACCATTCCACTGACCCGTGGTCAGAGCGGGATCGGTATGATGCTCCTGACCGTCAGAGTGCAAGTAGTGTTTGGAACGCGCTGCCACCAAACCACAAGGGTTGGCTCGAAATGTATTTGGTTCTGCCATACGAAAACATCTTGGCGGTCGATGAGGATGGGGACGAGCATTTTACGCGACCACACGTCTATACTCCCCCATGGGACGGCGTTAGCTTCCCATTCGCAAATTATTCGATATTCCAACTTGAGGGCATTGAACCAGAATCACGCAGAGGAATCCGCCCGATACAACACAAACGGATCAAAAAGTTTGCGCGAGGTATTGGCAAGCGCTCGCAGTACTTCGATGGCATTGAGGATGATCCCGAGAATGCGGGCGCCACTTAGTCCAGCCAAACAATCCTATATCCGAGCTTTAGACTGCCGAGCCGGCAGAGCGGCCCAAGCACCCAGCACCAAAAGCCGGGCAGGGCCCTGCCCTTCCGGTTTTTGCTTTGCTTGCAAGGTCCTTGCGGATGGGCGGCGGGGCCGCCTGGGCAAGGCTGATAGTTCAATTATTATTGGATAGTGTTGCGCCCTGCCGTGCACAGCTGGCCGCCGTCCCATCCGCGTGGGGCAGGCAAGTGCCCCGGACCTGCCGCCGGGGAGGAAATCCGGCGACGGATGAGACTATACGCGCATTGTGGCGGGGGCGGAGAGACGCGGGCGCTTTTGCCGAAGGCGCTGCAGGGTGCGGCGCGGACTGTGTGGGAGAGGCGGCTTCAGACTTCGGTGAGATTGACCGTATGCCCCGTGATCGCTTCGACGGCGGCGTCGAGCACATCGAGCCCCGCGCCGGGCTTGGGCGCGCGCTCTGACAGGACACGGCGCCAGGCGCGGGCCCCGGGCTGGCCATTGAAGAGGCCCAGCATGTGGCGCGTCATGGCATGAAGACCGGTGCCGCGTTCGAGCTGGTCGGCCATATAGGGCATATAGGCGATGGTCGCGTCATGGGCCGAGACAATCGGGGCGCCTGCCCAGCCGAAAGCTGCGTCGACCTCGCCCAGCAAAGACGGGTTCTGGTAGGCCGCACGGCCGAGCATGACGCCGTCGAAGACTTTCAGGTGGGTGCGGCACTCCTCGATCGTCGTGATGCCGCCATTCAGCGTGATGGAAAGGTGCGGGCGCTCTGCTTTCAGGTCTGCGACGAGGGCATAGTCGAGCGGGGGAATGTCGCGGTTTTCCTTGGGGCTGAGGCCTTTCAGCCAGGCCTTGCGGGCGTGGACGGTGAAATGGTTGCAGCCTGCGGCAGAGACCTTGTCGATGAAGGTGAAGAGGGTTTCGCGGGCGGGCATATCGTCGATGGCGATGCGGCATTTGACCGTGATGGGCAGCTCTGGCTCCGCCTCAGCCATGGCGGCGACGCATTCGGCCACGAGGTCCGGCTCGGCCATCAGGCAGGCGCCAAAACTGCCGGACTGGACGCGCGACGAGGGGCAGCCGCAATTGAGGTTGATCTCCTCATAGCCCCAGCTGGCGCCGATGCTGGTGGCTTGCGCGAGCTTCGCGGGGTCGGAGCCGCCAAGCTGCAGCGCGGTCGGGTGGCAGGCGGGATCCTCGCGCAGCAGGCGGTCGGGGTCGCCATGGATGACGGCGTCGGCGGTGACCATCTCGCTGTAGAGCAGCGCGCTTTTTGTCAGGCAGCGATGGAAGGCGCGGCAATGCGCGTCGGTCCAGTCCATCATAGGTGCGACAGAAAATCTATGTACTTGATTTTTATTCATTTTTTCAGTAGTTTCAAAGGACTATAACGAGAACGTGTGCAATTCGTGTGCACTGATTTGCACGCGTTTGTACCGGTTTTGATCCCTCTGTGCACACGGAGCGCACACGAAATGTCGTCAATCACGAAGCTTCCTTCCGGCAATTGGCGGGCACAGGTCCGCCGCAAAGGACGGTATGTCTCCCAGTCATTCCTGCGCCGCAAGGACGCCGAAGAATGGGCACTCAAAATGGAGCGCCGGGTGGACCGTGGAGAAAGCGTCTCCAAGCACCGCCCGGACCTTATAAACACGGTTGCCGATCTCGTCGATCTCCACATTGCCGACATGCTGGATGTACGCAAACCGCTGCGCCGTTCGAAGGCATACTCCCTGAACAAGCTGAGAGACGATATCGGCCACTTACGCCTTAACCAGATTGAGCGAGAGAGGATCATCGAGTTCGCAAGGGATCGCCGGAGCGAAGGTGCCGGCCCCGTCACCATTGCCATGGACATCTCCTACCTGAAGACCATCATGCTGCATGCGACCGCTGTTCACGGCGTGCCCCTTCAAGTCGAACAAGTTGATCTTGCGCGGGTGGCTCTCTTCCGGCTCGGCCTTGTCGGAAAGGGCCGTGAGCGTGACCGGCGCCCGACACAGGAAGAACTCGACCAACTCATTGCTCACTTCGAATCCAATGAACGCCTGAAGTCACCCATGGCCCGGATCGTAAAGTTCGCGATCGCTACCGCGATGCGCCAGTCAGAAATCTGCTCAATCGAATGGTCGGACATTGATGAGCGCAAGCGTACGGTTCTTGTCCGCGACCGCAAGGACCCTCGCAACAAGGATGGAAACGACCAGCGTGTGCCGCTTGTCGACCTGGCGGGATATGACGCGTGGGCATTGCTTGCAGAACAGCGCGCATCCCGGCCCACCAAGGGCCGGATATTCCCATACAATCCGCGTTCGATTGGCACAGCGTTCCGCCGCGCCTGCCAGGAACTAGAGATTGAAGACCTGCACTTTCACGATCTTCGACATGAAGGGACCAGCCGACTGTTCGAAGCGGGTCTCCAGATCGAACAGGTTGCGCTCGTGACAGGCCACAAGGACTGGAAAATGCTGAAGCGATACACCCATCTCAGTGCGGACATGATCGTCAATTTTGCGCGCGGCCGGAGTGCCTAATCGCTAAACTAGTCCAGATCGTCATGTTCCAACGGAATGCGATCCGCCAAGGAACCCTGCCCGGATACTTTTCGGGCAACCTGTTCGATGAAGAAGTCAAACCGGCGCTGCCCGAGCGCATGAGCCGCATCACGGTCCCCTTCCGGAATCGGATCTGTGCGCGTGAGCCAATAGAAGACGTAATGTGCGAGTGTTTCCATCGTCAGAGTGACGTCTCGCTCAATCTTGCCCTGCCGCGCATCGAAGGCATCCATGCGGCCGATAAGTCGCGCTTCCAGCCCCCGATCCTCTTCCGGGAACAGGAACTGCTGCAGTGCGGCTTCCAAGATCGCTGTTTTCGTCACGCCTGGACGTTCCGCTGCTGCGCAGAGCGCATCATTCAGTTTGGGTGACAGTCTCAGATTGGCGCGCGGTTTGGGCATAATCAGAAATCCGGCAGCATGTCTTTGTCGCCGCGATCCATGGCGACGGCGCGGCGAACCGCGTCCAGGTGATCGGCATCACCGGCATCCTGTGTATCTTCCAGATCCGGCTGTTCATCGCTGGCGACGTCCTTGCTGCGCAGTTCGGGAGCCAAGGCAAGTTCCGGAACAGTTTCCAAACCGCCATCCGAGCGCTCACCGCCACTTCGCCGACTACCGTCGCCCTTCGCATCAGCCAGAGAGGTATCGCTCCATTCATCATACGAAGAGCGTAGACTAAGTTGTCTGGGCGCGGGGGGAATGACACGATCAACAAAACTCCGATCGGCGTAGTATCGAAGCTTTTGCGCCCTGACGGGTGGTGCACCGGACACCATGACCAGTTCGTCAGCCGCCGGCAGCTGCATAATTTCGCCGGGCGTGAGAAGCGGTCGGCTCGTCTCCTGCCGCGAGACCATCATGTGAGCCAGCCATGGCGCCAGCCTGTGCCCCGCATAGTTTTTTTGCGCGCGCAGCTCTGTCGCCGTTCCGAGCGCCTCTGAAACCCGTTTGGCGGTCCGCTCATCATTCGTCGCAAAAGCGATGCGTACGTGACAGTTGTCCAAGATCGAATTGTTGGGACCGTAGGCCTTTTCTATCTGGTTCAGGGATTGCGCAATCAGGTAGGCCCGGATGCCGAACCCCGCGATGAACGCCAAAGTCTGCTCAAAGAAGTCGAGTCGCCCGAGCGCCGGAAACTCATCCAGCATCAGGAGCAATTTGCGTCGTGCCGGGTCCGGCTTTTCTTCTGTCAACCTTCGTCCGATCTGGTTGAGTAGCAAGCGCATAAGAGGCTTGGTGCGCGACAGATCTGATGGCGGACACACTAGGTAGAGCGAAACAGGCCGGTCCGCACCGACAAGATCAGCAATGCGCCAATCACTTGCACCCGTGACAGTCGCGACGACCGGATCCTGATAGAGATCCAGAAAACTGAGCGCTGTCGACAAGACACCCGAGCGCTCGTTCTCCGATTTGTTCAGCAGTGACCTGGCCGTCTGTGCGACAACTGGATGCACAGAACGTCCCTTGTGCCGCGTGCTCATCATTGCGGTGAGAGTCGCCTCAAAGCTCCGCTTTGGATCAGACAAGAAGCGGGCACACCCCGACAGCGTCTTGTCCGTCTCAGCGTAGAGGACATGAAGGATAGTTCCGACAAGGAGTGCATGTCCGGTCTTTTCCCAGTGGTTGCGCCGTTCGAGACTGCCTTCGGGATCAACCAGAATATCGGCAATGTTCTGCACATCGCGCACTTCCCGTTCGCCCCGCCGCACATCGAGCAGGGGATTGTAACGCGGTGACGAGGGATCGGTCGGATCGAACCTGATGCAGGTGCTGAATAGCGCTCGCCAGCCCGAGGTCAGGTCCCAATTCTCTCCCTTGATATCGTGAATGACCGCGCTGCCGGTCCAGGACAGGAGCGTCGGGATCACCAGCCCCACCCCCTTCCCCGACCGCGTGGGCGCAAAGGCCATGACATGCTCAGGCCCTGCATGCCTCAAATACCGCCCCTTCCACCGGCCGAGAAAAACTCCAGCGTCCGAGAAGAGACCGGCTGATTTCATCTCCTGAACCAACGCCCAGCGCGCCGACCCGTAGGTAGTGACATTCCGCTCATGTCGGCTGCGCATCACCGATCCGATGACTGCCGCCAGGATACCCAGACCGCCTCCACTTAGCGCAATCAGTCCTGCCCGGTTAAACACATCCGGCGCATAGGCCTCATAGGCATACCACCACTGATAAATCCGCCAGGGTTTGTAGACAGGTAGATCTACCACTACGAACCAGGGCCGCCCCAGAGCGGCCTGAAAATCCAGCGCCTCCGCTGCCCATTGCGTAGCTGCCCAAGTCGCACCAACAACTATCGCAAGAACGCCAACGATCTGACCCAGAAGGATTTTCGTGGGTGACAATGGAAGGCTCCTAGCAAGTGGGCTGGAGCATGACGTGCACGGCACAACCTGAATAGTGGCGCTCGAAGCCTATTCCGGCAAACCAATGCATTAGGACAACGCCGGAACGCTCTACTCCTTAATTGTCCAAACTTGAGTTTCAGAGCTAAGAAAGGTCACACCCTCGTGATAACCGGGGGACCAGCGGATCGCAGATCAGTGGGCTCAGCTTGAACCACATACAAGTCTCTTATGTCGTGCTGGCGGCACAAAAGGAGTCCATTTCAGAATCAAACCCGGAACGTTAAATCCCAATAAATCCAAGCACAAAATTCCCATTGATTCTCGGTACAAATGATGATTCGCACGGCTATGGATCATTCAAATTATTTGCAATCTGCTTGGGCACACACCGGTGCAGAATTAGTGGCTATTAATCTGCCGGGACCCGAAGTCGAGCTCCTTCCTGGTGTGGTCTGGGGCCGAGCAGAGGACTTGCTCACCGCAGCGTTCTGGAAATACCAAGTCCAGATGCAACGAGAAGCAGAACGATATACACAATTCAAGTTGGGGCGGTCGCTGCTCGAAGAAGTAGCAGTATGTTTGCTCGGAGGGTATGGAATGCCCGCTGAGTTGGGGCTGGCTGCGTTTGAGAGGCTAAAAAGTGGTTGCTTGTTGGATGGGCGAGCATCGCCTGAAGCAATTGAAGATGCGCTCTCCGAACCGTTTCTAGTAACAGGTAAGGCTCGCAAATATCGCTTCATCAGGCAAAAGTCGCGGTACCTATCCGCAGCCTTGTCGAGTCTAGCGTCTCGCGATGTTCCAAAGGAGGCAGTGGCGCTACGCGATCATTTAACTTCCATGAACGGCATTGGCCCTAAAACAGCCTCCTGGATAGTAAGAAATCATCTTGGATCGGATGATATTGCGATTCTTGACGTTCATATCATCCGTGCAGGAAAGCATATGGGTATCTACGATGGTAGCGCTGACCCTAATCGTCACTACTACCTCATGGAAAGCAAGTTTTTGGAGTTTTGCACTGCGATTGAAGAGCCCGCGAGCCTCGTAGATGCCATCATGTGGGACTACATGCGCCGGCTCGGTCGCGTTGCCCGAATAAGCGAAGAAGTGGTGCACTGAACACGGGTCAACGTCCGAAAACCGCTAAACCGAGTGCCGCAAAATCCTCGTGTGGTGGCCCCAAGGACTGCAGCGCCCCCGTGCCAAGCTGCCCGAGTGGGCAAAAGCCGTAACCGTACGCGTGAGCTGCGAGTGAGCAAGACTGCAACGCCGCTCCGGCATCTCGCCAGAGGAGCGATTCCGCTTCACGATAGTGAGACGACACAACCCGGCGATCACCAGCAAGTAAAATTACGTGTCCTTTGGCGTTCGCTTGAATGGCCAGAGCTTCTGTGACGGCCTCTTCTAAACCTGCCGGGTTCAGTACCTTTAGCGTAACAAATTTGTTCGGGCGATCACAATACAAGATCGGAGCGTCGACGTCTGGTCCAGACAGAATAATTACATCGATTGGATGCAATGCGCCAGCTGAAATAAATGCCTTTCGGGCTAGTCCAGAGAGTGCATTTTTTCCCATCAGTTGCGGCGCGAAGAGGTGTTGAATGAACCCACGTGTTTCTCGTAGCGACACTGGGTCGAATACTCGCCGCGTCCGACGGGCCGTAAAAACGTCGTCGAAATACCTGTCCGTTGAAAACGGCACGCGCACGCTGAGAAGTTCAGAAGAGGCTTCCCATCCTGATTTCTCAACGATCCGAGTTACGTTGCCTCGAGGCGTTGGTTCAGTAGGCGGACCCATTCACCGCCTCCATCGTATCATAATGTTTTCGACAACCACGACAGAAACCACAGGCAAACTCAGCGACATGGCATGAATGCGACCAAGCCAAAATATCCATAGGCACTTTAGATGTCCGCACCAGCTCAACAGCATCAAAACCGATAGCAGGTGCTTCAACAGCCAATTCTCCTTCTTGAAGTGCAAATAGTTCGTTCATGGCATCGACAAAGACCCGAGTCCCGTCGGCATGAAAGCCATCTGACTTTAGCGCACCGATCATCATTCGATTCACACCCTCCGCGTGACATCGCATTGCTGCGACGGTGAGAAGGAATTGATTTCGGTAGGGCCACCATTCGCTTGCAGGTGCGCCCGATACCGGTGGTTGGTCAGATAGGTCGCCGCTTCCAAGTGCGGCGATGTCCACTGTCAATATCTGATGTTCGATGCCCAGGCTCGAACAAACAGCCGATGCGGCTCTGATTTCACCAGGAGCGGGCCTCTGGCCGTAGTCTATAGTAATGGCAATATTTGGCATCTTCCAATACGCGATTGAAACAGAGTCCATTCCTCCGGATAGGAGCAGAGCCGTCTTCATACCCGCCACGCCAATAAATGCAGAGCACTGATGAAATCCTGATGAATGGTGCAGCCAGCGCCAACCGGCAACTTCATGTCGACATCTCTAACATTCTGCGCAACGCAGAATACAGGCGTCTTTTCTCGAACCGCATAGCCAATTTCAAATAGGGTTCCGGGGCTTGAACCATTCAAAATCGCGAAGACAGCGTCGCACGTCTCTAATCCTTCTAAGTCCAGCCGAACCACTTTTTCAGCAGGTCCTCGACCGACATCGTGAACAGGACTGAAAACTTCCATGCCCATCTGCCTCATGATTGAACGGGCTTCGTTTATGAGAATTCGCTGTCCGAGTTCTCGAAAGGGACCAGCTAGGTATATGCGCCCCTTGTTCAAAATTACCGGGTCACGAACATGAGCGTCAGCATCTTCAGGCGAAATCATTGGGAGCGCGCGGGTTTCGACATAACTTGCCACTGCATTTGAGGCATAGCGGGCGGCATCAACAGGTTCTGAACGCTCTATCGCCCAAGCATAAGCAAATGCAGCAACGAAGACATCCCCCGAGCCGATCGTAAAGACAGAGTGCGCTTTGTAGGCCGGGACTTCGCCGAGCACGCCTTTTCGGCCAATGACAATCGCCCCCGATAATCCGTTTTTCACAACGACGAGCTCGGCATTCTCGCTTTCTAACACCGCTTTCGCTGCTACCTCGCCTCGAAGGCCAGACAATTTTTCAATCTCATGGGCGTTGGCAACAATCACAAGCCGCTCAGCTTCACCTCCCGTGTGTCGAAACCCTACTGGACTAGTAGGTGATTGAGGGTCGTATACGCACATGCCTGCGCGGACCTTGGGAACACATTCCATCATGCCAAACGAAACCGCTATGTCAGCTTCGACCTCAAATGGTGAACGGCGAGCGATTGCATCTGGTGAAGGACTGATAGCGGGATCAGCCAAGCAGTGTATGTAATCAAATCCAATAAGCTGATCGCCTGGATGCGAAAAAGTTTGAATCCCAAACGCATCAAGATTGGCTAGTATCCGATCCGCACGGTCATCACTCGGAAGGACTGTGTGTAGTCTGACAGTGTCTACATGATCCGACAATGCCGCCGCCGCACGACCTGCCGACCCGAATATCTGATTCCATTCCGGAAAAGCGCAACGTTCTCCATAGACACCGCCAACGACATCAATTTGTGTCATGCCGGACGGATCTCAATATCCACACGACCGCCCACAACTGATTTGACCTCGGCCTCGTAGGAGTAACCGCTCTCGAGGCACGCGATAATGTCAATTAGTTTTGGGGAAGTGATTGCCCCCGCTACAAGACCGGCCGCGGTCTTTGCCACAACACGCTTACGCGGAGTTGTTTCAAGCTCGATATGCAGGATATCCATTGCAGAAAGAGCCGAAACGACCGCCGCGACTGGCGAGTTCAGTGCCGTTAACTCGACGATAGCGCACTTGTCGTTCTCTCCGCCTCCACCCCCCCCGGTCGGCGCACGCCAATCATCGCTGCTACTTCCACTGCCTCCGCCTCCAGACATGTTTACCTCCTAAACTGTAAAGTTATCGGTACTTCTACCTCAAGGTGTCCCGATTCGGAAGATTTTTTGGTATCCGGTCAGGTGCTTAGGTGATGAGGCGCGATCTAAACCGCTGGAAACATAGACACCACGAATTGTAGTCTGACAGTTCAACTGTCTTCTGCTCGAAATTATCTGCAAACTTCGTCCCTCAAACAATTGGGTATTGCTTCGTGCTAAAAAAGTAATGTCTATTTACACTGTCGCTACCGGCCATGATGGTTGTCGCTCAACAATCAGCTAGCGTGTAAGGCCTTTTGTTCGGGAGAGAGCTGTCGAATACTCCAACCCTCGCGCCGTTTGATACACCGCGATTTCCCGTCCGAGCTGCTGGACCAATTGTCGTCGCCAAGGCACAAGCACAAACTCCTTCCCATTCCCGACCACCGCCATCCTCCCTTGCGCCAAGTCGACGGTCGTCTGCATCGTCCCGCGAAAGCTGCCCCCAGGCTGAAGCTCAGCCGCGCCCTGCCCCGTTCGCCGCGCCACATCTTTCGACGCCGTGAGTAATTCCTCCATTTTCAACTTAACCAATACTTCTTCCGAGACCCGTGCCTCACTCTGCGCCAGCACCCCCTGCCCGCGCAAAAAGTTCAGCCGCGCCCGTCTCTTGGCCGCCAATTCAACCTGTCCCATTCTCCCGTCTGAAGCATCGTCGAGCGCATCGAGCCAGGTCGCCCCCGGATTCTCCAACTGTTCACGGACACTGATCCAGGATCGAACTACGATCTGAGCACCGCCTGCGCGTGTTCGTTCGTAACCACCTGCACGTTCTAAGAAATCTGCTCCAACTGACCACGACCCATCCGAACTCCGGATCACCACTCTTGCCCGCCTCAGCGCCTCCAGCCGCCGCTTGTGCGCGAGTCGATAGGCGGCGCTCGATCCCGGCTCCGCCGCAGCATGCAGCGCGTCAGAATAGATTCCGCCTGACCGCTCCGCGATCCTCGCTATTGTTCGATCTGACGCACGCGGCTCGCTAATCGCGGTCGACACTTCGACAATCGCCCCTTTCGGCGGCATGCTTCCGGCACCAAGCCCGGCTGCATCAACATGCCAGGTCCCGCCATCGAACTCCCGCACGAGCAAATATCGCGTATCGCGCAATTCATCGGCTGGGCCTGATGCAATCACTTCTCCAAGAACGGGGCCCGTGCCCGGCGCCCTCGTCTCGAACATCTTCAGGTCATCGATCCGCGCCTGCGTGTGGGACGCTGACAAGGTCCGGATAATATCCCCCCTGCGGCCCATCTGCCGAAGCGTATCGGCCCACCCCTGCTCCATCTGGTATTGACCGGCACTCATCCGCGATGCGAGCCGGAGACCTTCAAGATGCTTCAGCCGGGCAAGTTTGAGCGACCGCTGGAACCGGTCCGCACTCGTAGAGGGTGGCGGGATCGCGACAATCCCCTCACGCGCCTCGCTCAGCAGTTGACGATCAATCCCTGTAAATCTGTCCTGGCTGATCTCGCTCTGACGGGCTCGCATGATTTCAAGATCTCGGCGTGGGCCGAGCGTTTGGGTAACGATATCCTCCGCCTGCCGCCGCAGGCCTTGTGTCAGGTATTCGCGGGCGATGATCAGATCGCGTCCGAGCTGGTCCTTGCCCCGAATGACGATATGCGTGTGAGGATGGCCGGTATTGTGATGATCGACAGCCAACCAGTCGAGGCGCGTTCCGAGATCACTTTCCATCCGGTCCATTAGCTGACGCATGTTTGATTTGAGATCACCCATCTGGTCGCCGTCTTCCGGCGATACGATGATCCGAAATTGGTGGCGGTCGCTTTCGCTACGTTCAAGGAATTCCCGCGCCCCAATTCCCTCTTCCCGTGAGGAGTACAATTCACCGCCACGCCCGTCCCGATCTACGCCGTCACGCTGGAGATATTTGAGATGGGCGTTGAAGACCGCGCGCCCGGCGCCGGATTTCGACCGGGCGATATGCACTTTGACCATGACACGCCGCATGCGGTGCCCGGGCAGCCGCAGGCCTCGGACAGACGCCATGCGTCCGGCCACCGCGCCGCGCCCATATCGGCTTCCGGTAAAGCCTGGCTTTCCCTTCGGTTTCGCAAGGCGGGCAGCAACCTTCGCGACACGCTGCCGGAACCGCTTGCCACCTGCGGCGCCCACATCCCGGATACGTCCCAGGCGCGGCGTGAAATCGTCCTCGGCGCTCATCGCCTGTGCACCTGCTGACTCGCCGTCGATTC
Source organism: Hyphomonas oceanitis (assembly GCF_036964545.1). NCBI lineage: Bacteria > Pseudomonadati > Pseudomonadota > Alphaproteobacteria > Hyphomonadales > Hyphomonadaceae > Hyphomonas > Hyphomonas oceanitis. The sequence goes on from NZ_JBALTL010000001.1 coordinate 961,742, forward strand.
AGGCAACTCAGTCAATCCTGTGCCCCTCGAAAACCTGCAAGAGGCACCGAAAATCAGATGTGCAGACAAGGCACTAACCAGCGGTTGGTGCCACAGCTTTAATCTTGCCCTACCGGGTCCGCTCTCCAGATCCTTGCTCACGCTAGCATCGCCTTGACCCCGCTTGCGCCGGGTTAGCCTAATTCGTTTTCCAGAGGAGGACGGCAACGCCGTCCAGGTCTTCGCGTTTTGTCGGGCCGAAGTATCGGCCATCAAGCGAGCGCGGATGCGGATTTAGGAGAAATACGTCATCGTCTTTCAACACGACGCAGCCACTCCACGCTGGCAATTCGCGGCCCAGATGATCGACAGACAGTGCTGTCGCGACGTGCTTTGCGTTCACAGAAATGAGGTCCCCATGCCTGCAGACTTCATCGCCGGGCGTGGCGGCAATCTGCTTGATCAGTGGCCAGTCCTGCCCAACAAATCCCTTCGCCTCGGCCCATTCCGCTTCACCGCTTCTGGCTGAGATAACGACCCATCGCCCGTGGGTGAAGGGGGCGTCACTCAGCCAGTAGAGGCCTTCCGGCGCGCTAGCGGTGCGGTTCCAGATCAGCCTTGCCTGAGGATCGAACATGAAACCGGTCAGGCTGACCAGAACGGCACCGGAGGCGACAATCGCCGGCGCTTTTCTCATTTCGTGCGCTGAACACGTGAGGAGGTTGACGAGAACATCTGCGCTTCCGACCAGGCGAGAAGGCTTGCCCTTGTGTAGAAAACGCGGGTGCCGTGCTTGCGATAGATCGGCCCGCGTCCTTCGCAGCGATAATGGTCGAGCGTCGACCGCTTCAGCCGCAGGAATGCGGCTGCTTCCACAACGTTGAAAAGGTCATTGTCATTGGCCGCCATGGGCAGCGTCTTGTCCTGTTTATTCATCGGTATCTCCTTTCCTGAGGTTTTGTCCGATGCGATCAGAATGCCGCTTGCTGCGCCGATTTTGAGAGGAAAAATGCGCCCCCGCAATTTTTCCCCGCCGAGTTTACCATGCCGCAGGCACGCGTAAGCCGCCCCGGAGAAGATCTCCGGAGCGGCTCTGTGGCGATGAAATTGAGGCCTAGTCCCGCGGGTTCCAGAGGATCACGTGCCGGCCTTTCTTGCCTTTGACCGGGGCGAGATTTGCGTAGATCTTGCGCGGGCCGATCTGCGGGTCTGCAAGGGTGATCGAGACATAATCGCGTCCCGATGCTTTCGCCTTGCGCATCCAGCCGCCGCCGATTTCTGTCGCGGTGTCTCCGGCGAAGATGCGGTAGTCTGGCTGGCCGTCTGCGGCCTTCTCACCATTCTTCTCGATGCGGATGGGGCTCGTGAGGTTCATCATTGCGAGGGCGCCTTCGAAGCCGGTTTTGGTCTCAGAGACATATCCGAGTGCGTTTGCCATTGTGTCGTTCCTTTCGTTTTTGCTCTTGTCTCGGGGACCCCTTGTCCCCGTCGACGCCGGACCGTCCGGACGGCGCAGGACGGGTTTGAACCGCTTGCGGGCGAAACGTAGTGGAGCACCGGCCTGGCGCTGAATTTTGACGCGCGAGGAGCCGCAAAGCGGCGGGGAAAATTCTTGCGCCCGGGCCGGTTTCACAGCCCGGCAGGCGTCGTCCAGGTCACACGGCAAGAGACGGGAACAAGGGGTCCGATACGCGAGGCCACAAAACGGATGGAACAGGACTGGCGGACAGTTCGGATGCAAGACGAGACCCAAAGACGGGCGATTTTTTTGCGCCCTCATCCATGCAGCACCCCCACCAAAAGCGCATCCGCATGAGAGACTGATACGCGCAAGCCGCCCGATGCCTGGCACCGGACGGCTCCCGATCCGCCTGAAAAGGAGACTGAATCCTCAAGCGGTGTCTGGCTCTGCGAAGGTCTCCGCATCTGGCTGAGCATTGTCTCGGCCATCCTCGAAAAGACCTGTAATCCGGGCCCATGCATCAGCAGGCGCAGACCCTGCCGCGCCCACAAGGCGGGCTGGCGGCACCTGCATCCAGCCCGGTCGCCAGTCGGAATTAGGCTTGCATCCATTGCCAATGATCCGACTCTCAATGAGCGCCTTCTGTACTTTGGCCGTATCGGTGACGCAGGTTGCCGCCAAAGACTCAGACCCGATATCGGCCACCATCGCATTGATCGCCCGCTTGTCGCGGCAGAGGTCGAAGAAGGCCGGTTCCGGTTTCCAGCAGGCTGACAGGTCCGTCTCGCAAACGTGCAGAACGGCCTCCACGACCGGCCCGCCCGCTTCCAGTATCTCAGCCATGGTAAAGGCCAGAACCTCACCCACTTCCGCGTCCGACATGGCGAGCAAGGCGGCGAAGATTTCGCAAAGGCGATAAGCGTCGCCATTGCGTCGGGCCTCTCCAGAGACGCCCAATGCCGCAAACAGGCTGGCAACGTGCTCCCGTTTCGCCGCCATGTCGGCGGCAGCTGTCGATGCCTCAAGGCTCTCCCGCGTGGCATCCTTCCGGCTGCTGCATTCATGCGCACGGATCGTCCAGAGCGCGCTGCCGGTCATGGCATGGGCCACCATCAGGCGCAGCGCGATAGCAGGCTGGGCGGCGAGGCTCGCCTGCGCCGCCCCATGCCGATGCAGCAGGATATATTCCGCAAGCGGGCCAGACATTTCAGGTTTGACGGGTGCTGAGGAAGGGTCGTCGCTGCCGCGCTTCTCCTTGTCGTTTCTCCGCGCCTCAGCCTGTGAGATATAGCCTTCATGGAAGGTCACACTGCCATCATGGCGAAGCTCGACGAACACCTTGCCGCCCTCCTTCTTCGTCTTGGTCACATGGTCCCAGCGCTGGAAATACTGCCCCCGCTCAAGGCAGACCACGTCCTTCCAGCCTTCGGCGAGATAAGCCTCGATACGCTGCGCGACGGCTGCGGCTTGCGCGGTCCAGAAAGCATCCGCGTCGGCAAACACGCCATGCTCGCCAAACAGATCGGCGGTTATCAGGCCTTCATAGCCCGCCAAGTCAAACAGGGCCTTGTCGGTCGTGATAATCGCCCCACCCGTGATCCATGCCTTGCAGTTCCGGCCCATCGGCGCGCGCGCGTCCTCACTATCGAACAGGCGAAGCCATTCTGCCTGTTGGTCTTGCGTCGCGAGCGTCAACGCCCGGATCGTCTCGCGGTCGATCTCGTCTTCGGCATAGAGTTTGCGGATTGGCTCGGCGAGCGAAGCCAGCGCGAGAACTCGCCGCACCAAAAGCAGGGTAACCCCGAAGAAGGCGGCGATGTCCTCGACCGCACGGCCTTCATCATGCAGGCGCTTGAAGGCTGTGTATTGCTCCATTTCCGAAGCTGGCAGGCGTCCGACATTCTCGATGACGGATGCCGCAATGGCGCTGGCGGCGTCTTCTTCGCGCATGATTGCGCACGGCACCATGGGCGGTTTGCCCGTCTCCTTCTCGATCTCTTTCAGGGCGAAGAACCGCCGCCGTCCGGCAACGACGCCGTAATGATCGCTTTCACGGCGCACCAGCAAAGTCTGGCGAATACCGCTCTCACGAATAGACGGCAGAATATCGGACACGTCCGGCTTCTTGCGGCTATGGCGCATGTTGAGTTTGGAAATCCGAAGCTCGGACAGCGGCAAGGATTTGAGGATAGGCTGGGCCATTGCATGGGCCTCCTTTGATGATTTGATTGAAGAGGACAGACGCGCACTCATGCGCGCGCCTCGAGATTCGAGAGGGTCGCACAAAGACGCTGCACGGCCCGGCGACCGATCGCGAGAGCGTCGGGAAGAAGGTCATCTGCGACGTCCGTCAGATGTCCATTATCCGAACCCGGATAATTGGCCTCGACGCCCCACAGGCTGATGGCGTGCTCGTCCAATATGACACCATCAAGAGATACCGAGAGGACAATACCGCAATAGAACCAGTCATCCTCCCGCCATGCCTCCATGATCGCCTCGGCTTCGGCTTGTGCCTTGGCAAAGCGTTCCCGGAAATTGTTTCCGGGGCCGATAAATCCGGGCGCATCCTTGTAGAGCGAGGGCCAGAATCCGTCCTGGCGCTGGTCCGGCCCATCCGGACTATCATCGCGCACGATGCGCGCGACGATCCGGAACCCGTCCTGTTCGCAAGCGATGCAATCGCCCTCGCATACGAACGTGTCAAAGCGTTCCGTGAAAGCCATCTCTAACGGCTCCAGAACACGTGGACTTCATCGAAGCCCGTCTGGAACACCATGATCTCACCATTGAGGGCCATGTCGCGGGCGAGCGCCTGCCAGTCGATATAGTATTTGAGGCTTTCCGGTATCGCTGTGCCGGTCTCGTCGTGCAGCTCTTCGGCAAAGTCCGCCGCGCTGCGGTATTCTCCGGCATAATCCTCGAACGCGGCGCGCGCCTGTTCAAGATCATCACCGAACTGGCTGTAAAGCTTGGCGCCAAGCGCGCCATGTTCCTCGATGAAGTCTGCAAGCTCGCACACCGCGTCGAAGCTCGCCCATTCAGAAATCTGGCAACCGTCGAACCCTTCGTAATGTCGGGTAACAGGCCGGTGTTGCCACCGGCCCGTCCCCTCAGAACCGT